>JBEKIF010000034.1:0-44769 GCA_050011895.1 Streptosporangiaceae bacterium | reverse complement strand
GCTAGCTCCTCGCGACCGCCGCTAGCTGGACGTGCGCTGAGCCGCCTTTCTGCTGCGTCTGTGAACTCAGCATGGTCTCTAATGCATCCGAACTCATCACCGGCGCGTGCATATGTTACGCATAAATGCAACTATTGACGGACCATTGTTTGCCGTGATAATTTGCGACTGCTTTTGTTGGCCTACGGAGCGGGAGCGGAACATGATAGAGCGCGCAGCTGACGGATGGCTGAAACCAATCCATCTCATGACAGTTCTGCTCTTGGCGGCTGCAATGGTGACGGCGACGGTGACCTTCACAGGGGCCACACCGGCAAAGGCAGCCACGACGCCATCTGCTCCCGCTTACGCCACGGCCGCCCCTGCTGCGCTCGCCGCCGCGGGTGCGACCGGCCTCCAGGCCAACGTTAACAAGAAAGGCGCGGTTTCCTGGGCGCTCGCGAACTGGAAAGGCGGGTACAACGGCTTCGGTGATGACTGCACCGATTTTGTGTCCAGGGCGCTGGCCTATGGCGGGGGCGACCCGGAGAAACTCGACCCAAATGGCGGGAGTACGAGTAACGATCACTACTGGTACTTTCTGACGGCGAAGTACATTCGCTGGTGGAGCCATTCATGGAGCGTTGCAGAAGATCTGGCCGTCCATCTTAACCTGATAGGCAGCTACTGGCTGAAGTACTGGAACAATGCTAAGCCGGGCGACATAATTTTTGCCAACTGGTCAGGTAACAAATTCTCTGGTATTAGTCATGTCGGCATAATCACCCAGATGTCACACGGCGTCCCGATGATCACGCAGCATTCTCCCAGGCAGAAGAACATATCGCTCAGTTATTGGCTGAAGCATGGCGGGCGGGACGTACACGTCTGGATAGCGTCCCCGAACGCAGGCTGATACGGCCCGGGCGGTGGGCGGGTCTGGCGCACGCCCACCGCCAGTCCACGACCACTGGGCCGTGGGCCAGC
The DNA here is from genome assembly GCA_050011895.1 of Streptosporangiaceae bacterium. Classification (GTDB taxonomy): domain Bacteria; phylum Actinomycetota; class Actinomycetes; order Streptosporangiales; family Streptosporangiaceae; genus DATBGO01. The sequence goes on along the minus strand of JBEKIF010000034.1, from coordinate 43,803 downwards.
TCAATGACCTCGTCCACCTGTTGGGTCAGGGGCAGACCTCATGCATCCACTGACCGTCGGCACGGCGTCGAACATTCTGGCCGGGTGTGATGACCGCACCGCACACCTCGCAGACCTTGCCCGGAGCGTGCGCCTCGTTGTCGCTCAACAGGGCGCTGTCATCGTCCTGGTGACTCACAGCCCCGTATTCCTCCCGCGGACCGCCCAGATCTTCCTGCACTCCATGTTCAATTTCGCGACCTCCGAAATCTGGCGGGGTTGTCACGTCTGCCTCCTGCTGGGTGCGATGGTGTGATTTAGCTGCCGACAGCCAGTCTGGCACCGCAGTGGTTTGCCAAGGCCGCCGCCGGACGCGGCGCGCGGGGGCACTGAGGAGGTGCATAACCGGCTCGGCCCTGTCGGGCGAGCATTTTGGGTGGCTATTACGAACCCTGCTGCCAGGTGAGCGCCAGCCAGGCCAGCTCGGCGCGCCAGCGGATGCCAGCCATCGTGCGCCCGGGAGCCTTGACTGTTGCAATCTAGTGCCCAGATATGCTCGTTGAGCCTGCCGGCGGGAACTGGGGTGCGCTGATGAGCGAAGGACTGAATCCGATTGAGGCTGGCAAGAAGCTGCACGAGCACGGTGAGCAGCTGCGCGGCCAGACCGAGGCAGGAGACGGTCACGGTAAGGCCGAGGACCGTCATTCCCGGATCGTGCAGATCTGCGAGGCGGTGCTGCTGGCGCTCGTCACGGTGACGGCGGCCTGGGCGGGCTACTCAGCGGCGAAGTGGGGCACCGCATCTCGCGTCGACATTGCCCAGTCCTCGACGCTGCGCAACCTCGCTACCCGGGACGACCTCACCGCCATCTCGCTCCGCAATTTCGACGCATCGACCTTCAACGCATGGTTCATCGCGTTCACGCTGAACAGCCCGCAGAAGGAGGCGATCGCAATACGCCGCTTCCGGCCCCAGTTCCTGGTCGCCTTCAACGCGTGGATGGCGACCGACCCGCTGCACAATCCGCATGCCCCGCCTGGCCCGACCTACATGCCCCAGTACAAGCTGCCAGTGCAGGCGCAGGCCAACGCGCTCGACAATCAGGCGGACGCGAAGTTCAATGCGGGCAACGCGGGCGCGCTCACCGGCGACAACTACGTCCGGATCACGGTGTTCCTTGCCGCGGTGCTGTTCCTGGTGGGCATCGGCAGCTCGTTCAAGCTGGCTGGCGTGCGGTATGCGCTGGTCGCGTTCGGCTCCGTGCTGCTGATCCTGTCGATCGTGCTGATCCTGCAGCAGCCGGGGCTTCCGAGCTGACGCCGGACCGGGCCGGGCGGCTACCAGCGCGGCGATCGATCGGTGCAGTTAAGCAGCATGGAGCAGTCATCGGGCCCGCCGGTCTGGCCGCGGCAGCCGGGACTATGCGGGACGACGCTGTCGTCCTAAAGTTCAGTTGTAATGGGGCTCAGAGATCGCGGTGGGCCATGGCGGATTCCCCGGACAGCCGTGAGCTGTCTGTCGGCGGTCACGATCGGGGGTCGGTGACCTCATGAGCAAGATTTCTCCGGGCGTTCTTGCCCCGCCGCACGAGATCCTCACGCCGGACGAGTGGCGCTCCAGGGGCCGTGAGCGGCGCAGCCTGGTGCCCCGAACGAGCCACGCAGAGTGGGCACCGCCGAATGACCGGCCCGATCCGGTCGCAATTCTCGAGGAGCAGGCCAGGACCCGGGTACCAGATCTGATACCCATCCGCTACGGACGCATGGTCGCCTCGCCGTTCGCGTACTTCCGCGGCGCAGCGGCGCCGATGGCATGGGATCTCGCGCATACGCCCACGACTGACATCCGGGTGCAGGCCTGCGGTGACGCCCACCTGCTGAATTTCGGCATGTTCGCGGCGCCCGACCGGCGGCTGGTCTTTGACGTCAACGACTTCGATGAGACACTGCCGGCGCCGTTCGACTGGGACGTCAAGCGCCTGGCGGCTAGCTTCGCCGTCGCGGCGCGGGACAACGGCTTCTCGGACCGCGACGCCCATACTGCGGCGCGTCTGGGCGTCCGCAGCTATCGCACCCAGATGGCGAGCTACGCCGCGATGCGATTCCTGAAGGTCTGGTACTCCAGGATCGATGTCGAAGAGGTGACCAGGCTGTTCGACGCGCTCCAGCCGAAAGAGGCCGTGCGCCGCCGCCGCCGGGACATAGCCAAGGCGCACCGCCGTACGAGCCTGAAGGCGTTCCTGAGGATGTGCGAACAGGTCGAGGGGCAGTACCGGATCCGGCCGGCCCATCCGGTAATCGTCCGCTTTCCCGTCGAGCTTTACCCCGGCGTCCTTGAGGAGCTGCGCAGCGCCGTCGCGCTCTACCAGCAGACGCTGGATGAAGACCGGCGTGAGGTGCTGCGGCGCTACTACTTCGGCGACTTCGCGCGCAAGGTCGTCGGCGTAGGGTCGGTCGGCACTGAGGCCTTCGTCATGCTGCTGCTCGGCGACCGTGAGGACGAGCCGCTGTTCCTCCAGCTGAAGGAGGCACAAGAGTCGGTGCTGGCCCCGTTCGCCGGCAAGAGCGAGTACCAGCACCAGGGTGAGCGAGTAGTCAGAGGCCAGCGACTGACGCAGGCCGCTACCGACCCGTTCCTCGGCTGGACGAGCGGTGTCGGGACCAACGGTGCGGCCGTCAAGGACTACTACGTGCGCCAGCTGCGCGACATGAAGGGCAGTATGAGCGTCCCATTGATGGACCCTCTCCAGCTCAACTACTACGGCAGGCTCTGCGGCTGGGCGCTGGCCCGCGCGCACGCGCGGACCGGGCGGGCAACCGTGATCTCCGGCTACCTGGGCATGAGCGAGGACTTCGACCACGCGGTCGCGGATTTCGCCGTCGCCTACGCCGACCAGAACGAGCAGGACTACCGGCGGTTGCTCGAAGCCGTCTCTGCCGGTCGCGTGCTAGCGACAGTCGAGCGGTGACAGCGCGCTGGCCACGAGCGCTGCCGGGCGAGACCCGCGCTGGGCACTCACGTTTGCGTTGAGAGCGGATCGGGCTGTGGTGCGGCGGGCCGGTCACCCGGGATCGTGTTTGATAGGTAATGTGGCGACATGCCGGTTTGCTTTCTCGCGGATGCGCAGAACGAGGTCCGGCCGCTCCGGTTGTCCATGAACGGAAGCTGGGTCCGCCCGGCGCACCGTGGTCGCTGGCGGGGCCCGCTGGCCGCGTTCGCCGATCCCACCGCGATGCGCTCATCTCGATCGCCGAACGGAGCTGGGAACGGCCCCGACATGGCTGGCAAGCGAGGGAGGATGCCGTGAGCGAACTCGACCGGCTGGAAGCGGCCGCTGGCGAATGCCGCGAGATGATCCGCGAAGCGCACGCCGCCACGAAGGATCTGCGCGCCGCGGTACGCGAGGCAAAGAAGGAGTTGCGAGCCCTGGCGCAGGACGAGGTTGCCGCCCACATCCAGCTTGAGGTATCTCGGCAGCTGGAGGAGCTGGGCGAACGGACTCGTGAGGCGGTAAGTGCGGCAACGCAGAAGGTGATCGCCGAGTTCGACCGGTTCGGTGAATCGTTGCTGGGCAAGGAGACCTACTGGCAAACGGCGAGCGGCCGGCGTGCGGTCGCACGTCCCGACATCGACGTGGTGACGCTCGACGTCCAGCCCGACGAAGACGAGGGCTGAAGCCGGGCTGTCAATGCCGGCGCATTCGCCGCCAGCAGGTGGCGGCCGCGATTCCGGCGGCCGGGACCATTATGAGGGCGACCACCAGGACAACGTCGTGGCGGGCGGGGAACGGCCATCCGCCGCCTGACATCAGCAGCACCCCGAGCAGCACCAGCGTCACCAGCGGCAGTATCAGGGGCCCGCGCCGTGCCAGGACCCGGCGCGGCACTGCCGCCGCCGGTGTCCGGGCCTGCTGCGGGGCCGGGGTGGGCTCGGGAAGGTCGGCCATCAGGCGGCGGAGGTCACCGAAGGTCCTGGCATTCAGCGCCGCCGTGACCCGTACGTCCAGTTCCTCGCGCGTGAGCCGGCCCTCGGCGTAGTGGTCGCGCAACCGGGCGCTGGCGCCGTCCCGGTCGGCGTCGGAGATCAGGATCAGGTCATCTGTGGCACTGGTCGTCCGGTGCTGACCCGTCCCGGGCGGCGCCCAGGCGCTCGTGCCTGGCCCTGGCCACGTCGGCGGGGCCGGCCCGGACGGGCGAGCGGCTGGCTCGAGGTGGGCTTCGGCGCGCTCGAGGTGGCCGTCGGCGGCGTCCAGCCACCGGATCAGTGAATCCAGCCGGGACAGTTCGGCGTCAACCGCAAGCGCCGCACGCAGACCATGACCGGCGTTGCCCTGCTTGATCCGGGTCCATCGCTGCATCTGCTCCACCAGATAGCGACGGTGCACCTGCACCATCTCGTGCACGTTGGTGCCGGACAGGCGCAGCGCCAGCTGAATCTTCGTGGCTAGCTCGTCATGCGGCGCGGCAGCCAGATCCGGGGGCCTGTGCAGCCACCCGGCCAGCTCCCGCTCCCCGTTAGGAGTGATCCGGAATCTCCGCCGCGAACCGTTTCTCCCCGCGCCGTCGGGCTCCACCAGCCCATCGCGCTCGAGCCACTGCAGCGCCGCGTGGACCTGGCCCGCGTTCGGCGGCCGGACCTCGCCGGTCGCCGACGCGAACTCCGCACGCAACTGAGCCCCGCAGTTAGGCCCCTCGCTCAGCAGCGCCAGCAGGGCGTACCGGACACTCACGACCGCACGCGTCCAGGTGCCATTCGTCACTCGATCGGCTGGTGAGCGATGGCGGCTGGGTCACGGCCGGCGAGCAGCCAGCCGACGGCTGCGGCGATCAGCGGCATCCCGATGAGGATGATCAGCAGGTTCTCGGTGGGGACGTTGGAGAGTTCGCCGAGGCCGTCGAGCTTGTTGTCCCATGCGTAAGCGACGGCTCCGACGTAGGCCGCCGCTGTGCCGAGCACTGCGCCGGCCAGGCCGAGCGCCCCGGCGGTAGCGGCGGTAATGGTCCGCCTGGTCCTGCTGCTGGCCCCGGTGGCGGCCAGGGTACGCAGGTCACTGGCGGTCTCGCTGCGAATGAGGCCGACTGACATGGCCAGGATGCCCAGCGCGAGGAAGATCCCGAAGACGGTGGCCCAGTTGATGATCGTGGCCGACGTGGGAATGCTGTTCTTGGTCTCGATGGTCATCCCCGCCGCGGAGGCGGTGGCCCGGGCGTCGCTGATCTGCGCGGCGGTGGGCGGTTGCGGGGTCTGGATCAGCCAGCCGGAAAGGCCGGTCTGCAGGCCGAGCTCGCGGATGGCGTGCTCGGTGATCACGGTATTGGGCGCCGACGTGCCGGACGGCAGGGCGCTGACCTCCTGGATCACCGGGCTGGCCAGGCAGCTGTTCTTGGGGCAGGGATACGACTGCGTCCCCTGCCCAGGACCCGGCCCCGATCCGGGACCGAAACCGTTCTGGATACCGTGGGCATACAGAAGCTGCATGTCGGAGATGCCGGACAGGCCTGGCCGCATGCTGAGGATGTCAGCTGCCGGGTTGACGTCCGAAGCCTTGATCCCGAAGGCCCGCAGCAGCTGCGGGGTGGCGACGTAGATCTGTCCGTCCCATTGACGCCCGGATGCGGCGTGCTGGAGATTGGCGCTGGTCTGCTCGAGCGTGACGACGTCGGTGGAGCCGAGCCCGGTAGCGATGGCATGCACGGTCTGCGTCGTCGACTTGGGCGTGCTTCCGGTCGCGGCCGCCGGCCCGCTGGGCCCGCCGCCACCGCCCGCACCGTTGGGCGTGTAGACGATGACCTGGTTCGACGCCACGTTGGGCCCGGCCCAATCCAGGACGTTCCCGAACCGCTGCGCGGACAGGACGCAGACGAGCACGGCGATCAGCATGCCGACGCTGATGGCGGCCAGAGCGGAGCCCGAGCGGGCCCGGTAGCGGGCCAGGTCGCGCAGGGCCAGGCGGACCGCGATCGGGGCGTGCCGGCCGAGCCTGCCCATCGTGGCCAGGAATAGCGGGGCCAGCAGGATCACCGCCACGAGCAGGGCGACGAGGCCGAAGAGCAGCGCGGGCGCTGCGCCGCTGCCGTTACCGTTGCTGCTGCCGGCGTACGACAGCAGGAGCCCGGCGATGACCAGGAGAACCACGCCGGGGATCGCGGATCGGTGTACCTGCTTGGGCGGCGCGGGCCGTCCGGACAGGGCCGTCACGATGGGAAGCCTGGTGATGGACCGGGCCGGCCGGGAGGCGGCAAAGAATGTGGCCAGTACGGCGAGCACCATCGCCGCGGCGATGACCAGCCACGGCAGCTGGAACGCGCCGATCACGTGGTGGGCGTTCGTCTCGACGCGGGGCCGGTAGGCCAGCCAGGCCGCCAGGCCCAGCGCGGCCCCGATCAGCGCGCCGGTGACCCCCACGACCACGCCGTTGGCCCGCACGACCAGCCGGATGTGCCGGTCGGTGGCGCCCATCGAGGCCAGCATCCCGAGCGAGCGCAGCCGACGCTGCGCCAGCACCGTGAAGCCCCCCACGGCCATCAGGGCGATCAGGATCATCGTGACCGTCACCAGGGCCAGCACGATGGTCTCGGGGTTGATTGGGTTGCGCGATGCCGCCGACGAGGGCGTCTGGACGTTCGGGCCGATGGAGGCCGGCCTCACGCCCGGCGCGTCAAACAGGACGGTGACCTGAGTTGGCGCGCTGACCTGGCCCGGCGTCACCAGGGCAAACTCGTCCAGCAGGCTCTGCGGGTTCTGGACGATGCCGACCACGTGCCGGGCCGTGCCATCCTGGTGCCAGACGTCCCCGATCTTGAGATTGAACGCCGACGCCACGCCGTCGGTCACGGCCACCTGGCCCGGTCCCGCGGGGTAGTGCCCGCTGACCAGCGAGAGCATCGGCTGCCCGAACAGCCCGCGGGGGTTCTGGGCGCGCAGGTCGTAGGTGTTGATCGAGCCGGGAATGGCGACGGTCTGGTTCTCGATGACGTCGACCTGGCCGAAGCGGTGCTGCAGGCCGGCAATCTGGGCGGCCAGGTGCGGATCAGGCGCCTGGAAGCTGGCGGCGTCCTGGGCGGTGCCGAAGCCAGCGCCGGCCCGTGGCGGCGTGTTGGTGGCCACCGCCGCTCCGAGGAACGTGGCGGCCACGGCGACCACGATGAGCGCCAGGACCAGCAGCTGCTGGCGCCACTCGCGGCGGAACATCCGCCAGGCCCAGCGGCTCACGGCGCGGCGGGCGGGAACGCCCCCGTTGCGGGCCCCCGCCGGTGCCGGGCGCTCGTGCAGCGCCGTGCTCACTGGCTCGGACCCGGTACGAGCAGCGACTCCGGCCCAGCTAGCGGTGCGGTCTGGTCGACGATGCGCCCGTCGCGCAGGAACACCACGCGGTCGGCCCACGAGGCAAGCTGCGCGTCGTGAGTCACCACCACGGCGGCCACGCCCCGCTTGCACGCTTCGTGAATCAGCCGCATGACCGCTTCCGCGTTCACTGAGTCCAGCGCCCCGGACGGCTCGTCGGCGAGCAGCAGACGTCGCTCCCCCGCTACGGCGCGGGCGATCGCCACCCGCTGGCGCTCGCCCCCGGACAGCTCATCAGGGAACCGGGAGGCCCGCTCGCCCAAGCCGAGCCCGTCCAGCGCCTGCAGCCCGGCCGTGCGGGCCTTCCCGGCGCCCAGGCCGTCGAGTTCCAGCGGCAGGGCGACGTTCTCGGCCGCGGTCAGCCCAGGCAGCAGGTTGAAGTCCTGGAACACGAACCCGACCGTGCGCCGCCGCAGCCGGGCCTTGGCGTTGCGCGACATCCCCGACAGCGCCGCGCCGCCGACCAGCACCGCACCGCTGGTGGGGTCCTCCAGGCTGCCGGCGATGGTCAGCAGCGTGGATTTGCCCGAGCCGCTCGGTCCCATCACCGCCACCATCGCGCCGGCCTCGACTGACAGGTCGACGCCACGCAGCGCGTGGACCTGGGCAGCATGCTGCCCGTAGGTCTTCGACACGCCCCGCATCTCTAGCACGGTCATCGCTGCACTCCCACCTTGCGTCGTAGTCTCGGCAACCCGACGGGAACCGGCCGGGGCGGCTCGACGGCGGCCCGCTTGAGGCGCCCGTCGGCGGCGTCCAGCCAGCGGATCACCGCGTCCAGCCGGAACAGCTCGGCGTCGACCACCAGCGCGAGGCCCAGGTCGGACTCGCCTTCGTATTCCTTGATCCGCGTCCACTGCTGCATCAGCTGAACCAGGTATTTTCGGTGCACCTGGATCACCCCTTGCACGTCGGTGCCGGGCACCCGCAACGCCACCAGCACCTTCATCACCAGCTCGTCGCGGGGCGGGGACGCCAGGTCCGGCGGCGTGCGCAGCCAGGTGGCCAGTTCCTGCTCACCATCGGCAGTGATCCGGAACCCCTTCTGCGGGCCGTCGTCCCCGGTGCCGTCGGACTCGACCAGCCCGTCACGCTCGAGCCGGCCCAGCGTGGTGTACACCTGGCCCACGTTCAGCGGCCACACCTCACCGGTCCGCGCCTCGAACTCTTCACGCAACTGCAGCCCGTACTTGGGCCCCTCGCTCAGCAGCGCGAGCAGCGCGTGCCGGACACTCATGACTCCCCGCAAACAGATATCATGTCAAGCATGCTACCGGGTATATAAGCTCCTGCCAAACCAAATCTCTCCAGGGCCGGCACAGCCACGGACCCCACGGTGGCGCGGTCCCGGCCAGCCCAGGGCCCGCAAGGTGCCGGAGCCTCGGCCTGGTGCATCAGCGGGTGCTGCCCGGGGCGCGTTCGCCATGGAAATGCGGGCCTGGCCCGCAGCCGGCCTGGTTGATCAGAGCAGGGGCAACGGGTTTGCAGCTGTTTCCCAGCGCTGGCTCTCCGAGATGGTCACCTGGTCATGGCGGCGGTCAATTGCCCGCGCTCGGCCTCGCTGAACGGGACCGGCTTCCGCTGGCCGACATCCCAGCGAACCGTGATGACGCGCGCCTCGGCCACCACCGCCCTGGATGGCGTAACGATCGTCTCGCGGGTCGTCAGACTCGTCGTCCCCAAGCGCTCCACCTCTATCCGCACCGTCACTCGCCGGTCCAGGTAGCGAACCTCGGCGCGCAGATCAAGTTCAATCCGGACAACCACGTAGTTCGGATCACTGCCAAGGGTCTTCGTGAAGAAGGCATCCCGGCCCTCCTCCAGGTAGGTCAGGAACACCGCGTGATTGACATGACCCAAAGCGTCCACGTCGCGCCACCTGACATCGACCGGATGCTCAAACATCGCGCCCATGCGCTCTCTCCCTTAACCAGCACTCAGGAACATCGGGCACACCAGCATCGTGCCAGCCGCCCTCGTCCCGCAGCGGGGCCGGCTACGCGCAAGCTAGCGAGGCCGGCGCTGGAGCGTCGGTACCCGGATCAGCGCATGCCCGTCCACGACCGGTGTAAAGACCGCACCAGCAGCACCCGGCTCCCGCGTTCCCAGAGCGGATCGCCCGGGACGGAGAAGGTGCTCTGCCATGAGGTCAGCGACAGCTCGCCAGCCTGGTGGGCGGCTGCGAACGCCGGGGCGCCGGGGCCGGCTGCAGGTTCAGCGAGCAGAAAGTGCTGAACAACGGCGCTAACGCTCCGCGACACAGCGACGACAAGCTGGGAGGACCGAGATTTTCCTGGCCAAGCGGCCTGCCGCATTCACCGGGATGTGCGCGATGATTGAGATCCGACGAGTGCTCGTCATCGGTGCCGGGATTTCGGGCTCGCGGATCGCCATGATCTGCGCCCTGGCCGGCTTCGACGTGGGCGTCCAGGACGTGGCCAAGGTAGGTGCGACACGGCGGTTCGGGAGTTGAGACGGCGGATGGCGGCAGGGTCACCGTCCTGGTCGAACGCGGTCACCTTGGCCCGCTAGACCGGCACGGGCTGGTAGGAGAACGACGACAACGGGAACACAGCCGGAGGAAACATGGACCTGACACTAAGCGAGGACCAGAAGGCATTCAGGGCGGTGGCGCGTGAATTCCTCGACAAAGAGGTCCTGCCCTATCGCGCGGAATGGGACCGGGCCGAAGCGGTGGACACCGCGATTATCCCCAAGCTGGGTGAGATCGGCTTCTTCGGCTTGACGATCCCCAGCGAATACGGCGGGATCGGTGGCGACTACATCACTTACTGCCTCGGCATGGAGGAATTGGGCCGGGCCGACTCCGCGGTCAGGGGCATCGTGTCCGTGTCCATGGGCCTGGTCGGCAAGGCGCTTCTGTCCCACGGCAGCGAGGAGCAGAAGCAGCAGTGGCTTCCCCAGATCGCGACCGGCTCAAAGCTCGGCTGCTTTGCCCTGACCGAGCCCGATGCCGGTTCGGACCCGAGCAACCTAGTGACCGCTGCCGTGCGCGATGGCGGCGACTACCTGTTGTCCGGCCAGAAGGTATTCATAACCAACGCCACCTGGGCCGATCTCTGCATAGTCTTCGCGCGCACCGGCGGACCGGGTCCGAAAGGAGTCTCCGCGTTCCTGGTTCCCACCAGCGCCCCCGGCTTCGAAACCCGGGAGATCAAGGGCAAGCTCGGGCTTCGCGGGCAGGCCACCGCCGAGATCTACCTCACCAACGTACGCGTCCCGGCATCGGCGAGGCTCGGCGACGAAGGTGAGGGGTTCGCGGTCGCCATGCAATCCCTCGACAAGGGCCGGGTATCCGTCGGCGCCGGCTGCGTGGGCATCATCCAAGGCTGCCTCGAGGCGGTGGTCAGCTACTCCACCCAGCGGCACCAGTTCGGTCGCCCGCTGGCATCGTTCCAGCTGATCCAGGACATGATCGTCGACATCTCCGTCGACGCCGATGCCGCCCGGCTGCTCGTCTGGCGGGCCGCGGACCTCATCGAGAGAGGCGAGCCCTTCGGGGTCGAGGCGTCCAAGGCGAAGTATTTCGCGTCGGAGGCAGCGGTCCGAGCTTCCAACCTGGCCATCCAGGCGTTCGGCGGCTACGGCTACATCGATGAATACCCGGTGCAGAAGTACATGAGGGACGCCCGGGTAATGACTTTGTACGAAGGCACCAGCCAGATCCAGAAACTGCTGATCGGCCGCGCCGAAACCGGCGTCAGCGCGTTCCGTTGAACCTCCGGGAAGTGACCGCCGCCACGGCCATGACCACCGGCCAGGCCCGCTCGATGTGCTGGCCACGACGCTAGGTCAGCCGAGATGACCGATGGTCAGCCTGTTCACGATGTCGTGGCCTTGACGGCCGCGCTCGTCCGCATCGACTCTGTCAATCCGTCCCTGGTCACGGGTGGTGCGGGAGAGCGCGAACTCGCCGGTTTCGTCGCCGGCTGGGCGGCCGCCTCCGGACTCACGGCGCGGCTGCTGGAGGGACCGGACGGGAGGCCCAGCGTCGTCATACGGGGCGGCCGCGGCCAGGGCGGACGCAGGCTGATGCTGTGCGGACATCTGGACACGGTCGGTCACGGCAGCATGGCTGACTGGCTTACGCCGAAGGTGGCGGGTGACCGCATGTACGGGCGCGGAGCCTACGACATGAAAGCAGGCCTCGCAGCCGCGCTCGTTGCGTGCCGGGACGCAGCCGCGGCCGGGATCGCTGGTGAGGTCTTGGTGGCTGCGGTCACCGACGAGGAACATTCCAGTGTCGGCGTCCAGACAGTCCTCCGGCACGTTGGCGCCGATGCCGCGATCGTCACCGAGCCCACCGAGCTGGAGGTGGCCGTCGCGCACAAGGGATTCGTCTGGTCCGAGATCGAGGTGCGCGGCCTGGCCGCGCACGGATCGCGCCCACATCTCGGCCTCGACGCCATTCGGATGACCGGGCCCGTCCTCACCGAACTCGACGGCCTCGATCGCGCCCTGGCCTCGCGGCCACCGGACCCCCTGCTCGGGCACGGGAGCCTGCACGCATCGCTTATCAGCGGCGGTACGGAGCAATCCACCATCCCCGGACGCTGCACGCTCACGGTCGAGCGGCGGACGCTGCCGGGCGAGACGGCCAGCGACGTTCAGGCTGAGCTCACCGCCCTGATCGGCCGCTGCGCGCGCTGGGATCCGCGGTTCGCCGCCCGCGCCCGCACCCTGCTGGCACGCGACGCCTTGCAGACGCCGGAGACAGAGCCGATCGTCGAGGCTGTACTCGCCGGCGCAGCCGGCATCGACGGGCGGCAACGCGAGCCCGTCGGCGTCAGCTTCTGGGCCGACTCGGCCTTCCTGTCGGCCGCCGGAGTTCCGACAGTCCTGTTCGGCCCGAGCGGCGATGGTGCTCACGCGGACGTCGAATGGGTGAGTCTATCGAGCGTGCGGACCTGTGCCGAGGCGCTCACGGCAGTCTCGCTCGACTTCTGCCGCTGAACTGCCCTGCCTGCGCAGCAGCACCAGTTCGTGCCCGCCCCCGCTAGCAGGTCGGGGCCCTTTCCGATCCCGGAAGGCGGCTTCGGCAGGCCGGACGCTAACGGGACCCTGATTCCTGCGAAAGACGGGATCCTGGGTCATGCGACAGAGTGGTCCTCGAAGTGGCTGACCGGTGGCACGCGAGACGTGCCTGCAGCTCATGTAGCGTGACGCGGGTGGTCTTCGCGGTTTACGGGACGGCATTCGGCTATCCGCCTGGCCGAACCGGCCGGGCGGGGCACTGGTGCCGTTTGAGCTCGATACCGGACGGCCGATGCGATCCGCGAGTGCGCCTCGCGGGCACGCGCTAGCTCTAAGTCCTGTTCCCGTCGCGCAGCAGCGGGACTTATGGAGGTCACCGGTGTCAGCTGACTACGAGAAGATCCGCGACGAAAACGTTGCGCGCTACGGCTGGGACACGGCTGTGCTCGACCTGCTCGGGCACCTCTACAGCGAGCGAACTCACTTTATCTTCGAGTTGATCCAGAACGCTGAGGATGCAGGTGCGGCGGAGCTGGCCTTCGAGCTCTTCGATGATCGCCTGGAGGTGAAGCACGACGGCCGGCCCTTCACGGAAGCTGACGTTCGTGGCGTCTGCGGGGTCGGCAACAGCGGGAAGTCCGCGGATCTCACCAAGATCGGCAAGTTCGGCATCGGCTTCAAGTCCGTGTACGCGTACACCAAGACCCCGCGCGTCCACAGTTCGGACGAGCATTTCCGGATCGAGAGGTACGTCCGGCCGTTTTCGGCGGATCCGCCGGATGAGGCCGTATCCGGGACCCTCTTCGTCTTCCCTTTCGACCATGACACCCTCCCCGCGACGATAGCCGTTCAGGAAATCGCCTCGGCGCTGAACGAGATCGAATCCGGCACCCTCCTGTTCCTCAGGAACATCGAACGCGTACGTATCGGTGGCGTTCAGATCGCTGGCTCGGTCCTTGACCGCGCCGCGGTCCGCCGCTCTAGGTCAAGTCGTCACGTCACGCTGGCGAAAGGGCGTGGTCGCGGGGACGAGGAGTGGTTCGTCTGGCACCGTCAGCTCGACGAGCTCGGTCATCCGGTGCACCGGGTCGAGATCGCGTTCCGCGTCCACGCTGCAAGCGGCGAACGCCGGCTCGTTAGGCGTGATGACTCCCCGCTGGTCGTGTTCTTCCCGACGCAGAAGGAAACCTTCCTCGGCTTCTTGATACAGGGGCCTTACCGGACGACTCCAGCCCGTGACAATGTTCCTGAACACGATCCAGCGAACCAGGCGCTGGTCCGCGAGACAGCGGCGCTGCTCGCCGATGTGCTCAGGGAACTCCGCGATGACGGGCTCCTCACAGTCGATGTCCTGCAGGCACTGCCGCTCGACGCCGCGCGATTCCAGCCCGACACGATGTTCCGCCCATTGTTCGATTCGGTGCGCGCGGCTCTTGCCGGTGAGCAGCTCATTCCGTTGACTGGAGGCAGCTACGGCGCTGCCGGGGAAATGAAGCTGGCCCGCGGCGCAGGACTTCGCGAGCTTTTCCGCCCAGATCAGCTCGGCGCGCTCTACGGAGCCGGCCAGCCGCTGGCCGTCGCGCATGAGTCCATCACAGAAAACCGGACACCACTTCTGTGGCGATACCTCCGGGACGAGATCGGTATCGATGAGGTCACGCCCGAAGCCGTGGTCGCGCGGGCCACGCGCGAATTTCTCGTAGTGCAGTCAGATGCGTGGATCAGCCGTTTCTATGTTTTCCTTCAGCGGGATTCTGCCCTGTGGAAGGCACCGGGATTCCCGGGTGACCAGCCGGGCCCCGCCCGAGCAAGGCCGATCATCCGGCTCGAAGATGGCAGCCAGGTGACGCCATTTGACGCCAGGGACCGCCCTGCCGCATACCTCCCGGGTCCGGCCGGGACCGGCTTTCCGACGGTACGCCGCGCCGTCGCAGACGTTCCCGGCGCCCGGGCCTTCCTGGAAGCGCTGAGGTTCACTGAGCCGGACGTGGTGGCCGAGGTACTGGAGAACGTCCTTCCCCGGTACAGCGGCCTGGAAGTCGCGGACCTGGACGCAGCGCAGCACGATGCTGATCTTGAATGCGTCTCGCGCGCGCTCGCAGAGTCGGCTGTCGGCCGGAGGCAGGGGCTTCTCGATCAACTGCAGCAGACCGCCTTCCTCATCGGAGAGAACGCCGCGACGGGCGAGCGGCGCCTGATGGCGCCGACCATGTTGTACCAGCGAACCAAGGACCTGGAGAGCTACTTTGACGGGAACCCTGACGCCTGGTTCGCCGACGATGCCTACGGGCCGTGGCTCGTTCAGTTGCGCGGCATGGGTGTCCGGGAAAACGTGCAGCTTCATACACGAAACACAGATCAGCTCGGGTATGTCGTCGTTGCCGATGAATTCGCCCGGCACGAACGTGGCCTTGAGGGGTTCGATCCCGGGGCGGGGATCGACGGCCTGGACTTCGCGTTGCGCCATCCGGGCCATGCTCGATCGGAATACGTCTGGAATGTGTTGCTCGCCCCGAACCGGCACCTCGTCGCCGGAGTCGTCGAGAAGTCAGTTCGCCAGGAGTTCATGGATTCCAGCAGAGAGAACATCAGATCGGCGATCGGCAGGGCAGCGACGGGCGCTGCATGGCTTCCCGGGCCGGACGGAGCATTCCACCGGCCAGCCGAGCTCTCGCTTGATGACCTGCCGCCGACGTACAAGCGGGATGAGGTGCTAGCGAAAGCTCTGCTCATGATCCAATCAGTGGTGGCGGAAGCAAGCCGTCAGCTCGGGATTCCGCCGGAAGTCCTGCTGGGCCTGAGCGCGCACCCGGACCTGGTAGCCACAATTCAGCTCGAGCTCAGGAACCGGGCAGCCGCCGGCTGAAGTCCCGAGGGGACTTTGCCTGTGTCGCCTGCGCAGCCTGGCCGCCCAGGACGTGGAAAACCGCGATCAGTGAGCGGTCGTGCTGGACTCTGCGCGGACCTGGCGGACCAGCTCGATGAGCTGGGCCAGGGTGTCAAGGCGGGTGGCGTGGTCCCCGTCGAGCTTTGCCTGCAGGGTGCCGATGCCCGCCTCGCGGTAAAGCCGCAGCCGATCCCGCACCATGGTCGGCGTCCCTAGCAGGTTGGTGGCGTACCCCATAGCTCCAGGTTGCGCGGGCCCAGCGCGGCCACATAGATGGGTATCTGCACTGGCGCCAGCGGTGATCGCAGCGCCCGGCCAGGTCCATCTGGCAGCGGCAGCTGGTAGACGCGGCCGCGGTGACTGAGCCGGTCGCTGCGCGCGATCGTCCGGCGCTAGGTGCTCGCGTTCAAAGCGTCTCGCTGGTCAAACTCGCGGCCGCCGGCGCAGTGCGGGAAACAGCGGCCCGGGACCGGGCTGGCGCGGGGCCAGCCGTGCCTTGCAGTCGATGACTCGCGCCCCCGCGGGGCTGACCAGGATGGGGTTGAGATCGAGTTCGACTAGTTCGGGGACTTCCTCGGCAACGTGCGCGATCCGCTCGAGCACCGTCACGAGGGCCTGGCGGTCTACCTGCGGAGCGCCCCGGTAGCCGTCGAGCAATGGGGCGGCTCGAAGCGACGCCACCATGGCGTCGGCCACGCCGGGCTCGAGCGGCGGGATGGCGAACGCCCGGTCACCTAGGAGGTCGGTCATCACCCCGCCGAGGCCGACCATCACGACCGGGCCGAAGTCGGGGTCGGAAGCGAGCCCGACGATCGCCTCGACGCCCCACGGCGCCATCGGCTGGATGACCGCCCCGCCCATCTGCGCGCCGAGCCGTGACTCCATCGTCTCGTACGCCATGCGTACCGTCTCGGTGCTGTCCAGTCCCAGCGCGACGCCGCCAACGTCAGACTTGTGGATCACATCGCCGGAGCGAGCCTTCAAGGCGACGGGAAACCCGACGGACTCGGCCACCACGGCTGCATCTTCCGCGCTCGTCGCGCCACGAGTCGCCAGCATCGGAACCCCGCAAGCTTCGAGCAGGCGTGCCGCTTGCTCGAGATCAAGCCAGCCCCCGGTGCCGCTGCCCGCGAGCTTCGCGGCGACGATCTCGCTGATCGTCGACTGGTCGGACAGCACGTCGGGCTCCGCGGCGCAGGGTCGCGGGCGCCGCCGCCATTCGGCGTAGCGACAGACATGACCGAGGGCCGCAGCCGCTCGCTCCGGTGACGGGATCGCCGCGACAGCTGCTGTACCGCCCGAATCGAGCCGGGAGCCTGCCCCGACGGCGCAGGCGACGACGGGCTTGTCGGCAAGCTGCGCGACGTGGGCGACGGTCTCTCGGGCCGCCGCTCCCGAGATCGCCAAGGTTCCGGCAGCGATAACGATCACGGCGTCGATGGCATCATCGCCAAGGACGATGTCGAGCGCATTGCCGAGCATCGTCGCAGTCCCGTCTGCGGTGAGGTCGACGGGGTTAGCGACCGCCGCAGCGCCGGCGAGGACCCCGCCGAGTGCGCGCTGCGTCTCCTCCCGAAGCTCCGCGACGGTCAGCCCGGCGCCCTCGCACGCGTCGGCGGCCAGAATGAGCGGGCCACCGGAATTCCCGACGAGCGCGACGCGACGCCCTGCGGGCAACGGCGCGGCGAGCAGGATGGCCGAGACATCGAGGAGCTCCTCCAGGCGGTCGACCTTGATGACACCCGCGCTTTCGAGGAGCGCGGCAACAGTGACTTCCGGGGTCGCCGCGGCGGCGGTATGCGAGCGCGCCCCGCGGGCACCTGCTGATGTCCGGCCTGCCTTCAGCGCCACGATCGGCTTCGTTCCACCGACTCGACGGGCAATGCGGGCGAACTTGCGCGGATTGCCAATGGACTCGAGGTAGAGCGCGATCACCGAGGTCAGGTCGTCGCTCTCGAAGAAGCACAGGAGGTCGTTCGGGCTCACGTCGAGCTTATTCCCGACCGACACGAAGGACGAGAGGCCGATGCCAGCGGCGCGTGTTTCCTCGCTGACAAGGACCCCGACCGCACCGGACTGCGAGACTACGGCCAGGTGCCCGGGCAGCGCTTCGAGCGAGGCAAAGGTGGCGTCCATCCGGATCTCGGGATCGGTATTCACGACACCGAGGCAGTTCGGGCCTACGATACGCATCCCATGCCTGCGGGCGACGCTGAGCAGCTCAGTCTCGACCGCTGCGCCAGAACGGCCTGTCTCCCCGAAGCCTGCGGTAATGATGGTGACGGCGCGCACGCCGCTCGAGGCGGCCTCCTCGATCACGGCGGGGACGGCAGCCGCGGGCACGGCGACGATTGCGAGGTCGATGGGCTCCGGAAGTGACGAAAGGGCCGTAAACGCGGGCACGCCGCAGACCGCTCGCGCGACCGGATTGACCGGGTAGACAGTTCCCGAAAAATCACCGACGAGCAGGGATCGGACGACCTGGTGCCCGACGTTCCCCGGGCTGCGTCCCGCTCCGACGACGGCGATGGAGCCTGGACGAAGGATCGCCGCGATGCTGGCGACCTCGGCTGTCGCCTCCCGCTGGTCGCACGAGGTGCGGTACTCCGGCGTCGGTCGCAGGTTGATCTCTACCCGGACTGTGGCCCCGCTGTCCCGCCGGGTGCAGTGCAAGCCCGTCGCCTCCAGCATCTCCAGCATGTCCAGGTTCTGCGCCATGACCTCGGCGAAAAAGCGCATGATCCCCGCCGTCCGCGCGTACTCCGCCAGGCTCTCGAACAGCAAGGTCGCGACCCCGTGGCGCTGGTAGGCGTCGGTGACGATAAAGCTGGCCTCCGCAGCCGGTGCTGCGGTGCCGAGGCGGTCGTAGCTCGCCAGTCCGATCAGCTGGTCCGACACGACCGCCACGAAGGCCATCCGAGCGTCGTAGTCCGCCTCGCTGAAGCGCGCCGCCGCGGCGAGGCTGAGTGTTGGATGAGCCAGCAGCAAATGCCGGTGCCGCGTGCCGGGCGACACTATGGCATGCAGCCCGACCAGCGCCGGTGCGTCGGCAGGCTGGATGGGACGGACCACGACCGCCTCGCCGTTCCTCAGCAGCCCGTCGAACTCCCAGGCCAGGGGATACCCAGCCGGTACCACCACCTCGTGGCCGACCTCGTCAACGGCAGGCACCGCTACCACCTCCGGTGGTTAGATCGTCGCCGTAGGACCTCCAGATCGCCAGGGCCCGAAGTCCCGAGACACTCACGGACCAGGGCGCAGGGATGTCGAGTACTGCCACGTCCTCGGGTGCGATGCCGGCGAGCGCACTACTCTCGCTGCCGCCGCTACTGCTCAACGAGAATCCGCGCGCTTCCGGGCGGCGTGTCCCGCCGGTGTCGATCGAGGCGAAACCGTCGGCCGGCCGCCCTCACGCAGAATGGTCAATCTGTCCGGCCGGCATTCTCCTGACCCCGATCGTAAAGAGCAGGACGCCTTTGAGTCTTACCCGGCGCATCTGGCGGCACCGTGGAGTCAGCGCTGACCGGCGCCGAATTCCGCCTGAGCTGGGGCAGGACCGGTGCTAGCAACAGCTGGCCGCTCGGGTATTGGTCCCCGGGATGGTTGCCCAACGGCTGCCTGGCGCCCAGCGCCCGATTGCGTTATCTCGGCTGTCCTGGCGCCAATTGCGAGGTGCTGGTACAAGGATTCTGGCGAGTGTGGCTTGCCCGCCAGGCCTCCGCCTAGTGCGCAGACTCGTACTTGGCTAGCATGTCCGCAGGGATGCGGCCCCGGTCAGAGATCTTGAGACCCTGAGCGCGGGCCCACGCCCGGACATCGGACTGGTTATGCCGGGCCGGACGCGGGCCTCGTGCTGGCCGGCGAGATGATGGCACCTTGCGGGCTGCATCAATGTAGGGGCGAATGGCCTTGGCGAACTGGTCCGCGTGCTTCTTGTTCAGGTCGATCTCGTAGTCTGCGCCATCGATTCCGAACCTGACGGTGCCCTCGGCTGCACTGCCGTCAATGTCGTCTACATACAGGATCTGTGTCCGTTGAGCCACTGTTTGTCACTCCGCTTCGGGGTTAGGTCTAGCGCCTATGCCATCAGCCTAAGCGATCACGAAGGCTTGCCACGCCGATTCATCATCAACGAAGAAGGAACCGGGCGAAGAGCTTTCGCTTGCGGCATGAGACGGTTCGAGGCGTCGCCGCGCGCCCAGACTCCGCGCTACACGGATAATATTTGTTGGCTTGGTGGCCGAAGGCCGGCGACTAACCCGCCCAGTTCTGACCGCGCCGACGGCAAGCCGTAGTAGCGGCACGCGACTTTGGCCGCTCGATCGAGAATGCGGACGCAATCGCTGGCCTGCACGGTGACCGGCGTCCGGCCCGGCTCGCCGCGGTGGGAATCAGAAGAGGTGGAGTCGGCCGATCTGGAACTGCGCCGCCAGGGACTTGCCGTCGGCGCTTATGGGAGTGCGGGGTCCCCTGCGGTTCTCGCGATCTCGATCCCCGCCTCCCGGGTCCCGAGTCCCGTCCTCCGTCGACAGCGGTCGACTGAGGCCCGCCTTACGCACGGCCTGGTCACAGGACGCGCGAATATATCCGGGGTTATGTGCA
The DNA here is from genome assembly GCA_050011895.1 of Streptosporangiaceae bacterium. Taxonomy (GTDB): domain Bacteria; phylum Actinomycetota; class Actinomycetes; order Streptosporangiales; family Streptosporangiaceae; genus DATBGO01. The sequence continues at coordinate 23,996 of JBEKIF010000034.1, read as the reverse complement.
CCCCGAGGGCTCCTCGCGCGCCTTACATTCGCCCCGTCAGAGCAGTTGATGGGGCGAATGTGTATAATTTGCGGCTAAATCGGTGTTCGCTCTGAGGGGAAGATCATGAGATGTCGTCGAGTTGCCCGCCTGGCGGGCGCGCTCCTGGTGCCGGCGGTGGTGGCCGGCGCTCTGGTCGGGCAGGCGGGTGTGGCTTCAGCCGATTCAGGATCGCACGGCGGTCACAAGGGCGTCGTGTACGTTTCCCCGCAAGGCAGGGCCTCGAACGCTGACCGGTCCTGCCGGTCGGCCGCTTTCCGGACGATCCGGTCAGCGATCGACGCGGCACCCAGCTGGGGCACGGTCGTGGTGTGCCGGGGGGTGTATCACGAGCAGGTGGTCATCGGCAAGCCGCTGTCGCTAGAGGGCAGGCAAGCGATCATCGATGAGACGAATGTCAAGCCGGCGCTGACGGTCACCGTGCCGGGGGTCGGGCCGTTGACCATCTTCGCCGGGGTGGTCATCCTCAGCTCCCATGCAAAGGTCAGTGGCTTCACGGTCCGGGACGCCCTGGGCGAGGGCATCCTCGCCGCGGGTGTGACCGGCACCATCAGTGACATCTCGATCGAGCACAACGCCGTGGTCCACAACGACCTTGGCGGCGGCGTCCCGCCCGTTTCGACGTACTTCGAATGCGCCGCGGAGGGACAGGCCCCCGGTGACTGCGGCGAGGGCGTTCACTTCCTGAGCGTCGCGTACTCGACGATCCGCGGGAACCTGATCAAGGGTAACTCCGGAGGGGTCCTGCTGACCGACGAGACCGGACCCACCGACCACAACGTCGTCGCCGACAACGTTGTCACCAGGAATGCCACCGACTGCGGGATCACCGTGCCGGGGCACAACCCCGCCGCCCTGGACGCCGCGGGCAATCCGCAGCCGTCGGTTGCCGGGGTGTACGACAACGTGATCGCGCACAACGTCGTTACGTTCAACGGGCTGAAAGGCGACGGCGCGGGCGTGCTCTTTGCCAACGCCTCAGCTGGCACCGCCTCGTATGACAACCTGGTCGTGGGCAATTACATCGCCGGCAATGGGCTGTCCGGCGTGACCATGCACGCCCACACGATTGGCCCAGGCAAGTTCGAGGACCTCAGCGGCAACAAGATCATCGGCAACGTCATCGGCAAGAACAACATCGACGGCGATACGCTCGACTCGCCCGCTTCCCCCGAAGATCTGCAGACGACCGGAGTGCTGGTGTTCTCCGGCGGCACACCCGTCAGCGTCACCATCGCCCGCAACCTCATTTTCCGCGATGCGATCGGCATCTGGCTCAGCAAGCCGGTAACCGCACATGGTCTGCGCAGCAACGTGTTCCGCCACGTGAAGACGCACATCTCGGCCAACAACTGACCCGCGCACCCAGCAATCGACGATCGGCCCCGGCAGCGTCCCTGCCGGGGCCGATCTCATTCCTAGTGCGACGCAGCCAGGGGCACTACCCGGGAGCGGCGCGTTTTACGTGGCCATCACGTGCGGTGTGCGGCGTAATGGACCGTGAGTTCCGACAGCAGTACGGTGCCAGTGTGGCAACTACCGACGACGTGGCCGTGATGGCCTTGGAGCTGCCCGGGGTTACTGAAAATGACCGTCACGGCAACCGGACCTGGTACGTGGCGCGTAAGGCATTCGCGTGGGAACGGCCGTTCAGTAAGGCGGATCTAAAGCGGTTCGGCGACGAGACCCCGCCAGCTGGACCCATCCTGGCTGTTCGCGTCGAGGATCTCGGCGAGAAGGAGGCTGTGCTCGCTGCGAATCCGGGAATCTTCTTTACGATTCCGCACTTCGACGGATATTCAGCGGTTCTCGTTCAGTTGCGGAGAGTCTCCGTTAAGGCGCTGCGAGACGCGATTATCGACGGCTGGCTGGCCTGCGCGCCGCCCAGCCTAGCGGACCAATACCTCAAACGCTAGGCGTTATTTCCGCACCCCATGACTGCGCGCTCCCAGCTCGACCCGCGCGCGAGCGCCGGGCTTGAGGTCTTGCGCTGGTCTTGCGCCGGGACCAGGCCGACCGGCGGGAAAGCTGGCTGCGGCATGATGATCACGAATCCGGCACTGGCGGTGACCAGCGCGCTAACGGGTCCTGACGAGGTCCTAACGTGGTCAGACTGGTAGCAGCCCTGCACCGCGCAGCTGCAGAAAGGCTGAGCGATATCTAAGGAGACCACGTGAGTCCTGAAAACGCGGCGGAGGGCCGGTCCTCCGTCAGGATTATTGCCGTTATCGTCCTGCTCATCATCGCCGTCCTGGCGATCATCGCCGCCATCCTGTACTTTGCGGAGCCAGCGAAGTCGCTGCCCAGCATCCTGGGCACCATCACCCATCCGGCATCCCGGGCGAAGGAAAGCCGTCCTCTCCGCGGCGCGGCCGCCCTCGTCGTAGGCGTGATCTGCTTGGTGGCAGCATGGTTCGTCAGGCGCGGCACGTCGTCACCGAGGTGAGCGGCCACCCGCCCGCACAGCGCATCCTCGGCAGCCGGCGGCTACGGCCCCGCTTCGGCCTGGGCCGGCCTGCTGTGGGCGTAGCGCTGGACGAACCGGCGCAAGATAGCGGGCGGGTGGGTGACGCTGCTGCGGCGGGCCAGCGCCTTGAGTTCGTCGGCCTGTCCAGGGTCGAAGTAACCGGCGTGCTTGTAGACGTCGATCCGGGTGCATAGGCCGGTCACATCCAGCTCGGGGTGGAACTGCGTGGCATAGACGTGCGAGCCGATCCTGAACGCCTGGACCGGGCAGGAAGGGGAACTGGCGAGCAGGACGGCGTGGTGCGGCAGCCGGCTGATTGCCTCCTTATGGCCGACGAACGCGTCGAACGTGGCGGGCAGCCCGCGCAGCAGCGGATCTTGCCGGCCCTCGCGAGTGAGGGTGACCGGCACGGAACCGATAGGTTCGGCGTACCGCCGGTCGACCACCGCCCCCTGGTGGCCGCCGAGTGTCCCGATGCCGTAGCAGGCCCCCAGAAACGGGAAGTCAACGGTGATCACCCAGTCGAGCAGGCCGCGCAGGTCCGCTTCGACGCGCTGCTGAGCCGGCGATTTCGAGCCCTCCGGGTCGCTGGCGTTGAACGGGCCGCCGCCAAGGAGGATCCCGGACCAGTCCTGCAGGTCGACGGTCCCCAGCGGCCGCCGCTCCAGCCGGACCCGGCGCAGATCGCGCTCGCCCAGGCCGGCGTAGGTCAGGAACGACTCGTATTCGTTGTCCGCTGCGGCGTCTTCGGCGCGGATGGCCAGCAGGAGGAACGGTTTCACGAGGTCACACTATGGGGCGCAGGTCCCTGGCAGGCGGCTTTGAACCGGCCGAAGGCGGCGCCGGCCGCCAGCGTGGGGCAGCGGCTCAGGCCAGGCAGGTGAGGGGAACGCCGCCGTTGTAGGCGACCATGTCGGCGAGCGCGGCGAGGATGTCGATGGCAGCGCCGGGCGGGGCGCCGCCGAGCTCGGCGTAGGCGCGGTGCATATTGCCCGCGATCCGCTCGGCGTCGGCCCAGCCCGTGAACCGGTCCAGGTCAGTTTCGAGGGCAGCCTGCAGCGGGGACAGCCCGGCGTGATAGCCGCGGGCGGCGGCGTCTTGCACGAATCTGAGGTAGTCGAGCGTGGCGTCGATAGGCCCGGCGCCGGTGAAGACGGGGCCGTGACCGGGCACGATGGTCTGCGCGCCGAGCGGCCGAACGACGTGCTCCAGGACCTCGATGGCGCCGGAGACCGAGCCCATGAGCAGAAACGGCGTGCCGCCGTTGAAGATCAGGTCGCCGCAGAACAGCACCGAGCGCTCGGGGATCCAGATGATCGAGTCGTTGGTTGTGTGCGCGGCGGTGCCGACGTGCCGGACCTGCGCGCGCAGGTCGCCGATGTACACGGCTATCTCGTCGGTGAAGGTGACAAACGGCGGGTCGAGAGCCAGGTCACCCCAGTCAGGGCCGTCCCAGAACCCCAGGTCCCGCGGCGGGCCGAAGGCGATAGCCTCCGCCCGCGCGCGCTCGTGCGCCACGATCGCCGCGCCCGGGAACATGCAGTTCCCGAAGGTGTGATCGCCGTGATGATGGGTGTTGACCACCGTGCGCACCGGCGCGGTCGTCACCGCCGCGATGGCGTCCTGGTAGGCCCGCGTCCGGCGCTGGGTGGAGCAGGAGTCGATGCTGATGACTCCCTGCGGCCCGACCAGGAAGCCGGTGTTGTTGATCCACCAGGTGCCGTCGGGCTGGATGTAGGCATAGATCCCGGCGGACACCTCACACACCTCGGGCCGCCCGGGGACACTGATGTCACCGCGTATGCTGCTCATCTCATCCGGCCTTCCTCCATGGCGCGCGGCAGCGGCCGCCGGCCACCGTTCGGCACGGCCGGGTGCCGCCGCGCCGGTGACCTCAGCATCGCACGCAGCGGCAATGTCTGGCCTCAGGGCTGCGGTCTGTTTCGCCGCAGCGGGATCAGCTGAACGGGATGGGTCTGCCCGTCCGGCGCCCGCGTGCTCGCTGGATGCCCCGCAAACCGCAGGACGAGGCGGGCCCGCTATCGTGCTGACGGGTGACCAGGAATTCGTCCCGCCCGTCCCCGGGCCGCGACCGGGACTCAGGACGGTACGACGTCGCCGTGGTAGGCGCTGGGATCGTGGGCCTCGCCGTGGCCCGTGAGCTGCTGCTCCGCCGCCCCGATTCGAGACTCATCGTCGTCGACAAGCACGCCTCCGTGGCGCATCACCAGACGGGCCACAACTCTGGCGTGATTCACAGTGGGGTCTACTACAAGCCAGGTTCGCTCAAGGCCCGGCTTTGCGTTGAGGGCGCCCGGCTCATGTACGAGTTCTGTGATGCGAAAGCGATCCGGTATGAGCGCTGCGGGAAGCTGATCGTCGCTGTACGAGACGATGAGCTGCCGCGACTGGCGGAGCTTGAGGCACGCGGCCATGCCAACGGCGTCCCTGGGCTGCGCCGGGTCGAGGCCGGCGAGATCACCGATATAGAGCCCGAGTGCCGGGGGCTGGCCGCGCTGCACTCGCCGGTAACGGGGATCGTCGATTACGGCGCGGTGGCCCGTGCCATGGAACGAGAACTACGCGGCAGCGGAGTGACCTTCGCGCTGGGCTGCACGGTCAGCGCAGTGCGGCGCGAGCACGGGCAGACCGTGCTCGCGCACGCTGACGGCTCCTACCGCGCCGCTTCGGCCATCCTGTGCGCCGGGCTGTGGTCAGATCGCCTGGCCGTCTCGGCCGGGGCGTCAGCGGATCCGCGCATCGTGCCCTTCCGGGGTGCATATCTTCGGCTGGCGGCCGGCCAGCCGCAGGTGGTTCGCGGCATGGTCTACCCGGTCCCCGACCCGGAGCTGCCGTTCCTCGGGGTCCATGTGACCAGGCATATCGACGGGCACGTCATGCTGGGGCCGACCGCCATGCTGGTGGCGGCCCGCGACGCGTATGAGGTCTGGACGGTTAACCCCCACGACCTGCTCAACACCCTGACCTGGCCAGGTACCTGGATCGTCGCGAAGAACTTCTGGCGCACCGGGATCAGCGAGCTGAGGATGGCCGCTAGCCGCAAGGCGTTCGCCCGGGCCTGCTCGCAGTACGTTCCCGTCATTCAGTCGATGAGAATCGACCCGCACGCGACAAGCGGCGTCCGGGCACAGGCGGTCGGCCGCGACGGCCGGCTCCTCGACGACTTCGTGATCTCGCAGACGCCTGGCGCAACACACGTCAGGAATGCCCCTTCCCCGGCCGCCACGTCATCCCTGGCGCTTGCCAGGGAACTCGTCGACCGCTTCGAGGCAAGTACCAGCTGAACCAACGTGCCAACCCATCCGGCGCTCGCGATAACTGTGGTTCCCAGGCGCGGGCCAGCGCCTGAGCGCGGCCGCTTGGGTCGGGCCGCTCAGATGCCGCCGAGCACTCGCAGCAGCACGACGCGCCGCGTACGGGCGGCTGCGTCAAGCACCGCTGCCAGCTCGTCGTCGCGCAGTTCCTCGGCGGCCTGAACCAGCACGACGAGCGGCCCACCATCGGCAGCGGCTCGCCTGATGACGAGTCTGACCTGCTCGGCCTCACGCGACAGCGTCTCTGGCGACAGGACCGAAAGGACCACCTCGCCCGCTGGAGGCGGCAGGATCCGGCCCTCCGCGTCGGCGGGAAACCGCTCGATCACTACCCGGCCGTCTGAGACGCTCAGCGGCGGGTCCTCGCGAAGTTGACGGTCCACCGCGCTATCACGCGGCAGCTGAAGGATGAGTTCGACTTCGTCAGCCATCGCTGGAGCATAGCCCCGCCTGACCAAGGACTCCCGGTCCACCCGCCTCCAGGTGCGGCGGAGGATGCAGCTTCGCGGCCCGCCCGCCACGCGGGCGAGCGCGGTTACAGCAGCGAACAGGACCTCTGGATGGGTGCGGGCTGAAGTGAATCCAGGCCCGGGGATAATGAGAAGGTGGGAGGTCCAGGTGCTGCCGACCGCGTTCGCGGCCGGATCGGCGCGGCCATCTTCGAGCGGGTAGCTGGGCCGGAGGCTCCGGCGCGTCGCCGGATGATCCATGATGCCGCGGGTGAGCGCTGGTTCGCCGAGGATCGCCCAGTCCGCCGCGTGCACGGGGATTCGTCAATGTTCATTGGCGGGATCAGGGCCCTGCTGCTGCAGTCCCTGCATCCGCTGGCCATGGCTGCCGTGGCCGGGCATTCGGGTTACCGCGGCGACCCCTGGGGGCGGCTGCAGCGGACCAGCTACTTCCTCGCAGTCACGACGTTCGGCCGGGCCAGCGACGCGCAGCAAGCGATCGGGCGGGTCCGGGCCATCCATCAGCGGGTCGCCGGGACCGCGCCCGACGGGCGGCGGTATGCGGCCTCGGACCCGCACCTGCTGACCTGGGTGCACATCGCCGAGGCCGACAGCTTTCTGCGTGCTCACACCCGCTTCGGTGCCGAGCCCCTCGACCAGGCCGGACGCGATGGTTACCTCGCTGACCTGGCCAGGATCGGCGCCGAGCTCGGCGTACCCGACCCGCCCCGCACCGAGGCTGATCTCGCCGCCCGGATCATCCAGTACCAAGCCGAGCTGGCCGCCACCGCCCAGGCCCTGGAGGCTGCCAGGTTCCTGCTACTCAGCCCGCCGCTTCCGGTCATCGCCCGAGCGCCGTATGGTGTGCTGGCCGCCGCAGCGGTGTCGCTGCTGCCCGGATGGGCCCGGCGGCCCCTTCGCCTGCCCCGCCTGCCGGTGACCGAGGCTGCGGTGGTCCGCCCCGCCGGCCACGCCATGATGCACGCCATCCGCTGGGCCATCACCGCGCCTCCGCCATCCCCGGCCACGTAGTCCCCGGACACCACGGCGCTCTGGCCGCAGTGATCACCGGCTGTTCGGTGCCGGCTGGACAATATGCGGGCTGGACAATATGCCTGTGACCGATGCACAGTGGTGGCTTAACCTGGAGGGACCCACTTGGCGAGATTCATGGATTTCCACGAGGACCTGAAGCTGCCCCAGGAAGCCATCGACCAGATAGCCCAAGGAACGCGGGACGGCGCTACCGACGAGTTCGGTGTGCGGCAGATTGAGCTGTACCACAACGCCGACGGTAAGGTCTATTGCCTCCTGGAAGGCCCTGATGAGGAGGCAATCCGCAAGCATCACGAGGCGCTGGACGTTCCCTGCGGTGACGTGCACCGGGTGGACAGCCTGCTCTGATCTGCGTCCGATCAGCGAGAGGCCGATCACCCAGCGAACTCGTGCGCTGCCCGAGCCGCCGCGCACGGGGCGCACAACGGCACCTCAATATCGCCCAGCAAGTCCGAGCTGCACTGGCCGGTAATCACCGCGTCGAACGTCTCGCAGATGCCGCGGTCAGCCGGATGAGCCCTCGAGCAGAAGCAGAGGCAGGGCCTGCGGCGCATGGCCTTCTCGACGCGCTCGATCAACGCTCGGACCTCGGGACGGTTCGCCACCTCCGCGAGCGCATCGAAGGTCGGCCGTATGCTGTCGAGCGCGTCAGTCATGGCCTGCCCGACCCTCCGGCCGACCTCTGCCAGGGCGTCGGCGAGCTTGGTGTCCCTGTCATCGCTCACGCTCGCATCATCTCACTGACAGGGACCCAGAGCCAGGGCACGTTTACGCACCTCAGGCACGTCAGCGACAGATGCGACTGGCGGTAGTGCACGGCGAGAATGTCGTCCCGAAACGCGGCAGGTGCTCCGGCACCGGGCTCGCCTTCGACGGGTATGATCGGCGACCGGCTGGGTATTGCCGTGGCGGGCCTGGTCAGGAGCTGGCCGCGGCCCGGCGGCGAACAGGCGAGGAGCTGATGGGCGATCCTGATCTGTCCGCTGCCGATTTCGGCGCGCTCCACAAGCGGCTGCGCGGCCGCTCGCGATGGGGCGCCGATGACCGCCGCGGCGCGCTGAACCACATCACGCCCGCCCGGCTGGCTGCCGCGGCAGTCGAGGTCCAAATCGGCCGGGCGGTGACCCTGGCTGCTCCGCTGGCCGGCAGCGCACCGGACAATCCCGAGCCAGCAACGCGTCATATGAAGCGCCTGCCCGGTGAGCCATCCGAGGTGGTCGGATTGTCGTTCGCCGCGGACCAGCTGGTGATGAACGTGCATGGCGACGTGGACAGTCACATCGACGCGCTGTGTCATGTCAGCTACCGCGAGACCCTGTATAACGGCGTCGCACCGGGCGCTGTCACCTCGCAGGGCGCAGGCCTGCTCTCCATTGACGACACGCGCGATGGCATCGTCGGCCGTGGCGTGCTGCTGGACATCCCGCGGCTGCGGGGCGCCCGGTGGCTGGAGCCAGGCGATCACGTGAGCGCAGCTGAGCTGGCCGCGGCAGAGGCAGCGCAGGGGGTACAGGTCGGCGCGGGTGACCTGCTGTTCGTGCGCGTCGGCCATCGGCTGCGGCGCGACGAGCTCGGGCCTTGGGATGTCGCGCGGTCACGTGCAGGGCTGCATCCGCTCGCCATGGAGTACCTGGCCGAGCGCAAGGTGGCGGCGCTCGGCAGCGACGGCAACAGCGATACGGCGCCTAGCGCCGTGGCCGACGTAGCGTTCCCCGTCCATGCACTCGCGATCAACGCGATGGGGTTGCATCTGATCGACTACCTGCAGTTCGAGGATCTGGTACCGGTGTGCGAGACGGCGGGCCGCTGGTCGTTCCTGTGCGTGATCGCCCCGCTCCGGCTGCCGGGGGGAACAGGCTCTCCGGTCAACCCGATCGCAATCCTGTGATGCGACGGCGGGTGGCATCGTGCGATTGAGTGGTGAGCGGCCGGCCGGATCCGCCTGAGATCGCGGTGGCAGACTGCTGGTATGACCTACGCCGCGGCAGCCAGCCGCTATGAGCAGATCACGTACCGGCGGTGCGGGCGCAGCGGGCTGAAGCTTCCCGAGATTTCGCTCGGGCTCTGGCAGAATTTCGGTGATGACCGGCCCGCCGGCCATCAGCGGGCGATCATCAGGCGCGCGTTCGACCTCGGCGTAACGCATTTTGACCTGGCCAATAACTACGGGCCGCCTTATGGCTCGGCCGAGGCCAACTTCGGCGTAATCTTGCGCACCGACCTGCGCCGATACCGCGACGAGCTGGTTATTTCCACCAAGGCCGGCTACGACATGTGGCCGGGGCCCTATGGGGAATGGGGTTCCCGCAAGTACCTGCTGGCTAGTCTCGACCAGTCGCTTGCCCGCATGGGCCTGGACTACGTTGATATCTTCTACAGCCATCGGTTCGATCCAGACACCCCGCTTGAGGAGACTATGGGCGCGCTGGATACCGCGGTCAGGTCGGGGAAAGCTCTGTACGCGGGGATATCGTCGTACGCGGCGGAACGTACCAGCGAGGCGGCGGCGATACTGCGGGAGATGGGCACCCCGCTGCTGATCCACCAGCCCTCCTACTCGATGCTGAACCGCTGGATCGAGGGCGGCCTGCTTGACGTGCTGGAGCGCGAGGGGATCGGGTGTATCGCCTTCTCGCCGCTCGCTCAGGGCCTGCTGACGGGTAAGTATCTCAACGGGGTCCCCGCTGGCTCCCGGGCCAGCCAGGATGGCTCGCTGTCGGCCGACCAGATCAGCGATGAGAACCTGGCGCACGTCCGTGCGCTGAGCCAGATCGCCGCGGCCCGCGGGCAGTCGCTCGCTCAGCTGGCGCTGGCATGGGTGCTGCGAGATCAGCGGGTGACATCGGCGCTGATCGGTGCGAGCAGCGTGGCGCAGCTTGAGGAGAACCTCGCCGCCGCGCGCCGGTCGTCCTTTACCACCGAGGAACTCGCTGCCGTCGACCAGCAGGCGGTGGAGGGGGGCATCAACCTCTGGGCCGCCTCAAGCGCATGCTGACTCCGCGAGACAGGTGCGCGAACCTGGGGTCCGTTATCGAGCTATATCTTGTCTGCAGGCACACGGTACCGTAGGCTGCCGATATATCGTGATCGTATCGCTAAGGGTTGCGGGAGCAGCAGGATGCCGACAGCAGGTTCATGGGCCGGGGACTTCGATCCTCGTACCTTCGAGGTGTTCAGCTCCCTGGGCGACTTGCTCGACCAGGTCCACCGCGCGGTCGCCAGGAGGACGGCCGTTCATAGCCGCGGCACGCGCGACCGTCCGTGGGACCCTGGCTTCGGAAGGACGAGAGGTCCCAGGCAGCGGGGCGGCGGCTTCGGCGGCCCATCGGGCGGCTGGTGGCCCGGGGCGCCCGGCTCACCCGGATCGCCGCGGAGCTCGAAGGCAGGCCGCGGCGACGTGCGCGCGGCAATCCTTGCCGTGCTGGGTGAAGGCCCGCACAACGGTTACCAGATCATGTCCGAGATCGAAGAACGCAGCGGCGGCGCCTGGCGGCCCAGCCCCGGCGCTGTCTACCCGGCCCTGTCCCAGCTCGCCGACGAGGGCCTGATCTCAGGTGAGGAGTCCGGCGGCCGGCGCACATTCAGCCTCACCGACGCGGGCCGTGCCTATGTTGAGCAGAATCCCGAGATGGCTCGGGGCGCATGGGAGTCGATGGCCCAACAGGAGGCCTGGCAGGTGCCCGGCCTGTTCGCGGTCGCAGCCAGGCTCGGGGGCGGCATTGTCCAGATTGCCCACGGAGGCACGCCCGAGCAGATCCAGGCCGCGGAACGGCTGCTTGAGCAGACCCGGCGCAAGCTGTACCAGATCCTGGCCGACGACATAAACGGCGAGCAGGGCGAAGAGTAGAAGGCGAGAAGAGCCATGGATGATCGCTTCCGGACTTCGGACGCCGACCGGGACCGCGTTGCCGCACTGCTGCGTGACCATTTCGCAGCGGGCCGTCTCACCCCCGAAGAGCTGGACGAGCGGCTTACAGCGGCACTGACCGCTAAAACCTTCGGTGATCTTCGCCGCGTCCTGGCCGACCTTCCCGGGCCGGCGCCGGTTTCGCGGCAGGTCAGCCAGGCCGCACGGCGGGCCGTGCCGCTCCGGATACCCCGCCGCGGGCCGCGAATCCTACCGCTGGCAGCGCTGGCGCTGGTTGCCGCGCTGCTGATTCCAGGGGCCGGGTGGCTCTTCCTGGCGTTCCTCCAAGCGGTCCTGCTGCTCTGGCTAGCAGCCTGCCTGGCCGGGATTCTCGTGGCGGCCCGGTTCTACCGGCGGATGCGCCGCCAAATGTGGTCCGGCCATTACCACTACCGCCGCCAGGGCTGGCCTGGCGGCTACGCCCCCCATCAGTACGGATACTGGCGCCCGTGACCAGGGCCGCAGCACAGCCGCCTGGCCAGTGACCTTGGGCTCTACTGGCCGGACGCTTGCCAAGTCGGCCTGGGGATCGTTTCGGTCGTTAGACCCGGGCGTCACTGCAGGCTCGTGCCGCTGCGGAAGGCACTAACCGGGCGATAGGTTGCACTTAGGTAAATTCGGTGTCCCGGTGCGGCGCTCGATCCGATCTGGCATTATCGCGAAGCGTCTCGCAGAAGACAGATCGAAGACAGATCCCCGCCATGGGATGGCAGCGGGATCTTGTGACGAATGGACTGCAATCATGCAGTATGGATTCCGCGCGCTGGACCCAAGGCCCGGCCGGGGCCGGACGCTTCGCCTGACCGGAGCGACGCTGGTGATGGTTCTGGCCGGAACAATGCTGGTCGTGCTATCGGCTGTTGCTTTCGGCACGATGTCCCACGCGGCCGCGCCCGCGAGGTCGCACCGGGGTTACCTCCGTTTAGTGGCACATACCCGGTCGCCCGCATCGGCCACGTCGGTGCTGACCGGGGGGCCCGATGTGATCGCCGCCGAAGTAGCACGGGGGATGTTCGCCTCAGCGCCAGTGGTCGTGGTTGCTGACGCCAGCCGTCCGGCCGACCAGGCGACCGCCGCGGCCTTGGCCGAGCAGGCACATGCTCCGCTGCTCCTGACCTCCGGGACGGGCAGCGCGGGGACCGGCAGCGCGAGGACGGGCGGCGCGAGGACGAGCGGCGCGAGGACAGGCACGGCGGACCAGGCGAACTCGGGAACATCGTCCGGGGCAACTCGCGGGACGGCAGGCCCGGTCAGCGCCGCGCTGCGAACGGAGATCAGCGCCCTCGGCGCCCGCACCGTGCTCGCCGTCGGGGCGACAGGGAAAGTGCTCTCGGCGCAGCTGCCAGGAATTGACGTGGTCACGAACCCGGCCATGCTGCCCGCCACGAAAGCGCCCACGCCCCTCGGTCGGGTAGTGCTGCTCGTGCATCAGGGTGACTCCGGCGCCGCGACCATGGCGGCGGCCACCACCGCGCGGGTGGCCGGCGCACGGGTGATCGCGGTCGACGGCTACGACCCGCGGGCCGACCCGGCCGCCATTGCCGCACTGTCGGCCGCCAAACCGCAGCGCGTACTGGCGATCGGGGCCAGTTTCGGGTCGGCGAGCCAGCTGGCATCCCGGGTCGCCGTCGCAGTGACGGGGGTGCAGCTTCCCGGTGGCGGCCAGGTTCTGTTCCCCATGCGCCGGCTGGTCGCGCTGTACGGTCACCCCGGTGATCCTGCTCTCGGAGCCCTGGGTCAGCAGGGCCTGCGCGCCAGCATCGCGCGGGTCAGGAAGGCTGCCGCGGCGTACCGGGCGCTGAGCAGCGTGCCGGTAGTCCCTGCCTTCGAGATCATTGCCACGGTCGCACAGGCCTCACCGGGCAGGGACGGCAGCTACTCCTATGAGTCCACCGTGGCATCCCTGCGTCCCTGGGTGAGCCGGGCGACCGCGGACGGCCTGTACGTGATCCTGGACCTGCAGCCCGGCCGGGCCAGTCTGCTTGCCCAGGCCAGGAAATACCAGCCGCTGCTGGAGTTGCCCAACGTCGGGCTGGCGCTGGACCCGGAGTGGAAGCTGCAGCCGGGGCAGCTGCCGCTGCAGCAGATCGGCAGTGTCGGCATAGCGGAGGTCAACAGCGTCATCAGCTGGCTGGCCGGCCTGACCGCGCGTTATCACCTGCCCCAGAAACTTCTGGTGCTGCATCAGTTCCGGCTCTCCATGATCGCCGATGAACGACGGCTCGATACCCATCGGGACGATCTCGCGATCCTCATTCACATGGACGGGCAGGGCAGTCCGGCCGATAAGCAGCAGACGTGGAACGCCGTCATCAAGGCTGCCCCGGCTGGCGTGTACTTCGGGTGGAAGAACTTCTACGCCAAAGATCATCCCATGCTCGGGCCGCGGCAGACGATGGCCAGGAACCCCGAGCCGGTGATGATTTCCTACCAGTGAAGATCCTTCGGGCTGGGGACGTCCAGGCCGGCCGGCGCGGGCCGGCCTGGACGTCATGATCAGACGAGGTCGAACCGGTCGAGGTTCATCACCTTGTCCCACGCCGCGACGAAGTCGGCCACGAACTTCTCCTTCGCGTCATCGCTGGCGTAGACCTCCGCGAGCGCGCGCAGCTCGGAGTTCGACCCGAAGACGAGGTCGGCACGGCTGCCGGTCCACTTGATCTCGCCGGTGGCGGCGTTGCGGCCCTCGAACGTGTTCGCGTCCTCGGACGTCGCCTTCCACGTCGTCCCCATGTCCAGCAGGTTGACGAAGAAGCCGTTGGTCAGAGACCCGGGCGTCGTGGTGAAGACGCCGAGCGGCGACTGCTGGTAGTTCGCGCCGAGGACGCGGAGGCCACCGACGAGGACCGTCATCTCGGGGGCGCTCAGGGTCAGCAGGTTCGCCTTGTCGATGAGCAGGTACTCGGCCGGCAGCCGGGTGCCCTTCCCGACATAGTTGCGGAACCCGTCGGCCCTGGGCTCGATCACGGCGAACGACTCCACGTCGGTCTGCTCCGCTGACGCGTCGGTGCGGCCTGGCGCGAACGGCACCTCGACGTCGAAGCCGGCATTCTTGGCGGCCTGCTCGACACCCACGCCGCCGGCGAGCACGATCAGGTCGGCGAGCGAGATCTTCTTGCCGCCGGCCTGCGCGGCGTTGAAGGACTTCTGGATCCCCTCCAGGGTGCGCAGCACCGTCGCCAGCTGGTCGGGGTTGTTGACCTCCCAGCCACTTTGCGGCTCGAGGCGGATGCGCGCGCCGTTGGCGCCGCCGCGCTTGTCGCTGCCGCGGAATGACGACGCCGACGCCCACGCGGTAGAGACCAGCTGCGAGACCGACAGGCCCGCGGCGAGGATCTGTCCCTTGAGGGCGGCGACGTCCGCGGCGTCCACGAGCTCGTAGTTCACCGCCGGGACGGGGTCCTGCCAGATCAGCGTCTCGGACGGTACCTCGGGCCCGAGGTAGCGCACGACCGGGCCCATGTCGCGGTGGGTCAGCTTGAACCACGCGCGTGCGAAGGCGTCAGCGAACGCGTCCTGGTCCTCCATGAAGCGCCGCGAGATCGGCTCGTAGACCGGGTCGAACCGGAGCGAGAGGTCGGTCGTCAGCATCATCGGGGTGCGGCGCTTCGACGGGTCGTGGGGGTCGGGGACAGTATCCGCGCCTGCGCCGTTCTTCGGCTGCCACTGGTGCGCGCCTGCGGGGCTCTGGGTGAGTTCCCACTCATAGCCGAAGAGGATCCGGAAGAAGCTGTTGTCCCAGGTGATCGGGGTGTCGGTCCAGATGACTTCGAGACCGCTGGTGATCGCGTCGCCGCCCACGCCGGTGCCGAAGGTGCTCTTCCAGCCGAGGCCCTGCTGTTCGAGCGGGGCCGCCTCGGGATCGGGGCCGACGTTGTCCTCCGGGCCCGCACCGTGGGTCTTGCCGAACGTGTGACCGCCGGCGATCAGGGCGACCGTCTCCTCGTCGTTCATCGCCATCCGGCGGAACGTCTCACGGATGTCGCGGGCTGCGGCGAGCGGGTCCGGGTTGCCGTTCGGGCCCTGCGGGTTGACGTAGATGAGGCCCATCTGGACCGCGGCCAGCGGGTCCTCCAGCTCGCGGTCGCCGGTGTAGCGCTCGTCGTCGAGCCAGGTGGTCTCGGGCCCCCAGTAGACGTCGTCGTCTGGCTCCCACACGTCCTCGCGGCCGCCGCCGAAGCCGAAGGTCGCCAAGCCCATCGTCTCCAGGGCCACGTTGCCCGTGAGGACCATCAGGTCGCCCCACGAGATCTTCTGGCCGTACTTCTTCTTGACCGGCCACAGCAGCCGGCGGGCCTTGTCGAGACTGACGTTGTCCGGCCAGCTGTTGAGCGGCGCGAAGCGCTGCTGGCCGGTGCCCGCGCCGCCGCGGCCGTCGCTGATCCGGTAGGTGCCCGCGAGGTGCCACGCCATCCGGATCATGAGCGGGCCGTAGTGGCCGAAGTCGGCCGGCCACCAGTCCTTGGAGTTCGTCAGCACCTCTGCGATGTCGCGCTTCACGGCCGCGAGGTCGAGGGTCTTGAAGGCCTCGGCGTAGTTGAACTCCTCGCCGAGGGGGTTGGCCACGGCGGGGTTCTTGGCGAGGATCTTCAGGTTGAGCTTGTTCGGCCACCAGTCACGGTTGGCGTCACCCTTGGTGGGGTGCGTGAGGCCGCCGTGCGCGACCGGACATCCCCCGCTCTCCGGGGTCGCGCCTTCGATGACTACTGGATCATGGTTCTCAGACATGGGAATCCTTCCGGGCTAGGCGGATCACGGTGCTCAGGAACTGCGGGCGGTGGAACAGCCAGGGCACAGGCCCCAGTAGATGACCTGGGCCTCGCCGATCGAGAAGCCGTGGTCGTCGGACGCGGTCAGGCAGGGCGCCTCGCCGACCGCGCAGTCGACGTCAGCGACGACACCGCACGACCGGCACACGACGTGGTGGTGGTTGTCCCCGACGCGTCCCTCGAACCGGGCCGGGCTGCCGGCTGGTTCGATGCGGCGTACGAGCCCCGCCGCGGTGAGCGCGTGGAGGGCCTCATACACAGCTTGAAGGGAGACATGGCCGACGCGATCGCGCACCCCTGAGGCGATCGCCTCGACGCCGAGGTGGTCACCGTCCCGGACGGTATCGAGCAGCGCGACGCGGGCGGCGGTCACCCGCAGGCCGGCACCACGCAGCTCCTCGGCGGTAGTCGGAGTCCGGGATGCGGTCATGGCGCCAACCCTACCTTCATGAACATGAACGACCCAAGATAACGAATTGTTCAAGTCTAGTGCCGTAGCAGGACGTGCTGAACAGAGCCCGGGCCGAGCACCTGTGCGCGATCGCCGGCCGCGGGTCAGTCGCTGCCGCGGCTGGCTGTGTGCTCGACCCCGCCGCACCAGATGCGGCGGATCGATCGGGTGGCGCGGATGTCCAGCAGCGGGTCCTCGTCGATGAGCACCAGGTCGGCCCGGCGCCCCGGTTCGATCACGCCGCGGTCGGTGAGGCCGAAGTGGCGGGCAGGCAGCCAGGTGGCGGCCCGCAGCGCGTCGAGGTTGGTCAGCCCGGCGCGGACCAGGAGCTCCAGCTCGTGGTGGAGGCTGTCGCCATGGCTGATCGCCGCAGGAACGCCCGGGACGGCGTTAGCGTCGGTTCCGGCCAGGATCGGCACGCCGGCCTGGTAGAGCGCCGTGACGCTCGAGCGCGCCGCATCATAGTCGGCGCCGGGCGGTGCGGACTGTTCGACGATGCCTTCCATCATGGCGAGCGTCGGTATGAGGATGCGGCCGTCAGTGACCATGCGCGCCGCGGCGGCTCGGTCGAGGGCCCGGTCCAGCGGCACGTGCGTGAGGACGTCGACCTGCGCCCGCTGCGCCATCTCCACGGCGGCCCGCGACGCGGCGTGCGCCACGGTGAGCTTTCGGTGCTGGCGAGCGGCGGCGGCGAGCGCGTCGAGCGTGGCCTGGTCGTGGCTGGGACCGGGGGGCCCGACGATGATCTTGATGTAGTCCGATCCTTCGGCGGCCCGCTCAGCCACGAACCGCGCCGCTTGACCGGCGCCGGTCACCAGTCCTCGCTGGCCGACAACGGGAAGGCGCGAGTGCGGGCTGCCTGGCGCGATGGCGGGCGTGCCCGCGCTGCGGATGTCAGTGAGCCCCGCGAGCCCGCGCAGCGAGTCCACCAGCTCGGGCGGCGCGCACCCCATGTCGAGCGCGGTGGTAACGCCGAAACCGCACAGCTGGCCGAGCGTATGAAGCGAGTGCAGGTGGACGTGCGCGTCGATGAATCCGGGGAGCAGCACGCCGCCGGCGCCGTCGATGATCCGGGCGCCAGCGGGATCCGTGACGATCCGGCCGGCCTCGATGACGACCGTCCCCGGGGGCAGCAGCTGCTCGCCGTCGAACACGCGGACGTTCGTCAGAGCGGTCTTCCCAGCCTCGGGCTGATGCACTGCAGCATGTTCCGTGCTGGCCAACAGATCTCCTAGGTTCGCACGCGAATCGTCATGGGCCGGTGCTGAGCCTGGTGCGGCTGCCGTGGCCGGCGGCCGCATCGGTGTCGATGTCCGCGGCATCGCGGGCCCGCCAGGCGATGTGCTGGTCGGGGCGGACCAGCAGGAACAGCGCGCCGGGTTCGGTCGTCGGCGCGTACCGCGTCACGTCGGTGGCCGCCGCGCGGTGGCCGGCCTGCTGGATGACCGGCGATCCCGCGTAGGAGTAGCCAAGCACCAGCCCGAGGCTGTAGAACTCGGACCGCTTCGCGCGCTGGATCGCCCGCTCGTCACGGGGCAGATCATCGGCGAGGCTACTCATGTTGTACGTTGATACGATCAGGGTCGACCTTCTAGCCTGAGATCATACACGCTTGCCTGGAACGTGCCGGCCCGATCCAGGGGCAGGCTGGTGAACCAGATGAGCAGGTAACGACCGTGCGCAGGGGTGGCCGGCCGCAGCTGCACCACACCGGCCGCGTTGGCCGCGCGCGCGACAGCCGGCAGGTCCGCCAGCGCGGGCGCACCGCCGACGCGCAGCTGGACGTCGGCGCCCGGAGCGCTGCCGAGCGTTACCTGGACGGCGGTAATCGTTACCTGGCGGCCCATGTCCACGAGCAGGCCGGTGCCCCGGTACAGGTTCCCGAAATGGGCCGTGGCGTACCAATCGGTGTGCCATGCCGTGGCGGAACTGTGGTCGATCGCGAGGCCCGCACGCTGTGGGTCGTCGCCGCCGTTGGGACCGAACGCTGCGGCGCTGACCGGGGGCAGCACCCGCACCGGGGGCAGCGCCGGTGCCGGGACGGCGGCCGGGCTGGTCGTCGTTGGCGTAGGGGTAGGGGTAGGGGTTGTCGGGGTTGACGTCGGGGTCGGGTCCGCCCGGCCGGCGCTGGTGGGGCCGTGCGTCACCGGGTCAGCCCGGGCCGAAGGCGCGGCGCTCGTCGCATCTGCGGAGCCGGCGAGAAAGCGGTAAGCCACGAAACCGAGCCCCACGATCAGTACCAGCCCCAGCAGGGTGATCCAGCTCAGCAGCCGCCGTTCGGGCATCCTGATGGCCGCGACCGGCTCGGTTACGTCCTCAGCGAGCCCCTCCGGCCCGAGCCGGGCCGCGTCGTACTCCCGGACTAAAGGTTCCGGATCAGTCCCGACAGCCTGGGCGATGCTGCGGATGTGGCCCCGGGCATAGAAGTCGCCGCCGCACGCCGAGTAGTCATCACCCTCGATCCCGGTGATGATCGGTTCTCTGATGCGGGTCCGCTGGCTGACCTCGGTCACGGTGAGACCGGCCTGACGCCGCGCTTCCGCGAGAGCTTCGCCGATGCTCACGCCGCGCCTCCACTGCGGTACCGTACCCGCCCGCCCGGATCGCGGAGCGGAGATGGTCATGGCCCCGCCACCGACACTACGTCGCCGTGGAACGCCGCGCTGTCAGGCTAGGGAAGTCTACGCGGGCGTGCTCATGGATGGCGGCGGGACGGCCGCGGCGATCGGGCGAGCCATTAGCCGTAGCCGCTGCCGCCAATTCAGAGAATCGCCGGTACCTGCATTCAGCTGCTAGTCAGGCTCCGCGTTGATGCTGGGAGAGTAATTCCGGGCAGCGCCGCCGGGCGGCAGGGTCCGCGAGTGAGCGTAGGGAGATCCGATGTGAACCGCATACTTATCGCCCAGGGCGACCCGCTCATCGTCCGGTTCCTGGCCAGGGGCCTGCAGTCGGCGGGCTATGTCACAGCTCAGGCAGCTGACGGTGACCTGGCGCTGGAAATGGCTCGGTCGGGCCTGTTCGACCTCATGCTGCTGGATCTCGGACTGCCGGGGCGGGCTGGCCTCGAGGTCCTGGCCGAGCTGCGCCGCCAGCACAGTCGGCTGCCCGTCATCGTGCTGAGCTCGCAGAACTCGCCCGCGGAGATCGCGGCGCTTGACGGCGGCGCGGACGACTTCGTGAGCAAGCCCTACCAGTTCGCCGAGCTGCTCGCCCGAGTCCGGGCAAGGCTGCGGCGAAGTCCCGCGCGGAGCGGGTCGAAGGGCGCGTGGCCGGCCGTGGTCGGCGGCCAGCAGCGCTGGCTGTAGGCGCCGTCAATCCCAGACCCAGGCGCCCCCGGCGCGCAGCCGACATGTCATCCGGGCCTGTGCGCCCGCCACCGCCATGCCCGGCACAGCTGCCCTCGGGCAGCACCGCATCCCGGCGAAGACGAGCCTTAGGACCTCGCCTGACAGGCCGAAGGGCACTGTCTCCCCGTGGGAACAACGCGGCACACTGGCATTCAGCCCACGGCAGGTGACAGACATGACGGAGATCGCCCGACCGGATCGAGGCCGCGAATGGCTCGCAAGTGCCCGGCGTCCTGCGCATGAGGCGCCCGGCCCGTTTCCCGCGACAGCGCCGTTCCCGGCGGCCCTGGTCAACTCCATGGTGGCCACCGCGGCCAGGGCGCCGTCCGTGCACAACACCCAGCCATGGCGGTTCCGTGCCAGCGCCTACGGGATGGAGCTGATTGCCGACCCGAGCCGAAACCTGCCGCACATCGATGCGACCGGCCGGGAACTGCTCGTCAGCTGCGGTGCGGCCCTCTTCGGACTGCGGCTGGCGGTACGTGAGGCCGGCTACCTGCCGCTGGTCTGCCTGCTGCCGGACTCGGCCCAGCCGACCCTGCTGGCCCGCGTGCAGCTCGGCAGTGCGGCGCCGATGACCAGCAGTGAGCTGCGACTGCTCAGGGCCATGCCGCATCGGCACACTCACCGCGGCGCGTTCGATCCTGAGCCCGTCGCCGCTGGCCTGCTGGCCAGCTTCCGGGCTGATGCGGCTGAAGAAGGCACCAGGCTGTGTTACGTCGATCAGCCTGACCAGTACCGGCAGCTCGCAGCGCTGGTGGCAGCCGCTGGCCAGGAGCAGGACGCTGACGCGTCCGCTCTCACCGAAACAGGCAGCTGGACTCGCCCCAGCGGGCACGCGGCACGCGACGGCGTGCCCGCTCGTGCCTTCCCCGCCCCCGGGTCCGCGCAGGCAGGCCGTCTTGCCCAGCGCGATTTTGACCTCGGGCGAGGTCTCGGACAACTGGAAAGCAGTAGCGGAACGCCGTCCGCGACCGCCGTGCTGATCACCGAGGCTGACGGCCCGCCCGACTGGCTGCGGGCCGGCCAGGCACTGCACCGGCTGCTGCTGCACGCCGCCAGCCGCTGGGTCTTCGCGAGCCTGCACAGCCAGCCGCTTGAGCTGCCTTCGCTTCGCGCCGAGATCCGTGCCCGGCTTGCGCTTCCCGGCGCCCCGCAGATGCTGCTTCAGCTTGGCCGTGCGCACACTGCCGCGGCAACCGCCCGGAGGCCGCCCCAGGATCTCCTGGACTGAGGCGGAGATGCCATCGAGGCCGGGAGGGCGGACCCGGTCAGTCGTGGCTCGCCCTCAGTGACGGTGCTGGCTCGCCGCGACGTCGAACCAAAGGATCCGCGGCTCAGGCAGGTCGGCAAGCGCCGGGCCCAGCTGATTCTGCATGAATGCCGCTTGCGCCTCCTTGGACTGCCAGATCTCCGTCACGACCCAGCCCTCGGCGGAGTTGCCTGCGGAGTGACTCTGCAGCCCGGCCGGCCACTCCCCGGCACCCGTTCGCGGGTCGAACCGGAGCTGGGAATTGACCGCGTCATACTCCCGCTCACCGACGCTCGGCGGGAACTGAAGAATTAGTCCTGCTGCCATCCTGACCCCCGTGATTCTCATTTCAGTGGCAGCAAGGCTACCATCAGCGATGATATCCGCCTCGGACCGAGGTCATAGCGCCCTGGCTCGTTGCGCCGGTCGCGCGCGACGACGCGGCCGGGGCCGTGCCCGCCCAGGACTGAGTTAGCCCGCGGCAGCGGTCAGCCGAGGAAGATGCCGGCCAGCAGGCAGAGGTTCAGCGTCCCGATCGCGACGGCGATGCAGCCAGCCGTGGCCGTGGTGAGGCGGCCGTTAACCAGCGAGCCCATGACATCCGCGCGGCGGGTCAGTGCCACCAGCGGCACCAGGGCGAACGGGATGCCGAAGGAGAGCACCACCTGCGAGATCACCAGGCTGTCTGTAGCGGGCAGCCCGGCCGCGAGCACCACGAGGGCAGGAAGCATGGTGACGGCCCGCCGGGTGAACAGCGGGATCCGGCGGCCGATGAAGCCCTGCATGACCACCTGGCCGGCATAGGTGCCCACGCTGGAGGAAGACAGGCCGGACGCCAGCAGCGCGACGGCGAACGCCAGCGCGGCACCGCCGCCGACGAATCGGCCAAGCCCGGCGTGCGCGCTCATGATCGAGTCGGCGCCGTTAGTTCCGGATCGGCGGAACACTGCCGCCGCGACGAACAGCATCGCGAGATTGATGACGCCGGCGGCTCCCAGCGCGACGAGGACGTCAAGCCGCTGGAAGCGCATGAGCTCACGGCGCTCGGCGTCGTTGCGGCAGATGACCCGGCTCTTCGTGAGGGCGGAGTGCAGATACACGACATGCGGCATCACCGTCGCTCCGATGATTCCCGTCACCAGCAGCAGGCTGCCCCGGCCGGCCAGGCTCGGCACGAGCCCGGCCGCGATGGGAGCGGGCTGGACGCCCACGGCGGCCAGGTCGTAGGCGAACCCGAGGAAGACGATTCCGAGCAGAGCGGCGATGGCGAGCTCGAAGCGGCGGTAGCCGCGCTGCTCGAGCGCCAGGATGGCGAATGCAACGACGGCCGTGATCAGGCCCGCAGCCAGCAGCGGCGTGCCGAAGAGCAGGTTGAGGCCGACCGCGGCGCCGACGAACTCAGCAAGGTCGGTGGCCATCGCGATCAGCTCGGCTTGCACCCACAGGCCGCGGGACACCGCGCGCGGCAGGAAGTCACGGCACAGCTCCGGGAGGTCCCTGCCGGTGGCGACGCCGATCTTGGCGGACAGGTACTGCACCAGCATGGCCATCAGGTTCGCTACCACGATCGCCCACGCCAGCGCGTAGCCGGACACCGCTCCGGCCGAGAAATTCGTGGCGAAGTTGCCGGGATCGATATATGCGACAGCGGCGACGAACGCCGGGCCGAGCAAGGCCACGATGCCGCGCGCCCGTCCGCGCGAGCGCAGCAGCCGCAGCGCGCTCTGCGGCGCGATCTCGCCGGCCGTGATCTCGCCGGCCGTGATCTCGCCGGGCGTGACCCCGTCGGCCGCCGGCTGCGCCATCGAGTCTGCGGCCATCTGGGCGGGCCTCAGCCCACCGACGGGCCGAGCCCGAGCGACTGCGGGGTGCTTGAGTCGGGAGATGGCTGGTGCAGGCCCTCATCCAGCGGGCCGTACTCAGTCATCAGCGCGACGCTGCAGCCCCAGGGTGTCTGCTCCTCGGCGACGAGGGTGTTGGTCGTGAGCAGCAGCCCGGCTACCGAGGCCCCGTTCTGCAGCGCTGACCTGGCGACCCGCAGCGGATCGATGATGCCCATGTCGACCATGTTCCCATACCGGCCCGCCGGCCGACCTGCCGCCGGAATGCTGGACGGTGAGCCGCAGGCTGCTCAGCCCGCTGGAGTCGATGGCACGCGGTGCGATCGTGCCGAGCCTGCTGGACCATGACGGCAATAAGGTCAAGGCAGCCGAGTCGCTGGGCATGTCCCGCGCCACGATTTATCGCAAGATCCGCGAGTACGGGATCGTCGCCCCGTCCGGCTGGCCCGGTTGGGCCGCGGGAGCCAGGGGTGGTGCTCGCGCTGGGAGGCGAAGGTCCCCGCTGATCGGGATGTAAGCCCGGTGCCTGCGCGCGGTCCGCGCCAGCAGGCTGAAGGTAGCCGGCCGCGGATGGCCGGTGACGGCTGCTCCGTTCCGGCAAGACGCGACCGCCACCTGATGGGATCCCGGCCTCCGGCAGGCGCGTGCACGAGAGAAGTGGAGCCAGGCTATGAATTTCAATCTCGCGGTCATCCTGACCGAGACGGCGGCCTTGTCGCCGGGTAAGGCGGCAGCTCTCTATGACGGCGACCAGATGAGCTACCGGGAGCTTGACGAGCTGTCGGACCGGCTGGCGGTAGCCCTGGAGCGGGCCGGCATCACGCCCGGCGACCCGGTGGCTCTGCAGCTGCCCAACATCCCGCAGTTCCTGATCGCCTACTTCGGGATCCTGAAGGCAGGCGCCGTGGTGGTCCCGCTGAACCCGCTGCTCAAGGCGCCTGAGATGGCCTTCCACCTGGGTGACAGCCGGGCGAAGATGCTGATCACCTGGGAGGGCGTGCTCGGCGATGCCGCCAAGGGCGCCGAAGCCGCCGGGCTGAGCGAGATCTACGCGGTCGGCCACGCCGAGGATGCCCCGGGCGC
>JBEKIF010000033.1:0-138632 GCA_050011895.1 Streptosporangiaceae bacterium | reverse complement strand
CGCCGCCATGGCGGGGTTCGACGCGCTGGTGTTTACCGGCGGCGTCGGTGAGAACTCCCCCGCAGTGCGGGCGCAGGCCACGGACGGCCTCGGCTTTCTCGGTGTGCAGATCGACCCCGACCACAACGAGGCCGGCACCGGTGACCGTGAGATCGGATCCACGGCCGCGTCGGTCCGCACTTTCGTCATCAATGCCAGGGAGGAGGTGCAGATCGCGGCGGAGGTTAGGCATGTCCTTGGGTGACAGAGGGCTGGGACTGCCGCGCGTGTCGGCTGATGGGAGGCTGAGCGTGATGGCTCTCCCGGCCCTTGGCTTGGGGTGTTGTGATGACTGAGTTCGTGCGGTCTCACGGTTCACGCTCGATGACGTCGGCGGCTCGGAGACGCCGTGGCGGGCTTCATCGAGATCGACTTCACGCATTCCGGGAGGACGACGATCATCAATTACTGACCAGGCGGTTCTGGCATCAAGGAAGGGATTCCACATGGCGCTCGGCAATGCGTGGCACTTTCCCGGCAACCCTGAACCCTTTGGTAACGCCGGCATGCGAGATCCCGTCTTTCCCACGGATCCGGTGTCGGCCGTCACCGTCTTCAGCGGCAACCAGTACCAGGGTGGCGGAAACCCCGGCAACCAGCTGCAGGACGGCAGCGCGGTGTTGTTCAAGCAGACGACCGACACGGCGTGGACGACGGTGCCCATGGTCTTCGCCACCGCGATCGACAACGACAAGTACTACTCGGCGGCGATCCCGGTCGGCGCGTTCGCGACGGGCACCGTCGTCCAGTACTACCTGGTCATCGCATACGACGATCACGACACCACGTTCCTGCAGGCCGACGCCACCGACATGCTCTCGGTCACGACGGGGGACGAGGCCACGGCGCAGGCCGCGCCGTTCACCTTCACCATCGAGACACCAGACAAGCGCGGTCAGTGGGGGGATCCCTTCACGTTGCGAAACGTCGGCATCCATGCTCACGTGCTGCCGACCGGCCTGGTGCTCATGTGGGGCAGGCGGGATAATCCCCAGCAATCCATGGATACCGATCCCGCCAGCCCGCTCGCACCTGGATTGCCGCCCGCCCCCCGGGCAACGTGCACTCCATTTCTCTGGAATCCCGCGAATGGAAACATGACGCCGACGCCGCAGCCGACACTGAACGACGGCACGACGAACGCCAACCTGTTCTGTTCCGGCCATGCATTCCTGCCGGACGGGCGCCTGCTGGTCGCGGGCGGCCACCTTGCCGATAGCCACGGCCTGAACCAGGCGACGATCTACGATCCAGCCGCCAACACATGGACACCCACCGCCGTGATGAACGACGCCCGGTGGTACCCGACAGCCCTGGCCCTGCCGTCCGGTAGCGTCCTGGCGCTGTCGGGCAGTTACTTCGACCTCACGCAGAACCAGGTCGTCAACAATCTGATACCCCAGATCTGGAGCGACGGGAATTTCACCAGCATCGCGTCGATGGGCGCGGCTTTTGACCTCTTCCCGCGCATGCACGTCGCTTCCACCGGCATCGTCTACATGACCTCGCTCGTCCAGACCTGGTCCCTGGACGTCTCCGGCGGGGGCACGTGGACCCCGCTCCCTAACGTCCTGCAGCCCAACGGGCTGTGCGACTATGCCCCGTCGGTTCTGTACGACGTCGACAAGGTTCTTTTCGTCGGCGGCGGCAACCCGCCGACCGCGAACGCCGAGACCATCGATCTGAGCCAGGCGCAACCTGCCTGGGTAGCAACCAATCCCATGAACTTCCCCCGCCGGCAGCACAACGGCACCATCCTCCCGGACGGCACGGTGCTGGTAACCGGAGGTACACGCGGCGGCGGGGCACCCGGTACCGCGGAAGCGTTCAACGATCTCGACCCGGGCCAGCCCGTGCACATCGCAGAACTGTGGGACCCGAAGACCGGGCAGTGGACGATGCTGGCGGCGGAAAACACCGACCGCTGCTACCACTCCACCGCGGCGCTTCTTCCGGACGGGACGGTGCTCAGCGCGGGAGGCGGTGAGTTCATCCTGAACGAGGGGACACCGCAGCAGGTCGCGAACAACCCGCAGGACACGCACTACGACGCCCAGGTGTTCTCTCCCCCCTACCTGTTCAAGGGACCGCAGCCGCAGATCACCTCGGCGCCGGATTCGGTTCAGTACGGCGACACGTTCGAGATCGGTACCGCTCAGCCGGAGCAGATCGCGACCATCAGCTTGATCCGCCTGTCCTCCGTGACGCATTCGTTCAACGCCAGCCAGCGCATCAACTTCCTCCCTTCTCAGATCGCGGGAGGAACCCTCACGGCGACCGCACCGCCCAACGCGAACGTTTGCCCGCCCGGGCACTACATGCTGTTCATCGTGAACCTGCAAGGCGTACCGTCGGTCGCGAAGATCATCCAGGTCTCGGCGCCCGCTGCCGCTGCGGTCCAGGTACGCGAGGCCGCACAGCCCGAGGCTGCTGCCGTCGGCGCGTCGGTCCCCGCGCCACAGGCCGCCAAGGACGCCTTCGCCCTGCGGGCCACGGTACGCGCCGCGGCCAGCGGCACCCGCGTCGTGGCCGGGATCACGGGAATCTGCCCGTATGGCATCGCGGCCTGCTGGGGAGGCGCGAACGAGGCGCTGCGCAGCCTTGAGGGGGTGCAGTATGTGGATCCAATCCCCGATGGGGACAGCTCAACAGCGACTGTCTACCTGGAAGACGATGGGCTGCCTGCACTGGATCACTGGGATGATCAATTCCGGCGGATGGTCCACCAGACCTATGAGCTGCGCGGGGTCGAGGTGACCCTCACGGGCACCATCGAGGCGCGGAACGATGCGTTCGTGCTGGCCGGCGAAGGCCGCAGGCCTCCAGTTGAACTGGTTCCCCTTGACCCGGGAGGGAAGATCCAGTGGGATACGGCAGCGCAAGGCCCGCAGGCGGCCGAACCGGCCGAGGCGGGCGCGTACGACACGCTCAGCCGCTCGGCGGGAGCCGTCGGCGCTCGGCCGCTGATGGTTACCGGCCCGCTGCATCAGACGCAGGCCGGATACCGGCTTCAGGTGCTAGTTGAGTTCTGATCAGGGATAATGGCCTGTTGTCCGGTACATCAGACTGCTTATCCGGTACCTCAGACTGCGATGCCTGGCGAGGACCTGGGAACGGGCGCGCAGCGGTGTGTGACTCGGGCACGTTATCCGGTACATCGGTCGAGGAAGCGGTGGTAAAGGCGCGAGGACCACGCAAGCCATACGCCATCCACGGTCCAACGCGCCGGCCGGTCGGAACTGTCGGTGACCTTCGTGTCGCAGGCCGCCGCTGTCCCGCCGCTACCTGCTCGCCTGAGCCGCCATCCGGGGCTGCTCGAGCGCTAGCCAACAAGTGGGTTAATGCCTGGCCGGCGATCTGGCCGGTTACTGGGTGTCAGCCGGCATGCCGATGATGCCCGGCCCCGTTCCGCGCCTCGTACGATGGCAGAGTGGGTTCTTGGAGGTTAATGCGGAATTGCCGAGGCGGTCTTTCATTTCCCTGCGTCATCTGGTTCTTCATCGGCCCGCCGATTGCGAGGATCCTGTACTACGTCGTCAGCCGTCCGATCGATTTGGCGGCCGAGACCCGCATGGCCCAGGCCGAGGCCGCTGAGCTCGAGAGGGCTGCGGCGGAGCACAGGCTTCCCTGACCCGTGATCCGAACAGCGTGGTCGACGGCGGCCGGGATCCGCTCCGGCGAGCTCGCCGCGGTCGATGTCATCTCCGCGGCGCTCGCGCGGATCGCCGAGCTTGATGCCGGGCTCAACGCCTTCACGGTGGTCGCTGCGGAGACGGCCATGGCGCGGGCCGCCGAGGTGGATCGGGGCGAGCGGCCGGGGCTCCTGGCCGGGGTCCCGATCTCGGTGAAAGATCACATCTGGGTGCGCGGTCTGCCGGCCACCAACGGCTCACGTTCGCTCGCGGGCTTCGTCGCCGCCGAGGACTGTGCGTGCGTCGCCCGGCTCGTCGAAGCCGGCGCGATCATCGTCGGAAAGACCAACAATCCTGAGTTCTGCTATCGCGGCGTCACCAGCAATGACCTTTGGGGCGAGACGCGAAACCCGCGCGATCCCAGCCGCACCGCGGGCGGTTCCAGCGGAGGTGCGGCGGCATCGGTTGCGAGCGGCATGGTGCCGCTCGCGATCGGGACCGACGGCGGCGGATCCATACGCATCCCGTCGGCGTTCTGCGGTACCACGGGCCTCAAACCCACGTTCGGGCTGATCCCGACGATGCCGGGCTTCCGGGGCTGGCCGACGCTGTCGGTTACCGGTCCGATCGCCACTGACGTCCGCGATCTCGCGCTGGCCGCCACGGTCATGGCCGGGCCGTCGTCATCCGACCCGCTGACCTATCCGTCACCGTCGGGCGACTACCTCGGAGCACTGGACGAGCCAGGCTGGTCCGGACGGCGCATCGCTTTCTCTGCCGACCTGGGCTTTGCCGAACTCGACCCGGACGTTCGCGCTGGCTTCGACCAGGCTATCGCGCGCATCGCTGACAGCGGCGCCGTGCTGGTTGAGGCACACCCCGCGCCGCGGGACCCGAGCCCGTTGTGGGATCCGATCGCGCTCGCTGAAGGCTGGGCTTCCGAGGGCCCGCTGCTGACCGCGTGCCCCGATCTCGTCGGAGCCGATGCCGCCGCGATTGTCCACGCAGGCCAGCGGATGTCGGCGGGGGAATACCTCGATGCCCAGGAGGCACGGGCCCGATACGCCACCACCTGGCTTGGCTTCTTCCAGGACTACGACGTATTGCTGACTCCCACGATGCCGGTCACGGCGTTCGAGCTCGGCCGCCTCGCGCCATCCACTATCAACGGCGTGGCGGTGCCCGAGTCGTACGATGCATGGTGCGCACTTGCCCTGCCCGCCAACCTTGTCGGCCTCCCGGCCGTCTCGGTGCCCATCGGCCCGGGACGCTCTGGCCTGCCCGTGGGCCTGCAGATCATGGGTGCTCGGTGGGCGGACGCGACAGTCCTGCGAGCTGCCGCAGCGGTCACCGACTGCCTAGGCCGAGGGTGACCGCTGCGGCACCGCCTTGCCCGCCGGCTGAGGTCCAGGTAGAGAGTGAGCACGATGGCTTCCGGCGGGCCGGGTGGCAGCCTGCGCATAGCCGGGTCACGGCCGAGCCTTCGGTCCGCGGTGCCTTGTGCCGAGTGCCGGTGCAGGCAGGCGGCCCCGCCCCCCCTTGGGGCCGCCTGCTGCCGTCCCAGAGACGGTGATGCCTGGCCAGCAGTGACCGGACCACCAGCAGTCGCCGCAGGTGCGGCAAACCGTCGTCCTCCGTCTGCGAGCGCTCCGGCAGGCGGTACGACCCGGCAAAGGAGTCCACCGCCACCGCCTCCGTGGCGTCGGCGTTACCCCGTCAGCAACACCGCCAGCCGCAACAGTGACCGGTACTGCACTGGTACAAATCGGACAGAGTGAGACAGATGTCGTGCGTGGCTAGAGCGGCCATTCCGCGCCGCTCCGCGCCGTTACTGGGCCGGAGGGTGCCAGCCTGGACTCACCGCTCGGATCACCGGTGCTGCCCATCGAGACTCCAGGCCTGGTCATGATCCTGACTCCGCTGGATCCCGGCAAACAGGCCCAGATCCAGGTACTTCTAGGAAGAAACAGGAAGCTATCTCCCTGATCAAGCACTCTAGATGAGCATAGACAGGAAGTAAAGAGCATGAGCAAGTTAAACTAAGAAGAGCAGTACGGATCCTGGCCGATAGTTGCCGGCAGGAGGGGCTGGACTCTTCCGTCTTCTTCGGGTAGGGATGGTCACGTGGCCGGTGAGGGTCTGGCGGCGGCCCGGGGGGAAGGACGGTCCTATGGTCGGTGAGGACTGGCAGCGGCTCGCCGATTACGTCGTGGCACGCCGGGTCGAGCTAGGCATGCGGGACAGGCGGGCATTTGCCGAGGCGACCGGGGTGACCGAGCGGACGCTGGGGAAGCTTGAGAACGGCCAGCGGGTTTCCCCCAGCACTCTCGGTATGGTCGAGAATCGGCTCGGCTGGGCCCCGGGTTCGTGCCGACGGACACTGGCAGGCGCGGAGCCTGACGTGGGCTCGCCGGATCGCGGGCATGCCGAGTATGAAGACCGGACGCTGTGGCACCTCGCGAGCACCCCGGGACTGCCCCCCGACGTGGTTCGCGGCCTCGTCGCACTCGCCCGGAACTGGCGGCAGGGCGACGACGGCACAGACGAGCAGGCCCGGCGGCGCGCTTGACCGCAGCCGCTGGACCGACTGCGGAAATTCCGCCGCAAGAGAGTCTGACGTAGCTGCAGCAACCTTGCTCGCGAGCAGTCCCTGACCAGCACAGACGTCGTCCAATTCTGGACGCGCGGTGATATTGCAATGCAGAATGGCCAGGTGACGTCCACGCCGTGCGCAATGCCCGGGATGCTTCCCCTGCGGGTGAACGATCCGCGGGAGGTGAGCGGATACGGGCTGGTCGGCCGCCTCGGCGAAGGCGGCCAGGGCGTCGTGTTCCTGGCCGTTAGCAGCGCGGGAACCCGGGTGGCGCTCAAGGTCCTGCCAGCGACCACGGACTCGCAGGTCCGGAACAGGTTTCTGAAGGAGGTAGCCGCAGCGCAGCGGGTAGCCCGGTTCTGCACTGCGCAGGTTCTGGATGCGGGAATCTTCGAACGTCGGCCCTTCATCGTCAGCGAGTACGTCAACGGGCCGTCGCTGGTAGAAGTCGTCGAGCAGGATGGGCCCCGCGGCGGCTCGGCGCTGGAGCGCATCGCCGTCGCGACGCTGACCGCGCTAGGTGCCGTGCACGCCGCCGGGATGGTGCACCGCGACTTCAAGCCCGCCAATATCCTGCTCGGGCCGGACGGGCCAGTGGTGATCGACTTCGGGCTGGCGACCGTGCCCGGTATGACCACCACGGGCCTTTCTGGCCAGGCCGCCATGGGAACTCCGGCGTACATGGCCCCCGAGCAGCTGGCCGGCGAGCGAGTGACCGCGGCAGCCGACATGTGGTCGTGGGCGGTTTCGATGACGTTCGCCGGAACGGGCAAGCTACCGTTCACGGGTGAGTCATTGACAGCCATGGCCTTCGCCATCCTTCATGGCGAGCCGTCGGTCGGCAGGCTTCCCGAACCACTTGGCTGCCTCGTTCGTCGCTGCCTCAACAAGGACCCGGCAGTTCGGCCCTCCGCCCGCGATGCGCTCAGCGAGCTTGTCGCCGCGGGGGCGCAGCCCATGGGCCCTCTCCCGCCGCAGGTCACAACCCTTGCCGTGGATGTCGAGGCAGCTAGCTCATCGGCAGCACCAGCCGAAGCGCCCGAGCCGCCGCAGCGCATCGCAGGCCCAAGCTCGAAGCACGACGGGGCAGGGGATAAGGCAGAGCATGCGCGGGGCGGCATTGGTCACGTCAGGCGGCGCTGGCGGGCGACCGCGCTCGTCGCCTCAATTCTGCTCATTAGCGGTGCCGGTGCAGGGACGCTCATCCTGTCCCGGCACCGCCCGTTGCCAGGGCAGTCAGGGAGCGGCCCCGCTGTCAGCAGCCAGGAGCTCGCGTCCGAGGCCGCGGCAAGAACGCGGGCCATCACCTGGATACTGCAGCAGGTCAGCCGGGCCACAGTCGTGTCATGCGATCCCCAGGTGTGCGCCGACCTCGCCCAGCGAGGCTTCCCGAACCTCGAAACACTTGGGCCTGGATCGACAGATCCGCTCGGCTCCACCCTGGTCGTGGCCACCGGCGCTATCCGAGCCCAGTTCGGCCGCCGGCTGGCCTCCGTCTACGCTCCGGCCGTCATCGCGAGCTTCGGCTCAGGGACCGCCAAGATCGAAATCAGATGGGCCTTTCCTGGCGGCACCTCCGCGTATCGCGCCGCTCTGGAGCCGGATCTAGACGCCAGGAAGACCCAGGACGCTCAGCTCCTTACCAACAGCCACATCACGGTGTCGGCCACCGCCAGGGCACAGCTTGTCAGCGGCGACATTGATCCGCGGCTGCCGATGCTCCTCGCCGCTATGACCGCTGCATACCCGATGCGGATCGTGGACTTCGGCGACCAGCCACCGGGTGGCGGACCCGCAAGCCTCCTGCGGTCCATGGACTTGGCAACGCATGTCAGCGCGGCGCATCTGGCGGCGCCGGCCTATATCAGCTGGATGCAGGGGCTGGTAAACGCCCAATGGGCCCAATACCTCCCGGCGTCGAGCAAGCTGGTCAAGCTGCCTGCTGGCCAGACCGTGCTACGGATCGAGTTTGACGCGCCCAGCCCCCTCAGTTAGCCCAAATGGCCTGGCAGCTCGCCCTGTCGTAGATGTGGACGAACAGGTCCTCGGTTGGCAGCATGGGAGTCGCCTTTGTGGCTGGACGGTCTTTGGCAACCGCTTTCTGCCGCAGGGCCAACTTCGTGATCAACGTGACATGCCGTTTGAGCGGGAGGTTTCTGGCCATGGCCAATGCACACCAGGTGGTGGCGGCCTACTGGGCGGCGGCGGAGGCCAGGGATTGGGACACGTTCGCTGATCTGGTTGCCGACCAGGTGGTGTATGAGGCACCGCAGACGCGGGAGCGGGTTCGCGGCCGGGCCGCATACCTCAGCTTCAACGTCGAAGGGTTCCCGGGCGACTGGCATCTCCAGGTGCAGCGGATCGTCGGAGAGGGCCGGCACGCGGCGAGCTGGATTCAGTTCTCCGATGCCGGTGACCATTACCCCGGGCTGTGCTTCTTCGACCTCGATGAGAACGGCCGGATTGCCGGGATAACCGACTTTTGGCCTGAGCCGGGTGAGCTTCCGGCCAGCCGCGCGCACCTAGTGGAGCATTACTGATCGTTGCAGTGCGCCTGGCGCTGATGGCCGCGGTCTGGCCAAAGCCACGGCACACCCGGCAGCCTACCCCGGCTGAACCCGCGCGAGCCCGCGAGACCAGTCACGACGACCAAGGTGACACGCTGCGATCAAACCCACATAACGCGCCTTACTTAGTGCTCTGGCTTAGCCGGAAACCGTGTCGATCGGCCGCGCTGGCGTTCGTATTGGAGATAGAGGAGCCGGGCTGCGGCCGGAACAGCCCGGCGAAGCGAGGAGACGTCAATGTCCGAGCCGAAGGTCCTGCTGACTGATCTGGGAATTCCCGAGTCACCACGGTGGCACGAGGGCCGGCTGTGGTTCTGCAACTGGATCGAACGCCAGGTCGTGGCCGTCGGCCTGGACGGCAAGGCCGAGGTCATGGCCACGCGAGATCCCGACAGCTACCCGATGGGTTATTCCATCGACTGGCTGCCCGACGGCAGGCTGCTGGTGACCGGCGACAAGCTGTGGAGCCAGGAGCCCGGCGGGTCGATGGTCGTCCACGCCGAGCAGCGCGCGAACGAGATCGCGGTGGACGGCCGCGGCAACATCTACCTCAACGGCGCGGACTTCGACTTCGTCGCAGGAGCGCCGCCCAAGCCCGGCTACCTCAAGGTCGTCACCCCAGACGGCCAGTTGCGCCAGGTCGCCGGCGATATCCAGTTCCCCAACGGCATGGTCATCACGCCCGATGACCGGACGCTGATCATCTCCGAGTCGTTCGCCGGCCGGCTCACCGCGTTCGACATCGACGCAGACGGAGGGCTGTCCAACCGTCGGGTCTTCGCCGAAGGACTCGGCCCGGACGGCATCTGCCTCGACGCCGAGGGCGCGGTCTGGGTCGGCGCCGCCGACTACTCGATCGTCCGCGTCGCCGAGGGGAGCGAAGTCCTGCAACGCGTCGAACTCCGCGAGAACCGGGCCCCGTTCGCGCTGATGCTCGGCGGTCCGGACCGGCGGACCCTGTTCATCCTGACCGTCGAATGGCGGCCAGCCGACGGCCACGTCGCCAACCTCGATCGGCTCGCCAACGGGCCTCGAACCGGAGAGATTCTGACCCTCCCAGTCTCCGTACCCGGCGCCGGCCGGCCATGACCCAGGAAGCCGACTCCCGGGGAACAGAACGCTGCTCTCCTACCGGCGCCCGGGTATCACCTGTGGCGTGAGCTGTTCGATGTCATGGCGGGCGCGCAGCTCGGCGATCGCTGCGTCCAGGCTGCCTGTCGTGCTGGCGACCAGCTCAGCAAGCTCCTTCTGGTAGTGCTCGTGGCCGGAGGGGGAAACCAGGAAGATCATGCGAGCTGGGCTGGGGCCCGGGTTGGCGAAGGCGTGCGGGCAGCCGCGCGGAACATACATCATGCTCCCTGGCCCGCTTCGGGCCACTGTGGCCCCAGTGTGCGACTCCCAGCTCTGCCAGCTGCCCGGGGCCCGGACCCGCGGTTCGAAGGCGAGCAGGTCGAGCTGACCCTCCAGAACATAAAACAGCTCTTCGGCGTTACGGTGCAGGTGGGCGCCGACGTCGAATCCCGGCCCGATATCGACGACCTCAAACATCGACCAGGACTGCGTCTGCTTGTCGCCCACCTTGAGCGTCATGGCAGGTGAAACCCGTTGGCCCTCGCCAGGGCCCCGCACGAAACCATCTGTCATGAACCGGATAATCCCACAGCACCAGCCCGCGTCAAGCCGCAGCGGCAACCCCGGTTATCTTCACCATCAAACGGCCTGCCGCAGAGGCGACAGAACAACCAAGTCGGGACCCCAGTTGGGGCCAGTACCGTGCGGCTCGAGTTCCCGGACCATAACAGGGCGGGTCGGCCCGCGTGAGCGAGGAGCTGGACTGATGACAGAAAGTGACGAGCCGGGAATCATGAGCCGGGCCGGTGCCTCCCCCAGCCCGAAGCGTATGGCTTCACCCTGGCCCTGGGACGCCGCAGAGATTAGCCAGCACCTGGCCGGCCGCGTGCACCGGCAGGGCCCATGTCTGCAGGCCGACCACGCCGTCGGCTTCGATGCCGCCTGACTCCTGTGCTCCCTTCACCGCGGCGGCGGTCTTCGGGCCGTAGACGCCGTCAATGCCGAGCACAGGGTTGGAACTTGGCGCGAAGTCACCGCGTCCCTCGTTCAGCGCGGTCTGAAGCTTTTCGACCACCGTGCCGCGAGATCCTTCGGCGAGCGTTGGCGGCTGTGCGCCGTCGCCGCCGAGCGCTGCCCAGGTGGCCGGGCCGACGATGCCGTCGACGGTGAGATGGCTGTAGCCCTGGAACTGCTCCACGGCCGATTTGGTTACCGGCCCGAAAATGCCGTCGATCTGCCGGTCGCTCAGGGTCCGACGGACCAGGAGGTACTGCGCCCACCTGACGGTGGGTCCAGTCGCGCCTTCGGAGATGGTCTCGGGAGTGGTCATGGCTGGCTCCGATCGCGGATGGTCAGCGGGGCGGCGCCATGCACGAAACACGTAACTGGCGCGATCCTCTCATTCCCCATGGCGTCATCATCTGCCGGTAAACCAGCCAAGGCAAGGGCGTTATCGTCCGATGTGACAGCGTTAGCCAGAGGACCTGGGCACAGAGCCATCACGCTGAGCGGGAAGGCGCGTCGTTTCGGCAGCGCCTAGCAGGGGGTGCGGCCTAGGGGGCGGCATCCAAGCCCCTATGAGCCGCCCATCGTCTGCCATGTTTTGTCACGGCAGCTGGGAAAGATAATAATGACAGTGCCAGGGCGCGCGGTAAACGAGCGGATATTTGACTGTTGGTGCGGCCGGCTATCGGGAGCGTCAGCATTGCGGATTGGGTAAGGCGATGTCAGATCGAGGGTGATTCATTTGGCCTGGTAACCGTGGCACCATTCCGGCTGCGGGATGGGCTGCTAGGTTGACCGTGTCATGGAGGGCACCATGCCGGCGCTCGTGCCTCCGCTACCAGCAGGGCACGCTCGGCCGGGTTCCGGCTCTCCTGCGGGCCCGCCGCCGGGCAGCTGCTGGCCGTCCTGGCGGCGCACCTGCCCGCCGGCGCGCGCGTTCTGGAACTCGGTACTGGGCGCGGGGGTAGGTACTGCCTGGATTGCCGGTGGGCTGCTGCCCGGCGCGGACGTCACGGTGACCACCATCGAAAAGGACCCGCGGACGGCGGCCCTGGCAGCCCGGGGCGCCTGGCCGCAGTTTGTTGACCCGCGAGTGGGCGACGCGCTTGACGTGGTTGCCGGGGCCGGGGCCTTCGATCTGATATTGGCCGATGCGCACATCTCAGACGCGCGCAGATCACGGCGTTCTGCGCGCCACAGCCAATAGAGCGACAGAGCCGCGGCCGGCCCGCTTGAGGCTGGAGGGGCGGACACGTACACTCAGCGGGTCATTACCGGAGCTGAGCCCGACCATGATTCTTGCACCTTCCGCCCGCATAACGACTGCATTAGGTTCCGCGCGTCACGAACCTCCCATGCTCTTGACGCTTGCACCGTCTCTGACCAGAATCAGAAGTGTCGTGGGGGATTACACGGTGGACAGGCTTTCGAGTCTCGGACAGGCCTGAGCGGCGTTATGTTCAGCGCTCGCCTGATCGGGTCAAGGAAGGATTGACTCATCCCCCCTCAGAGCTACAAGGTGGAAGTCATGGCCGATGTAGTGAACCCGAGCACACCAGTTAGCTCTGATGCCGTTCGGACCCAGCGCCCCAAGAAAGATAACCGGGTCTCGATGTGGATTGCGCTATTGTCTGCGGCAGGTGCCGTCGCTGCTGCCGTAGTGGCGTCAGTACAGGTTCACGTGGCCAGCCAACAGAACGTTCTGTCGGTGGACCAGCAACTGCTGCAGCTCACCACAAGCATCGCCCAGCAATACGACGAGAAGACCATTACCGTCGACCAGGCAGCGGGCGCACTGACCGGGTCGGCGCGTACGTCTGCGCTATCTGCTGCAGATATTGCGTGGACCGATCAGCTCCTTGCCGACGGTGAAGCTGGGGCAGTGCTGATTTCCTATCTTAATGGCAGAGGAACGGTGGCACCCATAGAATACGCTGAGGTTGCCAACGCGCTGGCAATAGGCCAAGACGTACCTGCAGCTATCGAGTACTACCGTGATGCCGTCAACGCATCACAAGGGACACCTCTCGCCCAGGCTGACGCGCTGCGGAGTGAGGCAATTCTGTACTACAATTTAGGCGAGGTCGCTACTGGTCACACATTCATGATGAAGGCGGCATCGGTGTACAAAGGAAACAGTCTGACAAAGGTGGAAATAATCTACGGTGTAGGCCTGACCCTCGCGGCCGATGCCTGGCATGAGATGCAGGCCAGTAACTGCAAGGTCGGTCTGGCGGAATGGATTGCCGCCTCAAAGCGCCTTGCTTCCGTTGCCACTGGGGATTCAACTAGTAACGCTTACCTATCTACTGATAATACTAGCTATGAGAAATATTGCGTGTCCGGCTCGACGAGCGCCTCAAATCGTTAAGAAAATAGCTTGGCATGATCATCTATCCAGGCCAGTACGGCAGCCGCAATTCGGTCCGTGAGCTGGGGCGGGCGCGGGGCGGCACGGCGTGTCTGATGTAAATAGCGCAGGCCGCTACGACCTGGGCGCGGCTATGAGCGGGCTTCTGGGCGGCTGGTATCAAGAGTGATACCATGTTTGCATGGCCATGACTTTGCGGCTCAGCGACGCTGAGGCGAGGGCGCTGCGCCTGCGGGCGGAGCATGAGGGCCGCCCAATGCAGGAAGTGGCCCGCCAGGCCATCCGCGAATATGTAGAAGGCCACAGCCGCGCCGAGCTGCTCGCCCGTGTTCTTGACGAGGAACTGCCCCGCTACGCCGAGGCGCTGGAGCGGCTTGCGCAGTGATCTACCTGACGGCGCCCGAGGTACTGCATATTGCCGCGCGAGTCCTGGGCACCGATCCGCCCATCCGCGATGTCGGACTGCTGGAATCAGCTGTCGCGCGGCCTCAGGCCACAGCCTTCGGAGCGGACGCCTACCCCGATCTGGACAGCAAGGCAGCGGCCTTGCTGCATTCACTTGCAAGAAATCACGCACTAGTCGATGGCAACAAGCGGCTCGCCCTAGCCGCGGTCATCGCTTTCTACGGCGTCAACGGACGCCGGCTGACGCTCACCAACGACGAGGCCTACGACCTTGTCATCGATGTCGCGACCGGCCATCTCGACTCGGGCGAGAAGATAACCACACGACTGCGGAACGCCACCGAACCCCGTCCGTGACAAGGGCGCCGCACCCACCCGACCCGCGGCTGGGGCGGTGCCGGCGCCCTTCAGTTATGCAGAATCATAGGGGCTCTGTGAGCTGAGCCCGCCAGGCTAGCCAGCCGGGACCGTCACTGGGATGCTGACTGACCTGCCGTGCGCTGGCGTGGCCAGCAGCACCACCCGGTAAATCCGCGCCAGCGCGTGCGGCCGCACGACGAAGTCGGCCTGGTCACCACTGTCCAGCCGGTGGGCCCGCAGGCCCAGCCACTGGCCGCCGGACCCAATCTGCAGCACGACGTAATCGCCGGGAACCGCGAACGGGCTGCTCGCGGTAAGCACGTACGCACGCCCGTGCGGGCCGCTGGTGAGACTGGCCGACACCGGCGGTAGGACGGTGACCAGCACCGCCCGGCTCACCACGTCGGCCGGGCCGGTTACCCGGAACACCGCGTTCGACGCTAGTTCAGCGACGGTCAGGACTGCGCGGCCTGCGGGGCCGGTCGTCGCAGCACCGGCCAGCGTCCAGGACGGCTGGCCGGGAGCGCGCTCGAACAGGCTCAGCTTTGCGCCTTGGATGGCCCCGCCCTGGCCGGTGAGCCATCCGCCGAATACATCGCCGGCGCCCGCCGCGATCTGGCCGCGCGCGACGGTGAGCCGCAGAATCACCTGCGCTGCGGCCGCTGACCGGGAACGCGAAGCCGTCGGGCGTGCGGTCGGCGATGCGGACGGGCCGGCCCCCGCAGACCGCCGCGGGCTGCCGGCCGCAGGCGATGCGCCGCGGACCGGGGCAGGCCCGCCGAGATGAGTGGCGCCCGGCGCCGGCGCGCCGCCCGCGCCGGGCGTACTGCGGTGAACGTCCGGGACACCGGCAAAGCCGAGCACCCGGTAAGCAACGTGCTGCGCGGGCGCGGGCAGTACCTCCGTGTACGCCGCCGCGGCGAAACCGCCGACCAGCGCGACCGTGAGGGCGGCGGCGAGCCGGCCCGCCCGCCGGCCATGCCGCCGGAGGCCGCGCCACCCGGACGAGGCCGGGCTGGTGCTGGCGGGGGCCGCCGCTGGCGAGGTCGCGGCGGACGTAGCCGCAGCAATGGCCGCTGTCGCGGCGGGCTGCGGGTTAGCCCGGAACATCGTCAGCGCGGCGCTCTCTCCGGCCAGCTCAGCTGGCTCGGGGCCCGATGTCAGCACCCCAAACAGCTGATCAAGGCCCGGCTCACCGGGCCGGGCGCCGCCCGGAAGGTCAGCGGTCATCCGGCGCACCTCCTCGGCGTCAGGAGGCCTGGATCAGGAGCCTGGTTGTCCGGGCCCGGATCGGCGGCCAGGGCCCGGACACGCGGATCGGCGGCCAGGGCGCGCAGCCCGCGGTGCAGAGCCACTCGCACCGCGCCGGGAGACTTACCGAGGATGTCCGCTACTGCCGGCGTGTCCAGGCCCGCGATCACCCGCAAGGCCACGGCCTCCGCCTGATCCGGCGAGAGGCCGACGAGCATCGCGATGGCCTTCTGCACCGATATGCCGTCGAGCACCTGATCCTCAACCATCTGCGCATCGGCCAGGCTGTCGAGGCCGTCGGCCACCGGGCTGGCGCGCCGCCGCATCCGGGCTCGCGCCGCGTCGATGGCCCGGTGCCGCCCGACGGTGAACAGCCAGCGCCGGAAGTCCTCCTCACTGCCCTTGAACGTGTGCAGGTCACGAACCACCTGCAGCCACGTCTCACTTGCCACATCATCGGGGTCATCACAACGCAGAACGCGCAGGAAGCGCAGCAGTCGCGGCTGCAGGCTCCGCCACAGTTCAAGGAACCCGGCCTCGTCACCCACTCGGGCCTGGGCCAGCGCCTCGTCCAAGTCATCAGTCTCTGCGGTCATCGCGCCAGCCAGAGTCTCACGCCGGTCGGCTGAGACAGTGCCAACCCGCCATATTGTTCGCGATCCGGCTAGCTTCGCTGGCCGGCGTAAGACTCCTCGCTGCTTGTGGCCTAACCCTTGACGGTGACAACCCGGCTGCGGCTCGGCCTGAAGTTCGGGCTGCCCCTGAAGACCAGCACGAAGTGTGCGTTCTTCCTGGGGTTGACCACGAACGCGACGGCGCCGCGCCTGTCAGTGACCTCGCGGGCGACCACCGCCCACCTACGGGGCGCAATCCGGCGGTCCAGGTAAACGGCCTTACCCCGTAGCGGGACCCGGTGCGACGTCAGGTCTCCGAGGATTATCCGCTCGTGCGGGTGGTGCCCGACCACCGACACCTTGGCGACGAACAGGTGCGTGGGCAGCCGCAGCGGGTGCGTTGTGGCGGCCCCAGCGGTGCCGGCGGCTGCCACCGCCCCGGTCGTGGCAATCGCTGCGGCGGCAGCAACGGATCCGGCACGGGCTAGCAGGGATGCACGCATAGCTCTCCTTCGGTTAAGCCTCAGCTTCGAGGCAGCTGACAACACCGACTAAAGCGACACGGGCCTCCGGCCTGTTACTCGGGCAGGGAGGGAGCGGTGTGACCTGCGTCACATCGCTGGTCGAGAGCTGTCGGCCCGTAAGGCCGCAGTCGCCCGGGGAGAAGAACGGCCGCAAGAAAGGCTCGCGGGGTCGTACGCCCCGACGGTGTCGTCACCATCGAAATGGCCGGAGAAGCCGAGCAGGTGCGCCCAGGCGGCCAGCCGCAGTGCTCCCAGGCCGGGCAGGCGGATGTCAATGCCCGGCTGGCCAGAGATGGCCCAAGCCTGGACGGCCCACCTCCCGCAGGAACTGGAAACCAGCGGCTCGGCACAGGTCAAAGCCAAAGACGGCACCAAGCACAACGGCGGACCTGCGTCCGCTAGGCATCTGCTGTTCAGCGGTTGACGGTCAGGGACTTTCAGCGAGGGCAGCAAGCCGGTCGAGCGAGGCTCGAAGCTTGTCACGTGTAGTCGCGCGGGCCTGCGGGAAGCGGCTCTCGTCGGTCAGCCGGGTCCAGTCGTAGGTGCAGGTGACCCGCGTGCGAGACGCGCCGACTTGCTCAAGATCCCATCGCCACAGATGCCCGGGCGGCTCTTGCCCCGGCTCGGCTGGCTTCCAGGCAATGCAGCGGCTCTCGGCGAACTCGACCACGTGGTTCTCCCTGACGTCGCCATTGGTGAGCGTCATCAAGAACACCTCACCCGCGCGACGGACGCGCTGCCCGTCGGGTGCCCCGGCCAAGTTCTCGTTGCCGTCCCAGCGTGGCTGTTGAGCCGGATCGGCGATGAACTCGAAGATCTCTCCCGGCCCGGCCGCGATCTCACGGCCGGCGCTGACGACGCGCGGAACCTCATCGTGGCTTGTCATGTCCCCATCGAATCATC
This sequence comes from Streptosporangiaceae bacterium, assembly GCA_050011895.1. Taxonomy (GTDB): domain Bacteria; phylum Actinomycetota; class Actinomycetes; order Streptosporangiales; family Streptosporangiaceae; genus DATBGO01. The sequence goes on along the minus strand of JBEKIF010000033.1, from coordinate 121,297 downwards.
TCCCCATCGAATCAGCTCGCGAGACCAGGCAGGAGCAAATCTCGCGCCGGCCATCCGGACGACTCCGTGCGAGGCGATCAACATGACACCGGCGCCGGCCGAACTGATCCATCTGTGCGGCAAGCCACCGGGGATTTTGCGGCGGCCGGGCTCCTCGTTGCCCCGGCGCAACTCGGCGGCCAGTGGTCATATGTCGATGCGGCCCTGGCCCGCATATAGCACAGCGACGAATCTCTCGACATCGGCCTGGGACAGCGATCGCCGCCACTCGCTGACGAAACCTCGCATGACGAGGCCCGCGGAGTGGGGCTCTACTGACGTCAGCACGACGTCGCTGGGCAGCGAGGCCAGGGACACGTGATAGGCGGGCAGCCGCAACGGCAGACGACGGCTGCCGAGGCGCAGGGTACGCGGCCGTAGCAGGATCGACCGTCCTTCGCCGGTCGCCTCGACCTCCACGCGCGCCCAGAGCGCCCTGCCTGCAAGACCGATGTGCGGGCTGCTAGCGTCGATAGCCAGGTCGAATCGGGGCTCCACGGTAGCCAGCCAGCTCGACGCGAACGATGCCCGGATGTTCACTTCCCACAGCACGGGTGCGGCGACGAGCGTCGGTGCCGCGCCGGGCCAGAGGTGAACGTTTCGGGCCCGGATCTCCATCCGCTCGAGTTGGCCGCCTTCCCATTCGATGTCGCGCGCGGCGATGCGGACCTCGCCGTACTGGCCCATCGACCGGGCGAGATCCGTACCGCCGACCGAGATGTCATCGAGAACCATCGTCAGGTCGCGGCCCTTGACCCGGAACGTTCTGTTCTTGCCGATCAGCCGGGCCCGGACGGCCTCGACGATCGCGCTGAAGGGGTCCCCGGGCAGCGTTTGCGCAAAGGGCATGCCCATCAGTGCCCCCGCGGCTGGGGACAAGGAGAGCAGTTCCGTCCAGGTGCGCTTCCACTCGTCCGGCCACCAGCGATCGAACGGCGTTGACGCCGCCATGGGAACATGCTGGCACATGGGCCGTGTCCGGGCAACGGGCCACCGGCCTCAGGGGCCGGTTCCAAGCGGGAGGTTGCGAATCGGCGGCGCGACTTGCGGCCGCGCTCGGCGGATCTGCTCGGGCTTGAGTGCCCGGGTGGACGCGGTTGGGCCCGACGCTGCTAGACACCGGCGGACAGGGTCACGCCGGTGCCAGTCGTACGGGTCGTGCCGACGGAGGCGACAGAGTTGCCGCTGGATGTGATGTTGAGCGTTACGCCGGAGCCGGCGTTGTAGTAAAAGCCGGTATCGGCTGTCTTACCGGCTCCGCGTATGTCGTTGCCGGTCACTGTTATATAGCCGCTGCCGTAGTTGACCTGCGTGATGGCAATGTACCTGTAGGTTGTGCCGGCTTTCTCCGCCGGGAACATGAAGACCCGGTTGCCGGTGATCGTCGAAGCGGCGTCGCCCTGGACCGTGCTGTCAATGCCATACCAGGTGGTGCTGCCGCCGGCACCGCCGAAATCCTCGATATAGTTGTTAGTGATGCTGGTGCCGAACAGGCGGTTAGCGTAGATGGCTGTGCCGCTGTCGCCGTACAGGTGGTTGCCGTCGATATACCAGCCGGCCGCGTTCTCCAGGTGGATAGCGTCCTGCCCGGAGCTGGCGATGTAGTTATCCGCGAGATGCCAGTCGGTTACCGTGTTGCCGCTGTCCTGAACATACACACCGTACTTACCGGAATTCTCAATGAAGTCGTTGGAGATCACGCCATTGACTTGAGTGTTCGTCAGGGTCGTGCCGTTCGGCGTGGTGTTGGTTACGACGATCCCCGACCCTCGGCAGTTCTCCACGAGCAGATCGTCCGCCTGCGTCTGCCACGAGTGAATGACCAGGCCGTTAGTCGCCGCGGTGTTATGACTGCTGTTGCAGTCGACAGTGAGCTGGTGAATCGTGAACGGTAGGCCAGTCGTGCTGCTGTTGCTGACGTATGAATCCGAAGCCAGCAGATAGGGTAGGTTAGCGGAGTTCGCCTGCTGGAGGACTGTGCCGGTGCGGCTGCCGCCCATGTAACTGCGGTTTCCCAGCAGTGTGATCGGCGCGGTTAGCAGGCACTGCCCGGAGATGATGATCTGGTCACCTGCGTGGCTGCCGGTTATCGCGGCGTTCAGGGTGGCCGAGTCGGTGCCGTTATCGGCACAGGTCGCCGTGATTATCTGAGCACTAGCATGCTGCGCTGACCAGGGACTGAGTGCTATAGCAAATGCAGCTAATAGAAGCAGGCTGAAGACTATGCTAGCATTCTTAAGGAATCTCATTCTCTTTACTGACACCATCGCGTCCTCCGGGGGTTTGCGTTTTCTGCCGTCGCGCTCTGGCTGCCGCGCCAGGCAGCCCTATCTTGCTACAACTCCAGCAGCCCGGCACGGTCGACACGAGCATTGGTGGCGATCTGCGGTGCCATGGCGCGTATTCGCCACTTATGGCCCGGCCACCTCGCCGATACTGGCCTCAAAAACAAAGGCCGACGGATTTACCGCTTCTTCCGCGTTCCGCGCGCGACTGCGTACCCCGACTAGGCTCCGTACCGCCGAGTGGTGAACCTAGCCCGCAAATCATCGTCTGGAGAGATCGCGGCTTCTCCTACATCATCGGCATCCCGGAGCCGTGCAGGCCCGGAGGCCCGGTCTCGCCGGTACCGGCTGGTGACGGTGACCGGGCCGGGCGGGGCTGGCGAGTCCCGGCTGGCCGGGGAGGCGGCGAAGCGGGTGGTCGGCCTTTCGCCGACGGAACTGGCTGCTTCGTATCATTTCCAGCAACTCGGCTGAGGAGGCACGTGTGTCCGATACCGGCGGCGTGGTCGGGCGCGAGCGCGAGCTGGCCACGGTGGCGGCATTCCTTGACGCGCTGCCGTCTTGGCCAGCTGGCCTGCTGCTGGAGGGTGAAGCCGGGATCGGCAAGACCACGGTATGGCTCGCGGGTGTGACGGGTGCCGCTGAGCGCTCCTGCATCATCTTGTCGAGCCGGCCGGCTGAATCCGAGGCAACGCTGTCGTTCGCGGCGCTCGGCGATCTGATGGACGGGGTCATCGGCCAGGTGCTTCCCCAGTTGCCACCGCCCCAGCGGCGGGCTCTGGAGGTGGCGCTGCTGATAGCGGATCCAGTGGGCAGCCCGCCGGCACAAAGAGCCGTTTGCCTCGCCTTCCTCGGCGTGATCCGCCACCTGTCCGCGTCAGGGCCGGTGCTCATCGCGATCGATGACCTGCAGTGGCTCGACCTTCCGAGCGCGGCGGCGCTGGAGTTCGCGCTGCGGCGGCTCGGAAGCGAGCCGGTCGGGCTGCTTGCGTCGGTCCGGATCCAGGCTGACGGGCACGCCGCGTCCGCGGCCGGAGCAGGTCTGCCGGCCGGACGCCTCACGCGCCTGCAAGTGGGTCCCTTGACCGTGGCCGCCTTCGAGGCGGCCCTTCGGGCCAGGGTCGGCTCCCGGCTTTCCCGGCTGACAGTTCGCCGGATTTTCGACGCCTCTGGCGGGAACCCGTTCTATGGCCTTGAGCTGGCCAGGGCACTGAACCGAGTCGGGAGTGAACCCTCGCCGGGGGAACCCCTTCCCGTGCCCGCCGACCTGCGCGGGGTGCTGAGCGCCCGGCTGGCGGTGCTGCCGGACGGCGTCCGCGATGTCCTGCTGGCGGCCTCGTGCCTCCGGTCGCCGACGACGACGACGCTCGCGCGGGCAGATGGCCCGCCGGCCTTGGCCGCCCTCCAGACGGCTGCCCTGGAAGGTGTGGTGGAGATCGAGGGTACCCGGGTCCGGTTCACCCACCCGCTGCTTGCTCTGCTTGAGCAAGCATTGCAGGCCGCCCGGGAGGAAGGCGATGACAGCTCGCTGCCGCTCGTGCTGGCGTACCTGGCTGACCTGGAATGCTGGGCCGGCAACTGGCAGACGGCCGAGCACTACGCGGCGGAGTGCTGGGAGGCCGGGGAGCGGGTCGAGCATCGGGTGTGGCGGAGCATGACCTTCTACGCGCGAGCGCTCATGGACGCCCAGCTGGGACGCGTCGACGCTGCCCGGGCGGGAGCCGGGGAAGGCTTATCGGTGGCCGCCGCGGCCGGGGACGCCTGGGCCATCATTCTCCTGGATGGCGTCCTGGGGTTCGCGGAACTGTCGGCCGGGAACCTGCAGGCGGCCGAGGCCAGCCTGTCCAGGGCCGCCGATCTTGCCGACCGCATCGGCCTGGCCGAGCCGGCGGCGTGGCGTTTCCACGCCAACCATGTCGAGGCCGTGATCGGCCTGGGCGACCTCGGCCGGGCAGAAAGGCTCCTGGAACGGCTTGCGGGATGGGGTCACACCAGCGCACGCGCATGGACGCTGGCTACCGCGGCCCGCTGCCGGGCGCTGCTGCTGGCGGCCAGCGGCGACACGGACGGCGCCGTCCGGGCGCTGGAGGAGGCCATTAACTTCCACCAGCACCTGGCGATGCCCTTCGAGCTTGGCCGGACCCTGCTCGTCATGGGGCAGGTGCAGCGCAGGGCCAAGCGCAAGCGGGCCGCCAGACAGCACCTGGACCGGGCCCTGGGAATTTTCGAGTCTCTCCCGGCCCCCCCTGTGGGCGCAGCGGGCCCGCTCGGAGCTCTCCCGCATCGGGCTCCGCCCGCCCGCCCCGCTCGCGCTGACCGCCACCGAGGAACGCGTCGCCGTCCTGGCCGCGGCCGGCCGCACCAACCGGCAGGTCGCGCAGGCCCTGTTCCTCAGCCCCCGCACGGTGGAGGCCAACCTTGCCCGGGTCTACCGCAAGCTGGGGGTTTCCTCGCGGGCCGAGCTCGGCGCGGCCATTGCCCGCAGAGCACCCGGCCCGCCCCCGCCCTGAGGGCAGTCCTGGCCAAGACCTTCCACCAGCAATACGGGGTGCCAAGGGCACTGCTGAGAAACTCTCCGGGCCGGAGCCGGGGAAGGTCAGTCGGCGGACACCATGGCCCGGGACGTCTACGTGCTCATGCTGCTGCACGGCGTCCTGGGGTTAGGAACTGTCGGCCGGGAACCTGGAGGCGGCCGGTCGCCCATTCATGTGGTGGCCGATCACCTTCATGTGGAAACACCCGATTCCTCGTAACCGCCCCGAACCTACCGTCTTCGGTGACGGGCCATCAGGAAAGGCCGCACGAGTCGGCTGTTCCGGGACATGAAGGAGAAGCGATGAGAGCAATAGCGAGGACGCCGCGGCGGTCAAGAACCCGGACGGGCGAGCAAGCCATGATGACCGCCAGCCCCGCCCCGGCTGAACACATCCAGAACCGGCAGCTGGAAAAGTCGGTCTCCTGGACCGGCCGCGAACGGCTTCGGTGTCTCTGGTACCGGCTCCGCCTGACGGTTCGGGAGATGAACTACGCGACCCGCCGGATCGTCGAGTTGCAGGCACCCTGGATACGCTGACGACCGATTTCGCTGAACCTGCCCAGGATCACAAGAGGACCATGGCGGCGTCGTGCACCGCGGTGAGATCATGCAGGCAGGCTGTTGCACCTGGTTTGGTCGGCATCGGGGCCGCCGCGCAGGAGGCGTGCACTCATGACCCCGGTTCGGACGAGGAGGCTTCGACATGAGGGTGTGCGTGCCGATCACCGCCGATGGCCAGGTCGACCCGCGGTGGGGACGTGCTGACCGCGTCGCGGTCGCCGACGTGGCTGACGGCGAGATCCGCGACTGGCAGGAGTTCACAGTCGCCTGGGGAACGCTGCACGACCAGGGAACCGAGGGCGCCCAGCACGCCCGGGTAGCACGGTTCCTCCGGGACAACCAGGTACAAGCGATCGCTGCCGACCATGTGGGTCCCGGTATGCAGCGCATGCTCGGGTCGATGGCTATACGGCTCGTCACCGGGCTGGGCGGGGACGCCCGCGGCGCGGCCCGCGCAGCCGGGTGAGCCGCAGCTGGGCGTGCTTTGATGAACCCGAGGTTGTTCTCGGCGGCGACGTTGACTGGCGGACTCGGCGTCGAGCTGACTGCCGAAGCTAACCGAGATGGATTCAGTTCTGCGAGCCGAGCTGCAGTGATATCCCGAGGCGCTGTGCCAGGTCCGCTGCCCGGCTGCGGTCACCCGGGCTGAACTGCGCTCCGTCGCGGATGAAGCGCAGGTGCCCGGGCCCGCGGCGGCGCGGCCCGGCACCGCCGGCGGCCGGGGTTGCGCCGACCAGTCGCAGGCGTGCGCCGTTGTCCCAGGTCAGCTCGGCGGCTGAGGTCTGTGCGGTGTCCTGCCGGCTGACGACCTGGCCTTCGAGTGCCTCCTCGAACAGGCGGACCGCGCCGTCGATGTCAGCCACGTAGTGCTCGACCAGGGCGAAGGCCGACGGCGGCCCGGGCGGCGGAAGCTGAGCGGGCGCCGCCAGTTCCGGCGGCGGGCCAGAATGCTCGGCAACCTGGATCACGATGCCGTAGGCGTCCTTGGGGTGCAGGAACGCTTCCTTCCAGGCCGGGTTCACCAGGCTGATCTGGACCGGTTCGATGCCGACCGCCCGTACCCGCGGCAGCGCCGCGGCGATGTCAGGGACGATGAAGGTGAAATGGTGCGGGCCAGCGCCGCGGGTCGCCAGGAAGCGCTCGAGAAAGGCAGCGTCGGGGCCCCCAGCCGGCGTGAGCAGCTCGATCTTCGGGCCGGCGTGGAACTGCAGCTGACCCCACCAGAAGCCGGGCGAATCACCCCCGTAGACCCAGGAACCGCCGAGCAGCCCGCCGAACAGGTCCCAGCCATCGGTCAGCGCGCTCGTGCCAATCGCCACGTGATCCAGGACGGTCTTCGTCACGGCCTCTCGCTCTCTCGCTGCTGCTGCACCGGACATGCTGGTTCTGAGGCGCCGCCACGGTGCGGCTCCGATAAGTGTTATCCAAGCCTTCGGAGCCGCTGTCCGGGGGGCGCCTACGGCCGCGGTGCGTGTCGTGGCCTCGGGTGCTGGCGGCGGCGGTCCGGGCCGGCAGCCAAGAGCCGAGTCAGGCCATACCGGCCGGATCACGGGGCGAGCCCGTTCCCGTGCGAGCTATGCGATCCCAGGGTCAGATCTTGTGGGCCCGGCTAGCATGACCCGTCATGCGACAGGTGCGCAGCTTGGCCGTACTCGTCGGCGGGCTTGTCGGTGCGGGCTGCGTGACGGCCGTGATCACGGCGGGCGCGGCGGCTGGCGCCGTGACCCTCCCGTACCTGCCGCGCGCCTCGGCAGCGCACCCGCGCGGCCTGGCTGACTTCGGCAACCCAGCCGGGCACGCCTACGTGTCCCCGGCCGGCCGCGCTGTCAGCACCAGCCATCCGAACCGTGTCGTTGGCCGCGGCACGCCCGCCAGCTGCACGTCCGCCGCCGTGGTCAGCGCCGTAGCCAAGGGCGGCATCATCACCTTCAACTGCGGCCCGAAGCCGGTCACGATCACGATGACCGCGACGGCAAAGGTCGTGAACACCAGCCACCGGATTGTGCTGGATGGCGGTGGCAAGGTCACGCTGAGCGGCGGCGGCAGGCTGCGGATCTTGTATATGAACACCTGCGACCCGAAGCAGAAGTACATCACTGATGACTGCTGGGAGCAGAAGTGGCCGCAGCTCATCGTGCAGAACATGACCTTCGAGAACGCCTACTCGGCGGTGCGGCAGACCAGCGCATCGAGCTACGGCGGAGGCGCCATCTTCGATCAGGGCGGCCAGCTCAAGGTGGTCAACTCCGGGTTCATCGACAACCGGTGCTACAGGTACGGGCCCGACCTCGGCGGCGCGGCGATCCGCGCGTACGGCATGTATATGGGTAGCCCCGTCTACATCACCGGTGACACCTTCCGCGGCAACCGCTGCTCCAATGGCGGCGCGCTGAGCGGTCTCTACGCGAACTTCGACGTAATCAACAGCCTGATGACCGGCAACGAGGCGATCGGCTGGGGCGCCAATCCCGCCAGTCCCGGCACGCCAGGGGGCGGCAGCGGCGGCGCCATCTACACCGACGGCGATCACTACAACCTGATCATCGACGGCACCGTCATCTGTTACAGCAGTGCGCGCGAGGGCGGCGGAGCCATCTTCTTCGTCGTGGACGCGGACGGCGGAACCTTGAAGATCGAGTACTCCACGCTGCACCACAATCCGAGCGGCGAGTTCCAGAACGCCCCCGGCATCTTCGACAGCGTCAACGGACACGACGTCCGGCCGGTCGTGATCCACTCCACGATCAACTAGATCGCTGACTGGACATTCGTGACCGGAAACTCGGCGGGCGCGCAGCCGCGGGCGGTCGCGGCCCGTCCGCGCCGGCCGGGGTGGCGCTTGTCTTCTGCCGTGGTGGCGTTTGCGCCATCGCCTTATGGCGCTGCACATGCGGGCCTTATGAATACGGTCGCGTAGGTGAGGGGTTTCAGCCTCGTTAGACCTTTGCGATGAATGAGACTGATGGACCTATCAGCGGGCGGTCGACGACCGAGCAGAATGTCATCTCGCCCTTGCAGAACTCGGAAAACGCGCGCCACCCGGGACGCGTGGCAAGGGCCGCATGGACAACGCTAGGATGGCGAGAAAACGCTGCCAGAATACGCCGCCCCGCATCCATCTCCGGTGCAAGCACGCGATTCACGACGGACACGTACTCGTCGAGAGCTGCATTACGATCTTCTTGCCCGCGGCTCACGGCTGCCTTCGCGCCTGACGTTCCAGCCAGGGCGCCGGACCGCAGGGCGAAGCTTATGCCCTCGCGAGTCCATGGCTCGAGCAGGCCAGCGGCATCGCCCGCCACCAGCACACGTCCCTTGCGCAGGGGAGACTTATTCGTGCGGCAGCGTGTGAGATGACCCGAAAAATGAATGGGTTCAAATGATCCGAGCTCGAGGTGGTCAATGAAATCGCGAAGATACTCCGTCGTCCGCTCTCCCTGGCCGCGCGAGGCTATGACGCCGACCGTGAGCCGGTCCATCTTCGGAAAGACCCAGCCGTAAGAACCAGGGATCGGTCCCCAGTCGATCAATATCCGTCCCCGCCACTCTCGCTGGATCGCCTCGGGAACGGGAACCTCTACTTCCAGGCCCAGGTCAACCTGTGAGAATTCCGCGCCGACGTGACGCGCGCTGACTCCGGACGAGCCGTCGGCACCGACCACCACCCGCGCCCGTACCTCAGATCCGTCTGCGAGTCTCGCGAACGCGGCATTCTCGTCCTGGCGGATGGAGCGAACTACCGACCTCTTCCGCATTACGGCGCCGGCGCCGACGGCTGCGCGGCGGAGCGCATCATCGAACTCATCTCTGAGCACCATCGTCAGCAGTGCGTCCGCGCGCCTGCGGGTGAACATGTGCTTCCCGCGCAGGGTAAAGGTCGCAGCGTTGATGTGATCGCGGTCAGGCAAGGACACGCCTTCTCCGACCGCCGCCAGCGACAGGCCGATCAGGCCACCGCCGCACGTCTTATACCTCGGGTGCGCTGCTCGCTCCAATACCACTGTTCGTGCCCCTGCCCGGACAGCGGTTTTCGCGGCCGCGAGCCCGGCCGGCCCCGCGCCGACAACTGCGACATCCCAATCATCTCTGTCCGGCACGTTGTACAGCGTAGATGGTTTGGGCGGACTTAACGGCCGGGGAACTACGCTACGAGACTGCCGAGGACGGCGGCCGGGCACGGAACCATCCGGCAGGCTAATTGATGAGAGCTGGCCGGCACTCGCGCCTTCCCATGGGGAGGCCGGGGGCCTGAGCAGCGCTAATGTCGAGTCCGGCGCTGCGGGCCCGGCCGCACGGGCGGTAACTCTCGCTTTCCGGTAGTCATGGATGGTGTCCCAGCTGGCGGGTGAGCACCTGCGGGGCCTGGACGAGCGAGGGCCCGTACCAGGTGAGGTGGCGGCCGCTGACCAGTGCGGTGTCAACGCCGGGGAAGCACTCGGGCCCGTCGTCGGTGCTGAAGCGGTAGGGCTCGTCCGGCAAGACGATCAGGCCTGGGCGCGCCGCCAGGATCTGATCGACCGGGACCTTCGGATAGCGCTCAGCGTGCCCTGCGTACAGGTTCTCGATGCCGAGCCGGGCGAGGACGTCTCCGGCAAAGGTATCCCGGCCGATGACCATCCAGGGCCTGCGCCAGATCGGGATCACCGCCCGGCGCGGGGGCCCTGGGCGCGGGATGTCCCAGGCCCGCGCCGCCGCATCGAGCCAGCCCGGTGCCGGAAGCCGGCAAGCTACCGCGAGGACGCGGTGCAGCGATGCCAGCGCCTGGTCCAGGGTGCGGATCACGGTCACCCACACCGGCACGCCGGCCGCCCGCAGGGCCGCCAGGTCGGGAGCCCGGTTCTCCTCGTCGTTGGCCAGTACCAGGTCCGGGCGGAGCGCCCGGATCCGGTCAAGATCCGGATTCTTGGTCCCTCGTACCCGGGGCACATCGAGGTCCGCGGGTTCACAGCACCAGTCTGTAGCGCCGGCCAGCAGGCCCGGCGCGGTCACCGCGACTGTTTCGGTGAGCGAAGGCACCAGGGACACGACCCGCCTCACCTGCTCCGGGACCGGGACTACGACCCCGGTGTCGTCCCGCGTGTCGTCCATCATGGGATCAGTCTGGTCCATGGGGTTCAGCTGAGGAACGGGCAGCGCGCATAGTCGCTTACTTGCCCTGTCCTCGGTTCTCACCTCCTGGCCGGGCGATGGCGAGACCCGTGCGTGTTGGTGACCAGCCAAGCTGACTCGTTCTATGGGACAGTGGCGAGCGCGGGGCGTTTCATGCAGGCTCGTGGAGGGCGCGGGGTAAGCATGCCGGGTGCGGGCAGCGGGGTACCGGGGAGCGGCTGATGACGGTACGGCCGCCCCTGGCCGAGCAGCTTGACCTTCTGCCGCATCCCGAGGGCGGGTGGTTCCGGCAGACGTGGCGCTCGGCGGTGTCCTTCTCCCCCCGGGGGTACAGCGGGCCGCGCAGCGCCGCGACCGCCATCTATTTTCTGCTGCACCCAGGCGAGCAGTCACGATGGCATGTGGTGCGCTCCGACGAGCTGTGGTTCTGGCACAGCGGCGGCGCGCTGGACTTGCGCTTGGGCGGCAGCGGCGGCGAGCCCTCAGCCGGGAGAGCCGTCCTGCTCGGCGGCGATCTCGGCGCGGGCCAGCAACCGCAGGCCATCGTTCCCGGCGGCGTATGGCAATGCGCTGCGCCGGCCGGCCGGTTGCCAGTACTGGTCAGCTGCGTTGTGGCCCCTGGCTTCGACTACGCCGACTTCCGCTTGCTCTGACGTCAGCGCCTGCCCGCGCCGCCGGGCGAGCCTGTTTGATCAGCTCGGTCTTGAACAGTCGGCGCGTCCCACGCATCTCTCGACACTCCGGCGCCTCGTGGCAACCCGCCGGTCCCGTTACCCCGGCAAGCGACATCACGGCACCGGACCCTCACGGCTACCAGCACGTGCCGCCGAGTACCTGAACCGCCGTCATTCCCGCGCAGGCTCGCCGGTCGTGATCACGGCTTCAAATATCCGTCACCCGACCGATGTCTCTGTCTGCAACTTGCAGAAGTATTTGTGGTGCAACTACCGGCAAGATCCAGCATCAGCAGTTTCATCGGATCTCCGCCGGACCGGCCGCGCAGGGTGACTTGCGCTATCCCGGACCGCCTCAAACCGGCCCGGCAAGGAAACTAGATGGATACGATGGCGCCGCTCCGCCAGACTCTTCAACGCCCCCGCCGCATCTCGCTGGCGGCAGGACCGGCCGCGGCGGGCGAAGCCCGCCGCCTAGTACGGGCGGCCATCTGCGCCTGGGATGTCCCCGTCGACCCGTCCGTCGCAGTCCTGCTCACCAGCGAACTGGTGACCAATGCCATAGCGAACGAGCTTGGCGGGGCCATCATGCTGGTCATCACCCGGGCCCGTGATCAGTTACGCGTTGATGTCCATGACACGTCGTGGTTCGCGCCGGAGCAGGTGGATGTGCCGCCGGACGCAGAGACCGGACGGGGCCTGATGCTGGTCGCCAGCCTGTCGACTGACTGGGGTTATTACCGGACCGTCGCGGGCAAGGCCGTGTACTTCACGCTCGCATTCGAGGGCAACCTTGGCGACGGCGACAGGCAGAGCACGCCGGGCGATCGCAATTATGTCCGATAGCTCATGGGCCCCCGGAGCTACCGGGCATGCCCTGCGCGCTAAGAACACCGGCCGCCGCGGAGCGGCTGGGACAGCCCCGCTCCTGAGCCGCGCTCATCTCGACGCCGTTGTCCGCAAGGCTGCCTCGCGGGCGATGTCTATACGCGAATGGACGTCGAGTTTCTTCAGGATGTGGGATACGTGGGTCGCGACGGTCCGCCGGGACAGGAAGAGCTTGGCGGCGATCTCTGGGTTGGTCAATCCCCCCTCCACCAGCGCGGCGATCTTTGTCTCGGCCGGCGTTAGGCTGTCCCAGCCGCTCCGCGCCTGCCGGTGTTTAGCGTGCGGGGCGCGGCGAATGCCATGAGCGCGGAACCTCGTCCGTAGCCGGGCGACGTCCGTGACGGCACCAAGCGAGGTATATATCTCCACGGCACGGGTGAATGCGGCTCGTGCCTGGTCGCGGTCGCCAGTGCAGACGAAGTCTCCAGCCGCGGCCTCCAGCGCCGTCGCGCTGAGTAGCGGCCTGGTGGCGTCGCTATAACGGTCCGCGGCCGCCAGCAGCCGGGTGGCATCATGGTCCAGCAGGCCGCTGCAATAGAGCGCGTTCGCCTGCCGATGGGGGATCTCCGATTCAGCGGCGAGGGCCACGGCGTGGCCCGCGATGGCCTTCGCGGTGCCGAGGTCGCCAATCTGCGCGGCGAGGCGGACGGCGTCAGCAAACAGGTCCTCGATCTCCTCGAGTTCTTCGGTCTTGTCGGCGAACCCGGCGGTCAGGACGGCCAGTGCCTCCGGTAGCGCGCCGGCCTGCTCGCAGTCCAGGCTTCGGGCCAGCGCCAGCGTGCCGACGACCCGGTGTCCGATCCGCTTGGCGTGCGGAACGGCCACGGCGAGATGGCTCCGCGCCGCGGTGATCTCGCCGCGATGGAAGCAGATCACGGCAGCGATGCCATGATCGCAGCAGGCCGCGCCGGGCTCGTTCAGGTCTTCGTGCAGGACCTCGACCTCGGCCATCGCATCATCCCACCGCCCGGTGTCGAAGAGCAGCTGGCCCAGGGCGCTATGCGCCTGAGCCAGCCGGACCACCGTGCCGGCCCGGTCCGCGAGGTGGCGTGCCTGCCGGGCCGCCACGAAGGCCTCCTCGTACCGGTCGAGGCCGCTCATTGTGACGGCCTTGTTGATCTGCAGCAGCAGCCGCAGGTCGGTCAGGGCCGGATCGGCCTGGGTCACGGTCAGCGCCCGGTCGAACAGCGGCAGCGCATCAGCCATCTGCCCCTGCGCCGCGGTCACGAGGGTCAGCACGTGCAGGGCCCAGCCGATCGCCCAGTTGTCACCCGTCTGCGATGCCGCCGCGAGCGCGGCAGCGGCGACCCGGCCGGCCGTCTCGGCCTCGCCTAGGTGGCTGTGCGTCCGCGCGGCGAGCACGAGCAGCCGGGCGCGATGCCGGGCCGAGATCCCGGGGGTGGCCAGGGCCCGGTCCAGCGTGGCCAGGGATTCCGCGGACCGGCCGGCCCGCATGCGGCACTGCGCCAGCGTCCAGTGCAGGTCAACGACCAGATCGGGCTCGACGGCATAGGCCAGGACGCGGTTCGACACCTGCTCGGCCCCGGCCGTATCGCCGATCCGGTACAGAGCGTCAGCGAGCCGGCCGACAAGACAGTCATGCCAGGCCGAGCCAGCCGGGGAGCTCGCGACGGCCTGCCGGAGAAGGTCTGCCGCGGCCCGGGGCGCCTGGCCGACCAGCAGCTCTGCGGAGCGGGCCAGCCAGCTCAGTATCCACTCATCCATCGGCTCGGTCGTGCCGCCAAGGCCGCCAACCGCCCGCAGCAGCTGCCGGGCTACCCGGTCGACCGGTGCGCCGGCCTCGGCGAGGGCGCAGGCGGCGTCGCGGTGCCAGGCGGCGCGTACCGGCGCCGGTATCTCGTCGTACAGCGCCGCGCGGATCAGCGGATGCCGGAACCCGAGGTCGTTACCGGACTCGGCCAGCACGCCGGCGGCGCGTGCCTCGTCAACCGCCGGGATCAGGTCCGCCACGCCGCGACCCAGAACGGTCGCCAGGTCCGGCACGGCAAAATCCACGCCGAGCAGCGCCGCCGCCCGCAGCACCTCGCGCACCGGCCCGGAGACAAAGCCCAGGCGGTCCGCGATGGCCGCCGACAGCGAACTGGGCGCGGGACCGCTGGTCAGCTCGGCGGCTCCCGATCCGGTAATGGTCAAAATGGAGCTGCGATCCAGCGCAGCCACCAGCTCAGTGACATACAGCGGGTTGCCCGCCGCGCCGTCGGCGAGCCGCAGCAGCTTGTCGCCGGGCTTGCCCCCGGCCAGGGCTGCCACCAGCTCGGCTACCGCCGCCTCGGTGAGCCCGGTCAGCTGGAGCCGCGCGGCATCGTCCACCACCCTGCGCAGCGCCAGCAAGTCCTCCCGCTGCGGCACCGGACGCATCATCCCGACCAGCAGCAGCGGCACCTGCCGCACCGACCTGGCCAGCCGCCCCCACAGTGTGATGCTGGCCTGATCTGCCCACTGAAGATCGTCGATGACCAGGATGGTCGGCTGCGCGGCGCACTGCTCGGCAACCAGCGCGAGCAGCTGTTCCGCCAGCGCAGCTGCCACGTCCGTGCCGCGATCGGCGGTGACCTCGCCGCGTAAGAGCCGGACGATCGTGTTCCGCCGGGGGTTTGCGGAGGGCTCGCGTACCCGTAACCCCTCCAGCAGCGGCAGCAGCGGCAACGCCTGCCCCAGCTCGTCACCCGCGCCCCAGAACACCTGGCAGCCGGCCTCGGCCGCGTCGGCCAGAGCCGCCCGCACCAGCGCGGACTTGCCGATTCCCGGCTCGCCCTCGATCAGCACCGAACTGCCCCGTCCGCCGGCCACCTCCCTCATGAGCCTGGCCAGCATCGCAGTCTCGCTGTCGCGGCCGACCAGTGCGCCGGCCGGGGTGGCGGTGGGCACGCACGGATTTTACTACTAGAACATTATGGACACAAGCGGCGTTTTCGGTCTAGGTCATCAGCCAGATCCGCCTGCCGCTAGCAATGGCATTGCTAGCACTGCCGCACCGTGCACTGCAAGTTTCTCGGGACTTGCAGTGCACGGGCACGCAAACATTACTCCGCACGAAGGTGAGAATATTGCTTTGCAATAAGGACTGGAAAATTCTATTGTTCCGCTACGTACGAGAAATGGTTGCCGGGGTGCATGAAATATACCGGAGCTGGGAAATAACTCCACATGTCGTAGGTACGCCGCGCAGGCTGACAGGGCCGTGCAACGGGCTGCTGGCCTCCGGAATCGCCATGGAGGAATCATGCGCATCGGGCGAGCCATCATTATTCCCGCTATGCTGGCGCTCGGCGTGGCCGGCTCACTGCTAACCGGGCCGGCAATGTCCGCTGCGGCCGGGCACGACACCAGTGCCCACCTTCCGGCAGCTGCCGTTTGCGCGAGCCCCAACACCCTTTATCACACGTGAGCTAACAGAACATACGACTAGCGGTGGCGCAGGTGGGCTGAGCGTCACCGGCTCGGAAGTGCTGGCCATGTCCCGCCTCGGGCTGCCTCCGTGTCATGGCCGCCTCCGTGTCATGGCCGGCGGCCGAGGGCAGCAGGCAGCGGGCTCTCGCCCTGGCTGCCCGCGCCCTCTTTCGCCCTGGACAACCCGGCCAGCCCGCAGCCCCGGCAGCGTCATCATGGCGGCCAAGGGCGGCGGGGTCGCCGGCCTCGCCGTCGGTGGGCTACTCCTCGCCGCGGCGCTTCGCTGACCCTGCCCGGCGAGCTGCTCTGGGCGTTCTACCTCGACATCGGCGAGCGGGACGACGATGACCCGGCGCGGTGGAGAGCGCACGCGGTTCGCCACGGACACCGCAGCTATCAGCGAGCTACCTCCGTTGGAATCGGCGGGTGGCGGGCCGTACCACTAGTTCCAATCTTTGCCTCGTCCGCGTTGGCGAGGTTTGGCTACGCTGGATCCCGGTATGTGATGAAAGTTTCATTATCGCCGCTAGGTAAAATCTGCGTGACAGTCACACTGGTCCCGCTCGCGCGGCACCGAGAGGAAGGGATGCCGATGACCGTGCCAGGAAGCCCCACGGTACGGCGCCGCCGACTTGCCGCGGAGCTGCGCGGGATCAGGGAGAGTAAGGGCAAGAGCGGAGATACGGTCGCCGCGGCGTTGAAATGGTCGCCATCCAAGATCAGCAGATACGAGTTGGCCAGGACAGGATTGAAGCCACAGGAAGTCGGGAGACTGCTCGATTACTACGAGATCACTGGATCCCGTCGAGCGCTCCTCCTCTCGCTCGCCGAGGATGCGACCCGGAAGGGATGGTGGGAGGAACTAGCAGATGTCCTTTCTGCCGACTATCAGCAGTTCATTGGCCTCGAGAATGAGGCAAGTTCGATTGCTATATGGCACGTTGAGGTTGTAACTGGCCTTTTACAGACAGAAGCTTACGCTAGGCACATAATTAGCAGCTACAACCAGGTCGAGCCGATCGCACCAGGCATGATCGAGCGGCTGGTCAAGGTCCGGATGCAACGCCAGCAGGTGCTGGCTCGCGAACCGGGGCTTCAGCTTTCAGTCGTGCTCGATGAGTCGATCCTGAGGCGCCGGATCGGCGATGAGCTGGTGATGTATGAGCAGCTTCAGCGGCTCGTGTATGAGGCTGACCGGCCAAACGTAACGTTGCAGATCCTGCCCCTTGACGCGCAGCATGCGGTTTTCGGAGAGTCATTTGTTATATTCCGATTTGGGCCAGATGGCGATGCTATGCTGCAAGATGTGGTGAGCACTGAACACTTGAAGAACGACTTCTCCGTGGAAGGCGAGAGAGAGACCTACTTGCAAAGGCTCGCATTTCAGATCCTCGTCGGTGCGTCGCTGGATACGGCGTCGTCCAGAGCCCTCATACTCGAGACGGCTGAGTCGCATTGGTCAGAGGTCGCGTCCCGCGGCGTGGTGTGAACACGGCACCGCATCATTCTCGGTCTGGACTTTAGGCGGTAATCGCGGCGACGGTCACATCCTGGGGCAAGGTGGCCTGGGCGGGCTAAAGCGTCCAGCGCCCTGATCGTAATGGGCCTGCACCTAAGCGCTGTCCGGCCGGTCATCGACGCTGTACAGCAGTGGCCCCCGCGCCGTCGGCCGTCTCTCCTCACGACCTCTCCTCACGACGCCAGCCTGCCTGCGGGGACACCCGACACCACATCCGTGGACGCAACCTGGTCAGATACCCAGCGGGTGCGTTAAGTAGCTGATAGGCTACTCTAGGTAGTCGCAAGGTTTAGGCCATTAATCACACGACATTCAGCGAGGTAAGGACGTGGGAAGAGTTACGCTCGCGGGCCGTCCGGGAAGGCCCGGTTCAGATTCGTCCTGGATGAAGAGTTCCCTGAGTTTCTCTAACAGCAATTGCGTCGAGGTGGCAAGCCTGCCTGATGGCGAGATTGGTGTTCGCGACAGCAAGGACTCCGAAGGTCCGGTTCTCCGATTCACATCGGGCGAATGGAATGCATTCCTCGGAGGAGTGCGAAACGGAGAATTCGATAGTTTCGGTAAAATATGACCGTCGCGGGCCAGGTGCCATAGCGTCCTGCTCAGACCCGAATCCGCGGAATCAGGTCAGACCAGGCGTCGATCGAAGTGAACGCGAAGGCCCATCCCAGGCGCTGATGGGCCTGCGCGTTCGCCGCGCTGCCGCCGGCCCCCGAAAAATGGCTCCGGCGCTGATTCGCGGTGGCGCTCACCCATCTGTGCCTTTGCCGGTCTGCAAGGTCAGCCAGTCAACCTCGGTGCTGGCCAGGTACTGGCCCCGTTCGGCCAGATACCGGCGGGTGTGTGGCGCGGCCTCGTGCGCCTCGAATGCCTCCTCATCGCGGTACAGCTCATAGAAGATGCGCTGCAGCGGCTCGTCCCTGACGGTGTGCACCGCGTAGACCAGCGTTCCCGGCTCGTGGGCGCGGATTCCCGCCACGGTCTGGGCGACCAGCCGGTCATACGCCCGGGCGCTGGCCCCGTCCTTGCACGTGAACCGCACAGACAGTCCGAACATGTCTGCCTCCAGATCGCCGTGCCCCCGTGTTCTCCGTCCACGACCCGGACGGTAACACGCTCGTGGTCGTCGGACGCGCCTGAGCAAGCCAGGTCCGGCTGGTTTTCCTGGCCTCTGGAATCAGTCACCCTGGTCGCGCCTGCTGAGCGTTCACGGAGTCGTTACGAGCCGGAATCACTTCTGCAACGGGGCACCGGCACCGTCGGGACTATGAGCACGCGAAGACTGCGAGGCCTGTTATGTCCATCTGGAGAATCCGGATCACCCTGCCCGGCGACCCGGGCAGCCATGCATTGCTGAACGAGGCACTCGCCGGCCAGCCAGTCAGGCAGGTCAGGCTGATGCCCAGGGCCGCCGATACCGCCGAGCTAACCGGCGATGTCGTGCTCGAACTCAGCCACGACGATGGGCTCGGCGCACTGCTATCCGCGCTGCATACCATCAGCCCGCAGGTATTCGTGGCTCGCGCAGATCCTGTCAATGCTGCCCCGGCCCAGCCGGAAGCCCCGGTTCCGCGCCAGGTCCCGCGCGTGCGGCGGCTCAACCTGCTGCGCGCCGGAGCGCGCAGCGCTTAGGTCACCCTCCGGGTCCCGCTCGCTTGACCTCCTGGACAAGCCAGCTGTTGCCGTCCGGGTCACCGAAGGAAAAGAACGAGCCGTAGTCGCTGCGCTGCGGATCAGGACCTGGCACCTGGCTGCCCGACTCGAAATGGAAGATCTCGCCGACATCAGTGCCACGCCCGGCGAGCTCCCCGCGGGCAGCGTCGATGTCGGAGACGACAAGATGCAGGCCTTGAACGGAGCCCGCCGCGTTGGTGTTCCGCATGATCGTGATCGAGCACGACGAGCCTGGCGGCGTCAGCTGCACAACGCGGAAGTCGTCCCCAGCCCGGTGGTCGACATCAAGATTGAAGCCGGCCTGGTCGGTGTAGAAGGCCTTGGCGCGGTCCACGTCCGACACAGGAACCACGACTACCTCAAGCTTCCAGTCCACGATCTGCCCCTCCGAACGGTCGGCCACGGCATCAGCCCGCCAGGTACCATAACCTGACCCGGCGTAGATGTGGCATCCTTGCGGCCGTGACGACAGACCGGCCGCGACAAGCCAGGCCGACCGTGCCCGCCCCGCGCCCGCTCAGCAAGGTCCCGCAGATCACGGTCTTCTTCTGGATCACCAAGGTCCTCACGACCGGCATGGGCGAGGCAACCTCGGATTACCTGGCCCACCGCTTCGGCCCGGTGATCGCCGGCGCCCTGGGCCTGACGGCTTTTGTGGCCGCGCTGCTGGTCCAGTTCCGGGTCCGCCGGTATATGGCCTGGGTCTACTGGACGGCCGTCGTCATCGTCGCGGTGTTCGGCACGATGGCGGCCGACGGGCTGCACATCGAACTTGGCGTGCCTTACGCGGTGTCCACCCCGTTCTTCGCCGCCGCCCTGGGCGTGATCTTCGTCGTCTGGTTCCGGACCGAGAAGACGCTGTCCATCCACAGCATCTACACGCCGCGCCGGGAGGTGTTCTACTGGGCCACCGTGCTGGCTACCTTCGCGCTCGGCACCGCTGCCGGTGACCTGACCGCGATGACCCTGCACCTGGGCTACCTGGCCTCGGGGATCCTGTTCACCGTGCTCATCGCCGTCCCGGCCATCGGCTACTGGCGGTTCAACCTGAACCCCATCGTGGCCTTCTGGTTCGCCTACATCGTGACCCGGCCGCTCGGTGCCTCATCCGCGGACTGGATGGCGGTGCCGCACTCACTGGGCGGCCTCAACATGGGGCGCGGTCCGGTCGCCCTCGGCCTGACCATTGTGATCGTCGGATTCGTCGCCTACCTGGCGATCAGCCGCACCGATGTCGAGGAGGCCGCCAGCCCGGTCGCGCCGGAGCGGGCCCGCCACCAGCGGCTGTCTCGCCAGCCTGAGCGCCTCCGCGGCGCGCCCCACCGGGTACCGGTCGAAAGACCGCCAGGAACAGCAGGAACAGACTGAGCCCGGCCGGCCGTTTCCAGCAAACCAGCAGCATGCCTTGCGGTGACGCCAAGGTAACAACGATGGACTAACCGCGGCGGGCCGCCCCGGATGCCCCTGGCCCTGGTCTTCCCTGGCGCCCGCCGCCAGCTTTCGTCCGCGCCGCCGGGTTACCTGGAAGCGGCTGGCACGCGAAGGCACAGCTTGCCCTCATGCACCGTGACTACCAGCTGCCAGGTGCGGCCGACGACTTCGCCGTCGAGCTGCCACGGCTGCTTGCGGGCCACGTCGACGCAGAGTTCATGGAACGCAATGCGGGCGAGGCGGCCGGTAGCGCGCCGTCGGAGCAGCACGTGCGCCGAAAGAGCCAGCCAGGCGGTCCACCCCCGGGCCGTCAGCACCACGGCGTCCAGCAGCCCGTCGGCTGGGTTCGCATCCGGGAGCAGCGGGATGCCCGCCTGCAGCGAGCCGACGTTGCCGATGATCACTGCGTTGGCCCGCCGCCTGAGCGGCGGGCCGCCATCGGCCCGCAGCGTGACCCGCACCGGCCGGTCCTGCAGATGCTGCAAGGCCGACAAGACGTAGGCCGCCCACCCCATGTGCTTCTTGAGTGGCCCGCTGGCGCCGTCCAGCATTCTCGCGTCGAAACCAAGGCCCGCCATAACGATGAATGGCCTGCCGTTCGCGACGCCCACATCAAGCTCTCTGTCGGCGCCGGTGAGCGCCACGACTAGCGCTTCGTCGACTCCGAGCGGCAACCCGAGATTGCGGGCAAGCAAATTTCCCGTCCCGGCCGGGACTACCGCAAGAGGTACGCCGCTGCCCGCCACCGCCGCCGCGCACGCCGTGACGGTGCCGTCGCCACCGCTGGCCAGCACCAGGTCGACTTTCGCCGTCAGAGCCGTCCTCGCCTGCCCCGTGCCAGGATCATCGACCGTCGTCTCCAGCCACAACGGCTCGCTCCAGCCGTGCGCGGACATCGCCGCGCAGACCACGTCCCTGAATCCCTCGCGGTCCTCATGCTTCGTGGGGTTGGCCACCACGGCTGCGCGTTTCATCGACGTGCGATGCCGGGCGCAGACCAGCCCGGCAGTGCTCTATTCATCCACATTCATCCACACGTCAGCGGACAGCGCTCGGCAGCATGCCGCTGAGCATACCGACCGTCCTCAGGGCCGCCCTTGCCCAGGTCAGGCTGGCGGCGCCCGGGCGGGAGCACCGGCGCGGGACTGCGCGCCGCCTCAGTCCGGCCAGTCGCGCTCGAGCCGCCACAGGGCGGTTGCGGCTGCCCCGGCCACCAGTGCCCCGAGGATCGTCCAGGCCAGCCGGATCTCGCCGACGGCGATGGCGCTGGCCTTCACGCCACCAGACGTGACAATGACCAGAGTAACTGTCATGAATACTGCCTCGCGCGTATATTCGCCAGCAAATAGATATGAAACTAAGGCGAGCGTGCTCAGCGCGGCGATCGGTATAAGTGCCGCCGAAGGCAGAAAATAAACAAGCGGAATCGGAATCAGCACGCCCAGCAGGGTTCCGGTTATCCGCTGGACGGCTCTTCGGGGCGATTCCCTGACGACCGGCCGCAGTGTGGATGCGAGGCTGAGGACAATCCAGTAGCCGTGCGGCAGCCCGAACGCCACAGCGAGGCCCGCGGCGGCGCCGCACAGGGCCGCGAGCATGGCGGCGTGCGCGGCTGCCCTTCTCGCCTCGACTTGCCTGGGGCGCGGGCGGGTGCGCAGCAGCGCCAAGGCGGCAATCCCGTAGGCAGCGCCGGCCAGGATCCAGCTGGCCGCTTCCCACCAGCTCAGGCCGGGTGGCCCGGACAAGGACCCGGTTCCGGCAATGGCAGCCGTGACGGGGGCCAGGGTTGCCGAGCCTGCCGACCACCGGTCCGCAAGTCCGCCGAGCAGCGCGGCCCCCGCGACGATTAGCCCGACTGGCACAGCCGTGCCCGCTACCGAGGTGGCTGCGGCGACCAGCCCCGCGATAGCAAGCGCCAGCGCCGCGCTGCGGGCCGTATCCAGGAACGCCCGGGAGGTAGCACCGGTGACCAGGCCGAGCACGGCCCAGACCGTGCCGGGCATCCCGCCGAGGAAAGCGGCGAGCACCACGATTGGCAGAGCTGCGGCTAGTACCATCAGAGCCCGGCGCACGGCCGCGCCGGGCGGGGCAAGCTGTACCTTAGTGACCTTGCGTAGCCAGTTGTTCACAGCCAATGACTCTAGGAAACCCGCTTCGCCGCTCTTACCAGGGGTAACATCGCACAGCGAGCGCCCCGGTAGACTGCCGGCGACGATGCCAAGACGGTCGCGATACGACCCAGCTGGTTCCGGCCCTAACGGCAGCGGCCGTGGGCTCCGCTCCATTGGCCGAACGAGATGGGAGTCGTAATGCGCGTTCTGGTTCTGGGCGGCGACGGTTTCTGCGGCTGGCCGACCACGCTGTACCTGTCGGACCGTGGTCACGACATCACCATCGTCGACAACCTTAGCCGCCGGAAGATCGACGTCGAGCTCGAGGTGGAGTCACTGACGCCCATCCGCCCGCTGGGTGAGCGGATTCGCGTCTGGCGCGAGGTCTCCGGACGCGACATCGGCTTCGTGAACCTTGATCTCGCCACTGAATACGACCGGCTGGTCGCAGTCCTCGAAGGCCTCCGGCCCGACGCGATCGTGCACTTTGCCGAGCAGCGCGCGGCGCCGTATTCGATGCGGTCGGAGCACACGAAGCGCTACACCGTCGACAACAATGTCCGGGCCACCCACAATCTGCTGACGGCCCTCGTCGCTACCGGCGTCGATGCCGCGCTGGTGCACCTCGGCACCATGGGTGTCTACGGCTACGGCTGGTCGGGGAGCGCGCCGATCCCCGAGGGTTACCTGACCGTCAAGGTGCCGACGCCGGACGGGGAGCTCGAGCGGGAGATCCTGCACCCTGCGAACCCGGGATCCGTCTATCACCTGACCAAGACTCTCGACCAGCTAATGTTCTCGTTCTACGCCAAGAACGACCAGCTGCGTATCACCGATCTGCACCAGGGGATCGTCTGGGGCACGCAGACGGAGCAAACAGAGCGCGACGAACGGCTCATCAACCGTTTCGACTACGACGGCGATTACGGCACCGTGCTCAACCGTTTCCTCATGCAGGCGGCCATCGGCCACCCGCTCACGGTGCACGGCACCGGCGGCCAGACCCGGGCTTTCATTCACATCCGCGACACTGTCCGGTGTATCGAGATCGCGCTGGCCAATCCGCCTGAGTCAGGGTCCAGGCCGCTCGTCCTTAATCAGATCACTGAGACGCACCGGGTCCTCGAGCTCGCCAAGCTGGTCGGCGACGCGATGGGAGTGGACATCGCCTACCTGCCGAACCCCAGGCGCGAGGCCTACGAGAACGAGCTAAGTGCGTGCAACGACCAGTTCCTCGCTCTGGGCCTCGAGCCGACCACACTGTCTGAGGGGCTGCTCGAGGAGTGCACCGATATCGCTGCCAGGTACCGGCACCGCGCCGACCCGAGCAAGATCGTGTCCAGGTCGGTCTGGCGGGCGGGCATGGAAACCTCCGCCGACCTGGTGACCGAGCTGCCGGCGCAGCAAAAGTCAGCGCAGCAAAAATCAGCCGTGCGGTAGCCGAGACGCACCGGCCGGCGGGGCCGTGAGCTGCGGCCCGTCAGCGCGGCCGGTGCACGAGCTGTGACCGGGCCGCTGAGCTGTGACCGGGCTGCTCAGCTGTGACCGGCAGCGGCGCCACTGGCGCCGATCGCGCGCCCGGCCTGATCGGCGAGGGTGACGGCGACGAGGCGCGCTTGCCGGGACGGCTTCGATCCGGGCTTCGGACGGAGCATGAACCGCCCGTAGTACTGGCCGTTGCAGAAGGTACGCAGCTCGGTTTCTGATGCGGGGAACCCCCATCGCTCGACCTCCCAGTTACGGCGCCCCACGACCACGCTGCCGTCCCGCTCCAGGCGCGGCGGATGACCGAGCAGCGACCCGTACTCGAACCTGCAGTCCTCCAGCCCTAGCAGCCCGGTGAGCTGCTCCGTCACGAGCTCGACCACCGCGTGCGGTGACCTGGCGGTCTGGGTCAGCGAGGCGGCGTCGTGGATCTGCGCGAGGTAGGCGGCGTCGGTAATGGCGATCACCTGCAGCTGCCGGGCCCTGGCGGCTAGCTGCGACACCGCCAGGCCCACCAGGAGCAGCAGTACGGCGGTTGTGACATCCGCCGACTTGGTAATCGCGAACCGCTCGTAGGGCCGGGTGAAGAAGAAGTCGAACCACGCGGCGGCCGACACCGCGGCGATGCCGCCCGCGATGCGGTTCCCGATGGCGGCCACCGCCACCACGATCACCACAAGGAGCAGGGCCACGTTGGTGTTCGACCAGCTAGCGCGAAACGGCAGCAGCACCGCGGCGGCCGCGAGCGGTGCCAGCACCGCCGCCGCGACAGCGACGCGGTCCCTGGTCAGGTAACCGGCCATCCGGAACACCTCCGCCTCCCATCTTCCGCCCAATGCAGCCTCTCGGCGAACACCCGGTAGTATTCGCTGCTGCCGCGATCGATTCTGGCCGACGGGCACCTTCCCGCCTCTTCAGCCGTTGACCGGAATGCGGTGCAGGTGGCGCTGCTCAATCCGGCATTTGCGGGGCCGGGGTCCGCTCCAGAAAGGCCATGACCAGTGCTACTTCGGCATGATGCCGCCGAAGGACCGCGCGCGCCGGCTGCCCGGTGGCTCGGGCGAAGTGCGCTAGCCGCCATCTGCCTGAGCCTTGCCTTGATCATCGCAGTTGGGCTCGAAGGCCGGTCGGCGGCGGTCTCTGCGCTTCCCAGCGCTGGTGGCTGGCCGCCGTATTTCTTTAACGCTAGGATCGCACCAGCCTGGACGTCGCTGCAGATCTGGGCGGCGGTCCTGCCGGGCGGCCTCGGCCTGACCGCGGGGCTGATAGCGGTCAGGCGGGGGTGGCGCCCACGGCCACGGCTGCTTGTCATCGGCTCGGTCATCGCGGTGACCGTATTGACTGTGCTGCCGCCGATCGGGTCCACGGACATGTTCGACTACGCGATATACGGGCGGATCGCCGCGCTCGGGCACAGCCCCTACGTGATGACGCCCGCGCAGCTCAGGGCCTCGGGAGATCCGGTAGGAAAGATCGCGCCGCATCCCTGGGAGTATGACCCCTCTGTCTACGGCCCGCTGGGCACTGCCACCGAGTGGGCAGCCGCGAAACTAGCTGGCGCCTCGGCTGCCCGGACAATTTTCTGGCTCAAGGTGTGGAACGCGCTGGCCTTCCTGGCGGTTGCCCTGGCCCTGGACTGGATGTTCCGTCGGGATGCCACCGGCCGGGCCCGGGCGCACCTGCTCTGGTCGGTCAATCCGCTCATGCTGTTCGCGGTGGTGGCGGGCGGTCACATCGACGGTCTTGGCGCTGCGCTCGGGCTCTTCGCGCTGATAGCGGCGCGCCGCCTGAACGTCGGCCGCGGGCTGCTGGCGGGCGTGCTGGTCGGGGCCGCCATCGCCATCAAAGCCCCCTTTGCGCTGTTCGCAGCTGGCCTTGGCTGGGCTGCGCGGCGCTCACCACTGACCCTCGCGGCCATCGGGACCGGGGCTGCCGCAGTGCTGGTGCCCAGCTACCTACTGGCGGGGCCGAAAGCGATCTCAGCCGTGGCCGGGCGGGCAGCCGGGCAATCAGACGTCTACCAGCCGTGGCAGCTTCTGACCCGGCTATTGGGCTGGCAGAACTCGGGCCGGGGGCTGGACATCCTCGCGCTGTCCGCATCTGCGGCCCTGGCTGTGGTGCTGCTACTCCGGATGCCCGCGGGACCGGCCAGGATGGCCAGCGTCCGGCCAGCCCTTGCCCTGAGTCTGGGGTGGCTCATCTTCTCGCCGCAACAGCGTCCGTGGTTCGACGCGATGATCTTCCCGCTGCTGGCCCTGATGCCCGCTACCCGGCTTGACTGGATCGCCGTGCTGCGCCTGACCGCCGCCACCCTGGCCGAACTTCCTGGCGTGACCTACTACATCTACTTGCATCCGGCGTCGCTCTTTAGCACCGCGAATGCCATCGACAGGTGGATCGTGCCCGGCGCGCTCATCGTCGCCCTCATCGGGCTGCTATGGCTGTGCTTCACCAACCGGTGGACGCCAGGAGCGGAACCCGGCGGCAGCACCGGCGCGGATCAGGGCCCGCCCGGCGCCGGCCGGTCCGCCAGCTCTGCACGCCAGGCCGCAGGCCGCCTGCTGCCCGGCCGCCAGCCAGGCATTTAGCAGCCACTGGGCAGTCCCGCTGGTTAGCCCGACAGCAGCGACGCGGCCGGCGGGCCCGACGCGGTCAGCTGCTCAGGCCGCCCGCTGTATCCGGGGATTCCCCGCCCAGCGGGGACCTGGTCCGCGGGCGGCTAAGGCGGGCACTGATGCCCAGGACGCTGATCACGACGGCCATCGGCAGGTCGGTGTGCGGGCCCGCGATGCCGACCAGCGGCGCGGCAGCGGCGCCGATCGCGAACTGGGCCAGCCCGATGACGGCGGACGCGCTGCCAGCCTGGCCGCCGTACCTGGATAGGGCCAGGGCGGTTGCGTTCGGCAGGATGAACCCGACGCTGGCCACCATGACGAACAAGGCAGGCAGGATCAGCGGCAGGCCGATAGCCAGCACAGCGGCGGCCAGAAGCAGGATCCCGCCGGTCGCCGATCCGGTAAGCCCGACGGTCAGCAGCTCGCGAGGGGACCTGCGGCCGACGAGCCGCCGCGAGAGCAGGCCGGCACAGATAATGCCCGCCCCGTTGATCGCGAATATCAGGCTGAATAGCTGCGGTGAGATGCCGAACATGGCCTGGAGTACGAACGGCGAGCCCGAGATGTAGGCGAACATGGCGCCGAAAGCCAGGCCGCTGGCCAGGGCGTAGCCAATGAACTGCCGGTCGGCGATCAGCCGTCCGCCATCGCGCAGCAGCGCCCGGCCGCCGCCTCGGTGCCGCCGGGCGGCGGGCAGCGTCTCGGGCAGCCAGCCTGCCGTCACGACCAGCAGCACGACGCCGATCCCGGCGAGCACCGCGAACACCCCGCGCCATGAGGTGAACCGCAGCAGCTGGGCGCCGATGATCGGGGCGGCGATCGGGGCGGTGCCGTTGACCATGAGCAGCAGCGCGAAAAACCTCGCCAGCTCGTTGCCCTCGTAGAGGTCCCTGACCATGGCGCGGGCGATGACGATACCCGCCGCGCCGGCCAGGCCCTGCAACAGCCGCATCGCCAGCAGCGCCCAGATGTCCGGTGCGGCAACGCAAAGCGCCGAGGCCACGGCATAAGTCGCCACCCCGGCCAGCAGCGGCCGCCGCCGCCCGAGCGCGTCGCTGAGCGGGCCCGCCAGCAACTGGCCGACTGCGAGCCCGGCCAGGCATGCGGTCAGGCTCAGCTGCGCGACCGACGCCGATGTGCCCAGGCCGCGTGCCATGGACGGCAGCGCGGGCAGGTACATGTCGATCGACAGCGGCGCGAACGCGCTGAGCGAGCCGAGGATCCAGACCAGACGGCCGTGCCCGGCGCCGGTGACAGTCGCCGACGCTAAGCCTCCGGTCGCCGGTCCAGTTGCCATCGCGCGCTCCCTCGGGCCCGCCTGGTCGCTGACCTCAGGGACCGGGCCTGAGGCAAGGCTACGAACAAGCCGGCGCACCGGATACGGCAACCCGGCGCACCGGATACGGCAACCCGGCGGCGGACCATGCCGCTGCTGCCGGGTCGGTTCGGCGGTTTTCCCGCCACGACTCCGCTCCGTACCCTGGAGCGGTGACGGACACTGACACTTCCGCCGGCCTCGAGGCCGCCCGCGAACTACTGCGCCGCCATCCGATCGTGGACGGTCACAACGACCTCGCCTGGACGCTGCGCGAGGCCGGCCCGCGCGGCCTGAGCGGCACCGACCTCGCCAAGACGGTGCCTTTCACCCAGACCGATCTGCCCCGGCTGGCCCGCGGCGGCGTGGGCGGCCAGTTCTGGTCCGTCTACGTCCCCGCCGAACTCCAGGGTGAAGCGGCTGTCGTGACCACCCTTGAGCAGATTGACCTGGTGCACGAGATCATCCGGAGCTACCCGGACGACCTGGAGCTGGCGCTGGCGGCAGCCGACATCGAGCGGATCACCGCGGCGGGCAAGGTCGCGTCGCTGCTCGGGGCGGAGGGCGGCCACTCCATCGGCTGCTCGCTGGGTACCCTCCGGGCGCTTTACGCGCTCGGAGTCCGCTACCTGACACTCACCCACAACCTGAACCTTCCCTGGGCCGACGCGGCCACCGACGCCCCGGCCGCGGGCGGGCTGACCGATTTCGGGCGCGAGGTGGTGAGGGAGATGCAGCGGCTCGGCATGCTTGTCGACCTGTCTCATGTCTCGGCCGGCACCATGGCAGACGCGTTTGAGGTGGCGGAGGCACCGGTGATCTTCTCCCATTCCTCCGCCCGTGCGCTCTGTGACCACCCGCGGAACGTGCCCGACGCCATCCTGGGCCGCCTGCCTGCCAATCGCGGCGTGTGCATGGTCACGTTCGTGCCCGCCTTTGTCTCGCAGGCCTGCCGGGAGTGGGAGGCCGGGCTTCGTGACGAGATGGACAGGCGCGGCCTGGACCACAACAACTTCGCACACCGGGAACAGCTGGTCGGCGAGTGGGCCGAGCGCCAGCCGCGGCCCACGGCCACCCTGAGTCAGGTGGCCGATCATGTCGACCACGTCAGGGCGGTGGCAGGGGTCGATCACATCGGCATCGGCGGCGATTACGACGGCACTGACCAGCTGCCCGCCGGACTTGAGGACGTCTCGTGCTATCCGGCTCTGATCGATGAACTGCTGTCCCGCGGCTGGAGCGAGGCGGACTGCGCCGGGCTCACCGGTGGCAATATCGTGCGCGTGCTGCGCGAAGCAGAGGCGGCGTCACGGGCGATCTCGGCAAGGCGCGGCCCCTCCATGGCCCGCATCGGTGATCAGGGATCCGTGGCGCCGGCGTGATGATCAGCTGACCGGCCGGCAGCGGATGCATGCTCTTTGGCTGCGGGTTGAGTAGCGTCAGGGTATGCGACTGGGTGTCCTGGACGTCGGATCCAACACTGTCCACCTACTTGTGGTGGATGCCCACCGGGGCGCGCGGCCCCTTCCGGCGTTCTCGCATAAGGCTGAGCTACGCCTCGGCGATCATCTGAACGCTGCCAACCGGCTATCTGACGGGTGCGGGGCCCAGCTGCGCGCCTTCGTCGACGAGGCGCTGCGGATCGCCGAGGACAAGGGCGTGCAGCAGGTGCTGGGGTTCGCCACCTCAGCGGTCAGGGACGCGGTCAACGGCGACGAGGTGCTCGCCTGGATCGAGGCGGAAACCAAGGTGCACATCCAGGTGCTGCCCGGGACCGACGAGTCCCGCCTGACGTTCCTGGCCGCCCGGCGCTGGTTCGGCTGGTCATCAGGGCGGCTGCTGATGCTCGACATTGGCGGCGGCTCGCTCGAAATCGCATCCGGCTATGACGAGGAACCCGTCGTAGCGATCTCCCTGCCGCTCGGCGGCGGTCGCCTGACCAGGGACTGGCTGGCAGGCGATCCGCCATCGGTCCAGGAGGTGCGGCAGCTGCGCAAGCACGTCCGGGCGGAGATCGCGGCTACGGCGGGGTCGGTGATGCGCGAAGGGCGCCCGCATCACGCGGTCGCGACTTCGAAGACATTCAGGCAGCTCGCCAGGATCGCTGGTGCGGCACCGTCGAGCGAGGGCCCGTATGTGAAGCGCATCTTGTACCACGCTGACGTCACAAAGCTCGCAGAACGGCTGTCGCAGACCAGCGTCGACGAACGAGCTCAGCTACCAGGCGTTTCCCGCGGGCGCGCGCCGCAGCTTGCCGCGGGAGCCATCGTGGCGGACGCGGCCATGGACCTGTTCGGGCTGCCGCAGCTGGAAATCTGCCCCTGGGCCCTGCGCGAGGGCGTCATCTTGCGCCGCCTGGACACAATGCCGACGTAGCGTGCACTAGGCCCGGGCCGGACCGCGCCCCGCGGCATCGTCGGCGGCCTCGTGGGCGCAGCGCCGCCCGGCGCGTGGAGAGCCGTGGAGGCCGCTCCTTGCCACGGGGGAGCGACCTCCTGATGTCGGTGGCCAGCCGCAGTCAGGGCCGCGTGCCCAGGCTGGCGGGCGAGCCTGCTCAGGGGCGCTGCGGCGGGCGGGCCGGGAACGGTGCCCCGGCGGCATGCTTGGCCCCGTCGCCGGACCCGGCCGGGCCCGATTCGGACTGGCCCTCGGTGTCGTGGGGGCGGCTGCCGCCTGGCCTCGCGGAGCCCTGCCGCGGCCGGGGGGCTGGCTGGTGCCGGGGGGCTGGCTGGTGCCGGGGGGCTGGCTGGTGCCGGGGGGCTGGCTGGTGCCGGGAGCCTGGCTGGTGCCCGGGGCCTGGCCGCTCCCCGGCGCGCGGAAGACATTAACCGGCCGGTGCTCCCCTCCCGTCCCTGGACGCCCCGCCGCTGCCGCCTGGGCTCTGGCTCGTGCGCCACGCTCGGCTTCGAGGTCGCGGCCCTGGCGGCCAGGCGGCTGGCCGAGGGGTCCAAGTGCTGCTCCGGCGGGGGCAACGGGCGCGTGCCTTTCGGTCATGCCTGGTGCCCGGTTGCCGTTTGCGGCGTGCGCCGCCTGCTGCCCTTCCGCTGCTGCGACGGAACTCGCCACGGCCTTCGCGACTTCGTCCTCGAGCGAGCCGCGGGCTGCCTCACCGGCGACTAGGCCCGTGACCACGTCGCGGATCTCGGTCAGCCGCCTAAGGGCCTCGGCGTGCCGGGACGTGAGGAGGTTGAGCCGGCGCTCAGCACCGTCGTGGATCGCGGTCGCGCGTGCGGTCGCCTCATCAAGGAGTTGCTTGGCTTGTGCCTTGGCGCTGATGACCGTGGCCTCCGCCTGCTTGTGCGCCTCGCCAACTGAACGCTCGGCCTCGGTGCGCGCCGCAGTCCGGGTTTTCTCCGCTTCGGCGCGAGCGCTAGCTATCGAGTTCTCGACCTGCTCCTGGGCGGCGCCGAGCATGCGCTCGGCCTGCTCATGGGCCTCGGCGCGGTACTTGTCCGTTTCCTGCTTGGCGTCGGCGCGGAGTTTGTCGGTCTCCTGCTTGGCGTCGTTGCGAAGTTTCATGATCTCTTCGGCGGCGCGGTTCTTCTGCGCCTGGGCCTCATCGTCGGCCAGCTTCAGGATCTGGCCAACTCGCTCACTGATCTCCGCATGCGCAGGTTTCTCGTCAGACGCCTGCCTGGCCGACGAGAGCTCGAGCCGGAGCCGCTCGTTGTCGTCGAGCGCGCGCGAAAGCTCCTGCTTGCTGTCCTCAAGTTCACGGGCCTGGCTACGGGCTCTGGCCACAAACTCGTTCACCTGCCGTCGGCTGTAGCCGCGCATCTCTTTCTCGAACTGGTCGTCCTGGCTCAGGTCGGCAAGGAAGTCGTTGTGCTCGCTCATGGTGTCACCCGTCAAGATGGTCAGGCAGACCCTGGGCTGGGTCGGCGTCGGCTGCGGTAGTTGCCGAGTCGGCCGCTGGGCGGGCCGGGTCTGCGGGCTGGTCTGCGGTATGGTCCGGCAGCCTGGATCTGCCGGGCACCAGCCGCGGGCGGGGTTATCTGGAACAACGGGCTCGACTCTCGTCTCGAACGCGGTCATGCGCAACCGAAACGGCTGACTATGCTGTTTTGTCCAAATTTACTGAGGCAGGGTACAGAAAGTTTGGCATCCTGGGGGCGGTTACCTCAAGGACGCCTCCAGGATTGTGTGCAGGCCCGGCGATCAGGCCTTGCGATGATGAACATGGTCGGCCCCGCCTTGACCCAAGGTGCCAGCCGGCCACTGGATCAGCAGGGAGGCATGCCCATGGGCTTGGTCGGATCGCTGGGCAGTAACGCACCGTCGGTCGATCCCAGCGCCTGGATTGCTCCTGGAGCGGTGCTGGTGGGCAGGGTCACCGTAGCCAGGGCAGCAAGCATCTGGTACGGCACTGTCCTGCGCGCCGACGAGGACGAGATCGTGGTCGGCCCGGAATGCAATATCCAGGACCTCTGCTGTCTGCACGTAGACCCGGGCGAGCCGATCGTCCTTGAACCGCGGGTCAGCCTCGGCCACGGGGCGGTTGTCCACGGAGCGCACGTCGGGGCCGGGGCGCTGATCGGCATCGGGGCGATTGCCCTGGGCGGGTCGCGGATCGGCGCCGGATCCCTGGTAGCCGCGGGCGCCATCGTCCTGCCCGGTACCGAGGTCCCTCCTGGTGTCCTGTTCGCCGGCGTCCCCGGCCGTATCGTGCGTGAGCTGACCGAAGAGGACCGGGCCTCCTTCGCCGACACGTCCGCTGGATACGTCCGGCGCGCGAGACTGCATCGCGGAGCGACCTGGAAGCCCGACGAGCCCGGAATCTGATCATCTGTCCGGCTATTGCCCGTGACCTGCATGATTGCCGTAATTCGTCACCGCCTCCTGGGTAAACCGCGCCAGAACGTGATCCAGGAAAATGATCCTTATGGGCCATGCGCGGCGCCGCACGGCGCCGTAACCTTAAAGGCAAGTTCCGCAGATCTGCTCGGCGACGGAGGTGGGCTCGGTGCGAGAGCGACTCGATCTTCGCGTCCATGATCGCGTCGCGCTCGATGAGATCGAGCTGTACGCGGAGGTGCTGAGTGCCGTGGCGGCTACCGACCGGCCGCTGACTTCGAGCGAACTCGACGAGGTGCTTGGCCTCCGGCCTGTCGCCGTCGTGGCGATCAGCTCGGTCTGAGGCCGGACCTCAGCGAGCCGGACGCGCGTCCTCGCTGGCCGCTGGCCCACCCGCGAACATCACATCGGTGTCCCAGTGCGTGAAGCCCAGCGACTCGTACAGGCGAATCGCGGCGGTATTGCCCTCATCGACGTAGAGCATCACCTCGAATAGGCCCTGCGAGCGCAGGTATCGGAGGCCTACCAGGGTCAGCGCGCGACCCAGGCCGCTGCTGCGCTCCGCCGGATCGACACCCACTACGTAGACCTCGCCGATGGGCTCATGGCCATGCGCGGACCCGTCGCTCGCCTGGCCGTGGGTCTTCTGGCCGTGCGCGGTCCCGTCGCTCGCCCGGCCGTGGATCTTCGTCCAGTGGAAGCCGACGAGTTTCCTGCCGCGCTCCGCGAGGAAGAACCCGGCCGGATCGAACCACGGTTCCCGCTCGCGGAGATCGAGGTCGGGCCGGGTCCACCCGCCCTGCTCAGGGTGGCCGGCGAACGCCCGTGCGTTGAGGTCGATCCACTCATCCTCGTCACGGCCGACCTCGAAGGTGCGGACTGTCACGCCCGGAGCGGGCTGCGGCAGCTCAAGTCTGGCCTGCAGGGACCGGCGCATCTGCCAGAGCGCCCTGACTCGCTTGAATCCGGCGGCCAGCGCGAGCCGCGCCGCCGCGGGCAGGTCACCATGGGCCCACAGCCGTAGCTGCCTTCCGTCGGCCTCAGCGACCAGCGCGCGCAACAGCTCCAGGCCAAGCCCCTGGCCACGGCGACCCGGACGAACTACGAGCTCGCCGCTGGGGCCCGCGACCGGATCGGTCGGATCCAGATGCGCATAGCCCGCCAGCTCACCCTGGCTGACCAGCAGCAGGTTGCGGGCGCTCGGATCGCCGCCGTACCGCAGGTGCAGCATCACGTGCTCGGAGAGCGGGCCCAGGCCGTCTTCCTCGGTGGCCGCGCGAACCAGACTGAGCACCGCTGCGGCCTCGGATTCCGAGAGCCTGCCACGGACGCTAATGGCTGGCGCCTCACGGTAACCGTTCGGCATGCGCGGAGCGCGCCTCCCTGCGCTCGGCTGCATTGGCGCGGGGGGCAGGGGGCGAGCGATCCGGATCCGGGTCGCCGTCCCGCTCGGTGCTGCCGCTGCGGCGGTCCTGATGTGGTCCCTGCTGCTTTGCGGTGTCTGGCTCTGCGGTGTCTGGCTCTGCGGTGCCTGGCTCTGCGGCGCCTGGCTCTGCGGCGCCAAGCTCTGGGCTGTCCGGCTCTCCAGAGTCCGCTCCCGCGTCCTGCGCCCCCCGCTCAGCGTCACCCTTAACCGGGACGAAGCGGTAACCGACGTTCCGAACAGTGCCGATCAGTGCCTCATGCTCGGTGCCAAGCTTGGCGCGCAGCCTGCGCACGTGCACGTCGACGGTGCGGGTACCGCCGAAATAGTCGTAGCCCCAGACCTCCTGTAGCAGCTGGGACCTGCTGAAGACCCGGCCTGGA
This sequence comes from Streptosporangiaceae bacterium, assembly GCA_050011895.1. Classification (GTDB taxonomy): domain Bacteria; phylum Actinomycetota; class Actinomycetes; order Streptosporangiales; family Streptosporangiaceae; genus DATBGO01. The sequence goes on along the minus strand of JBEKIF010000033.1, from coordinate 87,044 downwards.
GACTGGGCAAGGAACTTCAGCAGCTCGAATTCCTTGAAGGTCAGATCAAGCGCCCGACCGTGCAGCCGGGCGGAGTAAGTGATTTCATCGATGGCCAGATCGCCCGAGCGGATCTCGCCGGACACCGCGGGGGCCGTGCGGCCGATGGCGATGCGCAGCCTCGCGTCAACCTCGCCTGGGCCCGCCGTGTGCAGGATAACGTCGTCAGCGCCCCAGTCGGCGGATACCGCGGCCCACCCCCCCTCGGCGACGATGGCTAGCACTGGCACGTCAAGGCCTACGGCGCGCAGCTGCCGCAGGAGCTGCCTGACCTGCACCAGGTCGCGCCGTGCGTCCACTAGCACCAGGTCAGCCGGAGGCGTGCCGTCCGCCGAGGCAGCGACCGCGGGCGCGAGGCGAACGGCGTGCGGCAGCAGGCTCAGCGAGGGCAGGATCTCGGCGGCGGGCTCTGGAGCGCTGCTGAGCAGGAGCACATTGCTCAACCGCTGCCCCCTCCGGCTCGACATGCAGCCGCGGGATGCTGCCAGGCAGTCCCGCGATGACCGGGGTCAGCTGCACCCGGGTCCGCTATAAGCGAGGATAGCTGACATGGCGCTTGTGACCTTCCGCTACTGGGCAGCGGCGAAGGAAGCGGCCGGGGTCGGCGAGGAGACGATCAGGGCCGAGACACTCGCCGAGGCTCTTGCTGCGGCGAGCGGGGAACGGCCGGCCCGTGCGGCCGGCCTGAATCCGCGCCTCCGGGATGTCCTCGCACGCTCGTCCTTCCTGATCGACGGGGTGCCCGTGGGCATCCGCCCGCCGGAGGCGGTTACGCTCAGCGACGCGTCCGTCATCGAGGTGCTGCCGCCGTTTGCCGGAGGCTGATCGCCTGGCGCCGGGCGCTCGCGGCGGCTGGCCGCCGCCGCGGCGATAACCTAGGCCCGCCATGGCCGCCACGTTGCTGATCACGATTCTCGTACTCCTTGTCCTGATGGGGCTGCTGGCTGTCGTAGACCGGGTCCTGGCGGCTGCCGTAGGCGTTCATATCGGCGACCGGGTCGCCAGCGCCAACGACCTGCAGGCCAGGCCGAGCGTGCGCGTCCTCGGCTTTCCCTTCCTCACCCAGCTCGCGTCCGGCGATTACCGCGAAGTGGCCGTCATGCTCGGCAGCTTGACCGCTGGCGATGTCGAGCTCTCCGATCTTGATGCCCGCTTTACCGGGGTGCACATGTCATCGGGAAGGCGGCCGCGGCCAGGCCGCAGCGAGATCACCGCCGAGCACGCGAGCGCGACAGCGATCGTCCCGTTCACAGTCCTCAGCCAGCGGCTGCCACCAGGGCTGACGCTCAGTCAGGCCGGCAGTAATCTGCGGATCATGAGCACGGTCCTTGGCCGCCCTGTCCCGGGGACCCTCGCGCTGGGCGTTTCCGCGGCGGGCATCACGATCACCCCGCGATTCACCGGGATGCCCGCGCTGGTCGGCTTTGTCATCCCGATCCAGGCACTGCCGCTCCGGTTGTCCGTCACCTCGGTGAGCGTCACCGAGCATGGCCTCAGAGTCAGCGCCTCCGGGCGGGATGTGCGCCTGGGGCCATCCCCGACGGGGACAGGCCAGCCGGACCGTGAACCAAACGGGTCCGGCTGGCCGTTGAGATAAACATGGCAGGGGTGGAAAGCGCCGGCGGTGGCCGACCCAATGGGCAGGTTTCCGACGAGATGCTCGTACGCACGCTCTATGCGGAGCATGCTGGCCCGCTGCTGAGGTATGCCCTGCACCTGGCCAGTGGCGACCGGCAGCGGGCCGAGGACATCGTGCAGGAAACCCTGCTACGCGCATGGCTGCATCCGGAGGCAATCGCGGAACGGCCTGCCAGGCCCTGGCTGTTCGCGGTGGCCAGGAACCTGGCCGTCGACGCATACCGGGCCCGCAAAGCGCGGCCGCGTGAGGTGGGGGAGAGCGCGCTCGAGCTGATTCCGGCTCCCGACGAGGCCGATCGGGCGCTTGAGTCGTGGGCGGTGGCTGATGCGCTCCAGACCCTGCGGCCCGACCATCGCGCGGTACTGCTTGAAACGTACTACCGCGGCCGGTCGGTGGCCGAGGCTGCCGCTGTGCTCGGCATACCGGCAGGTACCGTTAAATCAAGGACTTTCTACGCGCTGCGCGCACTGAAGCTGGCACTGGAGGAACGGGGGCTCGCGCCATGAACGGGCCCTCAGGCTGCGGTGATGTCCGCTTGGCGCTGGGCGTCTATGTGGTCGGTGCGATCGATCCGGCAGAACGCACGATCGTCGATATACACCTCAGTCATTGCCCGGCTTGCCGGGAGGAGCTGGCCGGGCTGGCCGGGCTGCCAGCCCTGCTCGGCCGGGTCCCGGCCCGCGATGTTGAACGGCTGGCAGCCTCCGGCGCCACGGGCAACCCGGAGGAACCGCCTCCCGAGCTGCTCAGCTCGCTGCTTCGGCGGGTCGCCGCCCGGCGCCGGGCGCGCAAGTGGCGGACGATCACGGTGGCGGCGGCCGCCGCGGTCATCGCGGTGGGAGGCGGGCTGGCTGGCGGCGCGGCGATCTCGCACGCACTCAGCTCCGGCTCCTCAGCCGCCAGCCAGGCATCGGGCCAGACATCACGGGGATACGAAACCGGCCGCGCAACCGATGCGCGGACGCACGTCACCGCCGTCGTGGCGTACCACTCCGCGGCGTGGGGGACTTCGATGCGCGTGTGGGTCAGCGGCATCCGCGCCGGGACAACCTGCGAGCTGTGGGTGGTGGACACCCACGGCCAGCGGTCGATCGTCGGGGGCTGGACCGTGGCGCGCGGCCATCAGGACCAGTGGTACCTCGCGTCGACGCCGGTCAGTGGCGCGAAGATCGGCAGCTTCCAGGTGACCGCGGCCGGGCAGGTCCTCGTCACTGTCGCGGCCACCTGACCGGGAAGCATCCGGTCCTGTCCGGTCACCGTGCGGCCACCGGATAGTCACCGGCGCCGGGAATGCGGTAGCTGCACCCGGTGCTTAGTACGTCGTGACCGCCGGCCTGATCGTCCTTGTCGTAGTCCTTGGCATCTCAGCGGCCGCCGGCCTGGCCTGGCGCCGGCGCAACGGCGTGCTGCGGGCGCCACGCGGGCCGGCCGCCGGAGGGCCGAGGGCGGCCGTGACCGAGTCGGCTGTCACCGGACCTCAGCTGGGCGCGACGCTGGGCTCGAGGGCCACGCTGGTGCAGTTCTCGACCGCATTCTGTGCGCCCTGCCGTGCCACCAGGCGGATCCTGACGGAGGTGGCCGGAATGATCGACGGGGTCGCGCACGTGGAGATCGACGCGGAGTCACGAATGGACCTGGTCCGCAGCTTCGACGTGCGGCGGACCCCGACAGTGTTCGTGCTCGGGCCCGACGGGCGCATCGCCAGGCGGGCGAGCGGCCAGCCGACCAAGGCCGACGTGATCGCCGCCGTCGGCGAGGTGACATAGAGTGGGTTTTTCCTATTCTTCGGATCGGGAAAGATGATAGTGACATCAACCGGAGCCGCACATAGCATCGGCTACGTGCCTGACGGGATCACCGCTCCGCGCACGACCGGCCGGCTGCTGCGGGCGACGCTGACCAAGCGGCGCGCGGTCGACTTCTGCCGTGTCGCCACCGCGATCTGTCCGGCTGCCCTCGGCTGGGGCCAGCGTGCCGCGCGCGCAGGCGCCAGCACGATCTGACTCTCCGCCACCGCCCCGGTTTCGGCGCCGCACCACCAGTCCGCAGATCCGGGCGCCGCGCCGCCGGCGGACGTGACATCGCCCAGCCCGGCCGCGCTGCAGGACACACCGGCCCGCAGAATTCCCGAAGGGACCCGCCGATGGACATCGATCCGAGAGGGCCGCGTTTCGGCGCGCTGATCACCATGGTGGTCTTCGCTGTCGTACTGCTCACCGGCAATGTGTGGCTGCTTGCCGCGCAGGGGCTTGTGTTTGCGGCCGGGACTCTTTTCGGCGTGCGCAACTCACCGTACGGGCTGATCTACCGCTGGCTGGTGCGGCCGCGCCTTGGGCCGCCGAAAGAACTCGAGCCTGCGGCCCCGCCGCGGTTCGCTCAGGGCACCGGCCTGTTTATCAGCGCTATCGGGGTTATCGGCTACGCGGCGGGCATAACGCCGCTTGGGATGGCCGCAGCCTCGGCCGGGCTCGTCGCGGCAGTCCTCAACGGGATCTTCGGCGTCTGCCTGGGCTGTGAGATGTATCTGATTATCCGACGAATCTGGCCGGGCCGCCACACGCTGGTGCCGGCCGAAGCTGACAAGGAGGTTCCGATATGAGCCGTTCCGACGTCCTCGTGGACGCCGACTGGGTGCAGGCCCACGGCAACGACCCTGGTGTGGTGCTCGTGGAGGTGGACGAGGACACCAGCGCCTACGACAAGGGCCACATCCGGGGCGCAGTGAAGATCGACTGGAAAACCGATCTGCAGGACCCGGTGCGCCGCGATTTCGTGGACAAGGCCGGCTTTGAATCCCTGCTCTCCAAGCGGGGCATCAGCAACGACGACACGGTCGTGCTCTACGGCGGCAACAACAACTGGTTCGCGGCGTATGCGTACTGGTACTTCAAGCTGTACGGGCACAACAACGTCAAGCTGCTCGACGGGGGCCGCAAGAAGTGGGAGCTCGATGGCCGTGAGCTGGTGACCGAGGTCCCCGAGCGCGCCACGACCAGCTACACCGCCACCGAGCAGGACCAGTCGATCCGGGCCTTCCGCGACGAGGTGGTGGCGGCCATCGGCCAGCGCAACCTGGTCGACGTCCGCTCGCCCGACGAGTTCGCCGGCCGCCTGCTCGCCCCGGCGCACCTCCCGCAGGAGCAGGCGCAGCGGGGCGGCCACATCCCGACCGCGAAGAACGTCCCGTGGTCGAAGGCGGCCGAGGAAGATGGCACGTTCAAGACCGACGACGCGCTGCGGGTGCTCTACGGCCACGAGGCCGGGCTGGACTTCGGCAGGGACACGATCGCCTACTGCCGGATCGGCGAGCGGTCCGCGCATACCTGGTTCGTGCTGCATGAGCTGCTCGGCCAGCCGAACGTGAAGAACTACGACGGCTCGTGGACCGAGTACGGCTCGCTGGTCGGGGTCCCGATCGAGATCGGGGACGCTAAGTGAGCAGCGGCGGATGCGGCGCGCTGGCCGGCAGCGCGGCCCTGCCCGCGGACGCTGGCAGCCAGGCGGTGGTGCAGGGCCGGGTCACGCAGAACGGGACAGCGGTGCCGGTCGGCTACGCCAGGCTGCTCAACGAGGGCGGTGACTTCGTCGCCGAGGTGCCGCTGGGCGACGATGGCGGATTCAGGTTCTTCGCCGCCCCGGGGACGTGGACGCTGCGCGTGCTCGCCCCCGGCGGCGTCCGGGCCGAGCGCACCGTCTCCGCGGAGACCGGCAAGATCGCCGCTCTCGAGGTCACCATCTGACCCCTGGCCCGCCAATTTCATGATCGCGGCGGCTCTTCCGCGCATGGCGCGGAAAAGCCGCCGCGATCACGTTCGGCAGCGCCGGGACAGTTTCCCTACCTGCCACCTGTTCGTCGCCTATGTCATCACCTGCTGTTCAGCTGCTCGTTACCTAAGAGCCCTAGAACTGGTCTTGGCTGTACCGGCGCGGTCAGATCATCGTCTCGAGTCGCCGGGTGAGGCGGGGTATATGTCAATCCAGGCCGATCCGGCATCATCGCCCGGGCGGTGCCGGGTTTCACCGACGCCACCGGCACTGGCGGCGGCCTGGAAAACGCCATCATCGGCACCTTCGTGATCACCATCGTCGTGCTGCTGGTCAGCGGACCATCCCCGTCTGGAGCTTCTTCTACAGTCCCGTCCATTTCTACAGTCCCGTCCATTCGCCGCAGATCTCGTCCTACGACGTGGCGGTGATCTTGTTCATGTTCGTGCTGCTGATTATCATCGCGGGACGGGTGATCATCGCATTCCCCCGGCGACATGCGGAGTGATCAACATGCTGGGCCCCAGCGATCGGCCGCTATCCGACGATGACGGAGCGGCCGCCGCGCCGGGAACCGCCCGCGGGGCCGCTCAGCCAAGGGCCGCGGTCGCCAAGCCGGGCAGCGGAGCTGCTCAGACCCGGTCGGCCAGCGGCGTGCTTGCGGACCGGATGGCCGCGGCGCTGGTACACCATGAGCCCGGCTGGCGGCTGCCGCGGCACAGCGCCCTAGCGCGCCGGTACAACGTGAGCACCGCGGAGATCGACGCCGCGATCGCGGAACTCGCCGCCCGGCACCTGATCCGCCGCCTGCCTGACGGTCAGGCTTACCGCGCCAGTCCTGCGGAGTACCTCATCTCGCTCGAGGGCGTGCCCGGGCTCGCCGCCCATCTCGATCCGATGGGCGGCGAGATAACCTGCCGCAGCCGCCAGGTCTCGGTGCGCCGGGTCCCTGAGGACATCGGCTGGGCGCTGCACGTCTCCCCGTCGGACCCGGTCTGCGTCATCAGGTTCCTCTGGACCGCGGACGGGCAGCCTGCCGCGTTCGCCACGACTTACCTGGCGACAGAGGCCGCTGGACCGTACCTGGCCCAGGGTGCCGGATCCGCTTTTACCCCGCTGCCGGTAGCCACGATGCCAGCGGCGGAAGACCAAGGAACCGCGCCGGCTGGTCAGCCGGGTGCCCTGTATGTCGAGATGCAGCAGCCGCCGCCGTCGGTGGCCAGGAGCCTTCGGCTGTCGCCAGGCCAGCTAGCCGCCATGGTGACGGTCAGGTTCGACGATCCCGCCGAGGGGGAGCCGGTCGCGCTGACAGTCGCGGTCTGCCGCCCCGACCTGTTCCGGATCGTGGTCTGCTCCGCTGAGCAGCCACTCGCAAATGGTGATACGGACAGTTTGTCAGGGGCCTGGACACGCGCGGTGGAAGGCTGGGAACCTTGACCCGAAATGCCTGTTGCCGCCGTGACCCCAGCGCCGCGCGTGCCGCGCCGTGCGCGCTACCTCATTCCGATCCAGACGCCCCGCCGCGCTGAGTTAGTCGCTGTCCTCAGCACCGCCGCGGTGCTCATTCAGGTGGTCTTCGCCCAGCTCACGCTGGTGCTCGTGATCGCGTTTCACGCGACAAGCAGGCTGACCAGATGGCGGCCGCAGTGGCTGCTGGTCCCGGCGGCCACCGGGCTTGTCTGGGCACTGGCGATGGGCCCCGCCGCCGCTGCGGCCCGGCTGGCGGCCGGGCCGCGGCTGGTACTTGCCTACCTGGCCGGCACGGGCCGGCATCCTGGGCGGGTCCTGCACCCGGCGGGGGCGTTTGCCGGACTGACGCACTGGCTGCCAGGCCAGTTTCCGCTTGCCCTCGTGCTCGCCGCCATCGAGGCGGCGGGCCTGTGGTGGCTGGACTGGCTGCACGCGTCTGAACGGCTGTCCGGCCAGCCGCGTCCAGGGCTGCTGGTAGCGGTGCGCAGGCGCTGGACGGCGGCCTCGATCAGGTCGGGCGGCGTGGTCACCACGGACGGCGGGTGCGTGGGGATCGATGCCGCGACCGGCCGGCCCGCGGCGATCTCGTGGCAGGAGGCCGAAGGCGGCGTGCTCTGCGCCGGGCCCGCTGCTGCCGAGCCGGATGGCACCGGGATCGCCGAGACCTGCTTCATGCTGGCTCACGCCGGGATCCGGCGCCGCAAGCCGGTCATCGTCATCGACCTGACCGGATCCGGCTGGCTCACCGAGTCGCTGGCCGCTGGGTGTGCCGCGGCTGGCGCCCCGCTGCGTTCGCTCGGCTGGCCCGGACCCGGCTACTACGAGCCCGTCCGCAGTGGCGATCCGGCGCAGGCGGCTTCGCTGGTCACCGGCATGATCGACTGGAGCGGGGGCACGGACGAGCACCGCCGCACCTGCGCCGCCTACCTGACCGACGTATTCGCCGTGCTGGCCGCCGCGCCCGCCGACCCGCGCATGCCGATCCTGGACGACCTGACCGGGCTGCTCAACCCGGCCGCGCTGCGCGCGAGGCTCAGCCGGGTGCCCGCGTATTATCCGAGCCGGGCGGCGCTCGCGGAGCGGGTTGGCGTCTCGGTCCGGCAGGCAGCTGTCGACCCGGCCGCGCTGTCGGCGCCCGCCATCCAGCTGGCGGCGCTCCGGGCGTCCGCCCTCGGCCATTGGCTGGCTCCAGGGCCGTCGGCGCGGGCCGCGCCCGCCGGGCCCGGTGACCGGCCCGGGCGGGGCCGCCCGCTGCGCGGCGCGGCCCAGCTCAGTGCCGCCGCTACGCCAGCGGCGGAGCCGCTGCGGATCAGTCTGGGCCAGGCGGTGCGGGATCGGGCGGTTGTCGCGTTTTCGCTGGACCGCGCCGTCCATGACCGCTCCGCCTGCATGATCGCAAGCCTGGCTGCCTGCGACATGATGGCCGTCTGCGCCGAACTTAGGCGGATTGGCGTGCCTGGTGACGCGCTGGCCTGGATCCACGGGTGCGAGGCCGTGGATCACCGCGTGCTCAGCGACCTGATCGCGGCTGGCGCCGGCGCCGGGCTGGCCGTCCTGCTGAGCACGGGGTCCGCCGCCGCCGCGGACCGTCTTGCCGGGATCGCCAACGTGGTGCTGGCGCGAGGTCCCGCCGGCCCGGCGGTCGCGGCGAGATTCGCCGATTTTGCCGGCCCCGCTGACCGCGCTTACCAAGCTGATCGCGCTGACCGCGCTGACCGCGCTGACCGCGCTGACCGCGCTGACCGCGCTGACCGCGCTGACCGCGCTTACCAAGCTGATCGCGCTTACCACGCTGACCTCGCCGGCCGCGCTTACCATGCTGACCGCGCCGGCCGCGCAGACAGCGCTTACCAAGCTGACCGCGCTGACCGCGCCGACCTTTCCGACCGCGGTGACGGCGCCGATCGCGCCGATCCCGCCGGGCCCGGCGCCGGACGCCGGCGGGTCGGGATTCCCGGCCGAGGCACCGGGATAACGGCCGATTATCCGTTAAAGCTCGAAGACAGCCGTCTCGTCGGCGCGGACGCCCTGCGCGGCGCGAGCAGCGAGGAATTCACCCTGCTTGTCAAGGGCCCGCGGCCACGGGTGCTGCCGTCGTGCCGCAGCGTGCGCGGCACAGGGCCGGGCCAGCGCCGATGACCACGCGCGAGTATTCCGGTGCTCCGGCGCCGCGGTTGGCCGGGGCGGCGGCGAAGCCTGACCCGGCACCGGTGGCTGGCGACGCGGCGGCGGCCGGCGCGCGACGGCCGCCCGCCAGCGTCCGGCCGGATCGCGTCTACCTCGGCTGGCAGTATGCCGTGCAGCATCCCGATCCGGGCCCGGTGCCCGGGCGCCCGGTACCGCCGGCCGGAGTCCAGCTCGACGAGGGCTGGGTGGCAGCGCAGCGCCGCGAGGACGGCAGGCTGATCCGGCCGGCCAAGATCGCCTGCGCGGGCGCGGCTGTGCTGGCCTGCGGCGTGCTGGGGCTCAGGGCAGCTGGCCTGGTCAACCCATGGCTGGCGGGGCTGGTGCTGGCCGGGTGCCTCACCGCGGCGGTAGTCAGCGGGCGGGCCGTCCGGAACGGCGCGCGGGAAATGCAGGCCCGGATAGCTGCGGAACAGCGGCGGCTGGCGAAGATCCGTACGGTCCAGCAGAGCCGGCTGGCGGCGCGGCAGGAATCGCACGCCAGGCAGTTCCGCGCCTGGCAATCGCGGCGGGTCGCCTTCGAGCGGCAGCCGCAGTGGTACGCCGTTTCGCTGCCCGCCGACATCGACCGGGTGGATGTGGCCGGCGGCACCCTGACGGGTTGGTCGGCGATGCTCAGCATGATCGCTGTGCCGCGGCTCGGCGCTGGCGGCGAGGTCACCGTCCTTGACCTGACCGAGGGCGCTGTCGCGACCGACCTGCTCGCGGTGGCCCGCCGGTCCGGGATCCAGCCGCTGGTCTGGGTGCTGCCGGGCGACCTGCCCAGGCTGGACCTCGGCACCGGCCTCGGCCGGGAGGCCGTCACCGACCTGCTGTCGGCAACCGCGGCCGCGAGCGGCGATCCCTCGGCCGCGGGTGACCCGGCGAAGGACAGCGCCATCCTGGACCGGGTCATCGAGGTACTTGGCGGCGAGCCGAGGATCGCCCAGGTGACCGCCGCGCTGCGGGCGCTCGCCCAGATCGGCGATCCGCGCGGCGACCTGCGGTCGGGCCTGCTGACGTCTAGCCAGCTCGAGCAGATCACAGCGCTGTTCGGCCGCAGTGCCGCCGAACGAGTGGTGATCGACCGCGCATGGGAGCTTGAGGCACGGCTCCGCAAGCTCGATCAGCTCGGATCCGCCGCGGTCAAGCTGCCGCCGAGCCGGCTCCGGGTCGCATGGCTGGACCGGCGGTCAGGCGCGGTAGCCAACCGGGTGCTTGGCACCTACCTGACGGTCGCGCTAGCGCACATGCTCCGGCAGGCGCCCGCGGCAGGTACTACCGACAGGTGGCAGCGGACCTTGTGCGTGCTTGGTGCCGAGCGGCTCTCTGGCGACGTGCTCGACCGGCTCTGCGACGCCTGCGAGGTGTCGGGGACCGGGCTCGTGGTGGCCCACAGGTCGTTGCCTGCTCATGTCAGGGACCGGCTGGGCCGCGGCAATGCGGCGGTCGCGTTCATGCGGCTGGGAAACGCCCAGGATGCCAAGGTAGCGAGCGAGCAGATCGGCACCGAGCACCGTTTCGTGCTGAGTCAGCTGACCGATACCGTCGGAACGTCGGTCACCGACACTGGCGGCGATTCCTACACGAGCACCATCGGCACCGCCGACTCGCTGGCCGACTCGGCATCGGTCAACGAGAGTTCAGGGCGCAGCCAGAGCCGTGGCCGGAGCAGGGCTGGCGGATCCGCGCCGTTTGGCAACTTCACAGCGTCGGGGAGCAGGGATTCGAGCCATTCGACCGGGACATCTGACTCGCGGTCGATCACGTTGGGCATCAACTCCAGCACATCCTGGGGGCTGAGCACGTCCTCGGCGGTGGGCGCCAACGCCTCGCTGGCCCGGGCCAGCCAGCGGTCGCGGGAATTCCTGGTGGAGCAGCATGAGCTGCAGCAGCTACCGGCTAGCGCCATGATCGTCAGCTATGCCTCGCCCGCGGGCCGCCGGGTCGTGCTGGCCGACGCGAATCCCGGCATCTTCGGGCTGCGGTCCTCGACCCTGCTCAGCCTGGACGAGGCAGTGCGCGCGGCGAGCCGAGTGCGGGCCGGAGCGGGCGGAGCAGCGGGCGGAGCGGGCGGAGCGGGCGGAACAGCGGGCGGAACAGCGGGCGGAACAGCGGGCGGAACAGCGGGCGGAACAGCGGGCGGAACAGCGGGCGGCAGCCTACCGGCGGACCGGACGGAGCCCGGCTCGGGGCAGCCGGGCTCCGGGCAGCCTGCCTCCGGGCAGCCGGGCTCGGGGCACCCGGGGTTGGACACGGCGCAGCGAGGCCGGCCAGGTGCTGCGCGATCAGCTGCCGCGCGGCCGGGTGCTGCGCGGCCAGGTGACGGGGCCGGGACCAGCGGACCGCCCGGGCCCAATCTCGGGCCGCCGCCTGAGCGCCTGGACTGGCGCACGCCGCGGTGCTGACGGGCCTGCCCCAGTGCTGACCGGCCTGCCCCAGTGCTGACCGGCCCGCCCCCGTGCTGACCGGCCCGCCCCAGTGCTGACCAGCCCGCCCCAGTGCTGACCAGCCTGCCCCAGTGCTGACCAGCCTGCCCCAGTGCTGACCAGCCTGCCCCAGCGGTGACCGGCCCGCCCCAGTGCTGACCAGCCTGCCCCAGCGGTGGCCTAACTGCCTGCTAGTCAGCGTCGGATGGCTGACAGTAGTAGGTGCGCAGCGCGGCGGTGGCGCTGCCGAGATTCATGCAGTGCGCGGCGATCCACCGGAGTCTCGGGTCGCTGCTCGGGGCGGCGAGTACGAGGTGGAACCGCCCCTCGCGGATGTCGGCTTGCAGCTGCCGCAGGGTCGGTGCCGGGATCGTGCCGGTGAACCCTCCGATGGGCAGCGCCTCAAGGCCGCTGGCGTAGATGAACACAGAGGCCAGCGCCGCAGTCTGGGTCGCGAGCAGGTAAGGCGCACCATTCTGGGCGGCCTCGAGACGCGGGATGGTGAGACTCACCTGCGCCGGTGTCCGCAGGAACAGGGTGTCGATGGCGTTCTGCTCGCGGGCCGGCTCGAACGGTGTGTCGAACGCGCCCTGGTGCCGCGCCACGAGATCGGCCGACGCGACGGCCGGCGCCAGCGAGCAGGCGATGAGTCCGGCTGCGAGAGCAGCCGACAACATGGTGTCACTCCGGACCGCCACTGACCCGAGCGCAATTGCCGTTGCCGCGAGGCCCACCGCGACGACGGCCGGGACCAGCCAGCCCGGCACGGCGGTGCCAGTATCCAGAAGCCAGGCGGCGTACCCGACCGTCCCGGCAAGAACAGCCGCCAGGCCGATCCGCCGGCCGACCGGGGACCGCTCGTGCGCCCAGGCGGCGGCGACTCCGGCGCCGAAGATGGCAGCGACTGCCGGTGTGAGCGCCGCTGTGTAGTAATCGTTGATAGTCGTGGTCAGCGAGAACGTTATGGCCAGCGTCACGAGCCAGACGCCCCACAGGACGAAGCACGATCTGAGCGGATCGCCGCGCGGCCGCCGCCGGCTTGCGATACCCCACGCAGCGACGACGATGGCAGCGGGGAGTAGCCAGCCTACGTCGCGGCCAAGGTCGTCCCGCAGGAGCCGGCCCGGGGCGACGGCTGGAGTCCCCAGAGCGTCGCCGATGCCGAGGGACTGGCCGGTGAGGAGTTTCAGCGGCGTCTGATCGCCGAAGCGGCCAAAGCCGTTGTAGATGAACACCTGCTCGTAGGCGGAGTCGTCGTGGCTGCCGTCGACATACGGGCGGTCCGAGGCCGGTGCCAGCGAGACGGCAGTCATCCACGACAGCGACACCAGCCCGGCGGCCGCGCCGGCCACAACCAGTTGACGGACGCGCCGGCGGGTCGATCCCGGTGCGCTCACGAGATACGCCAGGCCGAGCGCGGGGAGTACCACCCAGGCCTCGATCATCTTGGCCTGAAAGGCGAGCCCGACCCAGACCGCGGCGAGGACAAGCCTGCCCTGGCTGCCGCCTGCGATTGCGCTTGATACGGCATCAGCAGCCAGGACCAACAGCAAGATCATTAGCGAGTCGGAGATGTTCCCCCGGTTCAGTGCGACCGTTGCCGGGCTCACCGCGACGATGATCATGGCGATCAGGCCGGCGTTCGGCCCGGCCAGGCGCTGCACCGCCCGGTACAGCACGAGCACGGTCAGGACGCCTTCGACGGCCTGGGGGAGCGCGATCACCCAGGTGTGGAAACCCAGGGCCCGCACCGCGAGAGCCTGAAGCCACAAGGAACCCGGCAGCTTATCCAGGGTGACGGTCCCCGCGGGGTCGAAGGCACCATAGATGAAGTTGTGCCAGCTCATTGACATGCTGCGCACCGCGGCCGCGTAGTAGGGCTCAACCGGATCCCGGTTGAGCTCCCAGGCGTAGGACAGCCCGGTTAGCCCGGCGACGAGCAGCACGGCGGAGCGCCGCCGCCAGGCCGGGCCGCTACGAGCCGAAGGCCGCTCCCCGCACCTGATCCGCTCAGCTGCGGCCTGTTCGCTAGCCACGGTCATGTCCTGTCGCGGCCTGGCTGCTTTCGATAAGGGCGGCGAGCGTCGCCCGGGTGTGCGCGACGAACTCCGGGCCCACTCGCCCGACCAGGTCGGCATCCACCCGCTCAACCGCTGACCGGATCACCCCCGCCGCGGCGCGGCCGCGTTCGGTGAGCGTGATCGTCAGCCGGCGGCGGTCTTCGGGGTCGACCGAGCGGTCAAGGTAGCCCCGGGTGACCAGGGCGTCGACGAGCTGCCCGGCGGCCTGCTTGGACACCCCGAGTTCTTTGATGACCTGCCCGAGCGGCGCGCCGGTGCGGGCGATGGCGCCAATCACGTAGCTGCCATTGCGCGGCACGTCGTCGCATCCCGCTTCGTCCAGGGCCGCGCGAATCGCCGATCCGTAAGTGGTCCTGGCCGCCCGGAGAAGCGCCGGGAATGCCATCTCGCCGGGCCAATCGCGCTCCGCCGCCACGAGTTCAAGGCTATGGACAAGAGTCAAGACAGTCAATTGCCTTTACAATTTTGCAGCCGGGCGCCATCGTCCGGCCCGGTCATCTCCCGACTGGCGCCGCCCGCTCCGGGAGAACCTGTCAGGGCGCGAGGCCAGCCTGGAGGACCGGGGCGACCGGCGTATCCGGACCAACGGGGTGGCGGCGAGCGCCACTGGCTGGTATGCACGCAAGGTGGACTCGACCTCAGGCATCAGGGACGGCGGTGCCGGTCCCTGGTACCGGGTTGAGGCCATCACGGCCGCTGGCGGCGGGACCGCGGAGCAAGACTACGCATCGGTGCTGCCCGCTGCGCTGAACGCGGCGCTGCGCCGCCGCCCATTCGTGGCCGGATGGCTGTCGAGAGGCGGCGGAGCGCCACTTGAGCTGATCAGCAACGCCGGGCCGCTTCCCGCTGCCCGCGACCGGGATCGTGACCACCCAGGGTGGCCCGGCGCGGACCGGGCTGCGCCGCGGTCCGCGGGTGCGGCGGACGACCGTGGCCGCTCGCACGAGTTACTGTTCCCGTGGGGCGCCCGCGGCGTGCGCCTGCCAGGTAGCCTGCTCGCCGACCTCGACCGCCTGGTCTGGGCGCCGTGCCCGGGCCGCCGGGCGCTGCCGCTCGGCGGCGGCCCGGGCGACCAGGAAGGCCCGCGGCAGCCTGGCCGCGAGTCCGGCATGGGACAGCGTAAGAACGGTGCTCAGCGTGGCCACGACCAGGGAAGCGGCCAGCAGCCGACGCTGTTCGAGTCGGCGCTCACGACCCTCATCACCAGGCCCTTCGGCTGGCTCGTGGTCGCGGAGCCGACCGGGACGCTGGACGCGGAGACGGCAGAGCTGCGCACCCAGCTGAATGTGCTGCGGCGCTATGACGAAGAGCACGCGAGGTTCGACGCGGAGCGCGCGCAGCGCCGCCTCGCCGAGCTCGACGCTTTCCGCGAGGCTGGCCTGTGGAATGTGCGGGTGCTGGCCGGGGCGGCCAGCGAGGGGGAACTGCGGCTGATTGCCGCGGTGCTGGTTGGCTCGGCCGACCTGGGCGCCCACCCATACCGGCTGCGTAGCGGGGAGGGAGCCTGCGACCTGGCCGACGCGCTGGTCGCCAAGCACGTCGACACGGGTGACGGTGCCGAGGTGCCCTTCGCCGCGACGGCCGGCGCGCTCGTCGCCCTGACCGGCCTGCCGCGCCTCGAGGTTCCAGGCGTCCGGGTGCTGCACCCTGGCTACTTCGACCTGACCAGCGAGACCACCGGACAGCATGCAATTGAGCTGGGCACCATCCTGGATGCCGCGGACCGGCCGGTCGGTCCGTTCCGGGTGCCGCTGGAGACCCTCAACAGGCATGCCTTCGTCACCGGTGCTACCGGCGCGGGGAAGTCCCAGACCGTCAGGCACATGCTCGAGCAGCTGACCAGGGCGGGCATCTGGTGGCTTGCCGTCGAGCCGGTCAAGTCCGAGTACGCGGCAATGGTCGGCCGGATCGCTGAGATCGGCCAGGTAACGGTCATCAACCCGGCCGATCCCGCGGCGGTGCCGCTGTCGATCAACCCGCTGGCCCCCGAGCCTGGATACCCGGTGCAGGCGCACATCGACATGGTGCGGGCGCTGTTCCTGGCCGCCTTCGACGCGCACGAGCCTTTCCCGCAGATCATCTCCCAGGCGCTGCAGCGCGCCTATGAGGCGTGCGGCTGGGATCCGGTGACCGGCGGGGGCCAGCCAGGAGCCCTGGCCGCCCCGCTTGTTCCCACTCTGGCGCAGCTACAGTGTGCGGCGCTCGAGGTGATCGAGGACGTCGGCTACGGCCGGGAACTGCGGGCCGACGTTCGCGGTTTCGTTGACGTGCGGCTGCGGTCCCTGCGGGTCGGATCGGCGGGCAGGTTCTTCGAGGGTGGTCACCCGGCGGACATCGGTGAACTGCTCCGCCGGAACGTGGTGCTGGCGATCGAGGATGTCGCCAACGACGAGGACAAGGCGTTCCTGATCGGCACCCTGATCATCAGGATCGTCGAGTACCTGCGGCTGCAGGCACGTGCCGGGCTGGACGGCGGGCTGCGGCATGTCATCGTTATTGAGGAGGCGCACCGGCTGCTGCGCGCGGAGCGGGAGGGCGCCAGCGGCCACGCGGTGGAACTGTTCGCCAGCATGCTCGCCGAGATCCGCGCCTACGGCGAGGGGATCGTCGTCGCCGAGCAGATTCCGGCCAAGCTTGTCCCCGACGTGGTGAAGAACACCGCGCTCAAGGTCCTGCACAGGCTGCCCGCCCACGACGACCGCCAGGTCGTCGGCGCCGCCATGAACCTCGACGACGACCAGTCCAGGCAGGTGGTCTCGCTGCCGCCGGGCGAGGCCGCCGTGTTCGCTGACGGAATGGACCGGCCGCTGCGGATCCGGGTCCCGTTCGGCGGCGACAGAGAGCGCGTCCTGGCCGCCCGGGACCGCGCCGCGGACCTGGCCGAGATTGCCAGCGCGGCTGGACTAGCTGGCACCGCTCTAGCTGACACTGCTGTAGCTGACACTGCTGTAGCTGACACTGCTGTAGCTGACACTGCAGGACTAGCTGGCACTGCAGGATTGGCTGACACTGCAGGACTAGCTGACACTGCTGGACTAGCTGGTCGTGTGGCGAGGACTGGCCCGGCGGCCGCGGCGGCCCCGCAGGCCCCGGCGGCCCCGGCGGCCCCGGCGGCCGCAGCAGCTGCAGCGGCCCCGGTCCGGGGCAGGCGCTCGGCGGCCTGCGGTCCGACCTGCGCCGCCGGGCGCCCGTGCACCCTGCTTGAGCTCCGGGTTGCCGACCTGTTGGCCGACGCGGCCGAGGAGGCATGGCTGCGCGTCTGGACCGAGGCTCTCGCGCTCGCCTTCCTCACCAACCGGCCGCTTCCCGCGGTGCCCGCGCTGCTGCGGTTCCGGTGGTCTGGTCTCGGCCAGCGGCTGCGCGAATGCATGCTCGCGACCGCGATCGAGCGGGCGCTGCACAGCCGTGTCCTTACCGTCCGGGCCTGGTACGACCCAGGGAAGCTCGCGGCGGCGATGGCCGGCACCGCGCTGCGGCTGCTTGAGGGCGGATCGGGAGCCGGGAGACGGGCCGGGGCCACCTGGGTCATCCCCCAACTGCAATGGCTGCACGAGGTGGAGCGGGTGTGCCCGTTCGGTAACGGGGCGCCCGATCCGTTCGCTGCGGCGCCGCCTCTTGAGTTCCCGCTTGCGGGTGTGGCGGACCGGCCGGGGGTGCGGATCGGGCAACGGGTCAGCGGCCTGCGCCGACATCCGCTTTCGATGGAACTGGCGAGGAACCGGCTGCCGGCCTGGACGGCGCTGCTCGGCGAGGACGACCAACGCGGTTTCACCGATGACCTGGCCGCTGTGGTGATCGGGGTGAGCCACCGCGGGCAGCTGCGAAAGGCGGCAGGTGAGATGGGCATCACGGGATGGCTGGAAACGGTATTGTCCTGGCCGCGCAGATTCATCGTCGGGTTCAGGGACGAGCCAACGGGATCCGCAGGGTTCGAGGACGGGCCAGCGGCCAGATAGCATCGGCGGCCATGAGCAAGCTTCCGCTCCGGGCCCGCCTGGCCACAACCATTGGCGGAGCAGCGGGGCGTGTTTCGCGGGCCGCGGGCCGCGGCGACGGATCGGTGATCGGCGGCGTGCTCGGCCTGCGGGTGGAGCCGGACCTGCTGCGGATTCTTTCTGCCGACCGCCAAATCGTGCTTGTCTCCGCGACTAACGGCAAGACCACCACCACCAGGCTGATCAGCGCCGCGCTCGGCGCGCTTGGCCAGGAGGTGGCTTCCAACGCGTTCGGCGCCAATATGGCAGCCGGGCTGACGTCCGCACTTGGCCGGGCACCTAACGCCCCGTTCGGCGTGCTTGAGGTCGATGAGCGGCACCTGCCGGCGGTCATCGCGGCGACTAAGCCTAGGGTGGTCGCGCTGCTGAACCTGAGTCGCGACCAAATGGACCGGGCCGCCGAGATCTGGCTTGTGGCGAGGCGCTGGCGGGAGGCGCTGGCCGCAGCCGACTGCCGGGTCATCGCCAACGCCGATGACCCCCTGATCGCGTGGGCGGCGAGCGGCGCCAAGCACGTTACGTGGGTGGCGGTGGGCCAGCGCTGGCACGAGGACTCCTGGTGCTGCCCGCAGTGCGGCTCGCATCTGCGCAGGGATGATCTTGGGTGGCGATGCGGCGAGTGTGGCTTTGCTCGCCCGCCCGCCAGCTGGGTGCTTGACGACGGGGCAGTCATCGACGCCGCAGGCCAGGTAACGGAGCTGTCACTTGAGCTGCCGGGCAGGGCCAACATGGCCAACGCGGTGGTCGCCCTCGCTGTGGTCCACTCCTTCGGTGCTGACGTGAGCCAGATGCTGCCGAGACTCCGCAAGGTCAAGTCGGTGGCTGGCCGGTATACGCGCGTCCAGCGGCACGGCCGGGAGCTCCGGCTGTTGCTCGCGAAGAACCCGGCCGGCTGGCTGGAGGCGTTCGATGTACTAAGCGCGGTTCCGGGGCCAGTGATGCTGTCCGTTAATGCGCAAGGCCCAGACGGCAGGGACACTTCCTGGCTGTGGGACGTGGACTACCGGGTCCTGATCGGCCGGCCCGTCTTCGTGGCCGGCGAGCGGAGGATCGATCTCGCCGTCCGGCTTGAAGCAGACCAGGTGGCCTTCGTGCTGGTCAACGGCGTCGATGACGCAGTGAGCAAGGTGGAGGCGGGTGCGCTTGACGTGATCGCCAACTACACGGCCTTCCAGCAGATCCGGTCCGCGCTCGGCCGGGCCGAGTGAGGGGCGCAGCCGGATGACACCGGACCATGGGCCCCCGAGGTCAGATCCGGCGGCCGCGGCAGAGCCGGTGCGGCGGCGCGGAAGTCACCGTGGCGTCAGTAGCATCCGGCTCGTCTGGGTCTACCCGGACCTGCTCAGCACCTACGGTGACCGGGGCAACCTGCTGGTGCTCGGGCGGCGGGCCAGGCTGCGCGGCTTCGCGGTCGACGCTATCGAGGTGCATGCGGACGAGGCGATACCACGCCAGGGCGACATCTACCTGATGGGCGGCGGCGAGGACCTGCCGCAGATCCTCGCGGCCCGACGGCTGCGGGCTGATGGCGGTCTGGCCGCGGTGGCCAGCGCCGGGGCCGTGGTTTTTGCCGTTTGCGCCGGCTACCAGGTCATCGGCGCTGAGTTCGGTGGCGTCGATGGCGAGCCGGTGGCCGGCCTCGGGATCCTGGACACCCGTAGCGGTCGGGGAGAGCGCCGCGGCGTGGGCGAGATTGTCGCGGACGTGGACCCGGAGCTCGGCGTACCGCGCCTGACCGGATTCGAGAACCATCAGGGCGTCACCACTATCGGGCCTGACGCCAGACCGCTGGCTCGGGTAGCCGTGGGTGTCGGCAACGGGGACGGCACCGAAGGTGCTTATGCCGGCCGGGTGCTCGGCACCTACCTGCATGGCCCCGTCCTGGTGCGTAATCCGGGCCTCGCCGATCTCCTGCTGGGCTGGGCCGCGGGGCCGCTCGCGCCACTCGACCCCGCGGACGAGGACTGGGCACGTCGGCTCCGCGAGGAACGGCTCGCTGCCGGGCGCGGCTGAACATGGCGGGCCGGTGCTCGGCCAGTCAATAGACGACGGCCTGCGCGCCGTCAGCCATGATTTCCGCAACGAATGTGGCGGCCCCCGCGATGCGAACTCCGTCGACAAGGTCGTCGGCGGAGATTCCCCTGCGGGCGGCGCACTGCGAGCAGACCGTGACGGGACCATTGCCGAGAACCTTAGCCAGCAGTTCCGCCAGCGGGACTGCGTGCGGAAGGGCAATGCCATCGGCGCCGCCGGGCAGGGCGAGCCAGGCAGCATCCCCGGTCAGCCAGAGGGACACCTCCAGTCCGCTGGCGGCTGCCGTCGCGGCTACGGTCAGCGCCTGATTGCAGCGCTCCAGATCGTCCTTGCCCGAGGTTGCCTTCACAACGAGTGACCGGGAAGCCATGCTCCGACCTTAGCCCGGATGTGCCGATCACTGAATGCCAGATCGCACACTTTCGATTCGGCATATTCCGGGCAATCAGCTCACCATTCGCCTAATGAATTCTCGCTTATACCGGATTAGTAGACCTCGCTGACCCAAAATGCGGCTAATGTCCCCACCAAATCCGGTACAGGCGGATCCGGGTGTTAACGGCGGTCACGACGGACACGTCGGCCATCCCGCGTCCGCGCGCCTCCAGGGTGGTGCGGCCTGCCGGATCTACACTTCGGGCATGGCTGGCGAGGTAAGCGGGATAATCCTGGTCGGGGCGTTTGGTGCGGTCACCGCACTATGCGCCTTCTTGATCCCGAAGCTCTACCGGGTCGGCACCAGCCGCAAGACGCCGCCGCCACCACGCGGTAACTAGCCGGGGCGGGGCCCAGAGACCAGCCGGGGGCCAGAGACGAGCCGGGCGGGCCAGAGACGAGCCGGGCGGGCCAGAGACCAGCCGGGCGGGCCAGAGACCAGCCGGGCGGGCCAGAGACCAGCCGGGCGGGCCAGAGACCAGCCGGGCGGGGGGCGCTGACGGCCAGTTGGCCTTGATGATCACACCGCGGACCCTAGTCTTTCGGTATGCAGAGCGAGCAGAATCCTCAGAACGGACTCGGCGGCGGGGGGGCCGGGGAGGCGGCCGCCGGAGAGGTTGCGGGCCGGGCCGGGCCCGCAACGCATCCCAGCCTCGTCCCGCTGCTGTACTTGCTCGGCCGGTGGGAGGGAGCCGGCGTAGTCGGTTACCCGACGATAGAGAGCGCCAGGTTCGGACAGGAAATCTCCTTCAGCCACAACGGCAAGCCATTCCTGATCTATGAAAGCCGCACCTGGCTGCTTGACGATGCGGGGCACCTCGGGCGGCCGCTCGCCATGGAGGCCGGGTTCTGGCGCCCGCAGGAGAACGGCCGGCTCGAGGTGGTCCTCGCGCATCCCACCGGGATCACCGAGATCTATCTCGGCCAGGTAACGGGCACGAAGATCGAGATGGCCACGGATGCGATCGTCCGCACGTCGTCGGCCAAGGAGGTCACCGCAGGCCGCAGGCTCTACGGGCTGATCGGGAGTGACCTCGCCTACGCCTACGACATGGCCGCAGTGGGACAGCCGCTGCAGGCCCATGTCTCGGCGCAGCTCAAGCGGGTCGTTGGAGCTGTGTTGTAGTACTCCGGGTTGTATTGATGACTTCCGGTGTCGTGATAAGGCTCTGGCGCGAGCCGGTTAATGCTCGCCTAGCCAGTGGTTCGCAAACCGGCGCCCGGCGGTGGCCGTCGGCTGCGCGATCAGCTGCTCGGTGGCCGCACCATACTGGAGGATCTTGGTGATCCGCCACCGGCGAGAGATCAGGCCGCCGCGATGACCCGCTCCATCGGTGATGGCGATACGCCTGAAGGACACCACGCGGTAGTCGGCCAGCGGAAGGAGGTCGCCCTCGCTGGTGGCTGGCGCTTCGCTGATCACCTCGGCGGAATTGACCGGGCAGCTGGCCGCGGCGCAGGCTCTGACTACGCTGAAATGCCGATGACGGGTGTTGTTGGTCACCGTGAGCGTAAATCTTCTGCGGGCGGGGCTGTAAGACACGCTAACGGTGATCGAGTCGCCAGGGCGGACCCTCATGGTGCTGACGGTCTCGGGCCGGGGGAACATTTCGTACCACGCGCGATATCTGGCCAAAGAGCCAGCGCAATCGGCCTCGATGCCGTCTTGCTCGACCGAGTGGGACTTGTACGCGAAGCCATCGAACCCGACCCAGTGAGCCGAGGCCGCGTCTGGTGTCGCTACGCAGTCGAGGGCGGGCACTTGGAACGTGGCTGTGATGACGCGGAAGCTCTTGCCGCCCCTTGTCACCGCGTAGCCGGCCCAGTTGACGGACCTGATGGTGGACGCGGCGATGGCCGGGCTCAGGCCAGGGGCAGTGGCCGGAATCATTGGCTGCCCTGGCAGCACGTTGGCAGGGCGTGCGGCGGGCCGGGCTGCTGAGAGGTTGCTGGCTCCTGCAACGACGGGAGCCTCCGGTGCGCTACGGGCCGGAGCGACAACGCGGGCAGCCTGGGCAGCCGGAGCTAAGGCGAAGGCGCCGGCGGCGAGGATGGCCCCCGCTGCGGCCGCCGCTGCACTGCCAATCCGGAGAATCTTGCTCACAAGAGTCCTTTCCGTGGTTGCACGAGCCGCCGCGCCCGACACAGCGGGCCCGACCTATCCATTACTGACGACCGGTACAAGGGCGCCCGAAGGACACTATCGCTGCTGCGACCCGCCAGGAAGGATGCGTCGCCCAGAGAGGCGCTTGCCGGAAACAGGACAAGCAGGACTGAGCAGAGGGCCGACCCGACAGGCCCTGGGGACGAGGCGCGGTGGGTGTCGGCGGGGCGTAGGCGAGCGGGCAGCGCCAAGAAGCCGAGAAAAGGAAGGTACCGGGCGTGGGGAGAGCGCCGGGCGAAGGAGAGAGCCGGGCGAAGGAGAGAGCCGGGCGAAGGAGAGAGCCGGGCGAAGGAGGGAGCCGGGCGAAGGAGAGAGCCGGGCGACAAGAAGCCCCCGGGCGACTCCCGCAGCAGGCCCACCAGCCCGTCCGCGAGGGATACGCCGCCGCAGGCGGGCATCTGCCGCAACTAAGTTGCGCTCCGCGGAAACCGGAGGTGGAACCCGCGACGGGGGCCGGCTGGACAAGGCCGGCCAGCCCGGGGGTCCGGTGTCTGCCGTGTATTCGCCGACCGCCGCTTTGCGACACAAGCCTGGCGCTCGCACGCCAGCCCTGTTGCTAGCCGGTGAAGCGCGCTCAACTCAGCTCTGGCCGAGGCGAGCGCTCCACGGGACGGCGGCTAGCTGACAGCCACCTCGCGAGTCCGACATCTATGCATGCTGTTGGACCACCTCCTTTCCCGCGTTAGCCCGAAGCTACGTCAGGAGGCCCTGCGGAGGCAAGCAAGTTATCCGCAGGTTCCTCGCGGCCCGGGTTCTTGCGTCCGGGTTCTTGCTTACCGGGTTCCGGTGGCTCGCTCACTAGACTCGGTTTTATGGCACAGGCGTGGGACGCGGCGCTCCGGGCGGGCGGCTATCGCGTCACGCCACAGCGCCAGCTTGTCCTCGAGGCCGTCACCAAGCTGGATCACGCGACGCCCGAGGAGATCTTCGCTGACGTCCACCAGCGGGCCCGCGGGGTAAACGTCTCCACCATCTACCGGACCCTGGAGCTTCTCGAGCAGCTCGGTCTCGTCAGCCACACCCACCTCGGGCACGGGGCTCCCCGGTATCACCTGGCCGCCGAGGCGGACCACGTTCACCTGGTCTGCAGCGAGTGCGGGCGGATCATCCAGGTGGAGCCGGCCGTCGTACGTCCGCTTATCACCGCACTCGACGATCAGCACGGCTTCGAGACCGATGTCGGGCACCTGACCGTGTTCGGCAGGTGCGGAGAATGCCGCGCCGCCGAGCGGGATTAGCGGGCGCCTGCGGTCGCCGCAGGCGTGCCCGGCAGCTACGGACGGGCTCCGGGCGCATAGCCTTGGTCATATGGACAGCCCCCTGCTCGCCGAGCCCGGTGCCGTGCCCGCGGACGGCGTTGACGCCGGGGTGGCGGCACACTACGGCGACCCGTTCGCTGAGCAGCGCGCGCTGTCGCTTGGCGTCGGTCTGGTCGACAGGTCGCACCGCGGCATCATCCGCATCACCGGGCCCGACCGGCTGTCCTGGCTGCACAGTCTCAGCACGGCCGACCTTGAGCGTCTCCAGCCTGGCCAGGCCGCCCAGGCGCTGATCCTGAGTCCGAACGGTCACGTCGAGCATCACCTGACGCTGACCGATGACGGGACCGCGCTGTGGGCCCATGTTGAGCCTGGCGCCGCGGAGCCGTTGCTGAAGTTCCTCGAGTCCATGCGGTTCATGCTGCGCGTAGAACCCGCTGCTGTCAGTGCCGACTATGCCCTGCTCACGCTGATGGGGCCCAAGGTCGGGAGCGAGTTCGCCGGCGATGCGGCGGCCGCCATCGCACTCCCGTTTGGCACTGACCTTATTTTCCCCCGTCCGGCACTGGCCGATGCTGCGGCGGGGCTGCGGTCGGCCGGGGCGGTGCTCGCGGGCATGTGGGCGCACGAGGCGCTACGGATCGCGGGCGGCCGGTGCAGGCTCGGGCTTGACACCGATCACCGGACGATCCCGCACGAGGTTGGCTGGATCGAGACGGCGGTCCAGCTCAACAAGGGCTGCTATCGGGGTCAGGAGACCGTCGCGCGGGTGCACAATCTGGGGCATCCGCCGCGCCGCCTGGTCCTGCTGCACCTGGACGGCAGCGAGGACCGGCTGCCGGCGCATGGCGACCCGGTGGAGGCGGCCGGCGCGGGGGTCGGGTTCGTGGGCTCCGCGGCGCGCCATTACGAGCTAGGCCCGGTCGCGCTCGGCCTGATCAAGCGGACCGTACCGGTCGACGCCACGCTGCTGGCGGCCGGGATCGCGGCGGCGCAGGAGGTCATCGTCGCGCCGGACGCCGGCGGCCAGGCGAAGGCCGTCGTGCAGCGGGCGCGCGGTCAGCTGAACCGGTTGCGCGAGTAACGTACCCGCCAGGAACGACGTCGTTTCCCGGAGGTCTCCCGCAGTGCTCCGTCGCGCGCTGCTGGCCGCTTCGGCCAGTAAACGGATCCATCAGGTGGTCATGACCGCCCCGTTCACCCGTGATGTCGTGGCTAGGTTCGTGGCCGGGGACACCGCCGACGACGCGCTGCGCGTCACCCAGCGGCTGCAAGCCGCCGGGCTGCTCGTCACCCTCGACTACCTGGGCGAGGACACCGTCGACCCGGAGCAGGCCGCCGCCGTTACCGCCGAGTACGTACGGCTGCTCGGCAGGCTCGGCGGCGCCGGGCTGGCCGGCGATGGCCGCGGCGAGGTGTCCGTCAAGCCGACCGCGGTGGGGCTCGACCTGAACGAGCACGGGGAGAAGACAGCGACGGAGAACATCACCAGGATCTGCGCGGCGGCCAGCGCGGCGGGTACCACGGTCACGCTCGACATGGAGGACCACACGAGGGTCGACACGACACTGCGCATACTGGCCCAGCTCCGCCCTGAGTTCCCCGATCTTGGCTGTGTGATCCAGTCGTACCTGCGCCGCAGCCCGGCTGACTGCGAGGCGCTGGCGGTTGCCGGGTCGCGGGTCAGGCTCTGCAAGGGCGCCTACAGCGCGCCGGAAGGCGCCGGTTTCGTCGCGCGCGCTGAGGTTGACCGTTGCTACGCCCGCTGCCTGCGGGTGCTGCTGAACGGCGAAGGCTATCCGATGATCGCGACCCATGATCCGAGGCTGATCGACATCGCCGAGACCCGCGCGCACGCAGCTGGGCGGCCAGCCTCGAGCTTCGAGTACCAGATGCTGTACGGCATCAGGCCCGGCGAGCAGCTGCGGCTGGCAGGCGGCGGCGCGCAGGTACGCGTCTACGTTCCTTACGGCAACGACTGGTACGCCTACCTGGTCCGGCGGCTTGCCGAACGGCCGGCGAACCTCGTCTTCTTCCTCCGCTCGCTCGCCTCCCGAGGCTGAGGGAAGCGCGCCGCGCGGAGCAGGGCCGGGCGGGCAGGCAGGCCCGGGGCGGGCAGGCCCGGGCGGGCTAGCCAGGTGGCGGTAGGCTCCGTGGGATGATCGCAGTTCTGGGTGCCGGGCAGATGGGCGAGGCGCTCATCTCAGGCCTGCTGCGCGCCGGCGGTGCCCCGGCCAACGTGGTTGCTGCCGTCCGGCGCAGCGGCCGGGCCCGCGCCCTGCGGGAGGCTTACGGCATCGACGTGATCGGTGCGGCCGAGGCGGCGCGCCGCGCCGGGACGCTGCTGATCACTGTCAAGCCGCAGGATATGGCGACGCTACTGGACGAGATCGGCCCGGCGGTTACCGCTGACAAGCTGGTCATTTCCGTCGCGGCCGGAATCACTACCGGCTTCATTGAGCGCAAGCTCGCCATTGACGTCCCGGTGGTGCGCGTGATGTCGAACACGCCGGTACTTGTCGACGAGGCGATGAGCGTGATCTCGCCGGGCGCGCATGCGGGCGAGGAGCACCTGAGGCGGGCCGAGGAGCTGCTGCGCCCGGTCGGGAAGGTCCTGCGGATCCCCGAGTCGCAGCAGGACGCAGCGACCGCGCTGTCTGGCAGCGGGCCGGCCTACGTGTACTTCCTCGTGGAGGCGATGGTCGACGCCGGGATCCTGCTCGGGATGCCGCGCAGCAATGCCCTGGAGATGGTGAAGCAGGCGGTGTTCGGCGCGGCAACCATGCTGCGCGAGTCCGGCGAGCACCCGGTGATCCTCAGGGAAGCTGTCACGTCGCCGGGCGGCACCACCATCAACGCGATCAGGGAACTCGAGAAGCACGGGGTCCGGGCGGCGTTCCTGGCGGCGATCGAGGCCGCCCGCGACCGCGGTCGCGAACTCGGAGCCGGCTGACCGGCCGGGCTGGCCGCCAAACCCGTCCCAGCACCTCATTGGTGGTCCGGCGCGGCTGAATGGCCGTTCGATGACACTCCGGAATTGAGTGTGCTCGCCGGGGTTGCCCTTTTCCGCGCAGGACTTACGCTGGAGACAGGCGTGACTGGTGCGCTGAATCTCGCTAGGCGCAGGCAGCTCAGCCGGAAGAGGGCTATTGATGGCAGCAGACGTAAGTTCGCTTAGCGACGTCAGGTTCCTGACCGTGGCCGAAGTGGCCACGATCATGCGCGTATCCAAGATGACTGTCTATCGCCTTGTTCACTCCGGTGAGCTAGAGGCGATCCGGGTCGGCCGATCATTCCGGGTACCCGAGCAGGCGGTCAATACCTACCTCAAGGAGGCCTTCGTCGGGTCCGACTGATCGTCGGATGGCGGCAACCGGCCGGGAGCCGCCAGCAACCCGGAGCGGTCAGCGACCCGAGCCGGGCAGGCGCGGGGAATGCCAGTCCCGGCAGGCGGTGCGACTGGGCAGCCTGATTGAGGTGAGCGGCCACCGCGGGGGTACGCTGTGGCGTTGGCGTATGCCCGGCCGCCGCGCGGCGGGGCTGCGCGTGGGCATGCCCGTCAGCCAGAAATTCGAGCAAGGGTGATCTCGTGGGCTCAGTGATCAAGAAGCGCCGCAAGCGGATGGCGAAGAAGAAGCACCGCAAGCTGCTGCGGAAGACGCGCGTTCAGCGCCGGAATAAGAAGTAGCGGTACTCGGCGCGTGCCCGCCTGACCTCCTGGGTATGGGTGCGGGCATCGAGAATGCGATGACTGAGGTCGCCGGGGCCTGCGGGGGGCGAGGCATGCTTTGCCCTGACGATGCTGGCGCTTCGGGAGACGATGTGAGCGGGGCCGGGTCCGACCAGTCGGACGGCTGGCGGGAGCTGCTCGCCAAGGCGGCGGGCTTCGTGCGGCGGCGGGTAACCGGCGATTACCAGGTCGATGAGTCCGGCTTCGACCCTGCCTTCAATGCCAGCGTGCTGATGCCCCTCGCCGGGGCTCTCTACCGGAACTGGTTCCGGGTCCGGATGCACGGGCTTGAGCACGTGCCTGCCGCCGGTCCCGCGCTTGTCGTCGCCAACCATTCAGGCGTCGTGCCATTCGACGCGCTGATGCTCCAGACCGGGGTGTTCCGCGAGCATCCGGCTCACCGCAACCTGCGGATGCTCGGCGCGGACCTCGTCTACACCGTGCCTGGGCTTTCCAGCGTTGCCCGGATGAGCGGGCACACGCGCGCCTGCCCGCAGGAGGCCGACCGGCTGCTTCGCGCCGGCGAGCTGGTCGGGGTGTTCCCCGAGGGCTTCAAAGGGATCGGGAAGCCGTTCAGCGAGCGTTACCACCTGCAGCGTTTCGGTCGGGGCGGATTCGCGGTGACGGCGATAAGGGCCGGGGTGCCGATCATTCCCTGCGCGATCGTCGGCGCCGAGGAGATCTATCCGATGATCGGGAACTCCGAGTCTGTCGCCCGGCTGCTTAAGCTGCCCTATTTTCCCGTGACGCCGTTGTTTCCCTGGCTGGGCCCGGTGGGCGCGATCCCGTTGCCGTCCAACTGGATCATCGAATTCTGTGAGCCGGTACCCACTGAGGACATCAGGGCGGACTGGCAGCACCACCCGGATGCTGTCAGCTGCCTGGCGGATGCGGTGAAGGAAACCATCCAGCTCAGGCTGGATAAGCTCCTCGTCGAGCGCGGGCCGGCGTTCAGTTAGATCCGGCTGCCGGCGGCCCGTCGGCGGTGCAAGGCCACCGCGGCCACCGTGCCGCCGGCCACGGCACCTGCCGCGGCGGCGATGGGCAGCGCGATCGTGGTGGCCCTGCGGCCGGACCTGAAGTCGTGCACGGGCCAGCCCCTGCGGCGTGCTTCCGCGCGCAGCTCGGCATCGGGATTGACCACGTTCGGATGGCCAACCAGCAGCAGCATCGGGAGGTCGTTGGCCGAGTCGCTGTAGGCCGAGCACCTGGCGAGGTCCAAGTGCTCCCGGTCCGCCAGGGCCGCGATCGCGGCTGCCTTGGCCTCGCCGTGCAACAAGCCGCCGACCAGGTGCCCGGTGTACTCGCCGTCAACCGTCTCCGCCACGGTGCCGAGCGCGCCGGTGAGCCCGAGCCTGCGGGCCATGATGTTGGCGAGCTCGACCGGCGTGGCAGTGACCAGCCAGACGCGCTGGCCGGCTTCCAGATGCCGCTGGGTGAGCTCCCGCGTGCCCTGCCAGATGCGGTCGGCCATCGTGTCGTCGTAGATATCCTCGCCGAGCGCGACGATCTCGGTCACCCGGTGCCCGGCGACGAACGCCAGCGCCGATTCCCTGGCCGCGTCGATATGGCCGGATTTCTCGGCGCCGCGCAGCCGGAACGTCACCTGTCCCCAGGTCATCTTGGCCAGGTCACGGGCGCCGAACAACTTGCGGGCCGCGAGGCCGCGGGCAAAGTAATAGATCGAGGCGCCGCGCATCAGCGTGTTGTCGACGTCGAAGAACGCCCCGGCTGTCGGGTCGGGCACAGGCGACGGCTGCTGCACGTCGGCTGCCTCAGCGGATGCCTGGCCGGCGATCGCAGGCCCGTCTCCGTGCCTCCTTGGCAGCAGTCTCATATCCACCGAGCCTACCGGGGGGGCCCGGGCGCCAGGCAGCCGCGCGCGCGATTCGTGCCCTGATCGAGCCATCCGCATGATGCCTGGTCAGCAGTCTGCTCGCATCACGGCCTCACGTCGGGCACCATAGTCAACGATGTTCATATCCCTTGTGATCGCAGCGCTCGGCTGCCTAGGTGCCGCAGCGGCCACCGGCTTGCTGGTGGCCTGGTGCCTGCGCGCTCCCAACGGCGCACTGATTGCGTGGACCGTCGCCATGTTCGGGCTGGCGGTTTCGCTGGGCGCGCAGGCTGTCGGGCACGCCATCGGGTTCGGGCCGGTGGCGTTCCGGGCCATGGAGATAGGGGCTAGCGTCATCGCGCCGCTCGCGCTTGCCGTCGGGCTTACCGAGGTGGCCGGACGAAGCGTCGCAGCCAGGTTCGCTGCCCGGCTCGTCCTGCCCGCGATCGCGTTCGTTTGCCTGGTGGTCTTCGGCAGCGACCCGCTGAGCGTCACAGCCTTCAGCAAGGCATGGCCTGATCCCGCGCTCTACTACCAGATCATCCCGAATGACCTGCTCAAGTATCTGCTTATCCCGGTTACCGTGGTTATCGCCCTGCTGGCGATCGGATGGACTGGCATCCGCTCGCGGCGCGACCGGAGCTGGCGGGAAGCGGTCCCGCCAGTGGCCGCTGCCGCGGCCGCGGCGCTTGCCGTCTCGGTGCCCGGCATAGCGGTCGCGGCGGGCGGCAATGCCGAGGCCACCCTGCATGTGGCTGCCCTGTTCGCAGTGCTGTGCACGGCCGCTGCGGCGCTGACCTGGTTTGCCTGCTGGCGGGTCGGCAAGCTTGCCCTTCCCGTGCCGCGGCAGCCCACCGGGCCGCCAGAGGAGGACGAGTGGGCGCTCCAGCACGAGTGGGGCGGCGGCTTTGACGAGACCGGGGATTTCGAGCCGCTGGGCGGCGACGCGGACCCTTACGGCAGCCTCTACCGGCACCATGACGACCGTGATGACGGCGGAGCGGGTTATCAGGGGAGTAGCGCCGGCCGCGACGACTACGCCGCGAACGGCAGCCCGCGGGCAGACCCCGGCTACGACGACACGGGCTACGGGGATGCCGGGCGCTACGGGGATGCCGGACGCTACGGGGATGCCGGGCGCGACTTCGAGACGGCAGGCGGCGCCGGATCTGGATCCTGGCGAGGCGCCGATGTGGGCGGCGCGGCACCCGAGCCCGGCGGGTTCGGCGGGCACCGGGCACCGCCCGATGACGACGATGACCGTGCCGGGGCCAGGCTCTTCGGCCAGATCGCCATCTACACGCTCCTCGAAGAGCGGGTATCCGATTTCGACCGGCTGACGAGGCAGGTAGTCAGGCAGGTCCGCACGAACGAGCCGGACACGTTCGTCTTCATCGTGCACGCCGTGCCTTCGGCTCCCATGCAGCGGATCCTCTACGAGGTTTACCGGGACCGCGACGCGTATGAGAACCACAAGCGGCAGCCTTACGTGGCCGGTTTCGAGCGCGACCGGCGGCCGTACGTGCTGGCAACCAACCTCATTGAGCTTGGCCTGCAGCAGGCCAAAGTCTCACCGCTGCCGTCGATCTCCGATCTCCTCAGCGATAGCGGTTACGATCTGCTGAACGACTCCGGTTTCGGCCAGCCAGGATTCGGGCCGCGGCCGCCAATCCGCGGCGGCAGTGGCGGTCCCTGGGGCGGTAGCGGTCCGGGCGGCAGCGCCCCGCCGGGCCTTGACGGCTCGGGCGGCGGTTCGGCCGGCGGCGTAGCGGGCAGCGGGTCCGGGGGGCGGCCCGGCCGCCGGAACGGCCCGGGCAGCGATGGTCCTATCGGCGGCCCGCCAGGAGCGCATCGGGCGCGATGACAACGCACGGCGATGCTGGTCCCGCGCGTCCCGCGCGCGGCGATCAGCCAGGCCCTCACCCAGTACGGGCAGCTTGCCCTGGCCCCCGGGCGGACGGTCCCGCGGCCCATACGATCACGCTGCTTTCGCGGCCCGGCTGCCACCTGTGCGACGATGCCCGCGCCGTGATCTCCCGGGTTGCCGCTGATCTCGGGGTTGGCTGGGAAGAGCGAGATATAACGCGGTCCCAGCAGGATCTGCTTGCTTACGGGGACATGATTCCGGTCACCCTTATCGACGGCGTCCAGCATGACTTCTGGCGGGTGAGCGAGGCCCGGCTGCGGACGGCACTTCGCGGATAACCCGCTCGAAAATGCTGGCCGCGGCCAGCATTAACCCGGCGGATACTGGCCGCCGCGGTACCGCAGCCAGCCGGAAGCGGGTGCCGCCAGAGCCTCAAAGCGCGGTAAACAGGCGGTAAAGCGCTGGTCGGCGGGCCGGCCGGACAAGGCGGCCGACTTTGTGCAAACGTTCACAAGGGCGTAGCGTGACAGCAAAACCAACATGCAGAGATCCTCTGGCCTGCGTGACCGCCGCGTCGATCCCCCAGGAGTGCCGGCGTATGACCCGCCGTCCTGTCTCAGCCAACGGAGTCCACGGCATCCCGGAGGCGACAATCGCCCGTCTTCCGGTCTACCTGCGTGCCCTCTACGCCCTGGCCGAGCGGGGTATCGCCACCGTGTCGAGCGAGGAACTGGCCGCCGCGGCGGGGGTGAACTCCGCCAAGCTCCGCAAGGACCTGTCGCAGCTGGGCTCGTACGGTACCCGCGGCGTCGGCTACGACGTCGAGTACCTGGTCTATCAGGTGTCCCGCGAACTCGGCCTGACGCAGGACTGGCCCGTCGTGATCGTGGGCGCGGGAAACCTGGGGCGTGCCCTCGCCAACTACGGGGGCTTCGCGTCGCGGGGCTTCCGCATTGCCGCGTTGCTTGACTCTGATCCCGACGTCGTGGGCAGCGAGATCGGACGGCATGTCGTCAGGCCCTCCGACGAGATCGAGTCTGTGGTGGCGCGGGATGGCGTCTCGATCGGCGTGATCGCCACCCCGGCCGCGGCGGCGCAAGTAGTTTGCGAGCGGCTCGTGGCGGCGGGTGTGACCAGCATCCTGAACTTCGCGCCGGTAGTGCTAGACGTGCCATCCGGGGTGGATGTGCGTAAGGTCGACCTGTCGATCGAGTTGCAGATCCTCGCCTTCCATGCCCAGCGCCGGGCGGTAGTTCAGGTAGCCAGGAACGGGAAGTGGCAGAAGCGGCAGGCCCGGCGGCACGGCGGCCTTGAGCCAGCCGGGCTGCGGGACATGGCGCCGGCGAAGGTTGATAACGGAGTGGAGGCGCGGGCGGTAGCGAGATGAGCGTGCTCGTTGTAGGCCTCAGCCACAAGAGCGCCCCGGTGGCCACGCTGGAGCGGGCCGTGCTGACCGGCGACGCGCTATCCAAGCTGCTGCGGGACGTCTTCAGCTCAAGTGAGGTTGCGGGATCGCTCGTCGTTAGCACCTGCAACCGCGTGGAGGTCTACGCGGAGGTGGACAAGTTCCACGGCGGGGTCGCCGCGATCTGCGAGCTGCTGGCCCGGCACTCCGAGGTTCCGCTGGCCGAGCTCACCCCCCACCTGTACGTGCATTACGAGGACCGCGCCATCCAGCACCTGCTCTCGGTGGCCTGCGGGCTCGATTCCATGGTCGTCGGCGAGAGCCAGATACTCGGCCAGGTGCGCCAGGCCCTGCGGCTGGCCAGGGATCACGGCACGCTGGGGCGGGTCCTTTCCGACCTGGGGTCACTCGCGCTGCGCGCAGGCAAGCGCGCGCATGCGGAGACCGGCATCGACCGGGCTGGCGCGAGTCTCGTCAGCGTCGGGCTCAGCACCGCCGCACGGGCGCTTGGCGGCGCTGTGGGGGCCGCTCTCCCCGCACATCCCGCGGGCTCCGCGGGCTCCGCGGGCTCCGCGGGCTCCGCGAAGATCCTCACTGGCTTGTCCGTACTTGTCATCGGGGCGGGCTCGATGAGCTCGCTCGCGGCGACCACGGCCGCGCGGATGGGAGCGGCCAGGGTCGTGATCGCGAACCGCACCCGCGGCCACGCGGAACGGCTCGCGGCCGCGGTCAGCGGTACCGCCGCCGAGTTCTCCAGGCTCTGGGCCGAGCTGGCCGACGTCGATCTGGTTGTGTCCTGCACCGGCGCGGCCGGGCACGTGATCAGTGCGGACGCAGTGGCCGCCGCCCTGGCCGCGCGGGCGCCTGGCACCACGCCACTGGTCCTGCTCGACCTGGCGCTGCCGCGCGACGTCGACCCGGAGGTGGGCAGGCTAGCCGGCGCCTGCGTGATCGACCTGGAGTCGATGGGTGACGCGAGGGCGCACGGCGTAGCCGGGACGGCAGCGACCGAGGAGGACGTGGCCGCGACCTGGCAGATCATTGCCGACGAGTTCGCCGCGCAAGCATCGGCGGATCGGGCGGCCAGGGTCGCGCCGACAGTGGTGGCCCTGCGGGCCAAGGCCGCCGAGGTGGTAGACGCCGAGCTGGCGAGGCTGGACGGCCGGATGGTCGGCCTCGACTCGCGGACGCGCGGCGAGATCGCCCAGGCCATGCGCAGGATCGCCGACAAGCTGTTGCATGCGCCGACCGTACGGGTCAAGGAACTGGCAGGATCGCCAGATGGTGACTCGTATGAAACCGCACTCCGAGTGCTGTTTGACCTCGATCCGGACGCGGTGGCGGCGGTGATCCGGCCCGACGCCGGACTGCTTCCAGGGTCGGCCCGCAGGAGCATGCCATGACAGCGGCGCCGCTGCGGCTTGGCACTCGCAAGAGCCCGATGGCCCAGGCGCAGTCCCTCCAGGTGGCGCGCCTGGTCACCGACCGGACCGGCCGCGAGATCGAGCTGGCTCCGATCACCACGTTCGGTGACGTCAGCCGGGCGCAGCTGGCCCAGATCGGCGGTACCGGCGTATTCGTCAGCGGCCTGCGGGCCAGTCTGCTGGCCGGCGACATCGAGTTCGCGGTGCACTCGCTAAAGGACCTGCCGACCGGGCCAGCCGAGGGCATCAGGCTCGCCGCCGTGGTCGCCAGGGACGATCCGCGTGACGCCCTGGCGGCGCGCGACGGCGCCAAGCTCGCCGATCTGCCTTCCGGTGCGCGGATCGGCACCGGATCGCCCCGCCGGGCGGCTCAGCTGTTGCTGCTCCGGCCGGACCTGCGCCCGGTGCCGGTCCGCGGCAACGCGGGAACCAGGCTGGCGAAGATCACGTCGGGCGAAGTCGATGCGGTCATCCTCGCCTACGCTGGCCTGGTCAGGATCGGCCGCCTCGACGCGGTCTCCCAGGTCTTCGAGCCCGATGAGATGCTCCCCGCGCCAGGCCAGGGAGCGCTCGCAGTGGAATGCCAGGCTAGCCGGGATGATATTGCGGCATTGCTGGCCTGCGCGGACGATCCGGCGAGCCGGGCGGCCACCACGGCGGAACGCGCCGTGCTCGCCGCGCTGCAGGCAGGCTGCAGTGCGCCCGTCGGAGCGTATGCTGCCGGCACGGATGAATTGCGGCTGCGCGCGGTTGTCGTGGCAGCCGACGGGGGGATGGCGCTGCGGGCAAGCGCCGGCGGACCTGCGTCCGAGGCTGAGCGCCTCGGTCGCGAGGTCGCGGCCGAGCTGCTCCAACGCGGCGCGGGAAGGCTTACGGCTATGTCCGCTGGACAGATCAGCACTGGGGACGGTGACGCATGAATCCCGGGCCCACGACGCAGAAACCGGACGCAAAGGCAGCGAAGCGATCGGCGGCAGGCCTGGTCGCCTTTGTCGGCGCGGGACCCGGAGATGACGGTCTGCTGACCGTTCGCGGTGCCGACCTGCTGGCCCACGCCGACCTCGTGGTGGCCGGACCGGAGCTGGCCGGCCAGCTGGAGCGGCTGGTGCCCGAGACGGCCATGGCCGATGCCGAGGCGCTCGCGCAGGACCCGAAGCTGCTGATCAAGGCGGCCAAGGCCGGCCAGCTTGTGGTCAGGCTGCTGCCCGGAGACCCGTTGCTGTTCGGCCACGCGGCCGCCGAGGCATCGGCGTGCGCGAAGGCCGGGGTGCCGTTCGAGATCGTGCCAGGGGTTCCCGCGGCAACAGCGGTTCCTGCCTATGCGGGCATCCCGCTGGCCTCGGACACCAGCGGCGACGTCCGGGTGATCCACGCATCCGAGGTGAGCCGGATGTCGGCGGGGCCGGGCAGCCTGGTGATCCTGGGCGCCGAGACCGGGCCCGCTGACCTGGCCAAGATGCTGATGGCAGCGGGATGGCCGGATAGCGCCCGGTTCGCGGTCACCTGGAACGGCACCACGACCGATCAGCACACCGTGGTCTGCGGCCTTGGCTCGGTGGCGGCGGACCTCAAGGCCGCCGGGGTCAGCCTGCTCACCGCGCATGGCCCCGCGGTGGCCGTCGTCGGCGACGGGGTCGCCGCGCAGCGGTCGCTGTCCTGGTTCGAGACCAAGCCGCTGTTCGGCTGGCGGGTGCTGGTGCCGCGGACGAAGGAGCAGGCGGAGCAGGTTTCCGAACGGCTCCGGGCCCGCGGCGCTGTACCCGAGCAGGTGCCGACCATCGCGGTCGAGCCGCCGAGGACGCCGCAGCAGATGGAGCGCGCCGTCAAGGGCCTGGTGACCGGCCGGTACCAGTGGATCGCGTTCACGTCCGCGAACGCGGTCCGTGCGGTCAGGGAGAAGCTCGAGGAGTACGGGCTGGACGCGAGGGCGTTTGCCGGGGTCAAGGTGGCCTCGGTCGGCGAGCAGACCGCCGCTGCACTTGGCGATTTCGGTATCACCCCGGACCTGATTCCGGATGGCGAGCAGTCCGCCGAGGGGCTTGCCGACGCCTGGCCGGTCTACGATGACGTGCTTGACCCGATCAACCGGGTGCTGCTGCCGCGTGCTGACATCGCCACCGAGACCCTGGTGGCCCGGCTCACCGACCTCGGCTGGGAGGCGGAAGATGTCACGGCCTACCGGACCGTGCGCGCCGCGCCGCCGCCCGCGCCGATCAGGGAGGCGATCAAGGGCGGCGGTTTCGATGCGGTGCTGTTCACCTCGTCTTCGACCGTGCGGAATCTGATCGGCATAGCGGGCAAGCCGCACGCGGTCACGGTGATCGCGGTGATCGGCCCGCAGACCGCCAAGACCGCGGCCGAGTTCGGGCTCCGGGTGGACGTGACGGCGCCCAAGCCATCGGTCACCGCCCTCGTCGATGCCCTGGCCGAATACGGCGCCGGCCTGCGGGACGCCGCAGTCGCGGCGGGCGAGCCGGTGCGCAAGCCGAGCGAGCGTCGCCGTGGTGCCCGCCGCCGGATCAGGTAACCCGCCGTCAGGCAGCACCGGTCCTCAGCGATGCGACTTTTCGGAGGTCAAAACGGCACAGTTGGCGCCGGCCGGCGCAGTCAGCCCCGACCGGCGCAGTCAGCCCCGAGCAGCTAAGGAGCGTCTGATGGCCGCTGGATTCCCGGTCGCCCGTCCCCGCAGGCTCCGCCGGAGCCCGGCGCTGCGCCGCCTGGTGGCCCAAGCCAGCGTGCAGCCGGCCGACCTGGTGCTGCCGTTGTTCGTAAAGGAGGGGATCAGCGAGCCGCAGCCGGTCACCTCAATGCCCGGCGTTAAGCAGCACACCAGGGACAGCCTTCGTAAGGCCGCTGCCGAGGCGGTCGACGCCGGGGTGGGCGGGCTGATTCTCTTCGGCATCCCAGCGGCCAAGGACGGCCGCGGTAGTGCCGCCGACGACCCTGCTGGCGTCGTCCAGCTGGCCCTGCGTGACCTGGTGGCTGAGGTGGGTCACGATACCGTGCTCATCGCCGATCTGTGCCTGGACGAGTACACCGATCACGGCCATTGCGGGTTGCTCACCGCAGCCGGTGAAGTGGACAATGACGCGACGCTGGAGAGGTACGCTTCGATCGCGGTCGCGCAGGCTGCCGCGGGCGCGCATGTGGTCGCGCCGAGCGGCATGATGGACGGCCAGGTCGCCGCCATCAGGTCGGCGTTGGACGCGGGCGGCTTCAGCGAGGTGGCGATCTGCGCCTACTCGGCCAAGTACGCCTCCGCGTTCTACGGGCCGTTCCGCGATGCCGCCGAGTGCGCGCCGCAGTTCGGTGACCGGGCCGCCTACCAGCAGGATCCGGCGGGCTCGGACGAGGCGTTGCGCGAGGTGCTGCTCGATGTCGACGAAGGCGCCGACATCGTCATGGTCAAGCCCGCGCTCGCCTACCTGGACGTGATCAGCCGGGTCGCCGCGACCGTGCACCTGCCGGTCGCCGCCTACCAGGTCAGCGGCGAGTACGCGATGGTGGAAGCCGCGGCCGCCAATGGCTGGCTGGACCGGGACCGGGTGATCATGGAGACCCTGACCGCGATCCGCCGGGCCGGCGCCCGCATCATCCTCACTTACTGGGCTACTGAGGCTGCCCGCCGGCTGCGCTGAGCTCGCTCTGCGGTGGCAGCAGAGCTCCGTCCCCGCCAATGATGTCCGCTCGAACCCGGCCGCGCCGATGGCACACCGCCGAGGTTGTTTCCGCAGTAAGGTGCCATCCACGCCATTAATTGCCTTACCCACAGCTGCGCAACGGGTTCAGCGGGTGGGCCCGAACGCCCGGCGGCAAGGCGCGAAGCGGCGGATGTGGCGCCGGCA
Organism: Streptosporangiaceae bacterium; assembly: GCA_050011895.1. Lineage (GTDB taxonomy): Bacteria > Actinomycetota > Actinomycetes > Streptosporangiales > Streptosporangiaceae > DATBGO01. The sequence continues at coordinate 49,463 of JBEKIF010000033.1, read as the reverse complement.
GCTGGCCCCGACGTCCGGGCGCGGGGATTGGCTTACCGGGTGGCGGTCACTATGCCGCCACTGCCGGGCAACGCCTCGGTGCCAGGCAGGGGGTCCCGGGCCGGGCCGACAATGGGCCAGGGCATTATCAGGAGCTAGAGCAGCTGGCAGGGAGTGGGGCCGATGGTCGAGGCGGTGCTGCGGGCAAGGCGCCGCAGGGCCGTGGAGCGGATGGCAGTTGCTGCCGTCGGCTACGCGGCGATGGGGTGGCCAGTGTGCGCTGGCGCCTATCCGCCGGGCCGGCCGCACCGCGCGGGCGAGACAAGCCGGTCCTGCTCGTGTGACCGCATCGGCTGCCCGGCTCCTGGCGCGCATCCGATGTCGCCGGCCTGGCAACTGCAGGCGAGCGCCGACCCGTCGCTTGTCGCGCGCCGATGGGCGGTCCGGCCGGAGGCGAATGTCATCCTGGTGACCGGCCGGACCTTTGATGTCCTTGATGTTCCGGCCGAGGTGGGGCAGACGGCGCTGGCCCGGATGCAGCAGTCCGGCGTGCAGCCTGGCCCGGTCGCGCTTAGCGCAGGGAACAGGGCGCTGTTCTTCGTCGCGACCCGCGGCGCGCCGCAAGATGAGATCGAATGGTGGTCTTGCCATCTGGATTGCGAGCCTGAAACGGTCGCGCAGGTGACCGGGCTGCGCTGGCATTGCAGGGACAGCTACGTGCTCGCCCCGCCGTCCCGCTACGCGGGCCCGCTCGCCGCGCAATGGCTGCGGGCTCCGGCCGATGCTCCGTTGCCCGACGGGCTGCGGCTGCTGGAATTCCTCGCCGACGCTTGCGGCGGGGTCGCCTGATGGCGGGCCAGGCCTGGGGCGCGGGCTCATGAGGGCGGCCCAGGCTCGCGGCGGGGTCGCCTGATGACCGGCCGGGAGCGCTCTGCCGAGCTTTTCGCTCGCGCCAGCGCCGTGCTGCCCGGCGGGGTCAACTCCCCGGTGCGGGCATTCGGTGCGGTCGGCGGAGTGCCCGTGTTCATGGCGTCCGGGCACGGTCCGTACCTCACCGATGTGGACGGCCGGGAATACGTTGACCTGGTGTGCTCCTGGGGCCCGATGATTCTCGGGCATGCCCACCCCGCGGTGACCAGCGCCCTTCACGCGGCGGTCGGCAACGGGACCTCGTTCGGAACCGTAACGGCGGCCGAGGTCGAACTGGCCGAGGAGCTCTCGTCGCGCGCTCCGGTGCAGAAAGTGCGCCTGGTCAGTTCGGGGACCGAGGCGACGATGTCGGCGCTGCGGCTGGCGCGCGGCTTCACCGGGCGGCGGCTCGTGGTTAAGTTCGCCGGGTGTTACCACGGGCACGTCGATGCGCTGCTTGCTGCCGCCGGGTCGGGGGTCGCCACCTTCGGCCTGCCGGACTCGCCGGGAGTGACCGGCGCGATCGCGGCTGACACGCTGGTACTGCCTTACAACGACGCGGCGGCGGTCCGCCAGGCGTTCGCGGCCCACGGCGAGCAGGTCGCCTGCGTGATCACTGAGGCCTGCCCGGCGAACATGGGCGTGGTCCCGCCTGCGGCCGGTTTCAATGAGCTGCTCGCCGGGCTCTGCCGCGAGTACGGCGCGCTGCTGATCATGGATGAGGTGCTCACCGGTTTCCGGGTCACCCGGTCCGGCTGGTACGGGCGCGAGGGCGTTGCCGGCGACCTGATGACCTTCGGCAAGGTAATGGGCGGCGGGCTGCCCGCCGCTGCGTTCGGCGGCCGCGCAGAGATCATGGACAGGCTGGCTCCGGTCGGCCCGGTCTACCAGGCGGGCACGTTGTCCGGCAACCCGCTGGCCACCGCGGCTGGCCTGGCCACGCTCCGCGAGTGTACGCCCGGGGTGTACGCACGAGTGGATGAGGCAGCCGCGGCCGTCGCGAAGCTGGCCGCGGACGCGCTGACCGCGGCGGGGGTGCCGTTCCGGCTCCAGGAGGCGGGCAGCCTTTTCTCGGTATTTCTCGGCGTGACCGGTCCGGTGCGGGACTTCGGTGAGGCCCGGGGCCAGTCCGGCGAGGCGTATGCCGCGTTTTTTCACGCCATGCTCGATCAGGGCATTTACCTGCCGCCGTCCCCCTATGAGGCTTGGTTTCTTTCCGCGGCCCACGACGACGCGGCAGTCGCCTGTATCGGTGCCGCGCTTCCAGTCGCCGCGCGCGCCGCGGCGGCTGCGTTGCGCTGAGCTGGCAGCGGGTGCGCTGACTCACCGGTGGTCTTGAGCTAGCCAATGGCGACAGCGACAATTCCGGCCACGATGGCCGCCGCGCCGCCGAGGCGGCGGGCCAGGCTGCCCTCGCCGAGCAGCCGGCCGCCGAGCAGCACGCCGAACAGGACGCTGACCTCCCGAGCCGGCGCCACGGCGCTGACCGCCGTGAATCTCAGCGCGATCAGCACCAGGATGTAGGCCAGCGGCGCCAGGGCAGCCGCGCCGAGCACCTGGGACCGGTATGAGCGCCACACCCCGGCGGTCCGCGGCCAGTCCCGCAGCGCGAGCGGCGCGAAGGCCACCGCCATGATCGGGAAGGCCGCATAGGCCTGTAGCAGCGGCGGGGTGTGCAGCGTCGTGACCGCATGCTTGTCCCACAGCGTGTAAGAGGCGATGAACATCCCGGTGAGCCCGGCGAACATCATCGCCTTGGCGGCCCGCCCCGACGGCGCAGCGCGCACATTTCGTCGTGGAGCCCCTCCGGCTGGCCCGGCTGGCCCGGCCGAGGGCGGTGCCGGGGCGGCCAGCCGGGCCGCGGGCGCCGGTTGCGCGGGCCGGGCACCGTCCGGACTGGCCGCGGACGGCGCTTGCCGGGGCGCGGCGCTGTCCGGACCGGCTGCGGTCACGGGCGCTGCCCTTGCGGCTGGCACCGGCGGGAGCAGCTGAAGCGCCGGAGTGCGGCGGGCCTGAGCGGGAAGGCCGAGGATGATCACCCCCGCGACGATGAGCAGTATCCCGGCGAGGCCGGCCGGGCCTGGACGCTCGCCGAGCAGGATGATGCCCGCCAGCGCGGCCAGCAGCGCGCCGGTACCGCGGCCGATCGGATACACCAGGGACAGGTCGCCCAGCCGGTACCCGTTGAGCAGGAGGAGGAAATAAGCGGCTTGCAGGACTCCGGTTCCGGCCATGAACGCCCAGTTCAGCGCGGTCAGATGAGGCCGCTGGACGATGAGGACGGCGGCCGCGAGCGGCCCGTACCCGACGGTGGCCGATACGGCCAGCAGCCAGACGAACCCCCCGGCGCCGGCCGTCGATGCCTGCTTGCTGAACAGGTTCCAGCTGGCGTGGGCGACAGCCGCGACAAGGATGAGGGCAATAGCGGTAACGCTCAACAGATCGGCTCCTGCCTCCTGGCCCCGTAAGGGCATGGCTAACAGAGCCCTCGAGGCTTCTATCCCGTCAGGTGTACGTCTGCCACGGCCATCCCGGCAGTGGCAGGCTCCTGGCGCCGCTCGGTCCAGGCCGCCCCGCCCTGATTTTCGGCTCAGGAGGCGGACGGGGCACGGAACCCTAGGCGCAGCCACATGCTGCAACCAGAATATCGCCGATTTCACTGTCGGCTGGCCGCCGCGCATCCTGGCTAAGCACCGGCCGCTGGCCGCCGCGCATCCAGGTAAGCTATGCGCGCCATGAGTGATCTGCAGCCGCCTGAGGACCTGACGACAGTGCATCTGGTGCGGCACGGCGAGGTGGAAAACCCGCACGGCATCCTGTACGGGCGCATCCCCGGCTACGGCCTGTCCGAGGATGGACGGGTGATGGCCAAGGCCGCCGCTGACCTCCTGGCCTCCCGGGATGTGACCGTGCTCCGGTCATCACCGCTCGAGCGGGCCCTGGAGACCGCCGAACCGCTGGCCACGCAGCTTGGCCTGGCGCCCACCGTCGATGACCGGCTGATCGAGCCATGGAACCACTTCGAGGGGAAGAACTTCGGGGTAGGTGATGGCTCGCTGCTCCAGCCCCAGCACTGGTACTACCTCCGCAACCCGTTCCGGCCTTCCTGGGGCGAGCCGTACCGGGATGTGCTGGCCAGGATGCTCGCCGCGGTGTCCGATGCGGCGCGCCAGGCACATGGGCACGAGGCGGTCTGCGTGAGCCACCAGCTGCCGATCTGGATCACCCGCCGGGCGGCGGAGGGCCGGCCGCTTTGGCACGACCCGCGCCGCCGCCAGTGCGCGCTTGGCAGCATCACGAGTTTCAGCTACCGGGCGGGCCAGCTCGCGGGGGTGAGCTACGTCGAGCCGTCGGGGCGCGGCCGGCGGCAGGTGGCCGGCGCCTGACCGGCTGAAGCGCAACGCCGGCCCCAGGTCCACCTGGTGAGGCTGGATCCGGCACAATGGGGCGGGTACTACTGCCTGTAGGAGATCACCGCGTGTTCCGGTTGGCGTGCTCTCGGCGTCCCGCTGCCCGAGCAGCGGGCGTCATCCAGGCATGCGCGGTACGCGGGCCGCGCCGCGCTGGCGCGGGTGCCGCCGCCGCCGCCGTGGCCATGACGGTGACCATCACGGCCTGTGCGGGCGGCGCGATCGCGCAGTCCACCCCGGTCAGCAACGGAACGAGCTTCGTCGCGGGCGGCCCGGGCGCGACGCTGTTCGCGGCCGGGGCGCGCCCGGCTGCGCCCGCCGTCACCGGGACCACGCTGACCGGCCGGAAGCTGACTCTCTCCAGCTACCGCGGCAGCGTCGTAGTGCTGAACTTCTGGGGCTCGTGGTGCGCGCCGTGCCGCCAGGAAGCGCCGGCGCTTTCGGCGCTCGCGACCTATTTCCAGGCCGCGGGGGTGCGATTCGTCGGCATCGACATCAGGGACAGCACGGCGACCGCGGAGGCGTTCCTGCGCGGTTACCGGATCAGCTACCCGAGCCTCAACGACCCCGGAGACGAGATCGCGCTCGCCTTCCGCGATACGGTTCCGCCGGAGGGAATACCGACCACGCTGGTGATCGACCGCGCCGGACGGATCGCCGCGCGTATTGTCGGCGGGGTGACCTACGACGGGTTGAAGGCCCTGATCGCGCAGATCGCCGCAGGTCGGTCATGAGGTGGCGGGGCCGGGTGGCAGCCGGATGACCGGACTGCGCGTATCGCCAGAGCCGAAACGCCGGCCGCGCCAGGTGGCCGAGCCTCCCGCCGGGACGGCCGAACCGCCCTCATCCGGTCCCGGGCAGCCGCAGCCGCCCGTCACCGGCACCCGGCTCGGCCTGGCTGGCTGGCTGCGGTGGGCCTGGCGGCAGCTGACGTCCATGCGGACCGCCCTTGTGCTGCTGTTCCTGCTGGCAGTCGCGAGCGTGCCAGGATCGGTGCTGCCGCAGGAGGGCATCGACCCGTCCGCGGTGGCACAGTACTACGCCGCGCACCCGGCGCTGGCTCCCGTGCTGGCCAGACTGTCCCTGTTCAGCGTGTTCGCGGCGCCCTGGTTCGCCGCGATCTACCTGCTGCTGTTCGCATCGCTCGCCGGATGCGTGCTGCCGCGCACGTTCCGTCTGGTGGGCTCGGCGCGCCAACTGCCGCCGAAGGCGCCGCGCAACCTGGCCAGGCTGCCGCTCACGGCCAGCTACCAGACTTCGCAGACGCCGGCCAGCGCGCTTGAGTCGGCCGGGCGGCTGCTGTCGGGGAAGCGGTTCCGGCTGCGTACCGGTGCTGGCTGGGTGGCCGCCGAAAAGGGCTACCTGAGAGAAGTCGGCAACCTGATCTTCCATATCGCGCTGCTCGCCCTGCTCGGTGCGGTCGCGCTGGGCGGCCTGTTCGGCTACAAGGCGGACCGGCTGCTCGTGGTGGGCAGCTCGTTCGCTAATACGCCCACCGCGCTGGACCAGTTCCGGCCCGGCCGCCTGGTGTCGCCGACCGATCTGCAGCCGTTCTCGGTGACGCTGGATAATTTCACCGCCAGCTACGTCACCTCCGGTCTGCAGCGGGGGCAGCCGTCCGCGTTCGACGCTGCCGTGAGCTATACGGCAGCGCCCGGCGATCCGGTGCGGAACGACAGCATTCGCGTCAATCACCCGCTGCAGGTGGACGGCGTCCGGGTGTACCTGATCGGTCATGGCTACGCGCCGGTGTTCCGGGTCACCGACGGAACCGGGCGGGTCGTGCTGAACGAGCCCGTGCCGTTCGTCCCGGTCGAGCAGGCCGGGCTAACCTCCGACGGCGTGATCAAGGTCCCGGACGCCAATCCGACCCAGCTGGGATTCGCCGGGGTGTTCCTGCCGACCATGGTCGATGTCGGCGGGACGCTGCACTCGGCCTTTCCCGCTGCCCTGAATCCGCGCGTCAGCCTGCTCGCTTACGCGGGAAACCTGGGCATGAACACGGGCCAGCCGCAGTCGGTGTACCAGCTGGATACCGCTGGCCTGCACCGGCTTGCTGTCGCGCCTGACGCGCTCTCGGTCGGCCAGTCGATGAAGCTGCCCGGGGGCGCAGGCGCGATCACGTTTACCGGCTACCGCCAGTGGGTCAGTCTGGCGATTACCTACGACCCCGGGCAACTGCCCGCGCTGGTGTCCGGGTTCACGGCGCTGGCCGGACTGCTGCTGTCGTTCCTCGTCAGGCGCCGCAGGATATTCGTCCGTGCCTACCCGGACGATGACGGGACGACGGTCGTCGACGTCGGCGGGCTTGCCCGGTCCGATGCCGCTGGTGGCTTCGAGGCCGAGTTCAGCGCGCTGGCCGGGGCGCTCAGCGCTGCCCACGACGCTGGCGACCAGTCCCTTCGCGGTGCGCGCGACGCCGGTGACCTGTCCCTTCGCGGCGTGAGCAGCCGTGATCCATCCCTTCGCGATGCAAGCAGCCGCGATCCATCCCTTCACTACGAAGAGGGGGAGTGAGGTTCCAGTGCCTGTCAACTTGGGATTGGCCCAGGCCAGCAACGCCCTCCTGCTGTCCACGGTGGTCATCTACGCGCTGGCGATGCTCGCCTACGCGTGTGACTTTGCGTTCGGCCGCAGTCCGGTCGCCGGGGCCGCCGCGGTCCGGGTGCCCGAGCTTGTCGGCACGGCGTCCGTCGCCGCCCAGGCTGGCGCCGCCGCGGCGCCGCCTGCCACGGCCCGTCCGGCCGGCGGTGCCCTGGCTGTGTCGGGGGCTGGCGCGCCAGCAGCCCCACCCGCCGGGCGGGCGGGTGCCGGGTTCTGGGTTCGGGTCGCCTTCACGCTCACCTGCGTCGGCCTCGCGGCGCACGTCGCCGGCATCCTCGCCCGCGGCCTGTCCGAGCACCGGGTGCCGTGGGGCAACATGTACGAGTTCATCATGGCCATCACCTGCATGGCGGTGATAGTCCTGGTCGTCGTCGCCAGCCGGTACAAGGCCTATTACATCGGCCTGTTCGTGATGCTGCCCGTCGTCTTCGCGCTCGGCCTGGCCGTGACCGTCGTGTATACGCCGGCCGGGGCCCTGGTGCCCGCGCTGCAGTCGTACTGGATCGCGATCCACGTAACAGCGATGATCATCGCCAGCGGGCTGTATATCGTCGGTGCGGTCGTCACGGCGATGTACCTGGCCGTTGACAGGTACGAGCGGCGGGTCGCGGCCGGCCAGCCGTCGGGGCTCGGCGGGATCATGCAGCGGCTCCCGAACCCGCTGCTGCTTGACCGGCTCTCCTACCGGACGATCCTGTTTGCCTTCCCGGTCTGGACGTTCGGCATCATGGCCGGCGCGATCTGGGCTGACCAGGCATGGGGCAGGTACTGGGGCTGGGACCCGAAGGAGACCTGGTCCTTCATCACCTGGGTTGTGTACGCGGGGTTCCTGCACGCCCGGGCGACTGGGGGCTGGCGCGGACGACGCGCGGCCTACATCCAGCTCGTCGGGTTCGGCTGCCTGATGTTCAACCTGATCGGGATCAACCTCTGGGTCACCGGCCTGCATTCCTGCTGCCGAGGAGTCAGGGCTGCCGAGGAGTCAGGGCTGCCGAGGAGTCAGGGCTGCCGAGGAGTCAGGCGTCGTTGTCCGCCTCGCGGCCGTCACGGATCCTGCGCGCGAGCTCCAGCAGGAACTCAGGATCATCGTCGGGCCCGATCGGCCGTGGCTCGTAGCCCGCCGCTGCTGCCAGGCCCGTGAGGGTGTCGAAGTCCAGTTCCGGGTCCCGGCCGGCCGGGTGGCGCCGGACGGCCTCCTGCTGGCGGAAGGCCCGCGAGTCGTCCAGGCGTCGGTGCATCGGCGGTGCGTACCACCGCCGGGTAGGCCGGCCGGCCAACAGCCAGGCCACGCCGCCGACTACGGAGAGCAAGATGATCAGGAGCAGCCAGGTTCTTTTGGTTAGGCTGCGTATCGCAAAGTGCGGCGTGCGGGCGACATCGATGAGGCACGGTCCGACGAAACCGACCGTGATCAGCGCAAACAGCAGGCCGATGAGCAACATGGCCGAAGCCTAGCTGCTGGAACGCCGGACTCGTCGGCGAATCGGCCTAGTCATCATGGCAAACTGCGACTGACCATAATAGATCACCTTGGGTGACCGAATATGACGGTTGAGGGGGATTCGTCGTAGCCTTACGGCTTGACGCCACTCAGGGAGTGCAACATGCGGCTGCGGTTACTCGATCGTGTCCGGCGTTCCCTCAGGCGGAAACCTGCGCGGCGCGCCGAGAGCCGGGCAGCCCGGGCAGCTGAGGCGCGGGGCCGTCCAGATGCGGCCGCCGGGCCGCCCAGAGCGCCCGGCGGGGCTGGCGGGATGCCCGGCGGCGGCGCTGACCGGGCGCCCGGTATGGCCGGCCGAGCGCCAGGCGCGATCGGCAGTCATCGCAAGGGCACAGCCCCCAGGCTGGTCCTTCCTGACAACAGCCGCCTTACTGATAACAGCGGTCCCGGCCGGGTTGAAGCGCCCGCAACCGACTGGCTGGCCGACGAGTCGGCACGGTCGTCCGGCATCGGCACCGCGCCGCCAGCCACCGGCGGCGCTGCTGCTGCGACGCGCACTGGCCCGGCCAGGGGCAGGCCTGCGGCGCGCCGCTGGGGGGCGGCGCGGGCCGCCGTCCGCACCGCGCCTAACGCTCCCGCAGTGGGCCGGGAGCCCCGCGGTCAGCGGCCAGCGGATGAGGGTTCCGGAAGCCAGGCGACAGCAGCTCAGACGGCTGCAGCTCAGGCGGCTGCAGCTCAGGCGGCCGCAGCTAAGTCGGCTGCGGATCGGCCGGCTGCAGATCGGCTGGCCGCGCGTCGGTCGACCGGCCAGGCGGCCGGGGGCCAGGCGGCCGGGGGCCAGGCGGCCGAGGCCCTGGCGGCCGCGGGCCAGGCGGTGGGCAGGGACTCGGAACGGATCGTGGCGCGTGACGGCGCGGCGGCGAAACTACCCTGGTATGAGATTGCGCACGGCAATCGCACCGCGGCAGGCCGCAGGCACTGTGGGCGGCTTGAGGAAGTGGTCCGCAGGGAGTGGGCGCCGGACGTGATCCCGCCGCCAGAGTCCGCGGCCGCCATCGACCGCCTTGCTGAGCTACCGCAGCTGATCAAAGAGAAGCTCGTTGCGGGCCTAGACTCGATTCACGTCGGTCCTGGCGGCGTCCCCGACCTCGACGACATGGGCAGCCTGAGCGGGGTCCCGCTGCCATCCGGTCGCGCGACCTGGGATGCGTGCGCCGGCGCGTACGGCGAGCGGAAGATCGTGGTAGGTTCACGGCCATCGCCAAGCCCGGATGTCATGTGTCATGAGGTCGGGCACGCGCTCGATGATCTCGATGGCGCCGATGAGCAGTGGCAGTCTGACTCGGCGGAGTTCCGGGCCCTTTACGATAGGTGCCTGCAGCACATGGTCAGTGACTTCCATAAGCAGCGCGGGATACTGGGCCGCAGGGAGTTCTTTGCGGACGCGTTCGCGGCGATCGCGTCACGTCAGCGTCCCGCCCTGGTAGATATGGTCGGCGGGGACACACGCGCGGCGCTGGACGTGATGCTTTACTTCAACATGCGTTATGGCATCTAGGGTGGTCAAGCGATGTATGTGATACGGCTACCTAACGGCAACCTGCTGGTTCCTGAGTCCGCGATCAGCGGCGACGGCCAGCTGATGAGCGATGCGTATGTCGAGATCGGCCCGGACGATGCGGACTACGCCCGGCTGGCTGAGCAGGCGATAACGCAGGAGGAACTGGCCGAACGGCGCAAGCGGTGGCAGGACGGTGACGAGCCGCTGCGCAGGCAGTTCCTCGACTTCCTGGCCCGAGGAGGCGGCCGGAACGGTTCGCACGATGGTGAGGACGCTTAGCCTGCTCCGAAGTGAGGGACGGATGCCGCTCGTACCCGCGGGCCGGCTCACCTTCATATGCTGCTCATCCTGCTCGCCCGACCACCCGGCTTGCCCGGCTTACCCGGGCTCGGCCGCCGCGCCGCACTGTTGCGCCACCCCGACGCCGCGCCCGCGCCCAGCCTGCGCCCTACCGCCGCTTCACACCGCCGTGGTCGCGGGAGCGCCTGAGTCCCCGCTGAGCAGCGCTCTTACCTCCGACTCACGGAACCGCCGGTGGCCGCCGGGGGTGCGGATGCTGCTGATACGGCCCGATGCTGCCCATCGGGTGACGGTCTTCGGGTCAACGCGAAACAGGGCAGCGACCTCTCCTGGAGTGAGCAGCCGCTCACTGTTGCCGTCCATTTTGGTACCCCTCCTCGTCTCCATAGGAGCTTGTCCTAAGTGTTGCGACAAACACGGTTTTTCTCCTTAGATTCCGTAAAAATCTGGTCTGGGAAATCTTGCGCGTGACGGAACGATGACGCAGCCAGCACGGGGTGCCACGAAGCCCCGGCCAGCGGCGCCGCGCATCGGCATGTCCCGCCGTCGGCGCGTCGCCGGCCGGCTCGGTTTGCGCGGGCCCGAAGCAGAGGCGCTGCGGGTGTGACCCGGCCGGGGCGGATGACGCCTTTGTGCCAGCCGTTCAGGAGCCGTCGTGGCCGACTGCGCGGGTGGCCTTCGGCGAGATTTTCCCGGCCGATCATTTGCCCATATGGATCTGGTGCATCGGGCCGTAGGGTGTGGCAGTGCCGGAACTTGTGACCATCGATGAGATTCGCGCCGCCGCTGGCCGGCTTGCGGGCGTGGCGCTGAGAACGCAGCTCCTGCCATTCCCTGCCGCCGGGCCCGGGCTGTTGCTGAAGCCCGAATCACTCCAGCTCACCGGCTCGTTCAAACTGCGGGGCGCGTACGCGGCGATCAGCATGCTGACCGACAGGCAGCGCAAGCGCGGTGTCGTAGCGCACTCAAGCGGCAACCACGCGCTCGCCGTCGCCTACGCGGCGGCATTGCTCAAGGTGCCGGCGACCGTAGTCATCCCCGCGAACGCCCCGCAGGTCAAGGTCGCGGCGGCCAGCGACCTTGGTGCCACGATCGTCGTCTGTGAGCCGGGCCTGGCGGCGCGGACGGCGGCGACGGCCGAACTCGTCGAACGTTACGGCTATTCCGTCATCCCGCCTTTCGAGCATCGCACGGTGATCGCCGGGCAAGGGACCATCGGGCTGGAGATCGCAGCCGAACGCCCGGATACAGATCTCATCGTCTGCCCGGTCAGCGGAGGCGGCCTGATCTCCGGTATCGCCGCGGCCGCCGCGGCCGTGCTGCCGCGGGCCAAGGTGGTCGGCGTAGAGCCCGAACTTGCTGCTGACGCGCGGGATTCGCTGCGCGCGGGCCACCGCATCGCCTGGCAGGCCTCGCAAACGCAGCGCACGATCGCCGATGCCCTCCGGGTAGAACAGGTAGGCGAACTGCCGCTGCAGCACATGCTGCGCCAGGTACACGACATCGTGACGGTATCTGAGGAAGAGATCCGCGAGGCGATGCGGCGGCTCGCCGTGCGGGCCAGGCTGGTCGCCGAGCCTGGCGGGGCGGTAGCGGTGGCGGCGTGCCTGTTCCGCGGCGCGCAGCTGCCCGCCGGCACTACGACGGTCGCGGTGGTCTCCGGCGGCAACGTCGATCCCGCGCTGCTCGCGGATGTTTTGGGCGGAGCCCCGGCACCCGGGTGAGGCGCCGCGATAAGCGGTACCCGGATGAGCGGACCTGAGGTGCGCACCGAATACTCTTGGCTTACCATGCGCGCTACGTTCGCCTACACGGCCGCGAGGATCTTGCTCTTCGTGGTCTCGATGATCCTGCTCTACCTCGCAGGCGCCACCGGGCTGCTGCTGATCGGCCTGGCCCTGGTAATCAGCGGCATCGCCAGCTTTGTGCTGCTGTCCCGGCAGCGGGACGCCATGTCGTCAGCACTGGCCACCAGGATCGGCAGCTTCCGCAGTCGGCTCGACGAGGGCGCCAGGGCGGAGGATAAGGACTAATAGCTGGGGACGTACCCGGTGAGTCAGGTAGCCGGGAGCCAGCCGCCCGATGTGAGCATGCCGAGTACCGCGTCGGTGGCCTCTTTGCGGGTCATGACCGAGGTGTCGATGGTCAGCTCGGCGTCGTCGGGCTCCTCATACGGGTCAGAGATGCCGGTGAACTGCCCGATGAGGCCGGCCCGGGCCTTCGCATACAGGCCCTTGCGATCCCGCGCCTCGCACACCGCGACCGGCGTTGCCACGTGGATCAGCAGGAAGTCACCGACCTCCGTGACCATCTCGCGGACCTGGGCCCGCGCCGCAGCGAACGGCGCAATGGGAGCGCAGATCGCGATGCCGCCGTGTCGTGCGATCTCGGCTGCCACGAAACCGATCCGCACGATGTTCAGGTCACGATCGGCCCGGGAGAAGGTCAGTCCGGCCGAAAGCAACTGCCTGATCAGGTCTCCGTCGAGCAGCGAGACGCGCCGGTCGCCGCGCTCGGCGAGCGCGTCCCGCAGATCCCTGGCGATGGTGGACTTGCCGGAACCGGACAAGCCCGTCAGGAACAGCACGAAACCTCGCTGCGCCCGGGGCGGCCTGGCCCGCCGCAGCTCTCGCGCCACGGCCTCCGGCGTGAACCAGTCCGGCACCTGAGCGCCAGCATCCAGCAGGTCGCCGAGCTCGTCCACCGACAGGTCGTCCCGCTCGGTGCCGGTGTCGATCAGGCCAAGCGGGCGCCAGACCTCGGCGCGCGGGTCATAGGCCCAGGTGCCTACGGTCAGTACCGGGATGACCGGGTTGAGGCCGGCCACGGCGCCTTCGGGCTCGCTGCTGGCTGCCCCGGCCGCCCGCTGGCGGTCCGATGCCTGGTTCCGGGCCGGGCCGGCTGCCCACTGGCGGTCCGGCGGGTGGCCCGCGGCCGGGCCGCCTGCCGAGCTGACGGTGGTGCGCCCGGTCGGCCCGATGGCGGTGCTGGCAGCGGTACCGACGGCCGGGCCGATCGCCGGGTCGGCGGGATCGGCCATCAAGTGGGTCGCGCCGTAGGCGGCCGCGATCATGGCCCGGGCCGCGAGTTCGCGTTCCGGGCCAGCACCGGGACCGGGCTCTCGCGCGCCCATCGGTACCGGGACGACCAGTGTCCCGGCCGGGAGGCTCGTTGCGGCTGCCGCAAGCACTGCCCGCACCAGCGCTTCCGGGGTGGGCACGACGTCCGCCTGGCCGACGACCAGCGGCAGCAGCAGCAGCCGTGCCTTCAGCTGGCCCGCAACGTGCCTGAGCTGGCCGATCTGGCGGCTGTGCAGCGGCCCGCGGGTGGCTAGCGCCAGCACCGGCCCATCGCCGCTGGCGGCAAGCTGCGCGCGTACCTGCGCGGGCGCGAGCATCAGCCGCCGGAACGGGCCGTGCTCCATCTCGCGGTTGCCGGAGACCCGGCCGCTGAGCCTGACCAGCCCGTGGGCGGAGTCCCGGCCCGGATCGGCGGCGGGAAGCTCGCTGCGCTCGGCGATCTCGAGCACTGCCAGCGGCGCGCCCTCAGGATCGGCCAGGGCGATGCGGTCGGCCTCCGGCGGAACCGCGTCATACGCTACGTCGAGCGTCACCAGGATTGGCCACGGTGTTCCGTCAGCCAGCGTGCCCGTGCGGGTGACAGCGGTGACATCCGCCGTGCACATAAAACCGGTCAGCGGCGCGAATGCGCCGGATAGCAACAGCTCCAAGTCCCCGAGCTGCTGCTCGCCCAGCGTCAGCGTGGGCAGCCCGGCCAGGTCCGCGGACAGACCGGACAGGCCAGCCTGCGCCTCAGCAGTCACGTTAACCTCCGTCCGGCACAGCGCCCGCTCGGCCCGTTCGGGCAGTACCCGTTCGGGCAGTACCCGTTCGGGCAGTACCCGTTCGGGCATTGCCCCGGTCCGCGGTACCTGCTCCGCAGTATCCCGCTCCGCAGTATCCCGCTCCGCAGTATCCCGCTCCGCAGTATCCCGCTCCGCAGTATCCCGCTCCGCAGTATCCCGCTCCGCAGTATCCCGCTCCGCAGGTGTGCCAAGCCCTTCAGGGCGGCCAGGGCATGCCCGAGGCTACACGGGAAGTGACGGCCTGGTCATCCAGGCCAAGCCAGACGGCGGGCCGCGGTCTCACAGCACCCGGGCGAACCGGTCCTCTGGTTTACGGATCACGTAACGCAGCTCATCATGGCTGCACGTCAGCCTGGATCTCGACAGCAGCTCCACAGTCTTGCGGGCCAGCAGCAGCCCGGGCGGCCTGCGCTGGCCTTCCAGCGTGTTCAGCGCCTGCCGCCGGGCGACCACCAGGCCGCGCCGTAGCACGTACGACTGGATGCCGCGTCCAGATACCAGCTGCTCGTAGCTGGCCGGGTAGGGACCTGGCTGGCCGGGGTGGGTGCTGCGCCAGATCGCGGCCCGCAGCGCCAGCGGGAGCTTGCGATCGAGGAACCCCGCCGCACTGTCCCGGTCGCCGATCCGCAGCAGCAGCAGCCCGCCCGGCCTCAGCGCGTCCACGAACCTGTCGAGCACCAGCTCGGCGTGCTGGATCCGGTCCAGCAGCATGGCGCAGACCACGACATCGAACGAGCGCGGCGGCAGCGGCACCGTCCGCAGGTCACCCAGCGTGCAGTCGGCTCCGTCGGCGCGCTGGCTGACGGCCGTCCCGACCACGTCGTCGTCATCATCGATCGCGCTGATGATCACCTCGAGTCCGCCCGCCCGCAGCTCTCCGACATCCAGCGCGTCGCCTGCCGTCGCGAACCCGGCCAGCAGCACGGTGATGGGCTGGTCAGGCCGCGCGGCGGCATAACCCTGCACGCTTCGGGTGAACATCTCAGGACCTGGGCCATCGGGCGGCGGAACCTGCAGCGCCGCCAGGCCGGAAGGCTGGATCCTGCCATCCGGGCCTACCCGGTGCCGCCCGCGCCGGTCGGGCCCATCAGGCCGGTCCGGCCCTCGCGGTCCGTCGAGCCGGTCCGGCCGGCCCAGGCTGGCCTGCGCGACGCCGCCCGTTCCAGGTTCGCTTGCGTTCATCACAGATCCAAAGCGTAGCCCTCCGAATACCTTAAGTAGCTACAAGGTGACCGCGCGGCGGCCCGCGCCGTGCACTGCGGGCTTAAGCTTGGCGGGTGGCAGGGCCGGTCAGCCGCGCGGGCGGCCGGCCGTAAACTGACAGATATCCCGCGCTCCGGCCCAGTTGGTGATCTCCGGGGCAACTTGGGCGCCGAGAGCGCCGGGCGCGGGGGTTTCGTGCTGTCAACCAGTGCTCACCAGACCAGTGCTCACCAAACCAGTGCTCACCAAACCAGTGCTCACCAAACCAAGGATGCAATGAGCCTCGCCGGCCTTCTGAAGATCGTCGCCGATGACCCGCAGCTGCGGCCTGCGCTGGAGCAGGCAGGCCAGCCCGCCGCCGGGGGAGCTGACCTCATCGCGCCGCCCGCGCTCCGCCCGCTGCTGACCGCCGCACTCGCCGGCCAGGTCCCCGGCGGGTTCGTGCTGGCCGTGACGGCCACCGTGCGGGAGGCCGACGACCTCACCGCCGCGCTCGGCTCGCTGCTGCCGGACGGCGCAGCCGCCTGCTTCCCGCCCTGGGAGACGCTGCCGCACGAGCGCTTGTCGCCGCAGCCGGACATCTCTGGCCAGCGGCTCGCGGTGCTGCGCAGGCTTGCCCATCCCGACCCGGCTGACGCCCGGACGGGCCCGCTCACCGTGGTCGCCGCCCCGGTCCGCAGCCTGCTTCAGCCGATCGTCGGCGGTCTCGGTGAGCTGGAGCCGGTCCGGCTCGTCCCCGGCCAGGAGGCGGCGTTCGACGACGTGGTGACCACCCTGGTCGAGATCGGCTATGCCCGCGCCGAGACCGTGGAACACCGCGGCGAGCTGGCCGTCCGCGGCGGCATCCTTGATGTCTTCCCGCCCACCGAGCAGCATCCGCTGCGGATCGAGTTCTGGGGCGACACCGTCGAGGAGATCCGTTATTTCAAGGCGGCCGACCAGCGCAGCCTGGCGGTGGCGGACGGCGGCCTGTGGGCGCCGCCCTGTCGCGAGCTGCTGCTGACCCCGGCGGTTCGGGACCGCGCCAAGAAGCTGGCGGCGGCCCATCCCGGCCTGTCGGACATCCTCGGCAAGCTCGCCGACGGCATCACCACCGAGGGCATGGAGGCGTTCGCCCCGGTGCTCGCCGAGCGGATGGAGCTGCTGCTCGACTACGTGCCCGCAGGCGGCTGCGTGCTGGCCTGCGACCCGGAGCGGATCCGGGCCCGCGCCGCTGACCTCGTCCGGACCAGCCAGGAATTCCTCGCAGCGTCCTGGGTCAGCGCAGCCGTCGGCGGGCAGGCCCCGATCGATCTGGGGGCGGCCGCGTTCCGGCCGATCGCCGAGATCCGCACCGCGGCGGCAGGCCTGGACCTGCCATGGTGGACGATCACGCCGTTCGTCTCGGAAGACCAGGGCATAACGGATAGCCGGGCGGAACTGCCGGGGTCCGGCACTGACCTGGCCGGGCGGGCGGGCGAGCAGGCATTGCCGGCGCCCGGGGCAGACCTGGCCGGGCGGACCGACGGGCGATCATCGTTTCGGCTGGACGCGAAACCGGCGGACGCCTATCGCGGCGATACCGCGCGCGTGATCGCCGACGTCCGCCAGTGGCTGGCGGTTGGCTGGCGGGTCGTCCTGGTGACCGAGGGGCACGGCCCGGCGCAGCGGCTCGCTGAGCTGCTCAGCGGCGAGGACGTGGGTACCAGGGCCGGGGATCTCGCCGAGCCGCCGGAGCCTGGCATCGCGCAGGTGGCGACCGGGATGGTCGAGCACGGGTTCAGCTGGCCCTCGGCGCGGCTGGCGGTGCTGTCCGAGGCCGACCTGGCCGGTCAGCGGACGGGCGGCGGCCCGGGCGCGGCGCGGATGCCGAGCAGGCGGCGCGGCGGCATCGACCCGCTGCGGCTGACGCCTGGCGACTACGTGGTGCACGAGCAGCATGGCGTCGGCCGGTACCTGGAGATGACCAGCCGCACCATCCAGGGCGCTACCAGGGAGTATCTGGTCATCGAGTACGCGCCGAGCCGGCGCGGCCAGCCCCCTGACCGGCTCTACCTGCCGACCGACCAGCTGGACGAGGTGACCAGGTACTCCGGCGGCGAGGCGCCCTCGTTGCACCGGCTGGGCGGCGCCGACTGGGCCAAGACCAAGGGCCGGGCCCGCAAGGCGGTCAGGGACATCGCGGCCGGGCTGATCCAGCTGTACCAGGCCCGGATGGCCTCGCCAGGGCACGCGTTCGCCCCGGACACGCCGTGGCAGCGCGAGCTTGAGGACGCCTTTCCCTACGTGGAGACCCCGGACCAGCTCGCCGCCGTCGACGAGGTCAAGCAGGACATGGAACGGCCGGTCCCGATGGACCGGCTGATCTGCGGCGACGTCGGCTACGGCAAGACCGAGATCGCGGTGCGGGCCGCGTTCAAGGCCGTGCAGGACGGCAAGCAGGTCGCCGTGCTCGTGCCGACCACGTTGCTGGTCGGCCAGCACACCGAGACGTTCAGCGAGCGCTACGCGCCGTTCCCTGTGGTGGTCAGGCCGCTGTCGCGGTTCCAGTCGAACGCCGAGGCCGCGGACACGCTGGCCGGCCTGGCCGAGGGCAAGGTCGACGTGGTGATCGGCACGCACCGGCTGCTGTCGCCGGAGACTTCGTTCGCCCGGCTCGGCCTGGTGATCATCGACGAGGAGCAGCGGTTCGGGGTCGAGCACAAGGAGTTCCTGAAGCGGATGCGCACCCAGGTCGACGTGCTGGCCATGTCGGCCACCCCGATCCCGCGCACGCTGGAGATGGGCCTGTCCGGGATCAGGGAGATGTCCACCATCTTGACCCCGCCTGAGGAGCGGCACCCGGTGCTGACCTCGGTCGCGCCATATGACGAGAAGCAGATCGCCGCGGCGATCAGGCGCGAGCTGCTCCGCGATGGCCAGGTCTTCTTCGTGCACAACAGGGTGTCATCGATCAACCGGGTCGCCGCGCGGATCGCTGAGCTTGTGCCCGAGGCGCGGGTGGCGGTCGGGCACGGCCAGATGAACGAGCACACCCTCGAGAGGATCATGGGGGAGTTCGTCGAGCGCCGTTGCGACGTGCTGGTGTCGACCACGATCGTCGAGTCAGGGCTGGACATCCCGAATGCCAACACGCTGATTGTCGACCGGGCCGACGGTTACGGGCTGCCCGATCTCCATCAGCTCCGCGGCCGGGTCGGGCGGGGCCGGGAGCGCGGTTTCGCGTACTTCCTCTATCCGCCGGAGAAACCGCTCACCGAGACCGCGCACGAGCGGCTTGCGACGATCGCGCAGCACACCGAGATGGGCGCGGGCATGTACGTCGCGCTCAAGGACCTGGAGATCAGGGGCGCGGGCAACTACCTCGGCGGCGAGCAGTCCGGGCACATCGCCGCCGTCGGGTTCGACCTGTACGTGCGGATGATCGGCGAGGCCGTCAACGAGCTGCGCGGCGACGGGCCCGCCGAGCGGCCCGAGGTCCGGATCGAGCTGCCGGTCGACGCGCACATCCCGCACCAGTACGTGCCGGGGGAGCGGCTCCGGCTTGAGGCCTACACCAGGATTTCCGCCATCGACACCGACGCCGACATCAAAGCGGTCGCCGATGAGCTGGCGGACAGGTTCGGCACGCTGCCAGCGCCGGTACGCAACCTGCTGGCGGTGGCCGCCTTGCGGGCCAGGGCCCGCAAGGCCGGCCTCGCCGACATCACCCAGCAGGGCAGCCATATCAGGTTCTCGCCGGTTGTGCTGCCTGAGTCGCGGCAGGTCCGGGTGGAGCGGCTGTACCCGAGGACGCTGCTCAAGCCGGCAGTGCGTACCATGCTCGTACCGGTGCCGAAGGCGGACGGCGGCGCGCGGCCGGGGTCGGCAGGCGGCGGGACCGGTTCGGGGCGTACTGGCCCGTCGTCGGCCGTGTCCTTCGGCGCCCCGGCGTTGCGTGACCGGGAGCTGCTCGCCTGGTGCGAGGATCTCATCGAGCAGGTGCTCGGCGGGATCTCGCCGGCTGGCCAGGAGACAGCCGGCGAGTAAGCGTGCCGGCTAGTAACCGTGCCGGTCGTTTAGCGTGAGGAGGAACGCCGACGTGCTCCGCACCTCGATGAAGTTGGGCACCGTGGTCAGGCTGGGCACCGTGGTTAAGCTGGGCACCGCGGTGCTCGCCGCTGGCATTGCGGTGGCCGCCTGCGGGACCGTGCAGATGGGTGCCGCCGCGGTTCTCGGCAATTCGCGTATCTCCACAGCGACGCTCGCCGCTCAGGTGTCCAACCTGAACGCTGGCTACACCGTGTACAAGAACAGGGTCTCGCTGCAGTACCCGGTGTCGCAGATGCCGCAGCAGGCGCTCAGCTGGCTGGTGCGATTCCAGGTGCGGGACACGATGGCAGCACAGCAGAACATCACCGTGACCGCCGGTGCCGTGCAGCGCGCCCTAGTTCAGATCGATGCCCAGGTCAGGCAGGGCGGGAGCGGCGCCACGCTGCCCGAAATCGCGGTCGCTAACGGGCTGCCACCAGACCTGATCCCCGACCTGGCCAGGTACCAGGCGATCCAGAACGCGGTCATCGCCCAGCTGGACGGCGGCAAGCTGCCCACCCGGAAGGCAGCGCAGGCGTCACTGCAGGCAACGTTCAACACGGTCCAGTGCCAGGCCTCCAAGAGCCTGAACATCAAGATCAATCCGCAGTTCGGCATGCTCGACTACAGCCAGCTCAGCGTCGTTGCCGCGCCGCCCTCCCTGTCCGCGACGGCTCCCTCGGCGACGCCATCCGCTTCGGCAAGCGCCTCAGCGAAGCCGCAGCTGACGCCGCCCTGCTAGGAGCCAGAACCGCCGTGACGCATGACCCGCGGGCCCCGGACGCAGGCCGGCCAGCGCCTGGCGCCGCCCAGGACGCTCCGGGCGCCGCGGGCCTCAGCCGGGCCACGCCGCCGGGTCCTCCGGACGCCGCGGGCGTCAGCCCGGCCACGCCGTCGGACGCGCCGGGAACGGAGCTGCTCGAGCTGGTGGCCGTGATGGACCGGCTCCGCACCGAGTGCCCGTGGGATGCCAGGCAGACACACGAATCGCTGGCCCCGTACCTGCTGGAGGAGACCTACGAGGCACTTGAGGCGCTGGAAGCCGGCGACGCCGCTGCCCTGCGCGAGGAACTCGGTGACGTCCTGCTGCAGGTCCTCTTCCATGCCCGGATAGCGTCGGAACGAGCCGACGGGACCGGTTACACCATCGACGAGGTGGCGGACGGTATCGCCAGCAAGCTGGTGCGCAGGCATCCGCACGTGTTCGGCGATGTGATCGTCACCGGGGCTGGCGAGGTCAAGCAGAACTGGGACGAGATCAAGGCGGCCGAGCGTGCGGCGGCCCGTGCGACGTCCGGCGGCGGTGCGGGCTCTGCCCTGGACGGCGTTCCGTTCGGGCAGCCTGCCCTGTCCCTCGCGGCGCAGCTGCAGCGCCGCGCCGGGCGGGCGGGCGTTCCGGCTGAGCTGGCTGACCTGGCGAAGCGGGCCGGTCTGGCGGAACCGGCGGGTCTGGGGGAACCGGCGGGTCTGGCGGAACCGGCGGGTCTGGCGGAACCGGCCGGCCTGGCGGAACCGGCCGGCCTGGCGGAACCGGCCGGTCCGGTCAGCGAGATCGGCGCGGACCTGTTCGCGCTCGTCACCAGGGCCTGCGAAGCGGGCCTTGACCCGGAGCTTGAGCTGCGCGCCGCCGCCCGGGTCTACCGCGACCGCGTCCTGGCCTGGGAGCGGGCCAGCGAGCTCTAGCCGGCAAGCTGCGGATGTGTTGGACTTCGGGGCGGCGTGGCTGACCAGCGGCCGCCCGCCCGGCGTGGCCGCTGCGCAGCGCTGAGGTCAGTCCACTAGGCTCCAATGCGGACATGTCGTCTCCGTCTTCGCAGCGTCGGGAGTTCTCAGTTGGCCGCCATCGAAGCCATTCATGCCAGGCAGATCCTGGACTCGCGCGGCAATCCCACCGTGGAGGTCGAGGTCGTCCTCGACGACGGCACGCTGGGCCGCGCCGCGGTGCCCAGCGGTGCCTCGACCGGTGCGTTCGAGGCCGTCGAGCTCCGGGACGGCGGCCCCGAATATGGCGGCAAGGGCGTCAGCAAAGCGGTCCAGGCGGTGATCGATGAGATCCAGCCTGCAATGCTCGGCTATGACGCCGACGATCAGCGGCTGATCGACCAGGCGCTGATCGACCTGGACCGGACACCAGACAAATCCAGGCTCGGCGCGAACGCGATCGTCGGGGTCAGCCTCGCCGTGGCGAGGGCGGCGGCCGAATGGGCACGGCTGCCCTTGTTCCGCTACCTGGGCGGCCCGAATGCGCACGTGCTCCCGGTGCCGATGATGAACATCCTGAACGGCGGCGCGCACGCCGATAGCAACGTCGATATCCAGGAGTTCATGGTCGCGCCGGTTGGTGCAGGCACGTTCGCCGAGGCGCTGCGCTGGGGCGCGGAGACGTACCACGCCCTGAAGTCCGTGCTCAGGCAGCACGGGCTGAACACCGGCGTAGGGGATGAGGGCGGCTTCGCCCCTGACCTGAAGCACAATAGGGCGGCGCTTGACCTGATCGTCGAGGCGGTCGGGAAGGCGGGGCTGGTGCCAGGGCAGGATGTCGCGCTCGCGATAGACGCGGCCGCCAATTCGTTCTACGCCGACGGCGGCTACCAGTTCGAGGGCAGCCGCCGTAACGCGGCGGAGATGACCGGGATCTACGCGGACTGGCTCGACGCCTACCCGATCGTCTCGCTGGAAGACCCCTTGCAGGAGGAGGACTGGAATAGCTGGCACGAGCTGACGGCGGCGCTTGGCGACCGCGTCCAGATCGTGGGCGACGACATCTTCGTCACCAACCCGGAACGGCTGCGCCGGGGCATCGCTGAGCGCTCGGCCAACTCACTGCTCGTCAAGGTCAACCAGATCGGCACCTTGACCGAGACGCTGAACGCGGTGGCCCTGGCCCACCGGTCCGGGTTCACCTGCCAGATCAGTCACCGGTCGGGTGAGACCGAGGACACTACGATCGCCGACCTCGCGGTGGCGATCAACTGCGGCCAGCTGAAGACCGGAGCGCCCTGCAGGTCCGAGCGGGTCGCCAAGTACAACCAGTTGCTCCGCATCGAGGAGCTGCTCGGCGACGCGGCGTCGTACGCGGGAAGGGCAGCGTTCCCGCGCTCGTCAGCTGGCCGCCAATGACGGCACCGGCGGACCGCAGTGCTGGCCAGCCGGACTCGCCGCGTTTCACCGGCCGCGCCGCGCTGCTCGCCGTGGTGCTCTGCGCAATCGCGCTGAGCCTGGCCTACCCGGTCCGTGAGTACATCGCGCAGAGCCGTCGGATCGGCCAGCTCGAGGCACAGCGGCAGGAGATCACGGCGCAGGTGAATGCGCTTGCGGCCGAGCAGCGGCGCCTCAGCAGCCCTGCGTACGTGGAGCAGCAGGCACGGGACAATCTGCATATGTGCCTGCCGTCCCGGACCTGCTATGTGATCGTCAACGGCAGTCAGCGTGCGGGCAGCCAACCGCAGCCGCACGTCGCCGCGCCCGCATGGTACGAGCGGCTGTGGAACTCCGTCCAGCGGGCGGACAAGGCCGGATCCAGGTGATGGTGGGCGCCAGGGCACGACCGCCTGGGGGCGTGGCCGCTGCCGATGTGGCCGCGGTGGCGGCGCAGCTTGGCCGCTCGCCGCGGGGCCTGCGGACCGTGGCGCACCGGTGCCCGTGCGGGCTGCCCGATGTCGTCGAGACGGCACCGCGGTTGCCGGACGGCACGCCGTTCCCGACCCTCTACTACCTGACATGCCCGCGCGCGACTGCCGCGGTCAGCCGGCTTGAGGCTGCGGGGATGATGCGCGAGCTGACCTCGCGGCTAGCTGCCGAGCCAGGCCTGGCGCGGGCCTATGCGGCGGCCAACCTGGATTACCTGGGCCGTCGCGATGCGGCGGCCCGCGCGGCAGGCATCGAGCCGCTACCGCCAGGTACCCAGAGCGCCGGCGGCATGCCGGGCCGGGTGAAATGCCTGCACGCGCTGGTCGCGCACGAACTCGCGGTCCCTGGTGTCAATCCCCTCGGCAGCGACGCAGCGCAGGCCGCTGGAGAATGGTGGCTCGCGGGCCCCTGCGTCGCGACCGGCTGGCCTGCCGGAGCCCAGGACCTCGGCGGCGCGGGCGGGCTGCTGAAATGAGCCAGGCGGCCAGCCAGCCGGGGACGGTGCGGGTCGCCGCGATCGATTGCGGCACCAATTCGCTGCGGCTGCTGATCGCCGATGTGAATCCGCTCCGCGCCGAGCTCACCGATCTGGTCCGGCGGATGGAGATCGTCCGGCTCGGCCAGGGCGTGGACGCCACCGGCATGCTGGCAGCGGACGCGCTGGACAGGACGTTTCGGATGCTGACGGATTATGCGCGCGCGATCAAGGCCACCTCGGCACAGAAGGTCCAGATGGTCGCGACGAGCGCGATCAGGGACGCTGTGAACGCCACGGAGTTCATTCGCGGGGTGACCCGGATACTCGGGGTCGCTCCTGAGGTCCTCAGCGGCGACCAGGAGGCGCGGCTGGCGTTCACCGGGGCGACGGCCGAACTCGCTGCTGGGGGTGACGGGGCCGGGCGTCACGGGGCGGCCGGGGATGACGGGGCCGGGCGTGACGGGGCGGCCGAGAAGGCCGGGGCAGCTGGTTGCGAGGCGGCTGGGATGAGCGGGGCAGCTGGTTACGGGGCGGCTGGGACAGGCGGGGCAGCTGGTTGCGAGGCGGCTGGGACAGGCGGGGCAGCTAGTTACGGGGCGACCGGGCGCGACGGGATGGCCGGGAACGACGGCATGGCCGGGAACGACGGCATGGCCGGGAACGACCGCCGCCCGCGGCCAGGACCGGCCCGCCTGGCGCCGCCCTACCTGGTGATGGACATCGGCGGCGGGTCGACCGAGTTCGTGGTCGGCGGCGACGGCACCGGGACCGCTCATCTGGCTGCCATCTCCGTCGACATCGGCTGCGTCCGGCTGACCGAGCGGCACCTGCATTCCGACCCGCCGCTGGCCGCCGAGATCACTGCCGCCACTGCGGACATCGACGCGGCGCTTGCTGCCGTGAACGGGAGAATACCGGTGGCCAGCGCCCGGACCCTGGTGGGCCTCGCGGGCTCGGTGACCACGGTGACCGCCATCGCGCTTGGACTTGACGCCTACGACCCCGCACGCATCCATCACGCCAGGATCCCGGCCGACCAGGTCAGCGCGGTGACCGCCGAGTTGCTGCGGCTCAGCCGCAACGAACGCGCGAGCATCAGCGTCCTGCACCCGGGCCGGGTGGACGTGATCGGCGCGGGGGCACTGGTACTCGACCGGGTACTGCGGAATTTTGGCTTCGGGGCGGTGGTGGCCAGCGAGCACGACATCCTGGACGGCATCGCCTGGTCGCTGGCGGGCAACGGCGCGCTGCCGTGACCGGTCCGGTACCGCCCGGCACCGGCTGGCCAGATGATCCAGCCACGGCTGACACCCCGGTCGCGGCTGACGTCGGAGATGTCCGTGCCCTGGCCGCTTCGGCGGGGACCCTGACGGAGCTTGCCGCCCGGCAGTCGGTCTGTCGGGCCTGCGCCAGGCTAGTCGACTGGCGCGAGCAGGTCGCCGCGGACAAGCGCCGGTCATTTCAGTCCGAGCCGTACTGGGGGCGGCCGGTTCCTGGCTGGGGCGCCGAGCAGCCGCGCGTGCTAATCGCGGGCCTGGCGCCTGCCGCACACGGCGGTAACCGCACCGGGCGCATTTTTACCGGAGACCGCAGCGGCGATGTGCTGTTCGCCTCGCTCTACCGGTGCGGGCTTGCGGCCAGGCCCGACAGCATCGCTGCCGGGGACGGGCAGCGGCTCGACTCCGTGCGGATGGTCGCGGCGGTGCGCTGCGCGCCGCCCGCGAACAAGCCGTCGGTTGCCGAACGCGATGCCTGCGCGCCCTGGCTTACGGCTGAGCTCGGCCTGGTCTCGGACCACCTCGCAGTCATCGTGTGCCTCGGTCACTTCGCCTGGCAGGCAATGTGGCAGCAGCTGGCCGCGCTCGGGCTGCCGATCCCCAGGCCGCGTCCCGCATTCGGGCACGGTGCCGAAGTCCTGATTGACCGGGGCGGCGCTGAACGGGGCGGCGCTGACCGGGGCGGCGCTGAACGGGGCGGCGCTGACCGGGGCAGCATCGGCCGGGGTACCGCTGGCACCGCGCCACTGCTCGTCCTGGGCTGCTACCACCCCAGCCAGCAGAACACTTTTACCGGCCGGGTTACCGACATCATGCTGGACGCGGTCTTCCAGCGCGCCAGGGACCAGGCTGGCCTGTAGCGCTCGGCGCCGCCGAGACGATGTGCTTACAGAGTGTATATGGCGGCCAGTCATTAGTTACGGCGCGTATGAACTGTATAGATCAAATGATTTAGATGGGTGCCATTGGGCGTGAATCGGACTCACCGTAATCCGTTAATCTAGAATCAGCCGAACGGCGCGGGGTATCATCACTGAGCCCCCGTAGCCCAATGGAAGAGGCGGCCCCCCTAAAAGGGTCCCCAGTGTCGGTTCGAATCCGACCGGGGGTACGTCTGAGCGGTCGGTACGCCGCTCCCCGCGCCGTTGACATGGCTGACTGTTCTTTCAGTCAATAGGTTGAGCGGGCGATGCCGTGAGGCGATCGTTCGGCTCATCGGTCAGGTATGTCTCGTGGTCGGTCAGGTATGTCCGCCCGACCGGGCGCGAATTACCGTTAAGTAATTAGTAGTTTCTTTAATCGTGCGCCATCAGGCCATCGGGCCTGCGGGGCCCGATGGCTAGATTTACGTATTGTCAACAATCAGATCGGGGCACGGCGGACTAATCCCGGATCAACCACTCCTATCGGGACCGGCGCGGGTAATCGAGATCCTTAGTATCACCCGACGTTCCCGTCGCATCGCGTCACTGTAGTCGTCCCAGTCCGGATGCTCCCCGGCGACTCTCCGGTAGTAGTCGGTCAGGAGTTCCATCGCATCGGGGAGGTGAACGATCTCGACAGTGCCCTCGATGGAGATCCACTCCCCAAAGAAACCGTCGTTGAGTACACAAAGCGAGGCGCGCGGATCGCGAGTAAGATTCTTGGTCTTGATCGCGGTTTCCCTGGTGCTGATCAGGACCCGTCCTTGCGCGTCGACGGCCGCAGTCACCGGTGACAGCTGCGGCCGCCCGTCGGCCCGCGTAGTGGCGAGCACCGCGCGATGATGCTCGCGCAGAAACGCCCTGGCGCGCTGCGGGTCCACTTCAGGTGCGGCTGCGCCAGAGCCGGCGCTGCACCTCGTACTCGTGCACGATCGCCCTAGCGTAGCCGTGGGTCAGGCCGTGCTCGTCGGCCAGCCAGTGCGCGCGTTCCTCGCAGCGCGAGAACGCGGGTCCGGACTCAAGCCGATGGAACCACTCTCGGAGGTCACGTCCTGTGACGATGGGGATGCGGGCTATGAGGTTCTTGTGCATCTCCGGAGAGTGGGTTAGTGACAAGTGGCACCTCCAGGGTGAGTCCTCTTTCTGTCGAGACTGCACCACGCCTGGGGCCGCTGACAACCCCTGGATGTCACCCGTCCGTTATGCCCTTTTTATCGAGGCGTTATCGATGCTCAGATCCAGAGGATTCGCGGCCTGCCAGGCCGGCCGCGGTCGCCGCCTGGCAGGACAGGTCTCGGCCCGCCGGTCAGGACAGCCGTTCGAAGATCATCGCCATGCCCTGGCCGCCGCCCACGCACATTGTTTCCAGGCCGAAGGTCTTGTCACGGAACCGCAGGCTGTTCAGGAGCGTCGAGGTGATCCGGGCTCCGGTCTGGCCGAACGGGTGCCCGAGAGCGATCGCCCCGCCGTTCACGTTCAGCTTGTCCAGATCGATGCCGAGCGCCTGATACGACGGGATGGCCTGGGCGGCGAACGCCTCGTTGATCTCCACCAGGTCGATGTCGCCGATCGTCATGCCCGCCCTGGCGAGGGCGCGCTTCGATGCCTCCACCGGACCGAGGCCCATGATCTCCGGCGACAGCGCGGTGACGCCGGAGGCGACGATCCTGGCGATCGGCGTGAGCCCGAGCTCTGCGGCCTTGCGGTCGCTCATCACCACGACGGCGGCGCCGCCGTCGTTCAGCGGGCAGCAGTTAGCGGCGGTGACGGTGCCATCCGGCCGGA
Organism: Streptosporangiaceae bacterium; assembly: GCA_050011895.1. Classification (GTDB taxonomy): domain Bacteria; phylum Actinomycetota; class Actinomycetes; order Streptosporangiales; family Streptosporangiaceae; genus DATBGO01. The sequence goes on along the minus strand of JBEKIF010000033.1, from coordinate 22,048 downwards.
ACACTGGCTTCAGGCCTGCCACCTTCTCCAGGGTGGTGCCGGCCCGCGGCCCGTCATCCGCGGCCACCACGCTGCCGTCTGGCAACGTCACGGGGGTGATGTCCTGCTGCCAGAACCCGTTGGCGAGTGCCTTCTCGGCCAGGTTGTGCGACCGGACGCCGAATTCGTCCTGCTCAAGGCGGCTAACGCCACGCAGCTGCGCGACGTTCTCCGCCGTGTTGCCCATCGCGAGGTAGACGTCAGGCAGTTCGCCGTCTTCGCGAGGGTCGTGCCAGGTGTCGGCGCCGCCGGCGGCTTCGGCCACGCTCCGCTCCTGCGCGGTTGCGAAGAGCGGGTTCTGGGTGTCCGGCATGCCGTCGCTGCTGCCCTTGGCGTAGCTGCTCACGCTCTCGACGCCCGCGGAGATGTACGCATCGCCCTCGCCCGCCTTGATCGCGTGGAAGGCCATCCGGGTGGTCTGCAGCGATGATGAGCAGAACCTGGTGAGCGTGGTGCCAGGCAGGCTGTCGTAGCCAGCCAGCACAGCGACTACCCTGGCCATGTTGTAGCCTTGCTCGCCACCGGGACAGGCGCAGCCGAGCATCAGGTCCTCGATGTCGGCCGCGTCAAGCTGGGGTACCTTGGCGAGTGCCGCCTTGACCATCTGGACTGCCAGATCGTCGGGACGGATGGTTTTGAGTGATCCTTTGAATGCGCGGCCAATCGGCGAGCGGGCGGTAGCGACGATCACTGCCTCGGACATGGCAGGCTCCCTTATTTTTTTTTAACTCGGATTACTTGCAGCTTACGCCCCACTCTGCGTCATACGCGCCTTCCGCACGGTCCACGGCCCTTCGCGAGTTCCCTCCGGGGCCCCGAGGGGGCTGAGGAGCTGGGATTATCTGGCGGTCAGCGACCCGGCCACGGCACCGCGCGGCGCTCGCGTGGGATACGGTCGGTGACACTGAGGGCAAGGTGGTTGAGCATGCAGGTACATGAGTCGCTCATCGAGCTCATCGGGAACACCCCGCTGGTCAGGTTGCGCAAGGTGACCCGCCAGCTGGGCGGGGCGCCGGCGGCGCCCGCCGTGCTGGCCAAGGTCGAGTACTTCAATCCGGGCGGTTCGGTGAAGGACCGGATCGCACTGCCGATGATCGAGGCTGCCGAGGCGTCGGGAGAGCTGCGGCCCGGCGGCACCATCGTGGAGCCCACCTCGGGCAACACTGGAATCGGGCTTGCGATCGCCGCCGCGGAGAAGGGGTACAAGTGCCTGTTCGTCTGCCCCGACAAGGTCGCCCAGGACAAGATCAGCGTGCTGCGCGCCTACGGCGCCGAGGTCGTCGTCTGCCCGTCCACCGTCTCCCCTGATCACCCGGACTCCTATTACTCGGTGTCGGACCGGCTGGCCAGCCAGACGCCCGGCGGCTGGAAGCCCGACCAGTACGCCAACCCGCAGAACCCCGCCTCGCACTATCGCTCCACCGGCCCGGAGATCTGGGCGCAGACCGACGGGAAGGTCACGCACTTCGTGGCGGGCATCGGCACCGGGGGGACCATATCGGGCACCGGCAGCTACCTGAAGGAAGTGTCCGGCGGCCGGGTCCAGGTCATCGGCGCCGACCCGGAGGGCTCGGTCTACTCAGGCGGGACCGGCCGGCCCTATCTCGTCGAGGGCGTGGGCGAGGACATCTGGCCGGACACCTACGACAAGAACATCTGCGACCAGATCATCGCGGTCAGCGATGCCCAGTCGTTCCTGATGACCAGGCGGCTGGCGCGCGAGGAAGCCTTGCTTACCGGCGGCTCGTGCGGCATGGCGGTGGTCGCGGCGCTGCGCGTGGCCGAGCGTGCGGGGCCGGGCGACGTGATCGTGGTCCTGCTCCCCGACGGCGGCCGCGGCTACCTGTCGAAGATCTACAACGATGAGTGGATGGCGGACTACGGCTTCCTGACCTCGGAGACGTCTGAGCCGAGGGTCGCCGACATCCTGGACAGCAAGCAGGGCGGCCTGCCGCCGTTCGTGCACGTGCACCCGGCCGAGACCGTACGGGCGGCGATCGAGAGCCTGCGCGAGTACGAGGTGTCCCAGATGCCGGTGCTGAACGCGGAGCCGCCGGTGATGGCGGCCGAGGTGGTCGGCTCCATCGTGGAGCGTGACCTGCTGGATGCGCTGGTATCCGGCCGGGCCAGGCCGCAGGATCCGGTGAGCGGCCATATGTCGGCGCCGCTGCCCATGGTGGGCTCGGGCGAGCCGGTGAGCAGCGTCGTGCACGCCATGGAGAAGGCGGGCGCCGCCGTCGTTCTGGTCGAAGGCAAGCCAGCTGGAATGATCACGCGGCAGGATGTGCTCACGTACCTGGCGGACAGCGCCGGATAGCGGCGAAGGACAGGGTGGCATGCGGACGAACAAGCAGGACGGATTCGACACGCTGGCGATTCACGCCGGCCAGGACCCCGATCCGCTGACTGGCGCCGTGATACCGCCGATCTACCAGGTCTCCACCTACAAGCAGGATGGCGTCGGCGGCCTGCGGTCCGGCTATGAGTACTCGAGGACCGCCAACCCGAGCAGGCGCGCGCTTGAGGACTGCCTGGCTGCTCTCGAAGGCGGCACGCGCGCGCTGGCCTTCGCATCCGGGATGGCCGCTGAGGACGCCGTGCTGCGCACCGTCTGCAGGCCCGGGGGCCACGTGCTGATCCCGCATGACGCTTACGGCGGCACCTACCGGCTCATCGACAAGGTCCTGCAGCCCTGGGGGCTGAGTTACCTCCCGGTGCCGGTGTCGGACCCGCTGGCCGTCCGCGCTGCCCTGGCAGCCAGGCCCGCGCAGGTGGTCTGGGTGGAGACGCCCACTAACCCGCTGCTCTCCATCGCCGACATCGCCGCCCTGGCAGCCGCCGCGCACGACGGCGGCGCGCTGCTGGTGGTGGACAACACCTTCGCGTCGCCGTACCTGCAGCAGCCGCTGGCGCTCGGCGCGGATGTCGTGGTGCATTCCACCACCAAGTATCTGGGCGGCCACTCCGATGTCTTGGGCGGCGCCTTGGTGGTCGCCGATGCCGGGCTCGGCGAGCGGCTCGCGTTCCACCAGAACGCCACCGGTGCGGTGGCGGGCCCGTTCGACTCCTGGCTGACGCTGCGCGGGATCAAGACCCTGGCCGTCCGGATGGACCGGCACTGCGAGAACGCGTCGCGGGTGGCCGACATGCTGGCCCGCCATCCCGCCGTCAGCGAGGTCTTCTACCCTGGCCTGGCCTCACATCCAGGCCACGAGGTGGCGGCCAAGCAGATGCACGGTTTCGGCGGGATCGTGTCGTTCCGCGCACGCGGCGGCGAGGAGGAGGCCGTCGCGATCTGCGGCCGCACCCGGCTGTTCACCCTCGGCGAGTCCCTCGGCGGCGTGGAGTCACTGATCGAGCACCCGGGCCGGATGACCCACGCGTCGGTCACGGGCTCGGCGCTCGAGGTCCCCGCCGATCTGGTCAGGCTCTCGGTCGGCATCGAAACGTGCGACGACCTCCTGGAAGACCTCCGCTCAGCGCTGGGCTGAGCGCTGGGCTGACCGGAATCGGTCAGCTATTCCACACCATGAGGACCAGGATGACCAGCCAGATAACGCTGACCACGCCGCCCATGGTCGCGATCCGGCCGCGTTCGACGGCGGCGACGTGCCCGGCGGCAGCCGCCGCCGGGGGGCTGCCCGGCACCGTCCCCGCGGGTTCCGCGGCGCCAGGGACATCAGGGCCGGTGCCACTTCCTGGATCAGGTACGGCAGCCGCGTTGCCCGCCGCTGGCGACAGCACGCCTTCAGGCGCGGCCGCCTGGAGTGCGCCGATGGCGCGATGCTGGTCGCGCATGATCAGCACGAGCAGCGCGATCGCGACCGCGAACAGGGTGCCCGATACGGCTAGCCAGGGCTTGCTGAAGTCCCCGCCTTCCTGCGCCGCTACCAGCCCGGCAATCAGCACGGCCAGGGAGAGGATCGTAAAGACGCGCGTTATCCGGTAGAGATACTGGACAACGCTCAGGTTACGCTGCCTGACGTATCGGGGCGTGGACGAGATCGCTACCGTGACCGGGCCGATCGTGAAGATCGCGAAGCCAATGTGTAGCCACAACACCAGCCGGTCGGTAAAGGACATGGCCCGATCCTAGGGCCAGCCCGGCGCGTGTCCTGCGACCTTGGGCCGATCATTCCGCCCCGCCACCGCCGCGGGCGGCCGGAACTGCTGGAGCGGACGGGTCCGGCCGCCCGGCCCCGGGCGCCCCTGGGTCGCTGCCCGGCGGGTGCGCCCGCCCTGCTCCTTCTCCGGCCCGCTAAGCGGCAGCCTTCGACTTACGCGCGGTGAACCAGGCGCCGGCCAGCAAGGCGATGCCGACCACGAGCGAGACCGCCCCCCGGGCCACATGGCTGCCCTCCTTCTTGACGTGGCTGCCTGCCGTCATGAAACTGGGCAGCGAGCTACCGCCGGCAAAATACAGCACCGCGACGATGACCGCGATGACCCCGATGACCGCCAGGACGATGACCAGCGTCCGGTTGCCGCTCGATGAACCGCCGGACACGCTTGCAGAACTCACAGATCCTCCTCAATGATTCACATCTCACCGGTCACAGGCCTGTTGCGCTGCGCCAGGCGGTGATAACTATCTGCGGCACCGTACTACGCCTGAACAGCGACGCGCCGGCCTTCCCAAAAGCGGCGAAAGTAAAATCTATCTCCTGCTCTCCCTACGTGCTCGCAGGAAGTCCCGAACCACGTACTCGCCCAGGCTATCGGCCATCGCCCGGAGCACCCGGCCGCCATTGCGCCTGGCCACCTCGTCGACAAAGGCGGTCAGCCGTTCGTCATCGGCGAGCATGAATATGTTCATCGTCGCCCGACGCCTGGTCATCTTGTCCACCTCGGCCAGGGTGAGTTCCAGTGTCTCAGGCGACGGCGGCCAGTCGAACCAGTATTGTCCGTCCCTGCGCAGGTGCGCGGTCGGCTCACCGTCCGTCACGACGAGAACCACTGGATTGTGCTCGGGACGCCGGTCGAGGAACCGTCCGGCGAGGACTAGCGCATGGTGCAGGTTGGTGCCTTGCACCATGTCCCAGCCAAGCCCGGCAAGTTCGGTCTCCTGCAGTTCGCGAGCGTAGTTCGAGAACCCGATGACCTGAATCGCGTCCTGCGGGTACCGGCTCCTGACCAGGGCGTGCAACGCGAGCGCGGTCTGCTTGGCTGCTCCCCAGGTACCTCGCAGCGCCATCGAGTAGGAAAGGTCGACGAGCAGGCAGATGGCGGCTGAAGCGCGCCGTTCGGTCTCGGCGACCTCGAAGTCGCCGACGGACAGCCGCACGCGTGAGTCACGCTGCTCGCCCCTGGCCCGGCTCGATCCGCTGCGCAGCAGCGCATTGCGGACGGTTGCGGCCGCGTCGATGGCCTGCTCGTCACCGAAGTTCCACGGCCTGGTGCTGCCTGTGTACTCGCCGGCCTGGCCAGCGTCGCGCTGGTCGTGGTCACCGTGGCCGCCCTTGGGAAGCTCGGCGAACACGCGGCGCAACGCGGTCTCGCCGAGCCTGCGTACCGCCTTGGGCGTGAGCTCAAGCTTGCCGCCGGCCCGCTGCAGGTACCCCTGCCCCTCAAGCTCCCGCTCGATCTGGCGGAGCGCCTCCATGTCGTCAACGGCCTGCCGCCCGAGCGCACGCCGCACCGCGTCCTCGTCGATGTCATCGAGGCGCGCGCCTGGATAGTCCTGCAGCAGGGTGTCCTCAAGCTCGGCAAGGTCGGCCAGCTCCGCGAGCGCGGTGGTGGCGTCGCTCAGGCCGAGCGGGCTGCGGCCGGTCATCGACTCTCCTGATGACTCGCCGAAATCAAGCTCAGGCCGGCGGGCCCGCAGCGCGTCGGCCAGCCTGGCCATCTCCGCGGCGAGGCCGGCGTCCTCCAGCGTCTGCGACATCAGCCCGGCCAGCTCGTCCCGCTGGGCATCGGTGAGCGAGTCGAGGAGCCGCTGCGCCGCTGACATCCGGCGGACGAGCGAGTCGACGATCTCTTCGAGATCACGCGGGGCGTCCGGGAAGAAGTCGCCGTAGCGTTCCATGAAGTCATCGAAGTCCTGCTGGGTATGGCGGCCCTCGGCGTCGGCCTCCAGCATCGCCGTCAACGCGGCCATCATGTCCTTTACCCGCTGCATGGCCTCAGGATCTGGATCTCCCAGGGTCTGCTTCATGCCGCGGAACTGGCTGTCCAGCACCTCACGGCGGAGCAGGTCCCTGAGCCGGTCGAAGGTTTCGGCAGCCGCGCCGGATTGCCACTGGTAATCAGCCAGCTGCCGGATGGCCTGGGCCGTGTCCGAGGGCAGCGCATCGAGCTCGGCCTCACGCAGCCGTGCCTCGTCGGCGGGGTCGGGGAAGAGCTCGGCACGCTCCTGGCCGATCGCGGTGTCGAGCAGTGCCCTGGCCTCCTCCAGGATGCCGTCCAGCCGGCCCCGGCCGCGGATCGCGCGCTGCTGCTGGCGGACCCGCCGGAGCAGATCGTCCAGGCCCTGATGACCGGACATGCCCTTGCGCAGCAGGTCGCGCAGCGCTTCGCGGGGATCGGACCCGGCTAGTACTGACTCGCCGAGCTGGTCGATCGCCCCGCGGACGTCGTAAGGCGGCTCGAGCGGGTCGGGCCCGTCCCGGTACCGGCCGTAGCGGTAACCGCTCACCTGCGCTCGCCTCCCTGCTGCCTGCGCCGCCCCGCCGCGCAGGCCGGCCCGTTAGTCGCGCGCTGCACGTGACCAGGTCTCAGGTGCGGTAGATCGCGCCACCATCGACCACATCCTTGGATAGCCGCCGAGTCAGGTACAGGCCTTCGAGAGCGAACTCCAGCGCAGCCGCGGCCTGCCCGAATGACTCACCTCCGGCCATGTGCAGCCGGCCCATGATCTTGGCGAGCCCGGGGACATCACCGATCCTGCGCAGCAGGTCGGCTGCGGGAACGAGGTCGCCAGACTCGACATTGCCGCCCTCTTCGAACTTGGCCAGCAGGCCGCTCAGATCGGCGTTGCCCAGGCTGGCCCTGAAGGTCTCCGCGATCGCCCGCCGGAGCAGGTGATCAAGCACCTCCTGCTCCCTGCCCTCCTCGCTGACCTCGAACTCGACCTTGCCGCGCAGGGTGCTCACGATGGCGGGCAGGTCACACACCCGTGCCACCGGCTGCTCCTCACCGGTGATGGCCGCGCGCCGGACCGCAGAAGCCGCCACCGCCTCGGCGGCCGCGATCGCGAACCGGGCCGAGACACCGGATCTGGCATCTACCGCCGGCGACGCGCGGACCAGCCTGGTGAACCTCGCGATCACCTGGATCAGGTGCTCGGGCAGCACGGCGTCTGGCTCAAGACCGTCCCAGGCGATTCTGGATTCCTGCCGGATCAGCGCCAGCTCGGAATCGAGCGAGGTCGGGTAGTGGGTGCGGATCTCGGCGCCGAACCTGTCCTTGAGGGGAGTGATGATCCGGCCCCGGTTGGTGTAGTCCTCGGGGTTGGCGCTGGCGACGAGCACCAGGTCAAGCGGTAGCCGCAGCGCGTAGCCGCGGACTCCGATGTCCCGCTCCTCCAGCACGTTGAGCAGTGCGACCTGGATCCGTTCGGCAAGGTCAGGAAGCTCGTTCAGGCAGAAGATGCCCCGGTTGGTCCGCGGCACCAGGCCGAAGTGAATGGTCTCGGGGTCGCCGAGCGTGCGGCCCTCGGCGACCTTCACCGGGTCGATGTCGCCGATCAGGTCGCCCACGCTGGTGTCCGGCGTGGCGAGCTTCTCGCCGTAGCGGTCGCCGCGCGGCCGCCAGGTGACCGGCAGATCTTCCTCCAGCTCGGAACTCAGGCGGCGGCAGCGCGCGCACACCGGCTCGTACGGGTGATCATTGATCTCGCAGCCCGCGACGGCGGGCGTCCACTCGTCGAGCAGGCCGGTGAGCGTGCGGATCAGCCGGGTCTTGCCCTGGCCGCGCTCGCCGAGCAAGATGACATCGTGCCCGGCTATGATGGCGCGTTCCAGCTGCGGTAGCACCGTCTGCCCGAACCCGATGATCCCGGGGAAGGCGTCCTCGCCGGCCCGCATGCGGGCCAGGAGATTACGCCGTATCTCCTGCTTTACGGTCAGGTACTGGTGCCCGCTCGCGCGGAGCTGGGCTAGTGTCCGGTCCGGTGGGAGGGCTGATCCTGGGGCTGCCGACTGGGGCTGGCTGAAGGGCTGCACCGTTCGACACTATGTGCATGTTGGCTTGATCCGCATCTTGGGAGGCTGAGCATGGACGGGTCAGGCCCGGCGCTGGTGATCGATATCGGCGGCACCAAGATCGCCGCTGGGGTAGCGGAACCGGGCGGCCGGCTGATCACCTGGTCGCAGACGCCCACCCCGCGTGACGTGGATGCGGAGCACCTGTGGCGCACTCTGGGCGCGCTGCTCACGCGAGTGCTCGAAACGGGCCGGATCAGGAGCCCGGCTGAGCTTGCCGGAGTTGGCTGCGGCTGCGGCGGGCCAATGCAATGGCCGGAAGGCGTGGTGTCACCGCTGAACATCGCGGCCTGGCGATCCTTCCCGCTGCGCGCCATGCTGCAGGAGCGTTTCGATGGCATCCCGGTCCGGGTCCATAACGACGCGATCACCATGGCCATCGGCGAGCACTGGCGAGGTGCGGGCCGGGGCGTGAGCAACATGCTCGGCATGGTCGTCTCCACCGGTGTCGGCGGCGGGCTCGTGCTTGACGGCAAGCTGATCGAGGGGGCTTCGGGTAACGCCGGGCACATTGGGCATGTCGTGGTCGATCCGGACACCGGGCCGCTGTGCGGCTGCGGCGGACGGGGCTGCCTGGAGGTGATCGCGCGCGGGCCCTCGCTGGTCAGCTGGGCGCAGGGCCAGGGCTGGCCGGGCTCCACGGCGAAGGATCTCGCGGCCGACGGCGCGGCCGGTCACCCCGTCGGCCAGGCCGCGATGCGTCGGGCAGGCCGGGCCCTCGGTATCGCCATCGCGTCCGCGACCTGCCTGTGCGATCTGGAGGTCGTCTCGATCGGGGGCGGGCTGTCCCAGGCGGGTGCGCTGCTGTTCGACCCGCTTGAGGAGGCGCTGCGGGCGCACACCAGACTCGGCTTCGCGCGAAAGGTCAGGGTGGTTCCCGCGGCCCTCGGCCAGAGCGCCGGCCTCGTCGGCGCCGGCGCGCTCATATTCGCTGCGGACCGCTACTGGCCGGGCGGCTGAGCCGACCGGGGACGCGCGGTCAGGCCGGCGCGGGGTGATGACGCGAGGCGATGTGACGTGACGCCCAGCGCAGGCGATCAGAGATTGCCGCGGCGCTCCTGCTCCCGCTCGATCGCCTCGAAGAGTGCCTTGAAATTGCCCTTGCCGAAGCCCTGCGAACCGTGGCGCTCGATGAGCTCGAAGAATACGGTGGGCCGGTCCTGGACGGGCCGGGTGAAGATCTGCAGCAGGTAGCCGTCCTCGTCCCGGTCGGCAAGGATATTGAGTCGGCGCAGCTCATCGAGCGGCACCCGGGTATCGCCGACCCACTCACCCAGCGTGTCGTAGTAGCTGTCGGGGGTTTCGAGGAAGTCGCATCCGCTGGCGCGCATCGCCCGGACGGCGGCGACAATGTCATCGGTCGCAAGCGCTATGTGCTGGACTCCAGGGCCGGCGTAGTACTCGAGGTACTCGTCGATCTGCGACTTCCGCTGGCCGGCGGCCGGCTCATTGAGCGGGAACTTCACCTTCCTGCTGCCGTCGGCGACCACCTTGCTCATCAGGGCGGAGTACTCGGTGGCGATGTCGTCGCCGACGAACTCCTTCATGTTGGTGAACCCCATGATGTGGTGGTAGAAGTCGACCCACTCGTCCATCTTGCCGAGTTCGACGTTGCCTACGCAGTGGTCGATCTCAGTGAAGTACGGCCGGGCAGGCGGGGTGACGAGCGGATCGGCCGCCACGTAACCAGGCAGGTACGGTCCGGTGTACTCGGATCGCTGCACCAGCGTGTGCCTGGTGTCGCCAAAGGTGGCCACGGCCGCGAGGACGACCTTCCCGCTCGCGTCCTCGGCGACCTCGGGCTCAGCAAGCCCGATCGCCCCGTGCGCGATTGCGTACTCATACGCGGCCTCGGCCGATGGCACGGTGATCGCCAGGTCGACAACGCCGTCGCCGTGCTCGGCGACGTGGGCGCCGAGGGCCGTGCCGCCCTTGACCGGCCCGCGCAGCACCAGCCGGGCAGTGCCGGACTCCAGCACGTACGCGGCCTCGTCCCGGTAGCCGGTCTCCGGCCCTCGATAGGCGACGCACCGCATGCCGAACGCGGTGGCGTAAAAGTGCGCGGCCTGCCTGGCATTGCCGACCGCGAAAACCACTGCGTCCATGCCGATGACCGGGAACTCGTCAGGCTGTCCTGCGGTACGAGGCGCACTGTTGGCTGACATCTCACGGCCCTTTCCAGGTAACGGCACTTTTCGCAGCATCGGGTAGGCGCACCAGATGTGCAAGCCCTGAAGTGCATCGATAGTCACTTTGTATAGTTGAGCTGCGGTACAGCTGGAAGAACTGTGCAGTGTGCTGCGGGAGGAGCGCGGAGTGATCGACGAGCTTGACCACCGGCTGATCGAGCTTTTCGCTACGGAGCCACGGGCGGGCATGCTGGAGGCATCCAGGCGGCTGGGCGTGGCGCGCGGCACTGTGCAGGCCCGGCTCGACCGGCTGCAGGCGCGCGGGGTCATTACCGGATACGGTCCCGACATTGACCCGGCCGCGCTCGGGCACGGGGTCACCGCGTTCGTGACGCTCGAGATCCGCCAGGCCGGCGGCCACGATCAGGTAGCGGCCCGGCTGGCCATGATCGCCGAGGTGCTTGAGGCGCACACGATTACCGGTGCGGGGGACATGCTCTGCCGGGTGGTGGCGCGGACCAATTCGGATCTGCAACGGGTCATCGACTCGATCGTGGACGTAACCGGCGTGGTCCGGGCCTCGACGGTGATCGCGCTCGCGACACCGGTCGGCTACCGCGTGCTGCCGTTGGTCCGGGCGGTGGCGGCAGCAGGACGTCGGCACTAGGCGGCTACTCCGGCGCTTCAGCACTGACGATCCCGGCTTCAGTGCCGACGATCCCGGGCTCAGCGCTGACGATCCCGGGTTCAGTGCCAACGGCGCGCATCTGCGGCAGCGCACGGGTGATTGTCGGCCACCAGAAACGCCGCCGCCGCGGTGGCGGCTACTGCCGAGGTGGGCCCGGTCAAGTCCGGCCGTCGGCAGCCGCAGTCGCGGCGGCGGCGTCGGTGCTGCGGTTACATTCCTCCGTACGGGACCGCTTCGAGGATCTCGACGGTGGACGCGCGGCCGTTAGGCAGCGTGTAGGTCGCGGTCTCCCCGACCTTCTTCCCCGAGATAGCGCTGCCCAGGGGCGATCTTGGCGAGTACACGTCGATGGGCGCGCCGCTCTCCTCGCGGGAAGCGAGCAGGAAGGTGACCTCATCCTCGTCGCGAGTGAACCGGACCGTGACAGTCATGCCGGGGCCGACCACGCCATCGGTGCGAGGGGGCTCGCCCACCCGGGAATTCTCCAGGATGTAGGTGATCTGGCGGATGCGGCCCTCCATCTGGCCCTGCTCGTCCTTGGCCGCGTGGTAGCCGCCGTTCTCGCGCAGGTCACCTTCTGCCCTGGCCGCCTCGATCTTCTTCGCGATCTCGATGCGGCCTGTACCCGAGAGCTGGTCGAGCTCTGACTTGAGACGGTCGTACGCCTCCTGGGTGAGCCAGGTGACGGTATCGTCGCGGGTATCGGTCACGGGAACTCCTTGCGTGGGATGCGGAAATGATCTCCGCCGGGCCAGGCTGGCCCTTGGGGGTAATCCCTTGAGGCTAACAAGGCTCGGTGACTAACCGGCGCGTGTCAATGGCCCACCGGAGTCCTAGGCCTGCTAGCCGCCCTCCGGCCGGGCGGGGAATGCCTTACCCGGGAGTACTTGTTGTGCTACACAATAATCTCTCAGCGTCGCCATCGGAGGCGCGCTGAGCCTGGTGATGGCGATTGGGTCATGCCGGGCTTACCCGTCCGCTGAGGTATGAAAGGCCCTTTTTTGGCTGCCGTAACCTCTGATGCAGCTGGCGTCAGCCAGTCCGCAGCGACTGGCGTCAGCCAGTCCGCAGCCGCTCCGCTGCGGCTGATGGCCGTGCACGCTCATCCGGATGATGAGTCGAGCAAGGGCGCAGCGACGATGGCCCGTTATGCGCGGGAGGGTGCTGAAGTCCTGGTATGTACCCTAACTGGCGGCGAACGCGGCGACATCCTCAACAAGGCGATGGATCGGCCCGAGATCCGGGCCAGCCTGCCAGCGGTCCGCCGAGCCGAGATGGCCAGGGCACGCGAGATCCTTGGGGTCCAGCAGCAGTTCCTCGGATTCATTGATTCCGGGCTGCCTGAAGGCGATCCGCTGCCGCCGCTGCCCGAGGGGTGCTTCGCCCTCGAGCCACTGCATAACGCGGTCCGGCCGCTGGTCAAAGCGATCCGGGAGTTCCGGCCGCACGTGATCCTCACCTACGATGAGCGCGGCGGCTATCCGCACCCGGATCACGTCAAGACTCATGAGGTCTGCGTGGCAGCGTTCGAGGCGGCGGCCGACCCCGGCAGCGACTCAGATCGCGGGGAGCCCTGGCAGCCACTCAAGCTGTACTACTTCGCCAGCTTCCACCGGGCCCGCTTCATTGCCCTGCACCATGAGATGGAACGGCGCGGCCTCGAATCGCCGTACGCGGAGCGGATGGCCAGCTGGGACGATGAGGACCCGCGCCGGGCAGAGCTTGAGATCACGACGAGGGTACCGTGCGGTGATTTCTTCGAGATCCGGGATCGGGCGCTGCTCGCGCATGCCACCCAGATAGACCCGGACAGCTCCTGGTTCGCTTGCCCGGTCGACGTGCAGCGGGCCGCGTGGCCAACCGAGGATTTCCACCTGGCCAGGTCTCTGGTGAATACTGAGATGCCGGAGGACGATCTTTTCGCGGGAATCCGGGAGAAGGTGAGCTTGTGATCGTGCTCGCAGCGTCGAGCAACGATGTCGCGCCGGGCACGCTCGGTTTCCTTGTCGTGGCCGGGATGGGACTGGCGCTGTTCTTCTTGTTCCGCTCGATGTCCAAGCATCTGCGTAAGGTGTCCGACGCAGCGCGCGAGGAAGAAGCGCGCGAGGAACAGGAGGAAGCCTCGGCTGCGCTGGTGGAGGATCCGAGTCGGCCAGGGAACGTCAGCACGGCGGCCCGGGATTTGCGACAGTCCGGCTGACACGGCGTGGTTTAGCCGCGCTCCAGGCGGTCCGCGCGCTAGCGTGCTGCACAGGCGGCTGAGCTGGTGACGGCGCGCCAGGGCGTACGGTCGCCGTGGGGAGCGCTGGTTAATGCTCGTGATGCACGGGATCTGGGTATACGGCGCGCTCTGGCTGTGGGCGGAGGATTCCGGGCGCCCAGCTGGATCCCCCCCGCGGCCTGGCCGGCCGTCGCGCGCTCCGCGGCCGCACCCATTCGCGTGCGATGTGTCCGTGCTTGCCGATGCCCTGGCGGAGTTGCCTGATCCGGTCGCCGATCTGGCCCGCAAGGCGGTGGAGGACGAGCTGACGCTGTTCCTGCCATCGACGGCGGCGGGCCCGGAAGCCTCGCCTGAGTTGATCCGGCCACCGGCCGGTGATCAGGCCGGTGATCGTGACGGCGGACAGCGACCGGGCAGCAGGCGGCCGGTGCTGGCCGCCTGGCGGATACCCGCGCTTACCCTGGAGCCAGGCCCCGCGCTCAGCCTCCTCACCGCCCTAAGCGACTCGGCCCTAGGCGACTCGGCCCTAGGCGACTCGGCCCTAGGCGCCCCGGTCCTGAGCGACCCAGCGCTGAGTGCCCCGGTCCTGAGCGACCCAGCGCGGGGCGATCCGGTGCGGGCCGATCCGGCGCGGGGCGATCCAGCCGGCGACGCGGGCAGGCCCGCCGTGGCAGGCTCGGTACTTTACCTCGCCGCGCTGGCCCGGATGGCCGAGGATCTGGCGGCCCGTGGCCGGGTGCTTCCGCAGCTCACCGACTCCGATGAGGGCTGGGCAGCGAGGTGGCGGCCAGTGCTTACCGGGACCGACGCGCAGCGAGCGGCTGACCTGGCCGCGGCGATGCCGCCGCTGTGCCGGGCCACCAGCGCCGCTGGCGAGCCGCCCGCCCGGCTGCTCACCGACGCGCTCGACTCGCTTTCGGACGCCGCCGCGCGGGTGCGCCTCGCGGGGCTTGCGCTGCGGCCGGGGCGCGGCCGTGGCCGGGCAGGCGCCAAGGTGGCCGACCGGTGGCTGGCGGCCTTGACCGCTCCCGACGCCAGGATCGGCGAGCTGACGCTGGCTCAGGAGGCCGAGGCAGCGGACCTCGGCGCTCAGCTGGCAGTCTGGCGAGACGCAGCCCAGATTCCGGCCGGGCCGGTCCGTACCTGCTTCCGGCTGACCGAGCCGGAGCTAGCCAGCCCGCAGGCTGGCGACCCGGGGCAGGCAGGCGACCCGGGCCAGCCAGCGGGAGCGATCTGGCGGGTCGAGTTCTCGCTGCAGTCCACCGACGATCCCAGTCTGATCATGTCGGCCAGCGATGTCTGGGCTGGCAACGTCGGCTGGCAGATCGGCGGGATCGGGCATCCGGAGGAGGAACTGCTGGCAGGCCTCGGTGCCGCGGCGAGGCTCTTCCCCGAGCTTGACACCGAGTTGCGCACCCCGGCTCCCGAGTTGGTCACCCTGGACACCGCCGGTGCATTCAGCTTCCTCAGCCAGACCGCGCCGCTGCTGTCCGGCGCCGGCTTCGGCGTCCTGCTGCCGGATTGGGCGCGCAAGGCGCGGCTGGGGCTCAAGCTCACGGCCCGGTCCAGAGGCACTCAGAGCGGCGCCGCCGCCGAACCGAAGTTCGGCCTGAGCGACCTCGTCGACTTCCGTTACGAGCTGGCGGTAGGTGACGAGGCACTGGACCCTGACGAGCTCGCGGAGCTGGCCAGGCTCAAGATCCCTCTCGTCCGGGTCCGCGGGCAGTGGGTGGAGCTGGACGAACGGCACCTGCAGGCGGCGCTGAGGTTCCTTGAGCGCAGCACCGCAGGGACCATGCAAGCTGGCGACGCGCTGCTGGCCGGGCTGCGCGGCGAGGATGACCTGCCAGTCGTCGCAGTGGAGGTTGACGGCTGGCTCGCTGACCTGCTGTCAGGTCAGGCCGACCGGCGGCTGGCCCCGGTACCCACCCCCGCGGCGTTCACCGGCACGCTGCGGCCTTACCAGGAACGCGGCCTGGCGTGGATGGCCTTTCTCGGCGGGCTAGGCGTGGGCCTGATCCTGGCCGACGACATGGGACTCGGCAAGACGGTCGAGCTGCTGTCGCTGCTGGCCCACGAGCGGGAACTCCGCCCGGCGCCCGGCGACGCGGGTTCCAGCGCGCCGGGGCCCGGGCCCACGCTCCTGGTCTGCCCGATGTCGCTGGCGGGCAACTGGCAGCGGGAGGCGGAGCGGTTCACCCCCGGCCTCAACGTGCACGTGCATCACGGGGCGGGACGGCTGTCCGGGGCCGAGCTCACCGAAGGCCTCGCCGCCGCCGATCTGGTAATCACCACCTATGCCATCGCGGCCCGCGACGCCGGCCAGCTCGCGGCCATCCGGTGGTCCAGGGTGGTCTGTGACGAGGCGCAGAACATCAAGAACCCGGCGGCCCGCCAGTCCAAGGCGGTGCGCAGCCTGCCCGCTGACTCCAGGATCGCGCTGACCGGCACGCCGGTAGAGAACCGGCTGGCCGAGCTGTGGTCGATCATGGAGTTCACCAATCCAGGCCTGCTTGGGCCGGCCGAGAAGTTCCGGACCGGCTTCGCCGTCCCGATCGAGCGGCACGGCGACGCCGAAGCCGCGGAGCGGCTGAAGCGGATCACCGCTCCGTTCATCCTGCGCCGCCTGAAGACCGACTCATCGATCATCTCCGACCTGCCGGAGAAGCTGGAGATGAAGGTCTGGTGCAACCTCACGCCCGAGCAGGCCACCCTCTACCAGGCGACCGTCACGGACATGCTGGCCAGGATCGAATCGGCAGAAGAGGGCATCAAGCGCCGCGGGCTCGTGCTAGCCACTATGGCCAAGCTCAAACAGGTCTGTAATCATCCCGCGCACCTGCTCGGCGATGGCTCCCGGCTGGCTGGCCGGTCCGGCAAGCTGGCCAGGCTCGAGGAGATCTGCGACGAGGTCATTGCCGACGGCGAGAAGGCCCTCTGCTTCACCCAGTACGCGGAGTTCGGCGCGGTCCTGCAGCCCTACCTGGCCGCGCGGCTCGGCTGCCCGGTCCTGTATCTGCATGGCGGGACGTCGAAGAGGCAACGGGATTCGATGGTTGCCCGGTTTAATTGCATAACGGAGCCAGCGATCTTCCTCTTGTCGCTCAAGGCTGGTGGCACCGGGCTGAATCTGACGGCAGCCAACCACGTCATCCATATCGACAGATGGTGGAATCCGGCGGTCGAGGATCAGGCCACCGACCGGGCATTCCGGATTGGCCAGACTCGCGACGTGCAGGTGCGCAAGTTCATCTGCGTCGGCACGCTGGAGGAGCGTATTGACGTCATGATCGAGGAGAAGAAGGCGCTCGCCGATCGCATCGTGGGCACGGGGGAGAGCTGGCTGGGCGAGCTGTCGGTCGCCGACCTGCGCAAGGTCATCACGCTGTCGCCAGAAGCGGTATCGGAATGATCGGCCGCGGCGAGGACAGCCGGGCTGAGCGGGGCTGGTACCCGCCGTCCCGGCCGCTGGCGGTTTCTGGCGGCATCAGGGCCCGCAGCCAGCGCGGCGCTATCGGCGAGCGGTGGTGGTCCAGGCGGTTCATTGACGTGCTCGAGTCGTTCGGGATGACCGGCAGGCTGCAGCGCGGGCGCCGATACGCCCGGGCCGGGCAGGTGCTCGAGCTAGAGATCTCGTCGGGCTATGTGACCGCCAGGGTGCAGGGCTCGCGGGCCGCCCCGTATAAGGTCCGCATCCAGGTGCTGCCGCTCACCACCAGCCAGTGGCAGCGGGTAGAGCAGGCCCTGGCCGGGCAGGCCCTGTTCCGGGCCAAGCTGCTCGCGGGTGAGATGCCCGCCGAGATCGAGGACGTATTCGCCGATTGCGGCACGCCGCTCTTCCCGCGGTCCGACCATGACCTGGACATGCGGTGCTCCTGCCCGGACTGGGGCGTCCCTTGCAAGCATCTGGCCGCGGTCTGCTACGTGCTCGCCGAGCGGTTCGACGACGATCCGTTCTGCATGCTCTCCTGGCGCGGGCGAGACCGGGATGCGCTGCTCGCCTCGCTGCGGCGGTCCCCGGCCGCCGCGCCAGAGCAGACCAGGCAGGTGATCGATGTCCGTGCGGCACAGCTGGCCGAATGCCTCGACGGTTTCTGGTCGCCCGGGCTCAGCACGGCCCGGCTGCGCGGCCTGCCCGCTGTTCCCGCGACAGCTCCTGACCTGCTGCTGCGGATGCTCGAGCCGCCTGCCGTCCGGACCGGAGGCAAGGACCTGGCGGTCCTGCTGGCCCCGGCCTACGAACGGCTTGCGGGTGCACAGTCATGATGGGCTGATCGAAAGACGCCGCTGTTGACGATATTTACTTTGCGTAAGAAAGTTCGCGCATAGAGTGACGTTCGCGGCAATGATGACTTGATTGCCAACGGCAGGGCAAGCTTGCCGGGGGATGGCCGACCAGTGGAGGGAGCCCCAGTGACACTGAACGAACCGGTTCCGCAGGTGCCCGCGGCAGCGGTGCCGGATGACGTGGTCCTGGTAGACGTGCGCGAACCCGACGAGTGGATGGCTGGCCACGCCCCAGGCGCCAGGCACATCCCGCTGGGCGAGGTAAGTGCCCGTTACGAGGAGATCCCCAGGGACAGTGACGTCTACCTGATCTGCAGGTCCGGGGCGCGCTCGGCACGGGTGGCGCAGGCACTCGCCGGCGCCGGCTGGGCGGCGCTGAACGTCGCTGACGGCATGCAGGGCTGGCAGGCCGCCGGCCGTCCGATGATCGCGGAGTCGGGCCTGACGCCCTACGTGGCCTGAGCCGGCCCCGTGCGGGGCCGGCTGCCTGCTTCGGGCGCTTCCTGCGGCTGGCCGGTGTTCCCTGGCTACTGGATCGAGCTGTGCCGCGGGCCGGCTACCTGCGCCCGCTGTGGCGCCGGAGCGCGGCTCATCGCGACCGCTCCGTAGACGAGCACCGCGGCTGCCGCCAGGTCGGTGTAGAAGCCCCAGCCAAAGTTGCCGACGTGGAAGAGGATCTTGATCACCAGCAGGGCCAGCACGCCGATCCCGGCGTACAGCTTGGCGGCGCTCCATGAGACCGGGAGATCAGGAAGCTGGGTAGCGGTGAACCGGCTGATGGCGATCTCGGCCAGCAGCGCGATCAACACGATGAGCGCGACCACGCTGAAGAAGGAGCCCGGACCCGAGAGCGCGTTGCCGTCATAGCTCCCGCCGCCGTAGGTCTGGCCAGCGATGGTGTAGCCAGGGACTCCGACGTGATACCACGGGAACGCGATCATGCCGATCAACAGCACGATGCCGGCCGCGCCGGCGATCTTCTCACTCCGGGTCAGTTGCTGGAACGCGCTCATGCCGAGCCTCCCTGATTGGGCTGGATCCGATGCCTGATCGTCGGCCTATCCGGTTGCAGGGACGTTGCAAGGCTGTTACACGGGCGGCTCAGCCGGGGGCACCGGCAGAGCCAGCGCCGCCGGCGGCTTAGCCGAACGGGCAGGAGCTCGTCAGATGAAGGCCCGGCCTGAGCGCACCCCTAAACTCAGGCCGGGCCACACTGCCGGACAGCCCCAGGGTCCGGCAGGGCACTGCGGGTCAGGCCGGGCCATACTGCCGGACCGCCCCAGGGTCCGGCGGGGCACTGCGGGTCAGGCCGGGCCATACTGCCGGACCGCCCCAGGCACCGGCAGGCACTGCGTTATGCGTTATAGGCCTGTTAACGGCCGCGTGACACGGGCTATGTCGCCACGGTGATGCCGGTTCCTGTCAACCGTCATCTGCTGTGGTGATCAGCAGGTGCCGCCCCGATCAGCTCCGCGAGGAATGCGCGCGCTACGGCTGACATCCGCCGGTGCGCGGGCGTCGCCACCGAGATGCCCCAGATCAGGGCTTGGCCAGTGACCTCGACGACAGCCAGGTCGCTCAGGCCGGTTGCCACTGAGGCCGGCAGGAAGGCGATCCCGAGCCCGGTGCGGACCAGGCCGGCGGCAGCAGCGAAGCCGGCGACCTCGAACGGCACCTGGCGGTCCAGGCCGGCCGCCGCGAAGGCACGGTCGACGACCGCCCGGTTGCCCCAGCCCGGCGGGAAGTCGATAAAGGCCTCGCCGGCCAGTTGGTCAAGGGTCACGCCGGGTTGCGCCGCGATCGGGTGCCCGGTGCCGCACGCGAGCAGCAGGGGTTCCTCGCTGAGCGGCCGGATGGTGAGCCCGCCCGGCGGCTGGCCGGGCAGCGAGGCGATCGCCAGATCCAGTGAGCCGGTAATCACTCCGCGCGCGAGGCCCGCTGAGCCCGCGGCCGCCAGCCGTAGCCGCACCACGACGTCAGGATGCGTGGCGTGAAACCGGCCAAGCAGTTCCGGCAGGTCCAGAGCGCCGGTGTAGAGCATCGTGCCCACCGTCACTGTCCCGCGCAGCCCGCCGCGGGCCGCACCCACAGCGGCGGCGGCCGCCTGCGCCGCGGCGAGCGTCGCGCGAGCCTCGGGGAGCAGCGCCTCGCCTGCGTCGGTCAGTGCCACCTTGTGCCGGTCCCGGTCGAACAGGGCAGCCCGGAGTTCCCGTTCCAGGCTCTGGATGGCGCTCGACACCGCCGACTGGACAACGTGCAGCCGACGAGCCGCACGGGTGAAGGACAGCTCCTCCGCGACGGCGACGAAGTACTCCAGGTGCCGGAGTTCCATTCCCTCATTATCACTCATCTAGATATGCTTTAGCTCTACTTGTCGTTGGCGTAGATGACCGCCGTCAGCGTGCTGTGGATAGGAGATGCCATCGTGAAGTACGTGAACTTTGGTGCCACTGGGCTGCGGGTGTCGCGGGTCTGCCTGGGGATGATGAGCTACGGCAATGACAGCGACCGGCCATGGGTCCTAGACGAGGACGCCGCCGAGCCGATCGTGAAGGCGGCGGCCAACGGTGGCATCACGTTCTTCGACACCGCGGACGTCTACTCGGGCGGGGCCAGCGAGGTGGCGACCGGCCGGCTCCTGGCGAAGATGTTCAGCCGCGACGCTGTGGTCGTCGCCACCAAGATCTTCATGCCGATGGGTCCTGGCGAGAACAGCGGCGGCCTATCCCGTAAGCACATCCTGTCCGGTATCGACGCCTCATTGCGGCGGCTGGATATGGACTACGTCGACATCTACCAGATCCACCGGTGGGACTACCGGACGCCGATCGAGGAGACCATGCAGGCGCTGCACGATGTGGTACGGGCGGGCAAGGCCCGCTACATCGGGGCGAGCAGCATGTTCGCCTGGCAGTTCGCCAAGGCCCAGCGGGTGGCGGACGCCCATGGCTGGACCAGGTTCGTCTCCATGCAAAACCACTACAACCTGATCTACCGCGAGGAAGAGCGGGAGATGATCCCGCAGTGCATCGATCAGGGCGTTGCCGTCATCCCGTGGAGCCCGCTGGCCAGGGGCGTGCTGGCCGGGAACCGGACCAGGGACGGCGAGCGGCGCACGACCAGGTCCGGCACGGATCCGTTCGCCGACTCGCTGTACAGCGTTCCCGGCGACTTCGACGTTGCGGACCGGGCGGCGGAGGTTGCCAGCGCCCGCGGTGTGCCGCCTGCGCAGGTGGCGCTCGCCTGGCTACTGCACAGGCCGGGCGTGACGGCGCCGATCGTTGGCGCGACCAAACTCGGGCATCTGGACGACGCCCTGGCCGCGGAGGAGCTTGAGCTCAGCGAAGAAGAGCTGCAGCGGCTTGAGGAGCTCTATGTTCCGCACCCGGTGCTTGGCCATGGCTGATCGCAGAATCCGCTGCCCGGTCACGACGGCCAATGCACGCGCTGAGCGCCGCCATCGGGATGACCTCGGGCCGCAGCAGCCTGGGCGCAAGATCCGCCCGCCGCAGGATGGCGAGCGTTACCAGGCGCATGGCTGCCAGTCCCTATGACTTGACGAACTAAGTTTCTAGTCACGTCAGATAATGTCAGTAGGACTCGATATTATGATCGATAACGATTGATCGATGCCAGTCAGTTTGATCGATGCCAGTCAGTAAGAAGAGGCCTACGGCAAGGGGTGACCGGATGCCAGCCGATCCACCGGGACCATCAGGGTTACCAAGCCCGCAAGAGCCCTTGGACCCCGCGGGCGAGCCCGTTAAAGGGCCGGCTACGAGTCCAGCTGGGCAACGGGACGAAGGCTGTGATAATGGCTCATCGGATGACTCCCGGCCAGGCCCGCAGTGCGGAGCCGGGCATTGTGACGGTGACGCAGCCGGCCTGTCATGGTCCTGGGAGCTTGACTACGAGCAACTGCTGGCCGCGCTCGACGGCCGTCGCGACCCCGGCCCTGGAGAAGACGTTGCAGCTGGCGAATCGGCCAGGACGGGGTCGGCCAGGAAAGGATCGGCCAGGAAAGGATCGGCCAGGAAAGGATCGGCTAAGGACGCCGCCGGGAAGGACGCCACGGCCAAGGACGCGGTAGCCGGTGCCCCTGGGCCGGACGGCGACGAAGATCAGGATGCGGTGCTAGATGAGATCCTGGCCAGTGAGCGACGGGTTCTTTCCACGGCGGAGGTCGCTGGACGAGTCGCGGAGTTCCTGCCGCCCGGGCCCGGCCTTGCCGGGTGGCTGGCCACCACGCCGGCGACCGCGCTGGACGACTGCGCGCTGGCCGGGGTAGCGGCATCGTGGCGGCGGCTGAGCTCCTGGGCCCAGGCGGGCGAGCTGGCCGCAGTCGGGCAGATCGCGGCGCGCGCCGCCGCCCGGGATAAGGACATTGGCACTGGAGCCGACGGCCGCCCCGCCCGCATCTGCGCTGACGCCACCGGAGAGGTCTGTCTGGCCCTGGTCATGTCGCAATGCGGCGCTTCCTGGT
>JBEKIF010000032.1:0-50514 GCA_050011895.1 Streptosporangiaceae bacterium | reverse complement strand
GGCCGCCGGGGAGACCGGCGTGCTGCGGGCGCTGGGCGCTGCCCCGGCGGCAACGATGGCCGACGGGCTGCTCGGCGTCACTGCCGCGGCCGTGGGCGGGGCGCTGCTCGCGGCGGCGGTCGCCGTCGCGCTGTCGCCGCTGACCCTGTTCGGGCCGGTCGCCACGGTGGAACCGGCGCCAGGCATCGACGCCGACTGGACGGTGCTCGGCCTGGGTGTGCTGGCCCTGGCCCTTGTCCTCGGCCTGGTAGCGGCGGCCGTCGCCTACCGTCTTGCCCCGCATCGCACGGCACGGCGCGCAGCGGCGGGCGGCGGCGGTTCGGGCGTGGTCACCGCGGCGCTGGCCGCTGGGCTGCCGGCCTCGGGCGGCGCGGGCCTGCGGTTCGCGCTGGAGCCTGGCCGCGGCCGGACCGCCGTCCCCGTCCGGTCGGTCATCGCGGGGACGGTGCTGGCCATGCTGGTCGGCGTCGCCACGCTGACGTTCGGGGCCAGCCTGAGCACGCTGATCTCGCACCCGTCCCTGTACGGCTGGAACTTCAGCTACGCGCTGTACTCGGTGGACGGCTACGGGTCGGTGCCGCTGCGGTGGGCCGACCCGCTGCTGGCCCACGACCCGGACGTCGCCGCCACCACCGGGGTCTACTTTGCGACGGTCCAGATTGACGGGCAGACGGTGCCGGCCATGGCCGCCCCCGCGCGTGCGGCGATCAAGCCGAGCCTGCTGACCGGCGGCACGCTGACCGGGCCTGGCCAGGTCGTGCTCGGGCCCGCGACCCTGGCCGCGCTGCACAAGCGGGTGGGCGACACAGTGACGGTGTCCGAGGGACAGCTCGTCCCGCCGGTGCGACTGCGGATCGTCGGCACCGCCGCGCTCCCCACGATCGGCGACGTCATCGGTGTGCACGCGTCGCTGAGCACCGGCGCGATCATCTCCACCCAGGCGGTGCCACCCAGAGACCTGACCGAATACGGCCCGATCAGCGGGCCCAACGCGATGTTCATCCGGCTGCGGCCCGGCGTCAGCCCCGCGGCGGGGTTGCGCTCACTGCAGCAGATCACCCGGCAGCTCAATGCCGACAGCCGCTCGCCAGTGGCGCAGGCGGTGATCGGCGACACCGGGGACTACCTGAACGCGATCTCGCTGCTGCCGGTGCAGCGGCCGGCCGAGATCGTGAACTACAAGAGCATGGGCGCGATGCCCGCCATCCTGGCGGGCGGCCTGGCCGCGGGCGCGGTCGCCGGGCTCGGCCTGACGCTGATCGCGTCGGTCCGGCGCCGCCGCCGCGACTTCGCGCTGCTGAAGACGCTCGGCTTCACCCGGGGCCAGCTCGCCGCCGCCGTGGCCTGGCAGTCCACCACGATCGCGGTGATCGGCCTGGTGGTCGGCGTGCCGGCGGGCATCGCCGCCGGGCGCTGGCTGTGGCTGGCCTTCGCGCACGAACTGTCCGCCGTGCCGGACCCCGTCGTCCCGGCGGGCTCCATCGCCCTGGCCGCCGTCGCCGCGCTGGCGCTGGCCAACCTTGTCGCCGCGCTGCCCGGCCGCGCCGCAGCCCGTACCCCCGCCGCGATCGTGCTCAGGGCCGAGTGAGGGGCATGAGATGAGCCGCAGCGATGCAGGTCCGAACCAGGGAGCGAGCGTGACCGGGCCCGCGGCGCGCGGCGCGCTGCCGCGGCTGGCGTGGTACCGCTTCCGGGTCACGTTCCGCCGCCGGTGGGGCGGGTACCTGGCCCTGGCCGTGCTGATCGGCCTGGTCGGCGGCGTGGCGATGGGGTCGATGGTGGCGGCCCGGCGCACCGACTCGTCGTATCCGAGGTTCCTCGCGAGCACCAACCCTTCGGATCTCGTCGTCCAGCCGTTCACCTCGCCGGCGTATTCGCCTGGCTTCGTGCGCCAGCTGGCCCGGCTGCCGCACGTGGCGGGGGCCGCAGTGGCCGTGCCGCTGACCGCGGCCACCCTGACCCCGAGCGGGAGGCCGGCCACCGTGCTGCTCGCGCATGTGCAGCTGGCCGCCACCGTCGGCGGTCCTGACGGCCTCTACTCCGGTCAGGACCGGGTGACGATCCTGTCGGGACGGCGGGCCGATCCGGCCCGGGCTGACGAGGTGGTGGCCACCCAGGGCGCGGCCGCACAGCTCCACCTGCACATCGGATCGCGGCTCCGGGTCGGGCTGATCGACAGCAACTCCGGCGGCTTCCGCGGCCAAGCCGACCTCACGGTCGTCGGGATCGGAGTCCTGAACACCCAGGTGCTGCAGGACAGCGTCGACGCCGGCCGGACCGGCTTCCTGCTCGGCACGCCCGCGCTCGCCCGGGAGTTCGCCGCCTGCTGTGCCAGCGGCATGGACGTCGGCCTGCGGCTGGACGGCGGCAGCCGGCACGACACGGAAGTCGGCGCGGAATACAACCGCCTGCTGGCGACCAGTTCCTACATCTCGCCCGGTGGATCCGAGCTCTACGTCTACGTCACCTCAGCCATCGAAGCCGAGGCGCAGCGGTCGATCCGCCCGGAGGCCATCGCTCTCGCAGTGTTCGGGCTGATCGCCGGGCTCGCCGCGCTGATCATCGGGACCCAGTCCATCTCCCGGCAGCTACGGACAGAGGCCGACGACGCCGGGGCGCTGAGGGCGCTCGGCGCCGGGCCGGAGATGATCATGGCCGATGGCCTGCCCGGCATCGTGGCCGCCGTCACGGCCGGGGCACTGCTGGCTGCCGCGGTCGCCGCCGCCTTGTCGCCGTTCTCGCTGTTCGGCCCGGTACGGGAGGTGGAGCCCGGGCGCGGGATCTATCTCGACTGGGCGGTCCTCGGGCTGGGCGCGCTGGGGCTGGCCCTGGTGCTCGCCGGTATAGCCGCCGTGATCGCCTACCGCCAGGTGCCGCACCGGGCGGCGGGCCGCGACCAGGCTCGTGAGCGCACGGCGGCCGCGGGCCGGGCGGCGGTGGCCGCCGGGCTGCCAGTCGCGGGCGTGGAGGGCCTGCGGCTGGCTCTCGAACCGGGGCGGGGGCGCACCGCGGTACCGGTCCGATCGGTCCTCGCGGGGGCGGTGCTGGCCATGACGGTGGTCACCGCCACGCTCACCTTCGGCGCCAGCCTGACCACGCTGGTCTCTCACCCAGCGCTCTACGGGTGGAACTTCGACTACGCCTTCTACGCGGTCCAGGGGTGGGGGCCGGTGCCCGCCCGGTGGGCCGGCCCGCTGCTGGCCCACGACCGGCTGGTCGCCGCCAGCACCGGGGTGTACTTCGCAACGGTCCAGGTCGACGGCCAGACCGTCCCGGCCATGGCGGCCCCGGTGCATCCGGCGGTGGCACCGCACGTGCTAGCCGGGCATGGGCTGGACACCAGCCACGAGGTCGTCCTCGGCCCGGCCACGCTGGCTCAGCTGCACCAGCGGGTCGGCGGCATCGTGACGCTGTCCAGCGGCAGCTTCCATGTCCGGCTCACGATCGCGGGCACGGCCGTCATGCCGGCGATCGGCGGCGTGCTGAGCGTCCATCCCTCGATGAGCACCGGAGTGCTGTTCGCCAGCGCGATCCTGCCAGGGAATGCCAATGGCGTATTCGGTAGCCTCCTGAACGGCCCCAACGCCATTCTCGTCCGGCTGCGTCCCGGCGTCAGCGAGGCGGCGGGCCTGCGGTCGATGCAGGCCATACACACGCAGCTCACCGCGGTGCTGAACTCGCCGCGGGCACTGGCCGCCAGCGGCGGCGGGTCTATCGCCGACACCATCGATCTGCTGGCGGCCCAGCGGCCGGCCGAGATCGTGAACTACCGGAGCATGGGCGCGATGCCCGCGGTGCTGGCCGGCGGCCTGGCGGCCGGGGCGGTGGCCGGGCTCGGCCTGACCCTGGTGGCCTCGGTCCGGCGGCGGCGGCGGGATTTCGCGCTGCTCAAGACGCTGGGCTTCACCCGCAGGCAGCTAGCAGGGGCGGTGGCCTGGCAGTCCACCACCATCGCGGTAATCGGCCTGCTGATCGGAGTGCCAGCCGGCATCGCGTTCGGGCGATTGCTGTGGCTGGCGTTCGCGCATGAGCTGTCGGCCGTCCCGGATCCGGTGGTCCCGGCCGGCTCGATCGCCCTGGCCGCCCTGGCGGCCCTGATCCTGGCCAACCTCGTCGCGGCGCTGCCGGGCCGCGCGGCCGGCCGTACCCCCGCCGCGATCGTGCTGAGGGCAGAGTGATGGACATGATGACGAGCGCAGCCGTCGACGACCAGGCCGCCGTGACGGCGGCCAGGAGCAGCAGCCCGGCGCGAAGGCTGCTGGCCGGCGTGCTGATACCCCTGATTACCGTCGCGGTCGCCGTGGTCGGGCTCAGGACGCCGGGCACGCTCCCCGCAGTGCAGGCCGTTGCCTTCGGCCTGGTCCTGCTCGGCGCGGTATCCGGCGCGATCCTCGCGCGCGGCGCGCAGCAGGTAGCCCTCTGGCAGGTGGCGTTCGGCGCGCTGGCGGCGTCGGTGGCGCTGACCGCCGCGCGCATCGGGGACCAGGCGGGCGGTCAGCACCAGGCCGCCCGGGCCGTGGCCACCCTCGCCGTGCCGATCGTCATTGCCATCTCCGTGCACATGCTGCTCGCCCTGCCCGATGGCCGGCTCGGCACGCAGGGCAGGAGGGCTGGCGCGGGGCTGGCCTATGCCGCGGCCCTGGGTGTCGGCATCGCCCTGGCGATCGCCGCGCGCCCGTTCCCGGCGTGGGCCGCCGCGCTGGCCTGGCCGCTGGCCGCGGCGTGCGCCCTCCCGGCGGTGCGGCTGCGCTATCTGGCGGCGTCCGCGCGTGACCGGCAACGGATGCAGTGGATGGCCGCCGGCGCCGTGCTGGCGGCCGACTCGGCGCTGGTTGTCGTCGTCCTGCACGTACTCGTCGGCTGGCCCGGGCCGGTCGCCGCCGTGGCGGCCGGATGCGGGGCCTTCCTCGCGTTCGGCATGATGGCCGGGGAGCTGCGCTCGCTCGGGCCCTACGGCGGCCGGGTGCTAGTCCAGGTGCTGTCGGTAGCGGGATTCACCACGGTGGTCGCGGCCATCTACCTCGTCATCGTGCTCGGCATCGGAAGCGGGGCGAGCGACGCGGCGGATCGCGAGATCCTCGGCCTCTCGATGCTGGCGGCGGTGGTCGCGGCGATCGGGTACCTGCCGGCCAGGGACCGGCTGGTCGCATCGGCCACCCGCTTCGTCTACGGCGCCAGGGAGGCCCCGGACGAGACGCTCCGCACGTTCGGCAGCAGGCTGACCCGCGCCATCCCCATGGACGAGCTGCTGCTGCAGCTAGCCGAGTCACTGCGCAAGACCATGGCGCTGACCAGCGCCGAGGTCTACACGGGCGCGGGCGACGTGCTGGAACGCGCCGCCGCGGTGCCCGACACCGGACCACGGTCGGTCGTTGTCACGGCCCGGGAACGCGCGGTCGTGACCCGGGCCGGCGTTTCCGGCAACGCATGGGCATCGGTCTGGCTGCCCGCGCTGCTGGACGGTCGCGGGCAGGTCCAGATCAGGGTCGCACCGGTCAGCCATGCCGGCGAGCTGCTCGGGCTGATCATCGCCGAACGGCCCGCCGCCGCTGATACCTTCTCCGACGAGGACGACCGGGTGCTCACCGAGCTGGCCAGGCAGGTCGGCCTCGCGATGCACAACGCGCGGCTCGACACGGCGCTGCAGACCACCCTGGACGAGCTGCGCAAGCAGGCCGACGAGCTGCGCCAGTCCCGGTCCCGCATCGTCGCCAGCGGCGACGCCGAGCGCCGCCGGGTGGAGCGCAACCTGCATGACGGCGCGCAGCAGCACCTGGTGGCGATGGCGGTGAACCTGCGGCTGGCCCGTGACATCATCGCCGATGATCCGTCGGCCGCGGCTGAGCTGCTTGACCAGCTGGCCGAGGACGTCAAGGGCACCATCCAGGAGCTGCGCGAGCTCGCGCACGGCATCTACCCGCCGCTGCTCGCGGACAGCGGCCTGGCCGAGGCGCTCCGGGCGTCGGGTAACCGGAGCCCGCTGGCGGTCACCGTGACCGCCGACGGCATCGGCCGGTACTCCCCTGACATCGAGGCGGCGGTCTACTTCTGCTGCCTCGAGGCGCTGCAGAACGCCGCCAAGCACGCGCCGCAGTCACGGGTGGAGGTGCGGGTCTGGGAGGACTCCGGAGGGCTGCTGTTCTCGGTCAGCGACGACGGGCCGGGCTTCGACGCAGGGCGCGCGCGCGGCGGTCACGGGTTCGTCAACATGGCGGACCGGCTTGGGGCGATCGGCGGCACAGTGCGGTGGGAGTCGGAGCCGGGTCACGGCGCCCGGATCCTGGGCTCGGTGCCGCTGCTCTGAGGCCTGGTCAGGCCGGTTCGCCGCGGCGCGCTCAGCCGGGCCAGCTGAACAGCCCTGCCAGCTGAACAGCCCTGCCAGCTGAACAGCCCTGCTAGCCCGGTCAGCGGGAGACGAATGCGCCGGAGTTCCGCTCGTCCCACAGCTGGCGGATCATGTCGGCACCCAGGCGCTCCTTGTTCAGGTACGCGCTTGCCCCGCTCGCTGCCGCCCCCGGGGGGAGGTCGGCGGCATCGTAGGTCGAGCACAGGATGACAATGACATCTGGATGCGCTGACATGATCCGGCGGGTGGCCTCGATCCCGCTCATCTCCGGCATGTTAATGTCCATCAGCACCAGGGCCGGGCGCAGCCTGTCGACTAGCTCGATCGCCTCGGGCCCGCTGGCCGCCTCACCGGCCAGCTCGAAGCCCGGCAGGCGGCGCAGCACGGCCTTGGCCGCAGAGCGGAATGGCGCCTGGTCATCGACCACGAGCACGGAGTGCGGGATGCTCACTGCTCCAGCCTGGCACATATCTCTGGCGCCGCCGAGGGTGCTGCCTTCCAGAGCGGGGTGTGGTCACCTTCCCGGCCAGCGCGCATCCGGATCTCAGCTCGCCTCGTTCTGGCTCAGGTACACGAGCACCGCCTTGACCCGGCGGTTGACGTCCTTCTCCTCCGACAGGCCCAGCTTCGCGAAGATCGAGTTGGTGTGCTTCTCGACGGCACGCTCGGTGACGAACAGGGCGGCGGCGATCGCCGAGTTGCTCTTGCCCTGCGCCATCTCGGCCAGGATCTGCGACTCCCTGGGCGTCAGTGCTGTCAGCCCGGACTGTCGTTGCTGTGACCGGGCCCGGACCAGCTCATCGACGACGAGCGGGTCGATCACCGAGCCGCCCTGTGCCACCGTCCGGATCGCCCGGGCCAGCTCATCAACACTGCCCACGCGTTCCTTGAGCAGGTAAGCCCGGCCGGACGAGCCGTGCTCGAGCAGCGCCACCGCGTACCCAGGGGCGGTGAACTGGCTCAGCACCACCACGCCGGCCCGCGGGTGATGCTCCCGGATCCAGGCTGCGGCCTTGATGCCCTCATCTGTGCCGGTCGGCGGCATCCGGATGTCGGTGACGACCACGTCGGGGTCCTGCTCGGCGACCAGGGCGAGCAGCTGCGGGAGGTCGGCCGCCGTGCCAACCAGCTCGAAGTCCTCGTTGGCCGCGATCAGCCGGGAGATGCCCTCCCGGAGCAGGACATTGTCCTCGGCCAGCGCTACCCGGATATTTGCCATCGAGCGGTGATCGTAGCGCGCCGCAGGCCAGCCGGACAGACCAAGCAGACACCGGGACCGTGGTGCTGGCCTCAGGCCGGGTCGTACGGCCCTACCACCGGGACCGCCGCGGTGGCCGCCCGGATTCCGCCCGCCGCGGCGCTCGGGGCGGGGCAGCGCCGTGTCCGGGCGGCAAGCGCTCGTGGTACTAGCTTCCCGGCGGTAGTAGTGCGGCCGCTCCTGCGGGGCAGCTCCGGGCCAGCGCACAATGGCTGCCATGAGCACGGGCCTGGGCGCCAGGACCACGAAGCCGACGATGCGATGAGCGTGGCGGTCTACTGGTGGCGGGCGACCCGCAGGCGCTCGTGGCGGGTGGCGCTCACGGTGGCGCTGATCGGCGGCCTCCTGGGCGCCGTGGCTCTCGGGGCAGTTGCGGGCGCCCGCCGTACCGCGTCTGCCTATGGCCGTTATCTGCAGTCGATCAACTCGAGTGACGTCTTCGTCAACATCCCCGCGCCGGACGTTCAGCCGATACCGGAGATCGCGGCGCTGCCCGGCGTCCGGTCGAGCGCCGCATGGCTGGGCCTGAACGCAAATCCGGTCGTGCACGGCCGCATCGACGACTCATTCCTCTACAACGGCCTGGAAGGCAGCTTCGACGGCGAGTACTTCCGGCAGGACCGGATGACCGTGCTGGCCGGCACCCTGCCCGGGCTCGGTGCCACCGGGCAGATCGCGCTCACCCCCCAGCTCGCCCGGGTGTTCGGCGTGGGCGTCGGCGGCCGGGTGACCTATCAGTTCTACAAGGTCAACCTGCGCACCGGCGTGAGCTCTCCCGCCGAGCGCTCGACCTTCCTGGTGACCGCGATCGCGGAAACTCCGCCCGTGCTGACGGACCGGTTCGACGAGGCGGCCCTCGCGGTGCTGCCCCCAGCAGCTACCGCGCGATATCGCCAGGCGAATGAGTTCTCCTTCGGCTGGGTCGGCCTGCGGCTGCGCACCGGCGAGGCCGGGATCCCGGCCATCCAGCGCCAGCTCGCCGCGCTAGGTACCCGCTCGCGCAGCCAGCTCGAGATCCGCCGCCTGGACACCATTCATCGCGAGGTCCAGCAGGCCATCGCGCCGCAGGCAATCGCGCTGGCGATATTCGGTGCCCTGGCCGCGCTGGCCATGCTCATCCTCGTGGGTCAGGCACTGACCCAGATGCTGAGCCGGTCCGCGGCCGAGATGCCCGTCGTGCATGCGGTGGGCGCCACCCGGGTGCAGGCCACCATGGCCGTCGGCCTAGAGGGCGCCGTGGTGGTGATAACCGCGGTGGTCCTGGCGGTGGCGGGCGCTCTAGCGGTATCGCCGCTGGCTCCGGTCGGTCCGGTCCGGCAGTTCGACCCGGCCCGGGGAGTCGAGGCGGATCCGCTGGTGCTGGGCGGTGGCGCCGCCGTCATGGTCGTAGCGCTGCTCGGCTTGCTGACCGTGCTCGCGTGGCGGTCGGTCCGCCAGGCCGAGGCACGGCCCCAGGCCCGGCCCTCGGTGATCGCCCGGGCCGCGGCTGCGTCCGGCCTGCCGATAGCCGCTGTGGTCGGGACCCGGCTAGCCCTCGAGCGCGGCTCAGGACGCCGGCCGACCACGGTCCGGGGCGCGCTCTTCGGGTCCATCGCTGCGGTGACGGCCGTAGTCATGGCTCTCGTCTTCGGCGCGAGCCTCACCGGGCTGGCGACCCATCCGGTCAGGTACGGATGGAACTGGACGCTGTTGATGGATTCCCAGGGCGGCTTCGGCAACTGGCAGCCCGCGGTGATGGCCAAGCTGATCGACCATCAGCCCGGGGTGACCGGCTGGTCGGCCTTCGGATTCACCCAGATTGCCATAGACGGGCAGGAGATCCCCGTCCTCGGCCTGCAGCGCTACCTCGGCTCGGTCGCGCCCCCGACGACGAGCGGGCACCCGATCGCCGGGCCCGGGCAGATCGAGCTGGGCACGATCACCCTTCGCCAGCTAGGCAAGCATGTCGGAGACACGGTCACCGCGGGTACCGGGAAAACGCGACGTCACCTCACCATCGTGGGCACTGTGACGCTGCCCTCCATCGGGGTGATCCTCACGGATCACGTGTCGCTTGGCCGCGGCGCGATGCTGCCGGAGAGCACCCTGCTGGCGATCCAAGGCGTCAAGGTCGATGGTGCGCAGCAGCCGACAGCCCCGTTTGACGCGGCCTTCCCATCCGCGGCGGCCATCGATCTCGTGCCCAATGCCACCGATGCCCGGCTGCTGGCCAGCAGGATCGCCGCCGCCAGCCCGGACGGCACGCCCGGCGGCACCTATCCGCTGGGGCCCCAGATCGGCGCCGCGGTCAGCGGCGCGGCCAAGATGGGCAGCCAGCCGCTGACGCTGGCCCTCGCCCTGACAGCGGCGGCCGTTCTCTCGCTCGTGCTGACGGTGCTCGCGTCGGTTCGCCGGCGCCGCCAGGAGCTAGCTCTGCTCAAGACCCTGGGACTGCGGCGCGGCCAGGTCCGGGCGGTCGTCGCCTGGCAGGCGACCGCCATCCTCGTCATCGCCGTCGCCGTCGGCATGCCGTTGGGCATCGCGGCCGGCCGCTGGGCATGGGCAAGCTTCGCCAGCTCCATAGGCGTGGTGCCAGTGGCCGCCGTCCCCGTGCCCGCGCTCGCCCTCGGTTTTCTCGTCCTGCTGGCGGCTGGGAACCTGCTGGCCGCCGGGCCGGCCACCGTAGCAGCCAGGATCGCGCCAGCGGTGGCGTTGCGGGCCGAGTAGTAATGGCCGCGGCCAGCCTGGAGATGCCGAGGCGGCCCGGTATCGCGGCTGGCCGGTCCGGCGGGTTCTGGCGGGGGAGCTCGCCCTGGCTGGCACATGTCCCGCCAGGGCGAGCCTGATGAGCCGGTATCCCCCGTATCATCTTTGGGTCCCCAACGAACAGAATCGCACGCTCTCCGCGACGGGTGCTCGGCGGGGTGGCGCGAAGGGTGCCTGGCGGGGCGGGGCGAGGTCGGCATGCCGCGCTTACTGATCCAATAGACGGCATGGAACGCCTGGATCAGCAGATGCGGTTCATCTCCGAAATCGACCAGCTGAAGAGCGTGCTACGACAGACGAGGCTGGCCAGCGCCGGCCCCGGCCCCGGCCCCGGCCCCGGCCCTGGCCCCGGCGGCCGCGGCCGCAGGGAGAATTCTGCCGAGCATTCGTGGCACCTGGCCATGATGGCCGTGGTCCTGGCCGAGCACGCGCCGGACGGCACCGACATCGGCCGGGTGACCGCCATGGTGCTACTGCACGATCTGGTCGAGATCGACGCGGGCGACCTGTTCTTGTACGCGGACGACGCGCAACAGGCCAGGCAGGAAGCGGCCGAGCGAACCGCCGCCGACCGGATCTTCGCATTGCTCCCGCAGGACCAGGCGGCCAGCCTGCGCCGGCTGTGGGATGAGTTCGAGGAACGGCGGACACCTGAGGCAAGGTTCGCCCGCGGCCTGGACCGGCTGCAGCCGATGCTCGCGAACCTGAAGGCCGGCGGCGGCACCTGGCAGGAACACGGCATAACCGCCGACCAGGTGCTAGCGAAGGTCGAGCTGATCGAGGACGGATCCCCGTCCCTCGGGCGTTATGCGAGGAACCTGGTGGCGAACGCCGTGGCGGCCGGGCTGCTGGCGCCCGCGGCCGGCGGCGCTGGCCCCGGCGAAGGCACGCGCTGACTACCCGCGTAGCAGCGCCCGGCCTAATGTGGCGTCGGCCGGCGGGTGGGTTCGTTGCCTGGCCGCCGCGGCGCGGGGTGCTCGACGACGGCCACGACCCGGCTGGCCATGAAGCGCGCGGTCCTGACCGCCACCCCGCCCCGGGTCAGCTCGCTAACCTCGACCAGCCCGCGCCTGTTCACCACCTCGACACGGCGCCCGGCGCGGGTGGCGGCGACCTCGTAGGTCTTCGTTACGCCACCCGCGTCAATAACGATCTCGACCTTGTCACCCTTCATCGCTGGCCTCCAGGGCTCCCGGCGGAAGGCACTGACACCGGCTCCGGCTCCGACACCGGCTCCGGCTCCGACACCGCCTCCGGTTCCGGCTCCGACACCGCCTCCGGTTCCGGCTCCAACACCGCCTCCGGTTCCGGTTCCGGCTCCATGATCATGATTCTTGGGGGCGTCGGAGCCCCACCGATCGACCACGATCATGGAATGCGAGCCGACTGTGTCATGGTCTGTCCTACCCGCCTGGGCGGACGCCGACGCGGGCGTGGCGAAACCGGACCAAACGAGGCCGGACCGGACCGAGGCCCGACCGGGACCGAGGCCGGAGGGGGCGTTCCGCGGCACGGGCGTTCCGAGGCTCGCCGGCCCCGGCCGGCGTCGTCACAAGAACAGGAGCTTGACTGCGGCGGTTATCCCGATAACGACGACGAGCAGCCGGAGTGCGGTCGGCGGCAGCCGCCGGCCGAACTTCGCGCCGAGCAGGCCGCCGATTGTTGAGCCTGCCGCGATCAGGAGCACGACCAGCCACGCGACATGAGCGAACAGGATGAACACCACGGCGGCCGTAGCGTTGACCAGTGCGACGAGGACATTCTTGGCGCCGTTCACGCGCTGCAGGGTCTCGTCGAGGAAGCTGCCCAGCAGCCCGATGACCAGCACGCCCTGCGCCGCCCCGAAGTAACCGCCGTAAACGCCGGACAGCAACACCCCGGAAGCTAGCACCGGACCGCCACGGCTCGCGTGACCGTCTTGGCCAGCGTGATCGTCTTGGCCAGCGTGACCGTCTTGGCCAGCGTGACCGTCTTGGCCAGCGTGATCGTCTTGGCCAGCGTGACCGTCTTGGCCAGCGTGACCGTCTTGGCCAGCGTGACCGTCTTGGCCAGCGTGACCGTCTTGGCCAGCGTGACCGTCTTGGCCAGCGTGACCCTCCTGGCTGGTGCCACCATCTTGGCTGGTGCCGCCGTCTTGGCCAGCATCACTGTCCGCCCTGTCCCTGCGCGCTGCCAGCCATGGGCCCAGCCGCGGCTGGATGAGCACGAGCACGCACGCGATCAGGATCAGCGCGGGAACGATCAGGGTGAAAGCGCTCGCTGGCAGTGACAGCAGCAAGATCGCGCCGACCAGGCCGCCGGCGGCAGCGGCCACCCCGAGCCGGACCAGCCGGTCGCGCTGCCCGGCCAGCTCACGCCGGTAGCCGAAGGCTCCGCTGAGGTTACCTGGCACCAGGCCCACATTGTTCGAGACGTTGGCGACCACCGGCGGGAAGCCGAAGGCGAGCAGCGTCGGGAACGTGATCAGCGATCCGGAACCGACAACGGCGTTGATGGCCCCCGCGGCGACGCCCGCAGCGAAAATGGCGGCCGCCTCAGCGGGGTACAAAGAACCAGCCCGTTTTCAGGACAGCTGGCCGGCGCGGGCGGTCCACCGCGCCGCGCGGCGCTCGACCAGCAGCGGCACCCCGAAGCATCTGGACAGGTTCCGCTGGGTGAACACCTCGTGCAGCGAGCCGCCCGCGAGGACGGCGCCCTTGCGGAGCAGCATCGCGTGGGTGAAGTCCTCGGGCACCTCCTCGACATGGTGGGTTACCAGGATGATCGCCGGCGCCCTCGGGTCGCGGGCCAGCGCCGAAATCCGCCTGAGCAGCTCTTCGCGGCCGCCTAGGTCAAGCCCAGCGGCCGGCTCGTCGAGGAGCAGCAGCTCGGGATCGGGCATCATCGCCCTCGCTATCTGGACACGCTTGCGCTCGCCCTCGGACAAGGTCGCGAACTTCCGCCTGATCAGGTGCGCGCAGCCCAGCGCGTCCAGCAGTTCCACGGCGCGGGTCACGTCGAAGGAGTCGTAGTCTTCCGCGTTACGGCCGAGGATCCCGTAGGACGCGGTCAGCACGAGGTCGATGACCTTCTCGGCGGGTGGTACCAGGTCGGCGACGGCCGCGCTGGCCAGCCCGATCCTGGTCCGCAGGTCTATCACGTCGGCGGCGTCAAGCCCCTCGTCCAGTCCCTCGCCGAGAATCTCGACGGTGCCCTCGGTCGGGACCAACATCGCGCCGGCCACCTGCAGCAGGGTCGTCTTGCCTGCTCCGTTCGGGCCGATTATCACCCAGCTCTCGTCGCTATGCACGGTCCAGTCGACGTCCCGCAGCAGCATCGAGCGCTCATGCCTGATCCCGACACCGCGCAGCCGCAGAACTTCATCCGACATGCGGCTCCTCCCAAGCAAGCGCCATCATCAGGGTCGAACCTACGGCATCGGCGGTCCGGCTATCGATTGGCCTGCCGGACTGCGAGCAACGCGGCCTGAGTGCGGTCGGTCACGCCAAGCTTGGCCAGGACCGAGCTGACATGAGTCTTCACGGTCTTCTCGGATACCAGCAGGTTTCTCGCGATCTCCCGGTTGGAGAGACCTTCGGCGAGCTGCGCGAGGATTTCGCGCTCGCGCCTGGTGAGGGCGCCGATGCCGCGGACCGCGGAACCCGCCGCGCCGGATCCGATGATCGCGCTGGCCGCCTCAGGCGCGAGCAGGGTATGCCCGTCGTTGACCGAGCGGACCGCGCGGACCAGCGCATCAGGATCCACGTCCTTGTACAGGAAGCCGGCCGCGCCGGCCTGCACCGCACTGGTCACGAGCGCTCCCACGGCGGCGCTGGTCAGCACGAGCGCCCGCGCCCTGATGCCGCGGTCCCGCAGCTCCCGCAGTACCGCGACCCCGTCAAGGGCCGGCAGCTTGAGATCGAGCAGGAGCACGTCGGGGTCGAGCGCCGTCGCCAGCGCCAGCGCCTCGGCGCCGTCGGCCGCCTCACCGACCACCTCGATGTCGTCCTGCACGCTCAGCAGCACCTGCAGGCCCTGCCGGACGACCGGATGATCGTCGGCGATCAGCACCCGGATCCGGGCGGCGCCGGCCCCGGTCACTGCCGCACCAGGCCGGGCGGCTGCCCCGGTCACTGCCGCACCGGCCGGCAACCCGGTCACTGACGCACCGGGCCGGCGGCTGCCACCGGGACCGCCAGCCGCACCAGCGTTCCCTTCCCCGGCGCCGAACGTATCGTGAGCGTTCCGCCCGCTGCCGCGGCGCGCTCCCGCATCGAGGCCAGGCCAAGACCGACAGGAGCCGCGTCCGGCGCGAAACCGCGGCCGCGATCAGTGACCTCGAGGACGACCCGCCGCTGCCGCCCCGGCGGCGACACCAAAAGCGACACGCGGATCTCGTCCGCGCCCGCGTGCCTGAGCGCGTTATGAAGGGCCTCCTGCGCGACGCGATAGAGCGCAGTCTCCCGCTGCGCACCGAGCGCGGGCAGCTCACGGGCCTCGAAAGCGACGCGGGCCCCGTAGGTCCGTCCCGCCAGCACGGCATAGCTACGCAGCGACCCGGCCAGCCCGCCCGCGGACAGGTCAGGCGGGGCCAGGCCGTCGATGACGGCGCGCAGCTCGGCATGCGCCTGCCCGCTGAGCGCGGCCACGCTCTCCATCTCCGCGACGGCGCGGCCCGGGTCCCTCGATACGAGGACGGCTGCCGCATGTGCCTTCGCCCTGACGCTGAACAACTTCTGCGAGACCGCGTCATGCAGTTCCCTGGCCAGCCTCGCGCGCTCCTCGAGCACCGAAAGCTCCCGGCCGCGCTCGTACAGCCGGGCGTTGGTCAAGGCGATCGCGGCGTGCGCGGCGAACAGCCCGAGCAGCTGCTCGTCATGCGCGGTGAAGCCGCCTGGGTCGCGCTTGCTGGCGGCGAAGATGACACCGAGCACCTCCGCGCCGTCCTTGATCGGCATGCCGAGTACGTCGGCCAGCTCCGGATGGGCGGACGGCCAGCCCTCGAACCTGGGATCGGCGCGGATGTCGTCGAGCCGCAGCGGCTGGCCCTCGCGGAGCAGGACCCCGAGCAGGCCGTGCTGGCGCGGCAGCGGGCCGATCGCCTTGCGCTGGTGCTCCGGGATGCCGTCCACCACGAACTCGGCGAACGAGCCGTGGTCGTCAGGCACGCCGATCGCCGCGTACTTCGCGTTAGCGAGCGACCGGGCTGATGAGACGATCACCTGCAGCACGTCGCGGGTGGACAGCTGCCGCGCGACTGCCAGCACCACCTGGCTGACCTGTTGCAGGACCTCGTCCTGGCGGCCGGCCATCGTCCGGCCCGGCCGCCCTCGCTCATCGCCCACGATCCGACGCTACCGGCGTCCCGTCCCGAGCGGATCGGCCGCCGGTCCTAGGACCATCGGACCAGGCCGGACCGGACCGGCGCCCGATGCGCCACACCGGCGGTGTTCCTACCGTTAAAAGCATGAATGAGTTCAAGACTGCCGTGATCACCGGTGCCTCCCGTGGCCTCGGCCTCGCCCTCGCCCGCGGGCTCGCGGAAGACGGGTACGCGCTGGTGCTCGGCGCGAGAGACGGGGCGGCGCTGCGGGCCGCGTCGGCCTGCCTGCCCCACGGGGCGACGGTGACCCCGGTGCCCGGCGACATCACAGACCCGGCGCACCTGGTGACCCTGCGCCGGGCCGCCGGTCAGCTCGGCGGCCCCGACCTGCTGATCAACAACGCCGGGACGCTGGGCACCAGCCCGCTACCGCCGATCGCCGACTACCCGATCGGTGACCTCAGGACCGCGTTCGAGGTCAATGTGCTGGCCCCGCTGGCGCTCACCCAGCTGCTCCTGCCTGACCTGCGCCGCCGCGGCGGTGCCGTGCTGTCCATCACCTCGGACGCCGCGGTCGAGGCCTACGCAGGCTGGGGCGGGTACGGCGCCGCGAAAGCGGCGCTTGAGCAGGCGTGCAATGTGCTCTCCGCGGAAGAGACCGCGGTCCGGGTCTGGTGGGTTGACCCCGGCGACCTGCGTACCCGCATGCACCAGCAGGCCTTCCCGGGGGAGGACATCTCGGACCGCCAGCTGCCTTCGGCCGTCGTCCCGGCGTTCAGAAGATTGCTAGCAGAACGGATGCCGAGCGGCCGGTACCGTGCCACCGACCTGATGCCGTCGGGGGCAGGCGCATGACCGTCGACTTCGTTCTGCCCGCCGGCCTGGAGGCACACGAGCCGCCCGAAGCGCGAGACGCGGCGCGGGACCTGGTCGCCCTGCTGGTCAGCAAGCGGGCGACCGGCGAGATCAGCCACCACGCGTTCGGGGAACTGCCCGGCCTGCTGCTGCCAGGCGACCTGATCGTCGTCAACACCTCCGCCACGCTGCCCGCCGCCGTGCGGCCCGCGGACGGCCTCGCGGACGGCCTCGTCGTGCATTTCTCTACGCCGCTGCCGGACGGCGACTGGCTGGTCGAGCTGCGCGCGGCGGACGGCGCGGCCACCATCCCCTACCGTGGCGGGACCCCTGGCCAGCGGCTGGGCCTGCCCGGCGGCGCCGACCTGAGCCTCACCGAGAGGTTCACCCAGCGGCTGTGGCGGGCGCGGCTGTCCACCGCGGTGGTACCGTACCTGCTCCGCCACGGCAGCCCGATCAGGTACTCCTATGTCGACCGGGCGTGGCCGATCGACTCGTACCAGACGGTGTTCGCCACGCGGCCGGGCAGCGCTGAGATGCCGAGCGCCAGCCGGCCGTTCACCCCCGAGATCGTCACCGCCCTGGTCACGAGGGGCATCACGATCGCGCCCGTCACCCTGCACGCCGGCGTCTCGTCGCTGGAAGGCGGCGAGGAACCGTACCCGGAACCCTACGACGTGCCGCCGCCCGCCGCCCGGCTGGTGAACCTGACCAGGCAACATGGCGGCCGGGTGATCGCCGCTGGCACCACGGTCGTCCGGGCGCTCGAGACCGCGGCGCTGGCGAGCCCCGATCCGGTGCGTCCCGCCGTGGCCCCTTCCGCAGGGTGGACGGACCATGTCGTCACGCCAGAGCACCGGCTGCAGGCCGTCGACGGGCTGCTCACCGGGCTGCACGAACCCCGCTCGTCACATCTGCGGATGCTGGCCGCCTTCCACGGCCCAGAGCTGCTCAGCCGGTGCTACGCGGCGGCCATCGAGCGCAGGTATCTCTGGCACGAGTTCGGCGACCTGCACCTGCTGCTGCCCTGACGCTCTGGCGGCCGTCCAGGCAGCTGACGGCTCTCGGTCAGCTGACGCTCGGCTGAGCACATCACTCGGAAGGTACCTCGCAGGCTGGCTCCGGCGCCGCGGCGCCGGGCGGAAGGCTCGCATCCAAGAGCGCACTCCCCCCCGCCGGGCGGGTACTGACATCCTTGCAGCGCTCCTGAAGCCGATGGAGTGACTCGCTATCGCCGAGCGGGAACGCCGCCTCAAGGCGCGCGCTGTCCCGCACCTCGGGAAGGTCCAGGACGGCATCGACTAGGCTCGCCCGGCGCCCTGGGGTGATGTGCCCGGCCTCGGCGCGCAGCGATGCCCGGGCGGTTCCGCCGGATCTTCCCGTGGTGATCACCTCCGCCGCGGCGACCGTCCGGTCATCGTCGCTGACTTCGACGCGCTGATGCACATGATGGTCGGCCATGCGACGCCTCCTGCCCGGGTCCGTATGGACCCGCGTACCCCCAGTCCCGACGCCAAAACCGCAGTTCGTCACCGGCTGTTGCGGGAAGGTCACACAGGCCACAACGGTCTCGAGCACCCACAGCCGCGACCATTGCCGACAGCGATTCGGGAGACGGCCGGACGGCGGCCGGACCGCACGGCGAGGCGAGGCCGACGCCCGGCGAGGCGACGGCCTTCATGGCCAGCCCGGCCAGGTAGCGTTGACTGCGTCATGCCTGATCCCCAGATAACCCTGCTGGTGACGCTGACCGGCCGGGACCGGCCGGGCGTCACCTCCCGGCTGTTCGCCATCCTCGCGGCACACCGGCTCAGCGTGCTCGATGTCGAGCAGGTCGTCATCCGCGGTCGCCTCGTGCTTGGCGTGCTGCTGTCCTGCGACAGCGAGCTGGACCTGACGGCGATCCACCGGGAAGTGACAGCGGCCGCCGCGGACCTGGACCTTGAGGCTGAGATCACCGCCGGCTCAGGCGAGCCGCAGCGACGGCGCGGCCGCCTGCACGTGACCGTCCTTGGGAGCCAGCTCGCACCCGCCGCCATCGCTGCCATCGCCGGGCGGATAGCCGCGAGCGGAGCGAATATCGACCGGATCGCGAGGCTCGCGAACCGCCCGGTCACCTGTATCGAGTTCGAGGTATCCGGCGCCGAGCCGGGCATGCTGCGCACGGCGCTGGCCCGCGAGTCGGTCGCGCAGCAGGTGGACATCGCCGTCCAGCGCGGCGGCCTGCACCGCCGCGCGATGCGGCTTGTCGTCATGGACGTCGACTCAACGCTGGTCAGAGGCGAGGCGATCGACCTGCTCGCGGCGCGCGCTGGATGCGGGGCACAGGCCGCCGAGCTGACGGCGGCGGCCATGCGCGGCGAGCTTGACTTCGCGGCGGCGCTGCGCGAACGGGTCGCGATGCTCGCCGGGCTCGACTCAGGCGCGCTGGCTGCGGTCCGCGAGGAACTCAGGCTCGCTCCTGGTGCGCGCACCCTGATCCGCACGCTGCGCCGCCTCGGCTACCGATGCGGGATCGTCAGCGGCGGCTTCACCCAGTTCACCGATGGCCTCGCCGCCGACCTCAGCCTTGACTATGCGGCCGCCAATACCCTTGAGGTGTCAGGCGGCCGGCTGACCGGCCGCCTGACCGGCCCCATCATCGACCGGGCCGGTAAGGCGCAGGCCCTGCGGGACTTCGCCGCGACGGTCGGCGTCCCGCTGAGTCAGACGGTCGCGGTGGGCGACGGAGCGAACGATCTCGATATGATCGCGGCCGCCGGGCTGGGGATCGCGTTCAATGCCAAGCAGGCTGTCCGCGAAGCGGCGGACGCCTCGCTCAGCGTCCCGCACCTGGACGCCATCCTCTATCTGCTCGGCATCTCCAGGGACGACGTCGAGGCCGCCGATGCGGAGGACGCGGCTCTGGCCGGAGCCGGCGGCTCCGATGTGGCGGCTGCTGGCTAAGAGCGGTCCGCCGGTCAGGAGCTACGTCCGGGACGACGGCCTGGTAACGACGTTTCGATGCGACCCTTCCCCCGGGTCATGGTGCACCGTGGCCGGGGACGTCCAGCCGCTTCGGCGCGGTGACGCGTCAGGGTCCGGCAACGGGTGCCCACGATGCGGCCAGCTTCCCGGCGCCGGGCGCGGCGCTCGCCCAGTTCCCGGCTAGCTCGATGACAGCGATAGCGGCTGAAGGGAACTCCTGCCGCTGCCCGGTGAGGGCCGCCGCGAGCTGCTGCGCGGCCGGGTTGTGGCCGACATACATCAGCGTCCGCACCTCAGGCCCGGTCTGCCTGATGATCGCAACGAGCTGCTCAGCGCTCGCGTCGTACAGCCGGGGATCGTTGCTGACCTCGATTCCGTCGCCGAGGTCGGCGCTGACATGCAGCCAGGTCTGGCGGGCGCGCCGTGCTGCGGAGCAGATCACTGCGTCGGGCACGAACTCGTGCGCGCGCAGCCAGGCACCTGCCGCTGCCGCGTCGCGTCTGCCCCGCGCCCGCAGCGCCCGTTCGGCGTCCGGGCCGCCGGGTAGGTCGCCTGCCTGCGCATGACGCATCACGATGAGCCGCGGTCCCGCTCCCATGGGAACCATCGTGGGCCACGTCAAGGCAAACGCCGCGCAGGCACGCGGAGCTTACCTGCCAATCCCCCGGCTCAGGCGGCCGCTGCTGTCTTCCCGGGGCCTTCGGTGTCTGCCGGGGCGGCGGGCACTTCAGGGCCGCCCGACGCGATGTTCGTGGAGCGGCGCTTGGAGATGACGATCGCGGCCACCACGATCGCGACCGCGCCAATCGCGACCCCGGTCCGCAGCCCCGAGTTGTGGCTGTACTCCACCACGCTCTGCGCGATCAGCAGCGAGACCAGGTTCATGACCTTGATCAGCGGGTTGATCGCCGGTCCCGCGGTGTCCTTAAACGGGTCGCCCACAGTGTCGCCGATCACCGTCGCGGCGTGCGCCTCCGAGCCCTTGCCGCCGTAGTTCCCGTCCTCGACCAGTTTCTTCGCGTTGTCCCAGGCGCCGCCGGAGTTGGCCAGGAAGACAGCCATCAGCGCGCCCGCGGCGATCGCTCCGGCCAGGAACGAGCCGAGCGGCGCGTAACCAAATGCGAAGCCGACCGCGATCGGCGTCAGCACCGCCATCAGCCCCGGCGTGGCGAGTTCCCGCAGCGAGTCCTTGGTGCAGATGTCCACCACACGGCCGTATTCGGGTTTCTCCGTGTAATCCATGATCCCCGGATGGGTCCGGAACTGCTCGCGGACCTCGAACACCACCTGGCCGGCCGCCCGGCCGACCGCCATGATCAAAAGCCCGGAGAAGTAGAACACCACGGCCGCGCCGATCATGACGCCGACCAGGACGTTGGGATGATCCACCGACAGGCTGAACGTGCCCGCGGCCTTGCCGAGCGCGGTCTCGACGGTCGTGCGGTACGCGCCGAACAGCGCGGTCGCCGCGAGCACCGCGGTGGCAATCGCGATGCCCTTGGTAATCGCCTTGGTGGTGTTGCCGACCGCGTCCAGGTGCGTGAGCACCGTGGCAGGCTCGCCCTCGAACTCGCCGGACATCTCGGCGATGCCCTGAGCGTTGTCCGACACCGGGCCGAAGGTGTCCATCGAGACGATGACGCCGACCGTGGTCAGCAGCCCGGTCCCGGCCAGTGCGACCGCGAACAGCGCGATGGTCGCATTCCCGGTACCGAGCAGGAAGGCCAGGTAGACGGCACCGCCGATGAGCAGTGCCGAGTAGACAGCCGACTCAAGCCCGATCGCGATCCCGGCCAGGATGACGGTCGCCGGCCCGGTCAGCGAGCTCTCGCCGATATCGCGGACCGGGCGCCTGGTGGTCTCGGTGAAATACCCGGTCAGCAGCTGGATGGCGCTGGCCAGCACGAGGCCGATCAGGACCGCGCCGATCGCCAGCAGGCGCGGGTTTCCTACGTGGGTCAGGATCGAGCGGGCGTCTACCCCGGTCACGCCCTTCAGCTGGCTGAAACTGGACGGCAGGTAGATGAACGCGGCGCCGATCACCAGGATCAGGGAGATGATCGCGGAGATGAAGAAGCCGCGGTTGATCGCGGTCATGCCACTGCGGTCGTTCTTGCGCGGCGCGACGACGAAGATCCCGATCACCGCCGTGATGACGCCGCACATCGGGACGATCAGCGGGAAGACCAGGCCCTGCGAACCGAACGCCCGCACCCCCAGGATCAGCGCGGCGACCAGCATGACCGAGTACGACTCGAACAGGTCGGCCGCCATCCCCGCGCAGTCGCCAACGTTGTCGCCGACGTTGTCGGCGATCGTGGCGGCGTTGCGCGGGTCATCCTCGGGAATGCCCTTCTCGACCTTGCCCACCAGGTCGGCGCCGACGTCAGCGGCCTTGGTGAAGATCCCGCCGCCGACCCGCATGAACATCGCCAGCAGCGCCGCGCC
This sequence comes from Streptosporangiaceae bacterium, assembly GCA_050011895.1. Taxonomy (GTDB): domain Bacteria; phylum Actinomycetota; class Actinomycetes; order Streptosporangiales; family Streptosporangiaceae; genus DATBGO01. The sequence continues at coordinate 28,593 of JBEKIF010000032.1, read as the reverse complement.
GAAGCCGAAGCCCTCCAGCACGCTGGAGGCGTTCGCCTTGTAGATGATGACCACCAGCGCCGCGCCGAACAGGCCGAGCCCGACGGTGAACATCCCGGCCACGCCGCCGGTGCGGAACGCGATCCGCATCGCGGACCGCTCGCCTGCCTCGCGGGCCGCCGCCGCCACCCGTACGTTGCCGCGCACCGCCAGCGACATCCCCGTGAACCCGGTGGTAGCCGAGAAGAGCGCACCCACCAGGAAGAAACCGCTGCGGCCCCAGCGGACCGACTCGTTGACCGCGGGCAGCAGCAGGAGCACGAAGAAGATCAGGACCACGAAGACGCCGATGGTCTTGAACTGGCGCCTGAGGTAGGCCGCCGCGCCCTCCTGGACCGCCGTCGCGATCTCCTGCATCTTCGCGGTCCCCTGGCTCGCCGCCAGAACTTCCCTGACCAGCAAGCCAGCCACCACGAGAGCGGCGAGGGCAACCGCGGCCACGACCACAACCCAGGTCAGGTTGCTGCCCGTTACCGTGGGCCCGCCGCTCGCCAGGGCGAGGTTGAGCCTCAACATCTGTCCTCCTTGACAGGGCAACGAGCTTTCCTCGCCGCTCCCGCCCAGTGCTTATGTCGCTGCACGCACGCGTGACACACCGAAACGCTCGACGAGAGCCGCCACGGCAGTGCCGGGAGTCTACGCATCCGGGCCACTGAATGGTAATGCGGGTCCGGTTGTCGGTGCCACCGCAGCCGCTAGTCAGGCAGGGCTCGCGCACAGTTACGCCGTGCGGCGCCGCGCATCCGGCCGCCGCCCGGCGCCGCAAGGCGCCACGTCGGCGCCCGGTCTGTCAGGGCGGCAGGCCATCCGATGGCCAGCTCATCCGGATGCTCGTGCCGACAGCAGACTCGCTGATCTGCACATCATCGGCGAGCCCGGCGATGACCGCGAGCCCGAAGCCCTGGGGCCGCCCAGCGGAAGCTCCGCCCGGTACGCCCTTGACCGCGCCCGGGGCGGCGCCCGTGTCGGTGACCTCGACCTCGAACCGTCCTGCTCCGTTGGTCAGCGAGATCCTGACGGGCTCAGCCGGGCAGTGCAGCCGCTGGGCCTCGACGGCACGCGAGCATGCCTCACCGACCGCCAGCCTGACCTCGTCAAGCAGCGCCTCTGACACTCCGCTGCGCCGAGCCACTGCGGTGGCCACCAGCCGGGCCGTGCGTACGTGGGCGGGCAGGGGGGTGAAGCTGACTTCAACCGTTGGCATCTCGGGGCATCAGCCGACGGTTACTTCTCGGATTTCCGGGCCGCGATGGCCTCGTCCACGGTGTCGTGGATGCCAAAGACCTTCGTGAGACCGGTGATCCGGAAGATCTTGAGAATCCGCTCCTGCGTGCAGACCAGGTCCAGCGAGCCGTCGTGGGCCCGGACCCGCTTAAGGCCCCCGACCAGTACTCCGAGCCCCGTTGAGTCGAGGAACTCGACCTTCTCCATGTTCACCACGAGCTGGAAGTGACTACTGTTGACCAGCTCGATCAGGAGTTCACGCAAGCGCGGCGCGGTATAGACGTCGATCTCGCCTTCCACGTCGACGATCTCGATTCCATCCTTGGTGTGGTGATCCAACTTCAGATCCACAAAATCCTCCAGCGCCATGCGGCCATCGTCTGAGCGGGCGGGCGAGCCATATCCGGAAACCCGGGATCGTGCGTACTCCCGTCGCGCATTCAATCACGCTCTGAGGTCATGTCTATACCAGATCAGGGTTCGAGGCACCTTGCGTCGTGATGACACACTGAAACCTGATGCCCTCGACGGCGCCGCTCGTCCCCGACGAGCCAGTGATCCCTGCCGGGCGGCCGGGCCAGGTCAATGCCACGGCCGCCGCCGCCGGGGCCTGTCATGCTGCCCCCCGCGCAGTCGCTGTCGAGCCGGCCTGCCAGCAGGTTCGTGCTGCGGCGGCGGCGCCTGGCGCGGTCCGGATCCTGGAGCACGGCGCCCGGTCGGGAAGGCTCATCCACCTGGAGAACCTGCCCGCCAGGCAGGGCCGCCGGGCTGACTGGCCAGCCTGGGTGCCGCGCCAGCTGACCGAGGCGCTCGGGCAGGCCGGCGTGCCAGGACCATGGGCACATCAGGCTGCGGCGGCGGAGTGCGCGCAGGCCGGCCGCAGTGTCATCATCTCGACCGGGACGGCGTCGGGAAAGTCGCTCGGCTACCTGCTGCCCGCCCTGACCGGCGTGCTGGACGGCGGCACGGCCCTGTACGTGGCCCCGACCCGGGCCCTGGCGGCGGATCAGCTGCGGACGGTCCAGGCGCTCGGGATTCCCGGAGTACGCGCGGCCGTGCTGGACGGCGACACGCCGACCGCGCAGCGGGCCTGGGCCCGGTCGCACGCCAGCTACCTGCTGACGACCCCGGACATGCTGCATCACTCGCTGCTGCCGCGGCACGCGCGATGGGACGGCTTCTACCGGCGGCTGCGATACGTGATCATCGATGAGTGCCACGGGTACCGTGGCGTGTTCGGATCGCACGTCGCCCAGGTCCTGCGCAGGCTCCGGCGGATCGCCGCGCATCACCGTGGCGGCCTGGCCGCACCGCGGGAACCTGTATTCATCCTGGCCTCTGCCACGATCAGCGAACCGGAACGATGCGCGCGGCTGCTCACCGGGCTGGCCGCCGAGGCGATCACCGCGGACTGCGCCCCGCGCGGCCCGGTGACCTTCGGGCTCTGGGAGCCGCCGCTCACGACGCTTCGCGGCGAGGCGGGCGCGCCGGTACGGCGGACCGCCACGGCCGAGGCGGCCGGGCTGCTCGCGGACCTAATGATCGAGAACATCCCCGCGCTGGCCTTTGTCAGATCGCGGCGCGGCGCCGAGTCGGTAGCACTCGGCACGCGCCGGGCGCTCGCCGACGCGGGCGCGGCTCACCTGACCGCGAAGGTGGCGGCGTACCGGTCCGGGTATCTGGCCGAGGACCGGCGCGCGCTTGAGGCGGCCGTAGCCACCGGCCAGATCACCGGGCTGGCCACCACCAGCGCGCTCGAGCTCGGTGTCAACATCGGCGGGCTTGATGCGGTACTGATCGCCGGCTGGCCTGGGACCAGGGCAGCCCTCTGGCAGCAGGCCGGGAGGGCCGGGCGGAACGGCCGGGCCGCGGTAGCCGTCCTCATCGCCCGCGACGATCCGCTGGATACCTACCTGGTGCATCACCCGGAGGCGTTGCTGCACCAGCCGGTGGAGGCCACCGTCCTCGATCCAGGAAACCCGTACGTGCTGGCGCCGCACCTGCGCGCGGCCGCCGCGGAACTGCCGCTGACCGATGCGGACATCGGGATGTTCGGGGCGGCCGCCCCTGGTGTCGCCGACAGCCTGCGCCGCGCGGGAATGCTCCGGCTGCGCGGGAACCGGTGGTACTGGACGCACCGCGGCCGGGCGCCGCAGGCCGGGCTACGCGGCACCGGCGGCGCGCCGGTCAGGATCGTGGAGGCGGCCACCGGCAGGCTCGTCGGCACTGTGGACGAGCCGTCAGCCCACGTGCTGGCGCACTCCGGTGCCGTCTACCCGCATCAGGGCGAGATGTACCTGGTCAGCAGACTCGACCTGGACGAGCGGGTGGCCCTCGTCGAGGGGGCCGATCCCGGCTACGCCACCTCGGCGCGGGAGCTGACCCGGGTGGAGGTCGACGCCACCGCACTTGTGTCTCGGTGGGGCGAGGCGCACGTGCACTTCGGTGATGTCCGGGTGACTCGCCAGGTCGTGTCGTTCGTCCGGCGTCGCCTCGAGACCGGGCAGCCGATCGGCGAGGTACCGCTCGACCTGCCGCCGCGGACGCTACGGACCAGGGCTGTGTGGTGGACGATCTCGCCCCGCCAGCGGGCCGCGCTGGCCGGCCTTCAGGTTGACCTGGGCGGTGCAGCGCACGCGGCGGAGCACGCCTCGATCGGGCTGCTGCCGCTGGTCGCCGCCTGCGATCGCTGGGATGTAGGCGGCGTTTCCGCTGATCTCCACCCCGCGACCGGGCAGCTGACCGTCTTCGTCTACGACGGGCACGACGGGGGCGCAGGGTTCGCCGAGCGCGGCTTCCGGGCCGCGCGGGACTGGCTGCAGGCGACCGCGGAAGCGATCGCCTGCTGCGAGTGCGCAGCCGGATGCCCGTCCTGCATCCAATCACCTAAATGCGGGAACGGCAATGAACCGCTGTCTAAGCGAGGCGCGGCACTGCTCCTTCAGTGCCTGCTAGGCGGCAGCCGCAACGGCTCCGAGCCGACCTGAGCCCCGCGCAACTGGCGGAGGTAAAGGCACCACGCACGTGCCATTTTTCTCGGGACATGAGGCGACCCCCGCCGGGGGGGAGAGCGGGGGTCGCCGTACGGTCCGGCTCCGGGGGGGTAGAGCCGGTTCCGTCACCCATGAAAGCCTACGTGCAGCGAGCCAAAGTTACCAGCCAGTCATCCAGCCAGTCAGCAAGAGGCAACCTCGCGGCAAGCCTCTTCCTCTATGCTGCCGGATCGTGGGCACTTCCGTCGAGGGAGGAAGCCAGGCCATTGCCGCTTTCTTCGATCTCGACAAGACAATCATCTCGCGATCGAGCACGCTGGCGTTCGGTCCCTCCTTCTACCGGCATGGCCTGATCACCAGGAGCCAGGCTTTCCGGAGTGCATTCGGGCAACTTATCTTCCGGCTGAACGGCGCTGATCACCAGCGGATGGAGCGGATCAGGCGCGAGGTCGGCGCGCTGTGCCGCGGCTGGCCGGCGGACCGGGTCAGCGAGATCGTCGCGCGGCACCTGGATCAGATCATCCTCCCGCATGTGTACGCGGAGGCCCACCGGCTGATCACCAGCCACCGCGACAGCGGGCAGGACGTAATTGTCGTCAGCAGCTCTGGCCAGGAGATGGTGGGCCCGATCGGCGCCTGGCTTGGCGCGACTGAGGTCATCGCCACCAAGATGGCGGTGGCCGACGGCCGCTACACCGGAGAGATGGAGTTCTGGGCGTACGGCGAGGCCAAGGCCGACAAGGTCAGGGAACTGGCCTTACAGCGCGGTTACCGGCTGCCGGACTGCTACGCCTACAGCGATTCGGTGACAGATCTGCCGCTGCTTGAAGCGGTGGGTCACCCGCACGCTGTCAATCCTGACCGGGCCCTCCGGAGAATCGCCCGTGAACGCCGCTGGCCTGTACTGACCTTCGGCGGCCGCCTCGCCGCCAGGCCGGCCAGCATGTCAAGCTACGTCAAGGCCAGCAGGATCCCCCCAGTTCAGGGCATGTGACGGCGGTGATCAATCGAGATAACGAATTGGTTACGCCAAGGGCTTTTCAAGGCCGCGGATCCGTCGTACAAAGGTGTCACGGACGAGATGTCCGGGCACGGCAACCGGGTACCCACGGGCGACCAGCCGCGGGAGGCGTGCCGAGGTAGCGGGTCCAGCGGCCGGTGCGACGCGACTAGGCGGCGCGCCAGCTGGGCTCCTGCCCCGGCGGAGAAGGTGCCCGCTTGGTAACCCGGCCTGACGTGGCAGGCGGCGGCGCCCCAACCGGGGCGCCGCTCGCGTTCCCGGCCCGCTCACGATAGCTGGCCGCCCGCAGCGACCGGCCCGCGCAGACTTGCCACCCAGACTTGCCGCGCACGCAGACTTGCCGCCCACAGAGACCTGCCGCCCGCTGCGACCGGCCCGCGCAGGCTTGCCGCCCGCAGCGACACGCCGCCCGCTGAGACCGCCCGGGGCCGCGTGGACCCCGCCCCCGCCGGACGGCTCCAGTCGCGTCTCAGGAGGGCTCCCGGGGCTGCCCGCTGCGCGAGCTCATCATGCGCGCAGCGGCACCGCCGCATCATCAAGATCCATCTGCCGCTATTGTCTCCCGCAGCGGCGCTCGCCGCCCGGCGCGCCAGAATGGACGGCGGTGCAAGGGCCGCGGCAGGCAATGAGCGAGACTTGACACGACAGCCCGAGAGGGGAGAGCTCAGATGGCCGAACCGGCAGTCAAGCCTGGAACGGACGGTGCTCGCGAAGCTTCCGTTGGCGAGTTGGTGTCGTTTGCCGTCAAGGACGTAAGTCGGCTAGTCAGATGCGAACTCGAACTGGCCAAGATTGAGCTCAAAGCAGACATGCGGCGCCTGGGAATTGGGGCAGCGCTGCTCGTGGTCGCCGCATTCGTGGGCTGTCTCGTGCTCGTGCTGCTTTGCTTCGCGTTCGCCTATGGCCTGATAGCCCTCGGCATCTGGCCGTGGGCCGCGTTCCTCATCGTGTCCGGCACCTGCATCCTGCTGGCTGGCCTGGCCGTCCTCATCGGAGCCAGAAAGGTGAGCAAGCTCAGCGGCTTGAAGGAGACCAGGCGGACCGTCCAGGATGACCTCGCGGTGCTCCGGCACGACGATGACGCCGTGCCTCAGCCCGCACGCGGAGCAGGGTGACCGAATGTCCGCGAATGGCGGCGCGTCGATATACGTGGAAGGTCCCTGGTCGCACCGGTCTGTCAGTGCCAACGGGACGCGTTTTCACGTCGCAGAGAGCGGAGACGGGCCCCTGGTCCTGCTGCTGCATGGCTTTCCCGAATTCTGGTGGACATGGCGAGAGCAGCTGTCCTCGCTGAGCGCTGCGGGCTACCGGGCGGTCGCCGTCGACCTGCGCGGTTACGGCGGCAGTGACAAGCCGCCGCGCGGCTACGACCTGGTGACCGCCGCGTCGGATGCGGCCGGGCTCGTCAGGTCGCTCGGCGAGGCCAACGCGGTCGTTGTCGGCCATGACTGGGGCGGCCTCATCGCCTGGACCATGGCGGCGTATTTCCCCAAGGTCGTCAGGCGGCTTGCGGTCGTCTCCGTGCCGCATCCGCTCCGGCTCCGCTCGGCGGTCCTGTCCGACCCGCTCGGCCAGGGCAGGCGAAGCGGCTACGCGCTCGGCTTCCAGCTGCCGGTGCTGCCGGAACGGCAGTTGCTGCGAGACGGCGCACAGCGGGTCGGGCGAATGCTCAGCACCTGGTCAGGCCCCGGGTGGCCGGACCGGGAGACGGAGCACACCTACCGCGCCGCAATTCGCCTGCCGTCGGTCGCTCACTCGGCACTTGAATATCACCGCTGGTACATCCGGTCCAGGTTCCGACCGGACGGGTTGCGGTACGCGCGCAGCATGCGGGCCGCCATCCAGGCGCCGACCCTGCACCTGCACGGCGCCCTCGATAGCTGCGTGCTCCCGGCCGCCGCACGCGGCTCTGGCAGGTATGTCGAGGCACCGTACCGGTGGCGCCTTATCGACGGTGCCGGGCATTTCCCGCATGAAGAGATGCCCGACCGCTTTGACGCCGAGCTTCGAGCCTGGCTCGCCGACCCCGAACCTGAGCGATGACGATTCCCCCGGGCCTGCCCAGGGACAGGGACCAGGCGGGCCGCCCTCGGAACGCAAGGCCACGCGATGCGCTCGGGCGCCCGCTTGACCATGGGGCGGCCGGCGAGCCAGCGCTTCCCGACGAGGTGATCCTGCCGCCCGCTGAGGCTCTCGCGCTCGCACAGCGGCTCGTGGATGACGGCCGGCCGTTCCAGGCGCACGAGGTGCTCGAGGCAGCGTGGCGGACCGCGCCGTCTGGCGAGCGGGACCTGTGGCGAGCGCTGGCCCAGATCGCGGTCGGCCTGACGCATGCGCAACGTGGTAACGCCCGGGGAGCGGTCACCTTGCTGCGCAGGGGGGGCCGGGGAGTCAGCGGATTCACGGGCTCACCCCGGCATGGGATCGACCCGGCGGCCATCGCCCGCTCGGCGACTGATCTGGCCAGCTGGATAGAACGCGACGGACTGACCGCCATCGCTCCCGCCGACCTGAGGCTCAGGCTGCAGGGACCGGCCGGCTGACGGCGGCCGGGTCGGCCCGCTCCGCACGGCGGCCACCAGGAATCCGGGCGCCCGCCGGAATTCAGGAAGCCACCAGGAAGCGTGCGCCGCGACCAGGAACCCGGCTCAGTCGCAGAGGCCAGTGGACACCGCCGAGGTGGCCCCGGCTCCATAGCTGGCATCCGGATAGACCTCCGACGCAGTGAGTGCATAACCGGTGTCTTGCACGGCGGTCGCGGCGGCGAATACCACGCCGTAGACCTTGCCGTCGGGCGCGAGCAACGGGCCGCCTGAGTTGCCGGGCTCGATGACCGCCCTGACCGCGTAGATCTGCCGGGTCACCTGAGTTGAATGGTAGATATCGGGGCTAACGGCCCGCTCGATACCGCCGATCCGGGCTGCCACCGCCGTGAACGGCTGATCCAGCGGGTAACCAGCCACTATCGCGTTACTGCCGATCTGCGCCTGGCGCGCGAAGAACAGGGTACGCGCGCTGAGCCCGGGCACGTAGAGCACGGCGATGTCCCGGTCCGGGTCATAGACGACAACCCTCGCCGGGTACTGCTGCCCCGCGCTGAACACCTCGGGGCCCTGAGTCTCGCCGGCTACCACGTGCGCGTTGGTGAGCACGTGATCGGGAGCGAAGACAAAGCCCGAGCCCTCGATCCGGCGTGAGCAGCTTGGCGCGACCCCTTCGATCTTGACCACGCTGTCCTTAACCCGTACCAGCGCGCGCGAGGACAGGACCTTGTTGTTCGGCGGCGACACGGCGAGCGCCCCTTCGGCGCCCAGCGCCCCGAAGACCTGCGGATAGGGCCCGCTGGCCAGCAGGCGCCGGAAATCGGCGAACATGACTCTTGCGGCCGGCGGCATCAGCCGGTCGACGCCATGGAGCACCGTGGAGTTGTTGACCTGGCGCGAAATCGTGGGAAAGGGCGCGTAAGCCACCGCCGAGCCGATCAGCCAGGCGATGAGCAGGACAGCGATCACGCTCACCACCGCGCCGCCGACCGAGTCAAGGACCGTGGCCGGTCGCCAGGTCAGCCTGGATCGCACCGCCACGCCGAGGCCCGAGGCGATCAGCTGGCCGACCACGGCGGCGAGGAAGACGATGACGATGGCGACCACGGCCTGCTGCGCGAGCCCGCTCACCGTGGCCATCGCTATCCGGGGGCCGAACTCGGCCCCGAGCGCCCCGCCGGCGATGAATCCGGCGAAGCTCAGCACCCCGACGATGAAGCCCTGCCGATAACCCGCCACCGCAAAGGCGACCACCAGCACGATCAGGATCAAGTCCAGCAAGTCACCCGGCACGTGCCCACCGTATACGCCAGTGCGGGCGACAGGTACAGCGCTTGCTCGGCCGACCCGGGTCCCATCAGAGGTCCGGAGCGGGCAGCGCTTCGGGCGGCAGGTCCTCCACGCGGCCGGAGTCCCAGGGCAGCTCCCAGCCGCTCAGCGCGAGCAGCCGGTCCACCAGCATGCCGGTAAATCCCCAGACCAGCATCCCGCCGACCCGGAAGGCCGGGCCGACGGTGCCTGACGGGTAGCGGATCGTGATGCGATTGGCCGGATCCGCGAGTTCGGCGACCCTGATCCGGGCGACAGCGGTGACCTCCATCGGGTCGCCGGGCCCGACCGGGCCGGGCCGCCGCCACCACGCCAATACCGGCGTAACCGAAAAGCCGCTGCGCGAAATAAAGAGCTCGGGAAGGATAGCCAGCACCTGAACGCCGGACGGGTTTACCTGTGCCTCTTCCGCTGCCTCACGCAGCGCAGCCGAGACGGGGCCTGCGTCAGATTTGTCGACCGCGCCGCCGGGGAAGGCCGGCTGGCCTGCGTGCCGGCGCAGCCACGGGCTGCGCTGGACAAGCAGCAGGTCAGGGCCGTCAGGACCATCTCCGAACAAGATGAGTACTGCGGACTGGCGGCCGCCGCCGGCCGGGGCGCGTAGCGGGGCGGGCACGGACATCTGGGCGGCGGACCGCGCCAGGCCGACGAGCCATCCGGGGACATCCGCCCCGCCATCGCCCGGATCTGCCCCTGCTTGGCTCATGAGAACGGACCAGCCTTCACGAGCTTGCGGGCCGTCGCCTCGTCGATCGGCCCCTCGCCGAACGAAGGGCACAGCCTGGCCAGCCCACATGCCCCGCATGCGGGCCGGCGTGCATGGCATACCCGGCGGCCATGCCAGATCAGCCGGAGCGACAGAGCAGTCCACTCGGCCCGGGGAATGAGCGAGCCGACCTCCTGCTCGATTTTGTCCGGGTCTGCCTGGGTGGTCCACCCGAAACGACGGGCGAGCCTCGCGAAGTGCGTGTCGACCGTGATGCCTGGCACCCCGAACGCATTCCCGAGCACCACGTTCGCCGTCTTCCTGCCGACGCCGGGGAGCGTGATGAGATCACCCAGGCGAGCCGGCACCGCACCGCCGAACCGGTCACAGAGCGCCTGGCCGAGGCCGATGATGCTGGTGGTCTTGGCACGAAAGAAGCCGGTCGACTGAATGATCTTTTCGACCTCGCCGCGGTCGGCCGCCGCGTAATCCGCTGCTGTGCGATACCGCGCGAACAGTACCGGGGTGACCAGGTTCACCCGTTTGTCCGTGCACTGTGCCGACAGGATCGTCGCGATGAGCAGCTCGAGCGGTGAAGTGAAATTGAGCTCGCAGTGCGCGTCCGGGTACAACAGTGCGAGCTCGCGGTTGATCCGGCGGGCACGCCGGACAAGCGCGGTCCTCGAAGGGAGATCCGTGAGCACGAGCCCAGCCTATGTAGCCGGGCCGTGCACCGCGCAGAGCGCGGGACAGAACGGCAGCGCGGCAGGCGAGAAAGCGGCAGCTTCCGGCGGCCAGGACCCGGCAGCCAGATGGCGCCCGAGCACGATCACCGCCACCGAGCGGGCACCTTCAAGCTTGAGGGCGGCCGTAGCACTTACGGCGCTCGCGCCGGACGTCCAGGTGTCATCGAGAAGTACGACGCGGGCGCCTGGCAGCCGCTGCGCCATGAAGCGGTCCGGGTCCAGGTCGCGTACCTCCTGATCATCACGAGACCGCAGGGACAGGCCTGCCCATGGCATCGTCAGCAGAGGTGCCGCCAGGGACCATAGCGGGTGCGGCCCGGGCCGCCCTCGACCGCTCGGCACCAGGGCCATATGCGTGGGCGCGGACATCCCTGCACGGCGCCAGGCACAGGACCCGTGATCGTGCAGGAACACCACGAGCAGCGCCCTGAGCGCGGCGGCCGCGGCGGCAGCAGCAGAATCGGCGGACTTGTACAGCCAGAGATTCCTGGCATGCTCGCCGTCCTTGACGGCGTACGCGATCGGCACGACAACATCGGGCAGCAGGCCGGAAAGGCACTCGGCGTGAAGCGCGCACTGATGGCACCGAGAACGACCCGGCCACACCGGGCCCCGGCAGGTGACGCAGAGGCGCGGCATGCGGACGCCAGGAGCCGCGACGGCGCAGCGGCCTGAACGGGGGGGCGGCGCGCTCAGCCTGGGCGCCAGGGCGGCTACCTGGGCGCGCAGCGGCGCCCAGCCAGCCGCAGGATCGCGCACCCGGGCATACATGGTGGCGAGGCTACGCCTGGCTGCCGACGCCGCATCGCCAGCAGCTACTGAAGCGGGAAGCGCCAGAACACGGCGAGCGATAGGCTTTGTCTCCAGCTCTGTGCGCACGCTCCGGTAGGCTCACCAGGGCGGTTCCGGGCGCACAGGTGGGTCGCTCGATGACGACACTGACGAATGAGCCCACTGAGGTGTATCCGTGCCTCGGGTACTCACAGTCGGCCGGACGCCAGCCACCCACCATCGGGATGACCTTCATGCGAATGCCAAGGACAGTTCCCGGCCAGGAAGACAGCGGCCAGGAAACCAGCGGCCAGGAAACCAGCGGCCCGCGAGCAGCGCGCTCCGGAATGACGGGCGCTGCGACCACTGGCTCAGGCGCGGCCGGCTCTGGGGCGGCCGGCGGCCGTCTGCGGAATGCTGCACGGCGAGGCAGCCGGCTGATCCTGGCGGCGCGCCGACACTGGCTGTTCTCGATCCTGTTGCTGGCCGGCCTGGTGCTGCGGGTGCTCGCTCAGCTTGCATACCGACCCGCGCTGCTGTACATCGATTCGGTCAAGTACCTCTACAACGGCTGGCCCGGCACCGACCCGGTCGGGTACAAGGTGCCGCTCAAGGTGATCTTGCTGTTCGGCAACCTGGAGACGGTCGCCGCTGTACAGCATCTCCTCGGGCTCGCGATGGCCGTGACAATCTACGCCATGCTGCTGCGCCGGGGCGCGCCGCGCTGGCTGGCTGCCCTCGCCGTCGCACCGGTGCTGCTGGACGCCTACCAGCTGCAAATCGAGCAAACCATCATGCCCGACGTCTGGTTCGAGGGGGTCATCGTCGCCGGGCTTGGGCTGCTGCTGTGGCGGCCACGGCCCAGCCTGTGGCTCACCGTCGCGGCTGGCCTCGCGCTCGGCGCTTCGGCCACGATCCGGCAGATCGGCGAGATTCTCGTCCTCCCGGCGCTGATTTACCTGCTGATCGTGGCCGGCGGCTGGCGCCGCGCCGTGGTCGGCGCTACCGCGCTGTGTGCCGCATTCGCTGTGCCGATCCTCCTCTACTGCGGCATCGCATACGCCGCGACCGGGCACTTCAGGCTGTCACGATCGGGCGCCACGTCGGGCGTCTACGGCCGGATGGGCGAGGCGGCCGACTGCGCCACCTTGAAACTACCCGCCTACGAGCGGGGGCTGTGCCCGACCGCCCGGCAGAAAGCGCTCGGACCCGACGGCCTCGAGCACAGCGAGAACTCCCCGCTCTCTTTGTACGTCGCGCCGAGCGGCCATAGCAGGTCCCACTACGTGTCCAGCTTCAACCGGGCGGTCCTGACCCAGCAGCCGCTGAGCGTGCTGTCGTCTGTCGCTTCCGATGCGGCCAAGCTGTTCGCCGTGAAGCGGGCCACCAGCCCGGGCGATACCCCGATCTGGCGCTGGCAGTTCCAGGATAATTACCCGACCTACGGCCAGGCCATCAGCCTCAGCCCGGCGCATGTCATCGTGGTGGGCCTGAAGAATCAGCTGGCCGGGGGCGGCTACCGCTATCAGCCGCTCGATCCTTCGATGGGTGGCAGTGCCACGATCGTTCCTGCGCTTGCCAACTTCTTGCGGCACTACCAGCTGGAGGGGGGCTTCACTCCAGGCCCGGTTTACCTTCTGGCTGTCATCGCAGGCCTGATCGGCTCGGTCAGCGTGGCCCGGCGTGGCCGCGGCGCGGCCGAGCGCCAGCTCGCCCTGGCCTGCCTGCTGTTCTTCAGCTCCGCCGCAGCCGTCCTGATCGCCTCGGACGTGTTCGAGTTCTCCTGGCGCTACCAGCTCCCGGCGCTGGTCACCCTCCCGCCGGCCGGAGCGCTCGGCATCGCCGTCATCATCAGCGCTGTCAAACGCCGCAGGAACGGGCCGCCCGGGCAGGACGCCCCCGGCCAGGTGTCCGAGCTGACCGCGCCAGCCAGGTAAATCCCGCGCCCGGTCAGCAGGTGCGGAGCCCTGGCGAGCAGGTGCGGCCGTGGCGCGGCCTGCGGCCGCGGTCAGCATGGTGCTGCCGTCCTCGGCCACACCCGCCCCAGCAGCGCGGCGGCGTGCCCGGGCGGCGCGGTCAGGCCGCGCGCCTGTCGTTCTTGCCGGCCGCCCACCTGTGCATCAGCACGTCGGTCACGCCGCTCGCCGTGGTGCTCAGGCCGCTGCCTGCGGCCCGGCGAAGGGCTAGTTCCGCTACGCCCACGGCCTCGCCCACCAGCTTGCGCGCTTCCGGTGAGTTCCTGATCCCGCGCCATGATTCGCGAAGCCGCTCCACGCCAGCTTGGCCCTCGCGGGAACCTGCCAGGTAGCCGATCACAAAACCGACGATTGTCTCCATAGCCCTGCCTCACCTCGTCACGTTGGTATGCGAGTGCTCACCGGCGCCGGCCGCTTCACATCTCGCGCAGCTCGAGGTAGCGCTTCACGTCGGGCAGCGACTGGACTATCGCGGTAAGAACCACCGCGAGCAACGCTGCCTTGATAAGCCTGCTGATCATGCCGTTTCCTCCTCTGACCGGTCTCCGGGCCTACCCCGGGCTGCGTTCATGCCTGGCCCGACCGGGCCCGGCGGGCTCGATGGGCTTGACGGGCTCGATGGGCCCAGTCAGCTCAGTGGGCTCATCGATCGGTTCGATCTCATCGGGGGCGAAGTACAGGAACCTGCCATGACTGCGCTGCAGGTCGGCGGCGGGATCATTCTCCGGGCTCACGGCCACGTGGACCTGGCCGTCGACGTCGTGCAGCACCGCCTCGACCACTGCCTCGCGGCCGACGAGGAACAGGTCCTGCGCGTCAGCACGCCGCGAGCCGGGACGCATTCGCACGCGGCTGCCACGGGCCACCCGGACCCCGGTGATCACAACGTGATCCGTCTCCGGCGACACTGAGCTGTCGGACCCCGGATCCCACCAGGGCACCGACGGCCGGCCGGGCGCCAGGCCCTGGGCGGGCGCCAGGCCCTGGGCGGGCGCCAGGCCCGCTGAGGGCATCTCGCCTGCGACAGCCAGCTGGTCCTGGGCAGGCACCTGCTGCGCAGGCTCGCCCGCCGGCTCAGCGCCCGCACCAGCGGGCGCTGATTCCAGGTAGCGGATCGCGCCGTGCATTCGTTCAAGCATCTCCGGCGGCATCCCCGCCAGCCGGTCCATGATCTGCGCCGCCCGCGGGTCAGTCGCGCGCGCCTGCTGCTTCTCCGCATCAGTCAGTGCGAGCGTCCGCAGGGTGAGGATCTCATCGATCTCGGTGGCGTCGAACAGCTCACCGGCGCTTTCCGCCGCCACCTCCGGGTGGTCGTAGAGGATCACCGGCGAGGACAGCAGGAGGTCACGGCAGTCCGGCGGGCCGGCCAGCACCGGCCAGGTGCCGGCGTTGACGCACGCGGCGACCTCAGCGGCGGCCCACTCGGGCGGGTCGGTCATGGAAAGGAACCTCCCGCCCGGCACCCAGATCAGCGAATGCGCACCGATCATGGCGTGCCGCAGGGCGTCGTCCCTGCTCTGCAGGGGTGCCTGCGGCGTCGTGTCGTTCTCGACCCTGATCCGCAGCCGTAGCGCCCCATAGGGACCCGCCACCCGCTCGGCGTGCAGGCCGATGACGCCGCCGATCCCGCTCCACCGGTGGACCAGCCGGCCGGCCCGTTGTCCGCGGGAGTCGGCCAGATCCTGGCTGGCTTCGCCGGACCCGATGTGGAACTCCACAAACCGGTCCTGGCCGAGCAGGTCGCCGACGGATAGCGCCGTCCACTGCTCGCGTTCGGTTGCCTCTTCCCAGGTCGTGTATTCGGTGCCGGCCACCGTCAGCGATGCGACCTCGTGCCAGCCGCCGGTGTCAGGCGCGACAGCCTGCACCACCCGCCGCCGCAGCTGCAGGAAGCGGACCAGCACGCGCACCTGGGCGTCGTCCGGGCACTCCAGCAGGCACTCGGTCTGGCTGGCCGAAGGCTCGCAGTCGTCGATCGCCCCGTAAGCGGGCGGCATCAGCACGCCGAACTGGAACCTGACCTGGTTCTTCTGCGCCGCCTTGTGGTACGGGTACAGCAGGTAGCCCTCGTACAAGATGGCGTCGGCGACCTTGCGGGCATGGGCCAGATAAGCCGACTGAGGTCTCATGACCGCTGGTCCGATCGCCCAGCTGCCCTGGCCAGCAGCTCGGTCACCGTGGCGTCCCAGGTTGGCAGCGCCTGCCGGGTCTTGAAGCGCTGCAGCTCGTCCAGCGTTTCCCGGCTCATCTTTATCCAGGCGGAGTTCGGGAAGTGGGCGTCGATGGCCTCCCGCCAGATGCTGACCGGGAGCCGGTAGGAGGTCTCCTTGCTCCACGGCACCTGCTGAACCCGCAGCTTGCCGTCGGCGATACTGAAAATCGTGCCGCTGAACAGCAAGAGCAGCGGCACCTCACCCGCCTCCAGGCCAGCGAAGTACCTGGTCGAGCCGATATCCAGGTCGTAGGTGAAGGTCACGGGAAGGTCGATCTCGGTACTGCCGGTAAAGCCGGGAACCATGATCGACACGGTGGTGAACTGGAGTGGCTTGAGCGTCTCGGCCCAGCGCTGCGTGTCGCCGAAGAGGTCATTCAGCCGCTGCGCCTCAGCGTCGCTGTAGCGCCGCCTGGCGGGCTCGATCCTGAGCTGGCAGCGCAGCGCTATCGCATCCACCTGCTGCCCGGTGGTCTCGCTGATCCGCAGCACGAACGTCATCGACGGCACCACCGCGTACCGTTCCGGCCGGGCGCCGGTACAGTCGAAGACGAGTTCGGCCATCTCAGGAATCCTGGCTGAAAGCGCGCGCCCGGGATCGGACGGTTTCGAGGAACTCGGCGATACTTGCCCTGGCTTCCGATCCGCCGTCGAAGCCGCGCCAATGCAAGCGCATCCGCCCGGCGAGCTCGTAGCACGCGTCGATCGGGACCAGAAAGCACTCGACACCGGAGTCGGTGCGGCTGATCAGGACGGCCTCCACGTCCGATGCGGCGGCGCCCAGTAGCGGATGAGCAGCCGCGAGCTGGCGCCACGCCTGCAGGTCCAGCCTGCACTCGGTGGCCCCGGCGGGGCTCGGATAGAACCCGGCGACTTCCTCCCGCAGCGAGCTGCGCAGGAAGAACGCCAGCCCTACGGGAATCTCGAGCGCATCCCAGTCGGCGGCCGACAGCCGCCTCGCCGGGTCGGCGAGGTAGCGGTCGGGCACCGTCCGGTACCGTCCGCGCCCCGCCTGGGGCTGGGTGAACAGCAGGTAGCACGCCCGGCAGGCGCACAGCAGCGTGGCGTGCTCCAGGTCGGCCACGTGGCCGTGCTCGGCCGGTACCGGCGTGGCGCACATCTCGCAGGCCTCCCGCACGCCGCCGGGACCGGGCTGACCAGGCTGCGGCAGGACGGCCTCAGCCTGGCCGCCCGCCGGGACGGTCGTGGCCGCCGGCGGGCCGGAGGCGCGGACGAACCTGTCCAGGCCGGTGCCGCCGGTCACGTCCGCACCGCTTCCGGCACGGCGACCCGCACGCCCTGGCTGTCGGTCAGCAGCGGCAGCGGGTCGAGGTGCAGTGCCGTCTCGCCGGTCTCCCGGCCGGCCAGCCGGACGTTGTAGACCGCAGCGCAGGCCGGGCAGGTCAGCAGCTCACGGTCGAGGATCCCGCTGGCCAGCGAGGACCCGCAGGCCGCGCACGCATCGCGGTAGGCGTACAGCGTGCCGCGCACGGCGCAGACCAGCACCGCCAGGCCGGCAGCCGAGGCAGCGACGGGCCGCGCACTTGGCGGCCCGATGTTCGGCAGGGTCACCCAGCTGACGTCGCCGGCGCCTGGCGGCCCGGCCGGGGCGCCAGGCCCGCCCGGCCCGCCGCCGGGACCGCCCGCGCCGCCCGCACCGCCCGCTCTGCCCGCGCCACCCGCACCAGGCGGGCCGGCCGCCGGCCGCTGGCCGATCTGCAGCAGCGCCGCGCCGGGCGGTTCGGTCACCCCTTCCACCACGACATCGGTGACCTCAGGCGCCGCGTCCCGCACCGCGCCGGTGATGGCCAGCTGGACGGTGGCCGTCGAGGACGGGCAGCCATGGCAGCTGCCCTCCAGCCGCAACCGCGCCACGCCATCGCGCACGCCGAGATACTGGACCCCGCCCGCGTGCGAACCGAGATACGGCCTGACCTGGTCCAGGGCCCGCTGGATCCGCGCGCCGACATCAAGCGGGTGCAGGTCGTGCAGCAACAGCAGGCTCTCCACCAGCGGATCAGCGGTCAGTTTGGCCAGCAGCGCGGCACCGTCCGGGCCCGCCTCGGACAGCGCGGCCACGATCCGGCCGAGCCCGTCGCCGTAGAGGCCGACCAGCAGGCTGACAAGTTCCTCGGCGGCCTGCCCGGTGCTGCCGCCGGCCGACCTGAGCCCGGCGAGCAGTTGCTCCACTCGTTCCCCGACATCTCGCACGCCGGTCAAATGCGGTTCGCCTCCGTATGCCAGGGGGTTCCGGTCTCCCCGCCCGGCCTTTCGGCCCGCCCCGCGGGGAGGCCGGACGGGAAGCCGGGCCGGATAGCCGGGCCGGGAATCCAGCGCGAGCGCCGGGACCGGCCCGATCCGGACGGTGCGGCCGGGGCCGCCCCCGATCAGGAGGCGGCCCGGAAGGGTCAGGTGGACAAGGTGACCGTCATCGGCGAGTGCACCTTGTCGAGGACCTTGCCGTCGCCGAGGTACATGTGCACGCCGCAGGGCAGGCACGGGTCGAAGCTGCGCACCGCCCGCATGATGTCGATCCCCTTGAACCGGTCCGGCGGGTTCTCCTCGAAGATCGGGGTGTTCTGGACCGCGTCCTCATAGGGCCCTGGGGTGCCGAAGCTGTCCCGGACGCTCGCGTTCCACGGGGTCGGCGGGTACGGGTGGTAATTGGCGATCTTGCCTTCGCGGATCACCATGTGGTGTGACAGGACACCGCGGACGGCCTCGGTGAACCCGCAGCTGTTCGCTTCGTCGGGCACGGTGAACGGCTCCCAGGTCTTGGTGTTCCCGGCCCGGATCTCGGCGAGCGCCTTCTCGGTGAAGTGCAGGGCGGCCGCCGCCGAGTACGCCTGGAAGTAGGTGCGCGCCCGGTCCCGCTCGATGGCATTCGACAGCGGGCGGCCCTGCTTGTCCTCCGGGATCTTCCACTCGAAGGTGGTCTCCGGCCTGCTCATGGTCCTGGGCAGGTTGATCAGCACGCTGTGGCCGGTGGACTTCACGTAGCCGAAGTCGACCAGGCCGCCAAGCGCGGTCGCCCAGAGCCTGGCGATCGGGCCGCCGCCGGTGTCGGCGGCGAGGTGGTCGGTACCGTCGAACCAGCGTGGCGACATGACCCAGCTGTACTTGCCGTCGAAGTCGCGCTTGGCCGGCCGGGGGATCGTGTGCTGGTTCCACGGGTGCCTGCGGTCGACCGGGTTGCCCAGCGGATCGCGGGTCACGAACATCGGCTGGTCTTCCCAGTCCTCGTAGTAGGAGCTGCCGAGCAGGATGCGGATGCCCAGGTTGATCTCGACGAGGTCGTTGGTGAGCAGCTGGCCGTCGCGGATGACACCGGGGCTGACGAACATCTTCCGGCCCCAGTCGGTCATGTTCTCGTACCTGAAGTCGCAGTGCGCGGGGTCGTTCAGGCTGCCCCAGCAGACCAGGTCGGCCTGGCGGCGGCCCACTTCCTCGTAGCCGGGCAGCGCCTCGTAGAAGAAGTCGAACAGGTCATCGTGCATCGGCACGACGCGCTTCATGAACTCCACGTAGCGCATCAGCCTGGTGAGGTAGTCGGTGAACAACTGCACGGTCGCGGTGGTGCCGACGCCGCCCGGGTAGAGCGTCGAGGGGTGCACGTGCCGCCCCTCCATCAGGCAGAACATCTCCCTGGTTGACCGGCTGACCTGGAGGGCCTCGCGGTAGAACTCGCCTTCCAGCGGGTTGAGCGAGCGCATGATGTCGCCGATGCACTTGTAGCCGTGCTCGGCGGCGTGCGGCGCCTCGGTCCGGTTGGCCAGCTCGAGCACGCCCGGATTGGTCTCGGCCACCATCCGCTCGCAGAAGTCCACCCCGACCAGGTTCTCCTGGAAGATGTTGTGGTCGAACATGTACTCGGCGGACTCGCCCAGGTTGATGATCCACTCGCCCAGGTGCGGCGGCCGCACCCCGTACGCCATGTTCTGGTTGTAGACCGAGCAGGTCGCGTGGTTGTCGCCGCAGATGCCGCAGATGCGGCTCGTGATGAAGTGCGCGTCCCTCGGGTCCTTGCCCTTCATGAAGATGCTGTAGCCGCGGAAGATCGACGAGGTGCTGTGGCACTCGACGACCTGCTTCTGCTTAAAGTCAATCTTGGTGTAGATGCCCAGGCTGCCGACGATGCGGGTGATCGGGTCCCAGGCCATCTCCACTACGCCGGTGTTATCGACCGTCGTCATGGCTTACCCCTCTTCCGTTAGTGCGGGGCGCGGCTGCCTGCTGGCGCCATCGCCGGTCGATATCACCAGGCCTTCTTGTAACCAGTCAGGAGCTCATCGCCCCTCTTGCGCCACCTGGGCTCCTCGTCGGCCGTCTTCGCCGTGAATCCCCGCAGCGTCCGGATGACGGTGCCGTACAGGCTGCTCGCCGTGGTGGACACCCGCGAGCCCGGCGGCTCGTCCATGAACGGCATGAACTTGTCCGGGAAGCCGGGCATCGTGCAGGCGATGCAGATCCCGCCCACGTTCGGGCAGCCGCCGACCCCGTTGATCCAGCCGCGCTTGGGCACGTTGCACTTGACCACCGGCCCCCAGCAGCCCAGCTTGACCAGGCACTTGGGTGAGCCGTACTCGACGGCGAAGTCGCCCTGCTCGTAGTAGCCGGCCCGGTCGCAGCCCTCGTGCACGGTGGCCCCGAACAGCCAGGTCGGGCGCAGCGCCTCGTCCAGCGGGATCATCGGCGCCTGGCCGGCCACCTGGTAGAGCAGGTAGAGGATGGTCTCGGACAGGTTGTCCGGCTGGATCGGGCAGCCTGGCACGCAGACGATCGGCAGGCCTGCCTTCGACTGCCAGTCCCAGCCCAGGTAGTCGGGCACGCCCATCGCGCCGGTGGGGTTGCCGGCCATTGCGTGGATCCCGCCGTAGGTGGCGCAGGTGCCGACCGCGAGGATGGCCGTCGCCTTGGGCGCCAGCCGGTCCAGCCACTCGTTGGTGGTCATCGGCTGGCCGGTCGCCGGGTTATTGCCGAAACCGCACCAGTAGCCCTCTTCCTTGATCGCCTCGTTCGGGATCGATCCCTCCACGACGAGGACGAACGGATCGAGTTCGCCACGGTCGGCCTTGTGCCACCACTCGATGAAGTTGTCCGCGCCGGTCTCCGGGCCGCACTCGAAGTCGATCAGCGGCCAGTGCACCGCGACCTTGGGAAGCCCGGGCAGCGCCCCTAGCGCGATCTCCTCGATGCTGGGCTGGGTGGCCGCGGTCAGGGCCACCGAGTCGCCGTCGCAGCCGAGTCCCCCGTTCATCCAGAGGATGTGCACCAGGGGCCCGCTCCCGGTGTCAGCCTGCGACGCGTCATTGGCTTGCGTACCAGTGGCCATGACGGGGCCACCTCCTCGCTTCCGGATCGGCTTGCGCACGAAGGGCCTGAACTCGCAGAACGGCGCCCCGCCGGCCGCTGGCCATGAGAGAAGAGGCAGGTCGCAGCGCGGCGACCACCCAGCGTTTTAACGGCCCGCCGGGCTGATCCTCGTTTCGCGCTGCTGCGCCGGGACGGAACATCAAGACCAACCTCACAGTGGTGATGCTCAGACGCCGCCATGCTAGAACAGTCACGGGCCGGCTACAAGACTAAATAGTCAGAACACCAGACAGAAATGTCCGTCCCGGGACACTGAGAATGGCTGCTCGGCAGGCCATGGCCGGTGCCGGGTACGCAAATGACCGCCCGCCAGTGACTTCTCGTCACGCAGAGGTTCCCGTTTGCCCCGCGGTCCACGTAACCTGGCCTGAGCCCGCCGCATCGTGCCGGGTCGCGGGTGAGGGAGAGATCGGTGGCTGAGCCCCTCTACGGTCCGGGGACGGACCCCATTGAGGTCGTCCCGGTCGTCGTGCTCTCGCAGATCTTCCCGGCCCGCCCATCGTCCATTCCCGACATCCGCGACTTCGTCCGCCACTGCCTGGCCGAGTCCCCGCTCAACGAGGAAGGCACCAGGGAAGTGGGCGAGACGGTGTTCCGCGCGTTGCTCGACGCCGCGGGACCGACCGGCTCGATCCAGGTGGCGTTCCGGATCTTCCCTGAGCACGTCGAGGTGGACGTGCTGCACTCCGACACCCAGCTGACCCCCTTCCCGGCCAGGGCGCTCGGCAGCCCGGGGGCCGCCCAGGCCGCCGCCGGGGCCGGACCCGCCGCGAACGGGGCCGGCCAGGCCGCGAATGGTCAGCGGACCGCTCCAGGCGCCGTGTCCCAGGTCCCGCCTGCTGTCGCTCCCGCCCCTGCCGCGGTGCCCGCGCAGCCGCCGGTCGGCGCGGGCGGCCAGCTGCCTGAAACGTTCGCCGACTGGATGGCGACCGCGCTGCGCAGGGAGGGCCTTACGCAGGAAGCGGCAGCGAAGCAGCTCGGCGTCTCGGTCAAGACCGTCAGCCGCTGGGTCGGCGGCGCGACTGAGCCCAGGATGCGCGACCTGCGGCGGATCCAGGAGGTCTTCGGTGAGGTACCGCTCCCCTAGCGAGTTGCGCCTGTTTACCCCCCCGGCAACCGTTAAGCCAAAACTGTCTATTCGGATCGCTGGACGTCCCCCCACATGTGTCCTACGGTTCTGCCATGGCGCTTGAAGCAGGACGCCACTTGTTCGGCACCGAGCGTGGCCGGATCGTTTTAAGGACCTTCCGCGACGGGCTGGCCTCGCAGGCGGGCCACGACCTGACCATCGAGGCGGGCAGGTGGTCCGGCGAGCTCACGGTGACCGAGACCCTGGATCCCGCCGGCCTTGAGATACGGATCGAGATGGGCTCGCTCATCGTCAGGGAGGGCACCGGCGGGCTCAAGCCGCTCACCGACCGGGATCGCCGCGAGATCGCGGTTACCGCGCGCCGGGTGCTGCTCGCCGACCGTCATCCCGACGCTACTTTCTCCGCCACCACGTTCGCGCCTGCCGCCGGCGGCGGCGGGGTCATCAGCGGCAGCCTGACGCTCGCGTCCGTGACCCGGCCCGTGCAGCTGCAGGTCAGCGAGCCCGGTCCCGGTCATTACCTGGCGACCACCTCGGTGCGCCAGTCCGACCACGGGATCAAGCCGTATACCGCGTTCTTCGGCGCGCTCCGGGTTCGTGACGCCGTCGACGTCGAGATCGACATCGACCTGCAGGAGGAGCCCGCCGGACCGGAGGCGCAGGCGTGACCGCCCGGGCGGCTGAGGCCGGCTCAGCGGCGCGGAGCCCTGACGATGCGGTGCGGGCCGCCTTCGAGCTGCGCACCGGCCTGATGCTGGAGTTCACTGCCCAGGCAGCCGCGGTGGTGGCGGCTAGCCATGCCATGGCCGAGCGGTTTCACCAGGGCGGCAAGCTCGTGGTGTTCGGCACCGGCGGCCCAAGTACCGACGCCCAGCACGTCGCGGTGGAATTTGTCCACCCGGTCATCGTCGGGAAGCGGGCGCTCCCGGCGATCTCGCTGACCTCAGACGTGGCGACCGTCACCGGTGTCGCCGAGCGGGACAGCGTGGCCGCGATCTTCGCCCATCAGCTCCGGTTCCTTGCCGAGCCCGCCGATATCGCGCTCGGGATCTCCACCGACGGGAACAGCCCCGCCGTGCTGGCCGGCCTGCTGGCCGCGCATGAGCTGGGGATGCTGACCGTCGCCCTGGTGGGCGGCGCGGGGGCCGCCATCGCCGCGAGCCCGGCCGTAGCCCACCTGCTGGCCACGACGTCGGCGGACCCGCGGCTCGTCAAGGAGATGCACGTGACCGCCTACCACGTGCTCTGGGAACTCGTGCACGTATTCCTCGAGCAGCCCGGCATCCTGTCCCCGGGGGTGGTCGCATGAGCAGCACGGATCCCGCCGCCTCGCCGCGAGAGCCGGGCGCGCGGGTAGCTGCGGAGTGCCATGACGAGGTGTGCATCACCTGCTCGGACACTGCCGTCGCCGTGACCGTGCTCCGGCTGCTCGACGACGGGCTCGCGGTGGTCGACACCGGGGCCGGCCAGGAAGAGGTCAGCGTCGCGCTGGTGTCGGCGGGCCCGGGTGACACGATTCTCGTGCACGCCGGGGAAGCGATCGGGGTGGTCGGGCGATGACCGGGCCGCCGGGGCGGGCGGGCGGCACCGGCTCCAGGGCGCACGAGTCGCTCTACCCGTTCCTGTATCCGGGCACCACCGACCTGGCCGCGGTACTCGACGCGGCGCGCCAGTCAGCGATTGCGAAGGCCGCCGAGATCATCGAGCTGCGCCGGGTGGTCGGCGAGCGCGACGGTGCCCGCCTGATGTCCTGCGCCAGCGCGGCGGCGGCGCGGTTCGCCGCCGGCGGGCGGCTGCTGGCGTTCGGTAACGGCGGCAGCGCCACCGACGCCCAGCAGCTCGCCACCACGTTCCTGAACCCGGGCGGCACGGCGCGACCGCTGCCCGCGCTCGGGCTGGCCAGCGACCCGTCGGTGCTCACCGCGCTGGCTAACGATGTCGGCGTGGAGGTCGTGTTCGCCCGGCAGATCGCGGCCTTCGGCCGTCCGAGCGACATCGCGGTAGGGATGTCCACCAGCGGCAACTCCGATAACCTGCTCCGCGCGTTCGCCGAGGCGAGCAGGCGCGGGCTGCTCACCGTGGGCATCGCCGGCTACGACGGCGGGAAGATGGCCGAGCTTGACAATCTCGACTATCTCTTCGTCGCGCCGTCATCGTCAGTGCACCGGATCCAGGAAGCGCAGACCACCATCTACCACGTCTTGTGGGAACTCACGGTCGCCGAGCTCAGCCGGCCGGACCAGAGCCGGCCGGACCAGAGCCGGCCGGAGCAGAGCCGGCCGGAGCAGAGCCGGCCGGAGGGGAGCCGGCGATGAGCCGCATGCTGATCGCCGGCGTCGGCAATATCTTCCTCGGCGACGACGGCTTCGGCGTCGAGGTGGCCAGGCGGCTGGCCACGGCCGACCTGCCGGACTGGGTACGGGTCGCTGACTATGGGATAAGCGGCCTGCACCTAGCCTATGACCTGGCCGACGGCTACGAGTCCACCATCCTCATCGACGCCGCCCCGCGCGGCGGCGAGCCCGGCACCATCTACACCATCGAGCTGCCGCCGAGCGAGCGCCGGCCAGCTGCCTCGCTCGCCGGAAGCCAGCTTTTCAACGCCCATGGCATGCAGCCCGATGTCGTATTCGGGGTACTCGACATGCTCGGCGCGGATGCTGGGCGGGTGCTCGTGGTTGGCTGCGAGCCCGCCACCGTGGACTATGGCATTGGGCTGAGCGCACCGGTTGCGGCAGCGGTAAGCGCGGCGGTACGGGTGGTCATGGAACTGGTGGCAGCTGCGGCCGATGCGACGCCAGCCGGCGCGCACGAAGGCCAACAGGCGGTCGGTGACGGCGGCCGATGACTCGGGAAGGAGTGATCACATGTGCCTTGGCATCCCCGGCGAGGTGATCGAGTTCCTG
Organism: Streptosporangiaceae bacterium; assembly: GCA_050011895.1. Lineage (GTDB taxonomy): Bacteria > Actinomycetota > Actinomycetes > Streptosporangiales > Streptosporangiaceae > DATBGO01. The sequence continues at coordinate 3,664 of JBEKIF010000032.1, read as the reverse complement.
CCTGACCAGCCCGACCTGGCCAGGGTGGACGTGAGCGGGGTCCGGCGGGTCATCAACGTGGGGCTGCTAACCGATGACCCGCCTGTGCCGGGTGAGTGGGTTCTTATCCATGTCGGTTTCGCGCTGTCCAAGATCGACGAGGACGAGGCGGCCGCGGCACTTGAGTTCCTGGAAGGGATCGGCCAGGCCTACGAGGACGAACTGGCCGCCCTGCAAGACTCGCGGATCGAATAGGAGCGTGCCCGATGCGGTTCGTAGACGAATTCCGTGACGCCGACAAGGCGCACGCCCTCGCCGCGAAGATAGCCGGGCTGTGCGAGCCTGGGCGCCAGTACAAGCTCATGGAGGTGTGCGGCGGGCACACCCACACGATCTATAAACACGGGCTCGAGGACTACCTGCCCGAGGCCGTCACGCTGGTGCACGGCCCCGGCTGCCCGGTATGCGTCATCCCGATGGGACGGGTTGACGATGCGATCCACCTCGCGTCCCAGCCCGACGTGATCATGACTTCGTTCGGTGACATGATGCGGGTACCGGGCAGCAACGGCTCGTTCTTCGACGCCAAGGCGAACGGGACCGACATCCGCATGGTGTACTCCCCGCTCGACTCGCTGAAGATCGCCCGGCAGAACCCGGACAAGCGGGTCGTGTTCATGGCGATCGGCTTCGAGACCACCGCGCCGTCGACCGCGATGACCGTGCTGCGGGCGGCGGCGCAGGGTCTCGAGAACTTCTCCGTCTTCTGCAACCACGTGACGATCATCCCGGCCATCAAGGCCATCCTTGACTCGCCCGACCTGCGGCTGGACGGGTTCATCGGGCCGGGTCATGTCTCCACGGTGATCGGCTGCCGGCCCTATGAGTTCATCGCGGCCGACTATGGCAAGCCGGTCGTGGTGGCCGGCTTCGAGCCGCTCGACATCCTGCAGTCGGTGTACATGCTCATGCTGCAGCTTGCGCAGGGCCGGTCCATGGTGGAGAACCAGTACACCCGCGTGGTGCCGTGGGACGGCAACGTGGTGGCGCTGCAGGCTATCGGCGAGGTAATGGAACTGCGGCCGTATTTCGAGTGGCGCGGCCTGGGCTTCATCTCGCATTCCGCGCTGCGGATGCGGCCGGGCTACTCGGCGTTCGACGCCGAACTGCTCTTCTCCGTGCCGGGCGTCCGGGTCGCCGACCCGAAGGCATGCCAGTGCGGCGAGGTACTCAAGGGCGTGCTCAAGCCGTGGGAGTGCAAGGTGTTCGGCACCGCATGCACGCCGGAGACGCCGATCGGCACCTGCATGGTCTCCCCGGAGGGCGCCTGCGCTGCCTACTACAACTACGGGCGGCTGAACCGCAAGCGGGTCAAGGAGGTGAGCAGGACATGACAACTGGCCGCCTGGACCAGCCTACGGCCCACCACGAAGACGCTGACGAGGCAATCAGCGACGACCTGGGCGGCCGGCGCGAGCTGCCGCTGGCTGACCGTGAGCAGCAGGTGCTCGACCGCATCGAGCGGGCCCGCAACCGCCGTCCCAGGATCAAGGAAGAGCGCATCACGATGTCGCACGGGGCGGGCGGCAAGGCCACGCAGACCCTGATCGAGGCGGTCTTCCTCGAAGCGTTCCGTAACCCGCTGCTTGAGCCGCTTGAAGATGCCGCCCAGCTGCATTTCAACGGCTCCAGGGTGGCCATGACCACCGATTCCTACGTGGTCTCCCCGCTGTTCTTTCCCGGCGGGAACATCGGTGATCTCGCCGTCAACGGCACCGTCAACGACCTGTCCGTCGCGGGCGCGGTGCCGCTCTACCTGTCCGCCGGCTTCATCCTGGAAGAGGGTTTCCCGGTCGCCGACCTGAACCGGATCGTGAAGTCGATGACCGACGCCGCAGCAGCAGCGGGCGTGCAGGTGGTCACCGGCGATACCAAGGTGGTGGAACGGGGCAAGGCGGACGGCTGCTACATCAACACCGCGGGAGTCGGCGTCATCGAGCACGACGGCATCCTGGGCGTGGCCAATGCCAGGCCAGGGGACGCCGTCCTGGTGTCCGGCCCGATCGGGGATCACGGCGTGACGATCATGCTGGCCCGCGGTGAGCTGGACATCGAGGCTGACGTGATTTCCGACACGGCAGCGCTCAACGGCCTGGTGGCTGACCTGCTCGCGGCGGCTCCCGGGGTCCGGGCCCTGCGCGATGCCACCCGTGGCGGAGTGGCGACCATCCTCAACGAGATCGCCCGGGCCGCGGGGGTATGCGTGGTCGTCAGTGAGGACGACATCCCGGTCAGGGCGCAGGTGCGCGGCGCCTCCGAGCTGCTCGGCATCGATCCGATGTACGTGGCATGCGAAGGGCGGCTCGTCGCGGTCGTTGACCACGACCAGGTCGCCGACGCGCTGGCGGCGATGCGCGCACATCCGCTCGGCGCACAGGCGTCGATCATCGGGCGGGTGACCGACGACCCGCCGGGCATCGTTTTGCTCAAGACCGCGTTCGGTGGCACCAGAATCGTCGACCTGCTGGTCGGCGACCCGCTGCCGCGGATCTGCTAACCCGCAACAGCGCAAGAGGGGGGCAAGCAGGTGCATGAGCTGGCAATCACCGAGAGCGTTGTCGAGGCCGTTACTGAGCGGCTGCCCGACGTCAGGATCACCTGCGTGAACCTGGAGATCGGCGCCTTGTCCGGGGTGGTGGCCGATTCCGTGCGGTTCTGCTTCGACCTGGTCGCAGAGGGCACCAATGTGCAGGGCGCGCGACTGGAGATCAGCGAGCCACCCGGCCGGTGCCAGTGCCGCATCTGCGGCTCGCAGTTCGAGGCGGACGGCCCGATCGCGCTCTGCCCCTGCGGATCGGTCGAAGTCACGATCGTCTCCGGCCAGGAACTCAGGATCACCTCGGTACAGGTGGCCTGAGGTGTGCGCGACCTGCGGATGCTCGGGCGGCGCTACGGTGCGGCTGGTGACCGCCGGCCCGCACGAGCACGGCCCGCACGAGCACGGCCCGCACGAGCACGGCCCGCACGAGCACGGCCCGCACCAGGCCGCGCCGGATGAGGAGATCCTCGTCGCGAGCCACGGTGAATCGGACCGGACCGTGATGCTGCAGCAGAAGGTGCTCGCCAAGAACGACACGCTCGCCCAGCGCAACCGAGGCTGGCTGCGAGCGCGGGGCATTCTCGCCGTCAACCTGATGAGCTCGCCAGGCGCCGGCAAGACCACCCTGCTCGAGCGGACCGCGGCTGAGCTGTCCGGAAAGCTCAGCATGTCGGTCATCGAAGGCGACCAGGAAACCGCGCTAGACGCCCGCAGGATCAGGGCAGCCGGATGCGAGGTGGTGCAGATCAACACGGGCGTCGGGTGTCACCTGGATGCCGAGATGCTGGCCGACGGGCTGCGTGCGCTGGACCCGCAGACCGGGTCGATCGTGGTCATCGAGAACGTCGGGAACCTGGTCTGCCCCGCGCTTTTCGACCTCGGCGAGGACGCCCGGGTGGTGGTCGCCTCGGTCACCGAGGGCGCCGACAAGCCGGTGAAGTACCCGCACATGTTCCGCCAGGCCGACCTCGTCCTGGTCACCAAGACCGACCTGCTGCCCTACGTTGATTTCGACGCCCGGCGCTACGCCGCCGACCTCAGGAAGATCAGCCCGGGCGCGATGATGCTGAAGCTGTCGGCGGTGAC
>JBEKIF010000031.1:0-51100 GCA_050011895.1 Streptosporangiaceae bacterium | reverse complement strand
TCAGCGGCAGGGCGGCCTGCCCGCCGGCCAGCGGGGCTGGCAGCAGCCGCTGCGCGGGGGCCAGCGGCCCGCCGCGCGGGTGCCCGGCGGCGGCTTCGGTGATGGCGTGCCAGTTATCAAGCGCAGGCGTCCGGGAGCGGTACTGGCGCACGCCGTGACCACGGCGGGGCGCCGTGCCGCTGCGGGCAGCGGGGATCGCCTGGCTCGCGACTGGACCCGCACGACCAGCGGCCGGCGCCGCACGACCAGCGGCCGGCGCCGCACGACCAGCGGCCGGCGCCGCACGACGGGCGGCCGGTGCCGCATGACGGGCGGCCGGTGCCTGGTGACGGTCAGCGGCTGCAGCGTGGCCGCGGCCCGCGGCATGATGCTGGCCTGCCGAGAGCTGGCCTGCCACAGCGTCGGCCGGGACCTTGCCGCTCTCGGGTCCGGAGGCGGCACTGGCCGGTCTCGCCGGGCTCGCCGCTGCGGCCGCCGCAATGGCGGCGACGGCTACCGCCACCGCAGCCGCCGCAGCTGCGGCGGCCTTGGCGCGGATCGGGACAGAGCCGGCTCGGCGAGCGGCGCTAGACCACAGGGCGGCTGCGCCGGGGATCAAAGCGCGGGCAGCGGCGATGAAGGCCGCCTGGACGGCGGTCGGGATGGTTGCGATGATCGTTCGGGGGTTTCGGGGCGTTCGGGGGGTGCTGGCGCGCAGGTCAGCGCGCCGTGCGCGTGAAGGCACGGTTGCTTCCTTCTGCGTATTCCCCATCGCCCGGCCCGGCGCGGGGGCGCTGGCCGGAGGGCGTATGTGGTTGTCGGGGGTGCTGCCTGCTGCGGCGGCGGCGCGGATCCGGCGGTGCGCCGGGTCATGCCGTCCCGGGTACCGGGGGGTACCGGTGAGTACCGCTGGGTAAGCGGCAGCCCGGGTGACCGTGCGGGCACGGAGCTGGCGCGCTGCTGGCGGGGGGTGCGCCGGCCCGGATGGGGATCACTCTGTGTAACGTCCCAGCTGTCCCGTTCGCATCCTCTTTCACTCCGGTTATGACCCTAATCACTTACGGTGCGTAGCGGGAATACAGGCCTTAAGGATTGCCCGCACGTTGCGGAAGCGGCGCAGCTGAGCGCGCTAGCGGTCCCTCACATCGGCAGCGGTCCCTCGCATCGGCAGCGGTCCGTCAGGTCGGCAGCGGTCCCTCGCATCGGCAGCGGTCCGTCAGGTCGGCAGCGGTCCCTCACATCGACAGCGGTCCGTCAGGTCGGCAGCGGTCCCTCACATCGGCAGCGGTCCCACACGTCGGCGTCGACCGGTTCGTTCAGATCGGCATCGGCCGGCCAGCCGAGACACCCCGCAGCTTGTCCGGGTTGGCCACCACCTGGATCGCCGTGATCTGGTTGTCTGCCGCCGCCACCGTGACCGCCGCGAGAATCCGGCCCTGCGCGGTGAACAGCATGCCGGTGCCGCCGTTGATCGGCATAGTCTCGGCGGCGATGTCGGACGGGTCGATGCCCATGTAGGGCCGGCCGGAGATGCCTCGGAGGAATCTGGCCACCTTGGCCGCTCCCATGATCGGATGCAACGCGGCCTGGGCTTTCCCGCCGCCATCACTGACCAGGACTACGTCCGGCGCGAGGACCGCCATCAGGTCGTCGAGGTCGCCGCCCATCGCAGCCGCAAGGAACCGCTGGGTGACCTCTCGCTGCTGGCCGCTGTCCACCTCATACCGCGGCCTGCGGGCCAGGACGTGCTCGCGGGCCCGGTGCGCGAGCTGACGGACGCTGGCCTCGGACCGGCCAATGGACTCCGCGATTTCCGCGTGCCTGAAGCCGAAGACCTCGCGCAGCACGAAGACCGCACGCTCCTCTGGCGTCAGCGACTCGAGCACGACCAGCATGGCCATTGACACCGACTCGGCCAGCTCAGCCCGATCCGCGACGTCGGGAGCGGTCAGCAGCGGCTCGGGAAGCCAGGGGCCGACGTAGGCCTCACGGCGGGCCTTGGCCGAGCGCAGCCGGTCCAGGGCGATGTTGGTGACGATCCGGACCAGGTAGGCCTTCGGTTCGGCAACATTGTCGCGCGGCGCCGACGACCACCGGAGCCACGCGTCCTGGACGGTGTCCTCGGCGTCGGTCACCGTGCCGAGCATCCGGTAGGCCACGGCGAACAGCAGGTCGCGGTAGTACTGGAAGGCCTCGGCAGCCGAGGCTGACGCCGTCCCGGCCGAACCTGACGCCGTCCCGGCCGAACCTGACGCCGTCCCGGCCGAACCTGACGCCGTCCCGGCCGAACCTGACGCCGTCCCGGCCGAACCTGACGAGGTCACTGCCGCGCCGCCTGGATCTCGCATCTGTCCTTGAAGCCCTGCGCGGTCAGGCCAAGCGCGGCGTTAATGCGGGATCGCTGGTTCTCCACCGCGATGATCGCAGTGAGCTCGACCAGTTGCGCCTCGCTCAAATGCTCGAGGAGCCGGGCTACGAGCTCGTCGGTCACGGTGGGAGGAGTAGCCGTCATCGCTCCGGCGTAGCCGAGCACGAGCCGTTCCAGCTCAGTGAACAGGTCGCTATCCCACCAGCCGGGAACACTGCGGATCTTCTCTGCAGATACTCCGTGGTGCATCGTGGCCGTCCAGAAGCCGAAGTCCAGGCACCATGAGCAGCCGATTTTGGCTGCGGCGGCCATCACGGCCAGATCCTTCAGCCGATGATCGAGCTGCCGCCATCGGTCAACCTGCATCTCGAAGATGCCAAGGGACCGCCCGACCGGAACGTTGTATGCCATCGCTGCCACAGGATCAAGCATGGCCTGATACCTGCGCCGGGAGAACCAGCTAGCGAGCCGGTAGCTCACCGTCCTGGGCGGGTCCAGTGAAATCCGTGCCATGAGAGTGCGCCTCCTCGTTCGGTCGCTTGTCTCCCTCTCAGACACCATCGGCCGCAAAAACGTGACATCCGCCAGGCGCTGACCGATTTTCACCCCGGAACGGGCCTCCCGCCAAGGGCGAACCAACACCTATACCGGATTTGGTGGGGACATAGCAGACATTCTGGGGTCGTAAGGCCACCAAATCCGGTATAGGTACCGGATCAAGTACTACTAATCCCTTGACGCGCCGCCCAGCAACGCCTGGAACAGCCAGCCACGCCTGGAACAGGTGGCACTACCACTATCCGGAGGGCGCCTACCCCTATGAAGAGCTGATAGCGCAGAACGCTGCCAGCACCAGGGGTCAGCCCGGGTCCCGCTGGACCATCCCGTCCGGCCCGAGGAAGGGGTGCCGCCCGTCGGGGCCCGTGGGCCGCTGGGCCGTTGGGCTGGACCCGCAGGGCCGGGCGGCCTAGGCCGGCCGCTGGGCCCGGGCCGCTCGGTCAGGCTGCTCGGTCAGGCTGCTCGGTCAGGCTGCTCGGTCAGGCTGCTCGGTCAGGCTGCTCGGTCAGGCTGCTCGCAGAGGCGGCCTGAAGGAGGTCGGTCACGGGCCCGCGTCACGGTAGGCTGATGCCGGAACCTGTGCTGGAGAGGCCGATGACGTTGCAGCCTGAACGCGATCCGGCAGGCCGCGGATACGGCCACTTGCGTGCCTCCCATGCGGACCGGGAACGAGCGGTCGATGTCCTGAAGGCCGCATTCGCTGAGGGACGGCTCAGCCGGGACGAGTTCGAGGAGCGGACCGAGCAGGTCTACCAGTCGCGGACCTACGCGGAACTCGCCGCGTACACGGCCGACCTGCCGGCCGGCCCGCTTGGTGCCCTGCCGCCATCGCGGGCGGCCTGGCCAGCAGAGCGGTCCCGCGCGGTCTGGCCGGCGGAGCAGCCGCGGCCGCCGGTGAATACGCTGGCCGTTGCCTCCCTGGTGTGCGCGTTCATCCCGGGAATTACCTGGATCGCGGCCATTATCACCGGCGTCATCGCACGCAGGCAGATCCGCGAGACCGGCGAACGGGGCGACGGCGTGGCGACCGTCGGAATCGTGCTTGGCGGGTTCTTTCTGATGGTGGCCCTGTTGTACCTGGCGGCCTAAGCGCCGCTCGAGACGGCGACGCCGACGCAGCCGCATGGCTGCTAACGCGCAGCGAGAGGGCCGGACCTTTGCCTCTACCGGGGACCCCGGGAACGACCTGACAGTTAACACTGTCAATAAGGTGTCGATGCGAGTGCTTTGAATCCTGGTAGGGCCTTGATGAGAGTGCTCATCGTCGGAGCGGGTGTGATAGGCACCGTCTACGGCGCCCACCTCGCGGCGGCAGGCAGCGCCGTCTCAGTATTGAGTCACGGGTCCCGGAGTGACGAGGTGGCCACCGGCGGCCTAGCTGCCCGCGACGTGATCGACGGGCGCCAAGTCCACGCCCATGCCACCGTGGTTCCCGACGCCACCGTGGTTCCCGACGCCACCGCGGTTCCCGACGCCACCGCGGTTCCCGACGCCACCGCGGTTCCCGACGCCTCCAGCGGCTACGACGTCGTCCTTGTCTCGGTCCGGCGAGATCAGCTGGCCTCGGCGTGCGCGGAGCTCACCTGCCTGACGGGACGGCCAGCCGTGGTCTTCTTCGGTAACAACCCGGGCGGCCACCTTGCCCTCGCCAAGAGTGTCGCCGGCGCTGTGTTCCTGGGTTTCCCTGGCGTCGGCGGGGTCATGACCGGGACGACCGCCAACTACGTACGCATCCGGCAACAGCCGACTGCGCTGCAGGACGTGGCTGATCCCCGGCTGGCCCAGCTGGAAGCCGCCCTGGCCAGCCAGGGGTTCGCCGTTCAGCGGGTGGCTGACATGGACGGCTGGCTCGTCTATCACGCCGCGTTCGTCGCCTGCATCGCCGCGGCCTTGTACCGCTGCGGGACCGACCCCGTACGCCTGGCGGCAGACCGTAAGACCCTCGTGCTCATGTGCCAGGCCATTACCGAGGCTTTCGCCGCCCTGCGTGCGAGCGGGCTCGCCGGGCTCCCCCGCAACCTGGCTGTGCTGCACACCCCGCTGCTAAGGCCGGTGGCCGTCCGCTACTGGGCACGAACCATGCGATCGCCGATGGGCGAGTTGTGCTTCGCTGCTCATTCCCGGCACGCGGAAGGCGAGATGCGCGCCCTGGGCGGCGACGTCACGGCCCGGATCCCCGGCTCGTCAGCTCTCGCCGAGCTCCTCTGTCCGCCAGCTACAGGTCGTGACGAGTCATAGCGAAATCGGTGGGCGCGATGGGCGCCCACGGGAAATGACTAGCACCGATGGCACATCGGTGCGGAACAACAGCAGCGCTATCGCCATAGCTGCCATCGCTGTCATCGGGGCGCCCGCGTGGCGCCGGCACCGGACGGCCGAGTCATCACGTGAGCGATTCATTTGGCAGGCCTGCGGCCATTTTCCCGGGCCCGCAGCCGGCGTAGCATCCGGGCGTCTTCGAAGCCGGCCGCTCGCGCGGCTGACTGGACCGTCGCTCCGTGGCCGATCAGGTGTTCGGCACGTTCTGCCCGCAGCAGCTGCTGATAGCGCAACGGGGTCATGCCGGTCGCCTGCGCGAACAGCCTGGTCAGGGTCCGTTGGCTGACCCCGGACATCGCAGCGAGATATGCCAGCGGCATCCGTTCGGTGAACCGTGAGTCGATCAGGTCCTGGACCTGATGGACGGTGTCGCTGAGGTGGGAGCGGTATCGCAGCATCGCGCTCACCTGGGGTTCGTCCCCGTTGCGCCGGGCGTAGACGACCATCTCGCGGGCGATCTTGGCGGCGGCACCCGGCCCGTGCCTGGTGGTGATCAGGTGCAGCGCGAGGTCGACGCCGCTAGCGATGCCTGCCGATGTCAGCACCCGGCCGTCGACGACGTACAGCACGTCGCGAACGACGGTCGCCCTCGGAAAGCGCTTGGCCAGCTCGTCTTGCACATCGTGGTGGGTGGTGCAGCGTCGCCCGTCGAGCAGCCCGGCGCGGCCCAGCACCTCGGCTCCCGCGCACACGCTAGCGACCGTTCCGCCGCTGGCGTGGTGGTCGGACAGCCTGCGCATGCTCGACTCGCTGAGCGGACCGCTTCGGGCAAGCGTCGGTGCCCGCCAGCCGGGCACGACGATCAGATCGTCCGGCCCTAGGTCCGGCCAGTCCACCCTGGCCTGGAGCGAAACGCCCTGCGCAGTCAGCACGTCCGGTTGCTCGGCCACATAGCTCAGCTCGTAGCTGTACCCGAGATCGGCGGCGGTGGAAAACACCTGCGCAGGCCCGGCCAGATCCAGCAGGTGCACCTGGGGGACGAGCAGGAAGACGAGCCGGGCCACGATACGGATCAGCCCGCGGGAACGGCCGCGCCTGGTGCGGCCGACGCGGCGATCACAGCCGCCGCGGGCGCAGCGGACCCTGCAGGCGCAGCGGACCCCGCAGGCGCAGCGGACCCCGCAGGCGCAGCGGACCCCGCAGGCGCAGCGGACCCCGCAGGCGCAGCGGATCCCGCAGGCTCAGCGAGCTCCGCGACGGTACAGATCGTCGCGAACCGGCCAGCCAGCGCGTACTCGGTCCGGGCCAGGACGTCCTCGGTGGACAGGGTGCGGGGGTCGGCGAGGATCTCCACCACGGGCCGTCCGTCCGGCGCGTCGCGATGCGCGATCGGGGATGTGGCGGTCGCGTCGATCACGAAGCTGACCTCGTAGCCGAGGTCGGCGGCGACCCTGGCGGTCGTCTCGCAGCACTGCTCGGTCCTGATCCCGCAGATCACCAGATCACCGATGGCCCGGGTCGTGAGCAGCTGCTGGAGGTTTGTCGTGGTGAAGGCGTTGTGCGACGTCTTGGTGATGACGGGCTCGCCCGCCTGCGGAACCAGGCCTTCCATGAAGCGAACGTATCCGCTGGCCGGGTCGAAGACCGTGCCGCTGCCCGGTTCAGCATGCAGGACCCAGACGACTAGGTCGCCGTCTGTCCTCGCGGCCGCGACCAGCCTGCGTACCTTCTCGACGATGCCTGGATTGGAGATAGCCGCCCACACCGGCTGCTGCCGGAAAGATTCCTGGACATCGATGACAATGAGAGCTCTGCTCATGGGATAACCCTGACGTGCGCCAGGCCGGATCGGAAGGCACCATCGTGCCCCGATGCGGACGGATCTGGTCACCGGTCTGGCCAGCCCGCCTGCCGCAGCTCGCGTTTGGTCCCGCAACCGAGAATGCCCACGGCCAGTGCCATGGCGAGGACAAGCATGGCGGTCGCCGTCAGGAGCTGAAGCAGCAGGCACACGGCAAGCAGCAGCACACCCGGCCGGAGCCGGTGCAAGGGCCGGACCAGCACACCGCCCATTGCCCGGCGCGTCAACAAGGGTTGACAACTGCCCTTGCGTCAACCTATGTTGCCACCTATGAGCGAAGGTACGCAGCTGGCCGAAGCAGCAAGCGGCAGCGATCCGGCGGAAGGACTGCGCGCGGCGCGCGCCCTGCGCGAACTGGCGGAGCGTCTCGAAGTGCTGCAGGTCAATAACGCGCGCGCACACGGCTGGTCCTGGCAGGAGATCGCGCTCTTCCTCGGGGTCAGCAAGCAGGCCGTGCACAAGAAGCACGCAGGGCGCGCCATCTGACGAAGGAGAAGGTCAAATGTTCGAACGATTCAGCGTGTCGGCGCGGCATGCGGTGGTGCTCGCGCGGGACGAGGCGGTGCGGGCCGGAGGGAACGCTATCGGCTGTGAGCATCTGCTTCTTGCCCTGCTCAACGAGCGGCATGGGGCGGCCGGTCAGGCGCTGACCGCGGCCGGGCTGGATCTCACCGACCTGCGGGCCCGGGTAGCGACGGGGATGGACGGTGCCCGCAAGCCGCTTGACGCTGAGGCCCTGGCGTCGCTGGGCATCGATCTGGACACCGTGCGCCGGGCGACGGAGGCCGCGTTCGGACGCGGAGCGCTTGACCGGGCGGCACGGCCGCCGCGAACCGGCCGGACGCCTGGCGGCCTGCATCTGACAGCCGACGCCAAGAAATCGCTGCAGCTGGCGCTGCGCGGCACGGTCCGCGTGGGGCAGCGGGAGATCACCTCCGGCCAGCTGCTGATCGGGATCATCGACCAGAAAGAGAACACCGCGCTGCGGCTGCTGGCCGCTGCCGGGGTCGACGCCGCATCGCTGCGCGCTGATGTCCTAGCCAGGCTGACCACCGCCGCCTGATCCGCCCGGCCGGTCAGACCAGCCGTGCGAAGCGGCGCAGCGAGGCGGCCATTCCGAAGCGGGCCACCGGCAGCAGCACCCACTGCTGAAGCAGCAGCGGCACCGGAAACGGCAGCTGGAGCCGCTCGGTCCAGGAGAACTGGCTTTGGTCGCCAGCCTGCGCCACCTCGAACAGTCCCAGCCCGCGCACCAGGCGGCCGGTATGCCGGACAATGCAGCTGCGCGGCGGATCCCACTCAGTGATCACCATGGTGTCCTCGAACCCGATCGGGCCGATGCCGGTCCTGGCCACCACCTCGGCGCCGACGCCCTCGCCGCCGCTGACCTGCGTTCCCAGCATCCAGTCCCGCTGGCGCTGCCAGTCCATGGCCACCTGCCAGACCCGGTCCGGCTCGGCCTGTACCAGCACGTGCGCGGCTACTTCCAGCGTTGGCGCCATAACACCACGGTAACCTCGAGCTCCACGGCCCAGGCGGCCGGGAGCCGAGCCGCCCTCCCGGCCCAGCGGGGAGCCGATGCGCACTCCGGGCCTGGGCGGCCGGGAGCGGATCCCTCCCGGCCCAGCGGGGAGCCGATGCGCACTCCGGGCCTGGGCGGCCGGGAGCGGATCCCTCCCGGCCCGGGCGGCCGGCAGCCAATGCTCCCCGGCGCGGTCGGCAGCCGATGCGCCGTCCCGCCGTCCCGCCGGCCCGCCGCGGCTGGGACGCTGGTACGCGTGACTCAGATCATCCCCGATCCGGCGCTGGTCGTGCTGGTCGGGCCGTCGGGGTCGGGGAAGTCCGCCTGGGCGGCCGCGAGGTACCGCGCCCAGGAGGTGGTCTCCTCCGACCAGCTGCGGAGTGTCGTCGGCAGTGGCGAGAACGATCTCGATGCCTCGGCCGACGCATTCGCGCTGCTTGACCAGATCGTCGCGGCGCGGGTGCGGCGCGGCCTGACGACCGTCGTCGACACGCTCGGGCTCGATGCCGCCCGGCGCCGCGGCTACCTCGACCTGGCGCGGCGCGCCGGACTGCCCGCCGCGGCTGTGCTTGTCGACGCCGACCCAGCCGAAATCCGACGCCGCAACCGGGCCCGTAGCAGGCCGGTGCCTGCCGCCGCGCACGAGGCGCAACTGCACCGGATGCGGGCGGTCACCCAGGAGCTATCCGGCGAGGCCTGGGACGTGATCGCGCAGGCCGGCGAAGCACACGTGGAGCCGGCTCACACTCCGGGCACCCGCCAGGCCGCGGCCGCGCAACGCAGCATGCCGACCCGGCTTGGCATCGTGCTGCAGATCTCGCGGTTCGGCTGGGGCGACGACCCGGCAGGCTGGCTGACAGCGGTCGCCGGGGCGGCCGCGCAGGCCGGCCTCGAGGGAATCGCCCTGATGGATCACCTGATCCAGATCCCGCAGGTCGGCCGCGCCTGGGAGCCGATCCCCGAGCCATGGGTCACGCTTGGGCTGCTGGCCGGCCTGCCGACCGACCTTCAGCTCGGGACGCTGGTGAGCCCCGTCACGCTCCGCGCGCCAGGCGTCCTGGCCAAGACCGTGGCCACCCTCGACGCACTGAGCGGCGGCCGCGCGTTCTGCGGCATCGGGGCCGGATGGTGGGCTCGCGAGCATGCCGCGTTCGCCGTGCCGTTCCCGCCAGCATCCGAGCGGCTCGACCAGCTGGAATCAGCCATCGAGACGCTACGCGCGCTCTGGCAGCCAGGGACCAAGGCTTATCACGGCGAGCGGGTGACGCTACCCGAGACGACCTGCTACCCGCGCCCGGCGGGGCCGGTGCCGATCATCGTCGGGGGGGCCGGCGAGCGGCGCACCCTGAACATCGCCGCCCGGCTCGCTGACGGCTGCAACCTCCCATCCGACCTGCCCGCCCTCGACCGCAAACTGGCCGTTCTGCGGTCCCACTGCACGGCGGCCGGGCGGGACCCGGCCCAGGTCCGCGTCACCGTCCTCGACCTGCCAATAATCGGCAGGGACCGGGAGCATGTCGGGTCGATCGTGGAGGCACTCCGCGGCCGGGCGCCCGCAGCGGACTTCGCCCGGCGCCACCACGCGGGCACGCCAGATGACCACATCGGCCGCTACCGGATCCTGGCCGAGCGCGGCGTGCGCACGGTGTTCGTCTCGCTGCCTGATCTGGCTGGCCCCGACGACGTCCAGCGCCTGGCTCCGCTGGCCGCCGCCTTTGCGTGATCGGGCCCGGGCTGCTGCCGGCTGGGTCTGGTGTCGCCTGACCGGCTAGCCGCGGACGAACCTGGCGACGACGGTCCCGGCCGCCTGCTTCGCGGCCATCCCCAGCGGGCTCCAGGTCATGTCGAAGACCGAGCGGTCGACCACCAAGCCAGCGCGGAGCGTGACCGCGTTCTCGCCGGACTCCTCGGCCTGCGCGGTGAAGCTGACCGGAGTGCTTCGGCCAGCCGCCTCGAGCGTGCCGTTGAAGGCGATCTGGCCAACGGCTTCCGGGTCGGCTGCGCCGGTCACTGCCAGCACGACCGTCGGGTGATTGTCGGCGTCGAAGAAGTCAGCCGACCGCAGGTGCTTGTCACGCTGGGAGTTCTTGGTGCTCAGGGAGCCGGCGTCAATGGTCAGCTTGCCGGTGACCGTGCCGCCCGCGTCGACCGAGCCCGCACCGGTCATGCGGTCAAACCGGCCCCGGACCGTGACCGCGCCCCAGAAATGCTTGACCCGGAACTCAGCTGTCGAGGCGGCCGGGTCCAGCACCCAGCGGCCCTGCAGAGCGCCGCTATGGAGCCCGGCCGTGGCCGGGTGCGATTCCGTCATGACCTTTTCCTCCTGCCATCGCCGTTATTCGCTCGAGACCAGCCGCGCCGCTTCGTCGCGCGCCCAGAGGCTGGTCAGGCCACGGAAATGAGCGACGAACCGGTCATGCTCATGCTCAGGATAGGTAGCGGTGACGGTATCGATGATCAGCCGGTCGAATTCAGGCCCGGTGGCCCACTCGAGTGCCCGCTGGTCGATGTCGGGCAGCTGGTCAGCGCAGAACTGATGGTACTCCTCGACCGCGAAGTACGAGTCGGCCAGCTTCAGGTAACCGGCCAGCTTCTGCTGATAGTCCAGGTCGCCGCGGTCGCTGATGTCGAAGTAGGCGCGCGTATGCAGATCGGTTCCGGCCCGGCGCCCGGTGGCCAGGCAGAAGACCGTCCATTTCACCAGTGCGCGCATGGCCCACGGGAAGTAGTAGTGCAGCGAGGTGATCGACACGTCGGGGCAGGCATTCGCATAGTCGATCGGGAAGACGTCGTCGCCTTTGACCAGCATCTCGCACGAGTTGAATTCCCAGCGGAAGAACGCGTTGATGATCCTGGAGATGGCGATGGCCTCGGCCCCGATGGCCGGCTGCAGGAACTCGTGCTCGACCCGGTAGCGCGAGTGCATCGGCGCGTCCGGGTCGAACCGCATCACCATGGTCTCGGCGCCGATGGACAGGGCCCGGGCGAACACGTCGAAGCCCTCGACGGCGGCCTGCAGGTGCATGAGCATCTCGCCCGATGAGTTGTAGGCCCGGTGCAGTTCCTCGGCGTTGCGGATCCGGGAGACGCCGAGCCAGCCGCCGCCGTCGAAGGGCTTCATATAGAGCGGATAGCCGAGCCGCCCGGCCACCTCATCCAGGTCGAACGGCGAGTTGTAGCGCTGCGAGGTGTAGGCGTACTTCGCGTTATCCAGGGGGTTCTTGTACGGGACGAGCACCGTCTCCGGGATCTTGAGGCCGAGCCTGATCATCGCGCAGTACGCCGCGTGCTTCTCCATGGCCTGGAAGCTGAACGGGGAGTTGAGCAGGTAGACGTCGTCCACCAGGGCGATCTTCTTCAGCCACTCGCGCGGGTGGAAGTACCAGTAGCCGAGCCGGTCGATGACCAGGTCGGTGCGGGGCTTCGCGCGTAGCGAGAACGGGTCGATGGTCAGCCGCTCGGTGCTGAAGACATGCCGCCGGCCCGGGGCATCAGTGACCGGGCCCAGGCCGGACAGCAGGAACTCGAAGGCGCGGGGCCAGTCGTCCTCGGTCCCGAGCAGCAGCCCCACTAGGTGTCGGACTTCACCATCCACGGCATCTCCGGGTTCTCGCGGCACGATCAGTGCTTACCGGACGTTATTGCCGCAAGCGAGCCGCTGTCGAGAGCAGTCAGCAGAACCGTGGCAGATGGTGCGCCAGCTCGCGCCCCCACCATGGCCAGTCATGTGCCACGTCGTAACCCCACAGGTCGAGTTCGCACCGGATCCCCTTGTCCTGCAGCAGCGCCGCAAGCTGGCGGGACGACGGCAGCGCCCCGGTCGGGTGCGTCTCCCAGGCACCCTGGCCGACCACCAGCAGGATCGAGACCCGCGACCGGAGCCACTCCAGGTGGCCGCCGTCGGCGTTGGCGACGTAGTCGAACGGGTTGTTGAAGTAGGCGGCGTCGCCGCGCTCGCCCCAGGCGCGCCAGGCGGACGGGTCGTAGTTACCGGACAGGCCGATCGCGAGCGGGAACAGGTCGGCCCGCTTCAGCGCGAAATTCACCGCGTGGTAGGCGCCGAGACTGCAGCCAGTGGTCATGATCTCGGTGGCCCCGCCGCAGTCGTCCCTGATGAACGGCGCCACCCCATCGACGATCCAGGATTCATACGACCCGTGCCGCCTGGCCCGCTCCTCGAGTGGCAGATCCTGCCGTGCCCAGGTCTGCGCATCAAAGGCGTCGGCGCAGTACAGCTTCACCCGGCCCGCGTCGATAAGGCTGGCCACCGCGGCCACGATGCCGTTGTTCTCGAAGTCGGAGGCACTGCCGCTTTCGGCGGGAAAGGCGAGCAGCGGGCGCCCCCAGTGGCCATAGCTGATGACGGCGCCCGATATCCCGGCCGGGGAACTGATCTGATGCCATTCACGCCGCACCGGCTCCGCCTCCCGGTCGGGCCGGGCCCCAGACCCGGGCCAGCAGATCGGCCAGGTGCGGATCGAGCGCGTCTCGCCAGCCGACCCAGGTGTGCGCGTCTGGCACCTCGGCCAGCTCTGCCCGGTGGCCCAGGCCAGCCAGGGTCTTCGCCATCAGCCGGTTGTTGGCCAGGTCTTCTTCGGCGAGCCCGCAGGTCATCACGATGTCGAGAACGGTGCGGGCACGCGGCAGCTGGCTGAGCCGTTCGACGAACGACGTCACGGCGTCGAACCGGGGGAACGAGCTCTCCTGCTGGTCGGTGGCCGCGCGGAAGAAGCTGCCTGACAGCAAGAACAAGGCACCGAACGCGGCCGGCGCGCCAGTCGCGGCCTGCAGGGCGGCCAGTGCGCCAAGACTGGCGCCGGCTAGGGTCACCGGTCCGGTCACCGCGGTCTTGAGGCGCAGCCCGGGCAGTACGCAGCTGGTCAGCGCGTGCCCGTAGCCCGGGCTGGCCGCGTACCAGCGGTTCCGGTCGCCCGGCCCCAGGAGCGCGACGCGGTGCGGCGGCAGCCGCCCGGCGCCGATGAGCACCGAGCTGAACCTGGTGACCGACGTCAGCTGCTCGAACTCGGGACCGTCGTGCAGCACGAGTAGCGGCAGCGGCACGTCGTCGGTCACGCCATCCGGCGACCAGAGCGTCACCGGCACCTCCGCAGGCCGGAGCCGGGGCGCGCGGACCGCGAATGAGACCGACGAGCCAGCTGCGTACGGCGCCGTCAGCCAGCCAGGTTCGCGGTAGCCGGGAAACTCGATGACCGAGTGGTCCCCGAACGGGGTCGGCGTCCGGGCCTGATTGGCCGGATCACAGATCATCGCCTGGGTGCCGTCGACGTACTCCACCGCGAACAGGTACTCCAGGCGCTGCACCGGCGGCCGGCCGGCCCGCAGCTCCCAGCCCTCCGGCACCCGTCGCATCAGCGGGGGCTCGCCATGGTGATCGAGGTCGAGCCACAGCCTGGCCACGGAGAGCGCGCCGGAGGCGTCGGGCAGCCGGAAGGTCACCTCCTGCGCAGATACCTGCGTACTGAACCCCGCCTGAGCGCCCATGGCACCGAAATCTATCCGCAAGCAGGCGACACCGTCAGGACACGATGTCCTTGGCGCGGAACCTGCGGAACGCCACGGCGAAGAGGATTATCGCGTACGAGACCGATACCGACGCGCCTTCGATCATCCCGCCCCAGGTCACCTGCGGCGCCACCGCGTCCAGCCAGGCAAACTGCCAGTGGCTCGGCAGAATCTCCCGCCACGACCCGAGCGCGGTAACCGCGTCGAGGATGTTGCTGACGATCATCAGGCCGACCGCGCCGCCTACCGCGCCGAGCGGCGAGTCGGTCGACACCGACAACAGGAACGCCAGGGCCGCCACGACCAGCTCGGAGACCAGCACATATCCCAGCACGATAACGAGCCGGCCCAGGGCCGCCCCGGTGGCCAGGTCGACGCCGGTGGGGGGCAGCCTGAGCGGATGCCAGCCGAAGGTAACGGCCCCCGCGATCAGTGCCATCAGCGGCAGGCTCAGCACCGCGACGGTCGAGTAGCCCAGGGCGACGATCAGTTTCTGCCGCAGCAGCCTGGCCCGTGGCACCGGCGCAGCCAGCAGGTACCGCAGCGACGCCCAGCTGGCCTCGGTCGCCACGGTATCTCCGCAGAACAACGCGACCGCCACCACCAGCAGGAAGCCGGCCGACACGTAGACGCTGAACATGGCGAAGTTGAGACCGCCCTCGGTGGCGACGTCGACCAGGCCGGGCGCCCCGCTGCCCGGTGCGGGCGGCCCGCTGACCTTGAAGGCGCCGATCAGGATCCAGGGCAGCGCAAGCAAGATCAGGAAGGCTATGAGGGTCCGCCGCCGGTGCAGCTGGCGAACGGCCTCGACGACGAGCGGCAGCGTATGGCGCGGGCGGTAACCCGGGGCGCTTTCGCGGGCGGTCACCGGGGTCCCTCCTGGCCGGGGACCACCGCACCGTCGGACAGCAGCGCGCTGGGCGGCGGAGCCGCGCCAGGCGGAGCCGCGCCGGGCGGAGCCGCGCCGGCCGATCCCGCCCCGTCGCCGATCAACGCCAGGAACGCGTCCTCCAGGCGGCGCCCCCGCGTCACCTGTTCGACGGGTATCCCGGCCCGGACCAGCGCCGCCACGACCACCGAGGCAGGCACGCCGTCCGGGTGCACCAGGACGCCGTCGGGGTGCGGTTCGGCCCGCTGGATCCCGGCCAGGGCGTGCAGCACCGAAACCGCTTGCGCCGCTTGCGCCGTACCAATGACCAGCGGCGCGCCCGCGCCGACGATCTCGCGGACCGGGCCGGCTGCCAGCCGACGGCCCAGGTGCATCACCACGACATGGGTGCAGGTGAGCTCCACCTCGGCGAGCATGTGACTGGACAGGATCACCGTCCGGCCCTCGGCCGCGTACCGGACGAGCACCTCGCGCATGTGCCTGATCTGCGGCGGGTCCAGGCCGTTCATCGGCTCGTCGAGCACCAGCAGGTCCGGCAGGCCGAGCATGGCCTGGGCGATGGCCAGCCGCTGGCACATGCCGCGCGAGTAGCTGCGCACCTTGCGGTCGATGGCCGCGTGCAGGCCCGCGACCTCAAGCACGTCGGCGAGCCGGGAGTCGGCGGCGGGCCTTCCGGTGGCGCGCCAGTACAGCTCCAGGTTGGCCCGGCCGGACAGGTGCGGCAGGAAGCCCGGGCCCTCCACGAAGGCGCCCAGCCTGGACAGGGCCGGTGATCCCGGATGAACCCGCCTGCCGAAGATCGTGATCGTGCCCGCGTCCGGGTGCAGCAGGCCCATGAGGATGCGCAGCGCCGAGGTCTTCCCCGCCCCGTTCGGCCCGAGCAGCCCCAGGATCTGGCCGCGCTCGACGCGCAGCGAGACGTTGTTCACGGCGAGCTGGCCATCGTGGTAGCGCTTGGTCAGCCCGATGATCTCCAGCGGCACGTCGGCCAGGCCGGGGATGAGCGTGTCGCGGGGACGCCGGCGCCCGGCCAGCAGGATCGCGGCGGCCACGGCGAGTGCGGCAGCAGGGGCTGCCCAGGTCCACCAGGGCGCACCGGCGCCGGTAACCACGAGGGCGGGATCGGACGGCAACGACAGGCCGCCGCCGGCCAGCGCAACCTGGTAGGTAGCCGGGACCGGCGAGGTGGCATAGGCGAAGTCGGTGGTGGTCAGTACCAGGCGCAGCCGGTGCCCGGCAGCGAAGTCGTAGTCGATCGCGGGAAGCTGGACGGTCAGCACCCGCCCGGCCGGTGCAGCGCCGACCCGTAGCGGCGCGGCGAGCTGGAACGGCAAGGTCTCGTTGCCCGCCTGGTCGACGTCATAGACCTTGGCGAAGAGCGTGACCTGCACGGCGCTGCTAACCCTGATGCGTACCGTTGCCGCGCCGGTGACCTGGAGCGGGCTGCGCAGCGGAGCGGAACCGAAGGACGCGCTCTGGCCGGGCATGTCGAAGGCGATGCCGTCGCCCGCCGAGCCGCCTGACGACCCGCTGCCGCTAGCCGGGCCAGCCGGGGAGAGGCCGGGAAAGACCGACAGCGACGGCGGCGCGCCGCCCGGCGGGTTCTCGATGGCCTGGGCCGGCCCGCCGAGGGGCACGACCGTCCGTCGGGTGCCGGACAGGCCCGGGTAGCCGGTGGCGGTGGCGACGCCGAGGATCTCCTGGTCGCTGGACGCGTCGAAGCCCAGGTCCCGGCTGACCGCGAAGGCAGGCTGGCCGCTCGGAAGCTGACCGCCGGGCATGCCGGGGCGGAATGGCAGCCGGGCTGGCTTGAGCCAGCGGTCAAACCATTGCGCGGTCAGCTCATCGACCCGGCTGGTCTCCTGGTCGCCGCCATCGTGCCCGCCAGCGAACCACACCATGTCCACCGGCGCGCCGTTGCGCCGGATCGCCGCATAGTTGGCGCTGGCCTGGTCCAGGCCGAACAGCGAATCGTTCTCGCCCTGGATCAGCAGCGCGGGGACGTCGATCCGGCTGGCGACACTCGCCGGGCTAGACCGGGCCAGCAGGGCAATCGCCTGCGGCGTGGCTCGTCCCAAGGTCGCGGCCTGCTGGTAGACGGCACAGACCGAGGGCAGGAACCGGCCGCATTGCGCTGCCTGCGACGCGGCCGCCCGGCTGCCCGGCCCGGACCGGCCGGTCCCGTTCCCGGCCCGCGCGTTCCGGCCGGCTTGCCCGGGCGCGCCGGAGCCCGCCGATCCCTGCGTGAACAGCAGGCCTGCCCACTGCTTCTTGAAGACGCCGGCGGCCGGGCCGCCGCCCGCCGCGTCCGGGAACAGGGCGGTGGCCAGGTTGTTCCAGGTGCTCTGGGGAACGATGGCGTCGATCCGGTGATCGTAGGCGGCGGCGAGCAGGGCGATGCCGCCACCGTAGGACGCCCCGGTGATGCCGACCCGCGGATCGCCTGGGTGATCAAGCAGCACCCGCGGCTGCCTGGCCAGCCAGCTGACCAGCTGCTCGACGTCCTTGACCTCGTAGTCAGGAGAGTCCAGTGCGATCTGCCCCGTCGATGCGCCGAAGCCGCGCGCGGACCAGGTCAGGACGGCAAAGCCCGCCCTGGCCAGCTGCTCGGCCTCGGGCCGGACAGCTTCCTTCGTCGCGCCGAAGCCGTGGGCAAGCAGCACGGCCGGGATCTTCCCGCCGCCCGGCGGGGTGAAGAAGGTCGCGTCGATCAGCACGTGATCATCGTTATGCGGCCCGTCAATCACGGGAATCATCACGTTGCGTGCGCTGACCGGCCCGGGACGGGTGGCGATCACGGCGATCACCACGGCGCACGCGATCAGCAAGACGGTGGCCGCCAGCCCGGTCACGGCCCGCCATCGCGGGCCCCGGCGCGGTCTCATGGAAGGACCGTAGCAACGCGCCAGGACCAGCCGGGACGGCCGCCGGGGCTGATGCCGCCGGTTCCGCCGCCGACTGCCGCGACAGCCGGAGCTAGTCGCCGCCGGCCGCGACGGCCGGCTCAGCCGGCGCCGACCAGCACGTCGGCGCGCTGACTGCGGTACAGCTCGTGATACAGCCCCTCGCGGGCCAGCAGGTCAGCGTGGCTGCCCTGCTCGACGATCCGGCCGGCCGCCATCACGACGATGACGTCGGCGTGCCGCAGGGTGGCCAGCCGGTGCGCGATGACGAAGCTGGTCCGCCCGCGCCGGAGCCGGGCCATGGCGCCGCGGATCAGGACCTCGGTACGTGAGTCGACATGACTGGTCGCCTCGTCCAGGATCAGGATTGCCGGATCGGCGATGAACGCCCGTGCGATCGTGATCAGCTGCCGCTGGCCGGCCGAGATATTGGCGGCGCCGGCGTCCAGCACGGTGTCGTAGCCGTCCGGCAGCCCGGCGGCGAACCGGCTTACCCGCGCGGCCGTCGCCGCCGCCGTGATCTCGGCGGCCGTCGCGCCCGGTTTCCCGTAGCGGATGTTGTCCCTGATCGTGCCTGCGAACAGCCAGGTGTCCTGCAGCACCATGCCGAAGCGACGGCGGACGTCGTCCTTGGACAGGTCACGGTAGTCGGTGCCGTCGAGCAGGATCCGCCCGGCGTCGATCTCGTAGAACCGCATGAGCAAGTTGACGATGGTCGTCTTGCCGGCGCCGGTCGGGCCCACGATCGCGACGGTCTGGCCGGGCTCGACGTCGAGGCTGACGTCCTCGATGAGCGGCTTGCATTGCTGATAGCGGAAGGAGACATGGTCGAGCGTCACGCGTCCGGCGGCGCGCTGCGAGACACCGGGGCCAGCGGCTGCACCGTCCTGGTCAGGAGTGTCGAGGAAGGCGAAGACCCGCTCCGCGGCGGCGAGTCCCGACTGAAGCAGGTTGAACTGGCCGGCGATCTGGGTAACCGGCATCGTGAACTGGCGCGAGTAATGGATGAACGCCTGCACCTCGCCGAGCGTCATCCCCCCTGTTACCGCCCTGTACCCGCCTAATACCGAGATGACCACGTAGTTCAGGTTCGCCAGGAACTGCATAGCGGGCTGGACGATACCGGAAAGAAACTGGGCGCCGAAGGTCGCGTGGTAAAGCCGCCGGTTCTGCCGGCCGAACTCGGCGAGCACGGCGTCCTGCCCGCCGAAGGCCTGGATGAGGAGGTGGCCGGAGTGCGCCTGCTCGATGTGCCCGCTGAGGCTGCCCGCCAAATCCCACTGGTCAGCGAAGTGCGCCTGCGAGCGCCTGCCGACGGCGCGGGTGACCAGGGCGGCGATCATGATCGTGAGGACCGATAAGAGGGCGAGCCACGCCGATATCCACACCATCATGCCGACGGCCCCGATGATCGCCAGCAGCGAGCTCAGCAGCTGGCCCAGGCCTTGCTGCAGCGTCGTGCTCAGGTTGTCGATGTCACCGGTGACCCGGCTCAGGATGTCGCCATGCGAATGACCGTCGAAATAACGCAGCGGGAGCCGGGTCAGCTTGTCCGCCACATCCTTGCGCAGGCCGTAGACAGCCCGCTGGGCCACGCCCGCCATCAGGTTGCCCTGCGCCCAGCCGAAGGCCGCCGCGGCGGCGTACCCGAGGGCGGCGGCCCCGAGGACGTCGCCGAGCCGCGCGAGGTTCACGCCGCTGCCAGGAACGACGTTCGTTCCCGACAGCATCCGGGCCAGCCCGCCGTGGCCTGCGGCGCGCAGCCCGGCGAGGGCTCGCTCCTTGGACAGGCCGGCTGCCAGATGCCTGCCGAGAACGCCGTTGAAGAGGAGGTCCGTCGCGTGCCCGAGCAGCCAGGGGCCGGCCGCCGTGAACCCGGCCGAGGCCAGGCCCAGGACCAGGATGACGACGATCTTCATGCGCTCGGGGCGCAGCAGCGCCAGCAGTCGCGCCACGGTGCCGGCCACGTCGCCGGCCCGTTCCGGACGGAGTCCCGGGCCGCCCACCGCGCCACGATCGGCGATGCCGCGCCCTGGGGCGGCCCGCAGCATCATGCGGTTGCCTCCGCGCCGAGCTGCGAGACGACGATCTCACGGTAGGGACCGCAGCCGGCCAGCAGCTCACAGTGGCCGCCGATCCCGGCGATGCGGCCGTCATCGAGGACGACGATCTGATCGGCGTCGGCGACAGCCGCGACCCGCTGGGTGGCGACGATCACGGTGGCGGATGCCGTGGCCGCCTTCAGCCCAGCGCGGAGCCTGGTGCCGGTCGCCGCGTCCAGCGCCGCGAAGCAGTCGTCCATGAGGTAGATCCGCGGCTTCCTGAGCAGCACCCGCGCGATCGACAGCCGCTGCCGCTGGCCGCCCGCCAGATTCGCCCCGCCCTGGTCGACGACCGCGTGGAGCTGGTCCGGCAGGCCGGCCACGAAATCGCTGGCCTGCGCGATCCGCAGGGCGTGCCAGAGCTCCGCGTCGGTCGCATCGGGCTTGGCGAATCGCAGGTTACCCGCCACCGTGCCACCGAACAGGAACGCATCCTGCGGGACGAGCCCGATGGCGGCCCGCAGCCGCGGCAGCGCCTGGCACCGCACGTCAAGGCCATCGATGGCTACCTGGCCCGCCGTGGCGTCGAAGAGCCTCGGGATGAGCCCGAGCAGCGTGGTCTTCCCGCTGCCAGTGCCGCCGATGATCGCCGTGGTCTCGCCCGGCCGGAAACCGACCGTCAGGTCGTTCAGGACGGCCCGCTCACTGCCCGGGTGCCGGAACGTGACGCTACGGAACTCCACGGTCCCGGTGCTGATCGCGGGCGTCACCGGACGCCTTGGGCTGGTGACCGTCGGCACCGTGGTGATCACCTGATTGATCCGCTCGGCGCTGGCGACCGCGCGCGGCACCAGAATCATCATCGTCGCTGCCACCGTCACCGACATCAGGATCTGCAGGATGTAGCTGAGGAACGCGGTGAGGTCCCCGATGGGGAGCGCCGCCCGGCTGACCACCGCTCCGCCGAACCACAGGACGGCGACGCCGGCGAGGTTCAGCACCATCATCAGCGCGGGCATGGCCAGCACGAAGACCTGGTTCACCCGTAACGCCACGGCGGTGAGGTCCGCATTGGCCGCGTCGAAGCGCTGGAGCTCCGACTGGCTCTGCCTGAAGGCCCTGATGACCCGCACCCCGGCGATCTGCTCGCGCAGCACCTGACTGATCCGGTCCATCTCGTTCTGCATCGAGCGGAACAGCGGAACCGCCACGACCAGCAGCGCGGCGACGACTACCGCCATGAGCGGAATGGCGACGAGAAGCAGCCCCGACAAGGGCACGTCCACGCTGAGCGCCATGACCAGCCCGCCCACGCAGATGATCGGGGCGATCACCACGAGGGTCAGCGCCATCTGCAGGAACAGCTGAACCTGCTGGACATCGTTGGTATTCCGGGTGATGAGTGACGGGGTGCCGAACCGGTGCAGCTCACGCCAGGAGAACGCCTGGACGCTGGCGAAGACCCTGGCCCGCAGGTCTCTCCCCACTCCCGCAGAAATGCGCGATGCCCAGTAAAGGGCAATAACCGCGATAACGCACTGCGCCACCGTAATGCCCAGCATGAGGCCGCCGAGCGCCCAGATATAACGGGCATTCCCCATCGCGATGCCATTGTCAATGAGATCAGCATTGAGGCGGGGGAGATAAAGGTTGCCAGCCCCCTGGATCGCGAACAGCGCCACAACCAGGGCTACCTGGGCGCGGTACGGGCGCAGGCCGGAGCGAAGCAGCCGGATCAGCACGGGCGCTGCCGCTCTTGCCGTAATGCCGCCTGCCCGCTGCTAGCTGCCGACGGCGCCGCGTCCGCCGCCGTGTTCACCAGCGGCCCCGCCTGGGCACTCCGGACACAAAGTCAATTTATACACCAAAACGGTATGGATGCCCAGGCTCGACCGTCCCAAACTGGCCCGGACCGCCGTCACTACCCGTGCGCTCATAGCACCCTCCGCAACCACCTCTTCAAGATCATCGATGGGTCTCTTCCGCTCCAGGGCGCCGTAGCGTAGCCTCACCAGTCAAGAGAACGTCAAGAAAACGTCAAGAGCACGTCAAGAGGCATCAAGAGGACATCATCATCCCAAGGGGGGAAACGATGCAACTCAGGATGAAGCTCGCGGCCGTGGGCGGCGCCGTCGCGCTCGCGCTGGCGGCGGGGGCACCCGCGCTGGCGAGCAGCCACACGACGGCCAGCAAGTCCGTCACCGGCCCGGAGGACGCCTACGGGGCGGTCCACGGCCAGGCGGCCGTGACCGGCGACCGTGTCCCGCTCAGGCTCCGGGGCCTGGTGAAGGCCACCGGGGTCGTCCACCTTAACGGCTCCGGGGCGAAGAAGGGCAAGACCAAGTCGCTCACCAGCTCGGCCGGGATCCTGACGGTGGTGATCACCAGCAAGCCGACCATGAGCCAGACGGTGAACCTGAAGGCCTGCCACTTCTCGGAGACCGAGGACATCGCCCTGTCCGTGGTTGGCAGCAAGAGCACCGGCAGGTTCGCCGGGGACACCGGACCCGGCGCGGTGCGGGTTTACTTCGCCGGGTACGGGCCGAGGTACAAGTCCGGGCCGAAGAAGGGCCAGTGCAACACCAGCCCGAACGCGCCCGAGCTGGCCCGGGGCGCCGTCGCGTCCTTCCAGCTCGACGCCGTGCTGACGACGCCGTAGCGGCCACCGCCTGACAGCCGGTTCAGCAGGGCCAGGCTCGCTCTGCGCCATGAGAGGGAGCCTGGCCCGATCCATTCCTGCTGGCCTCCCATGTCCACCACGCCCTGCCCCCGCCGATGCCACTACCAGCGTCGTCTCAAGAATCTCAGGTTGCGGCCGTCGTGCACGGAGTGCCACCGGCCGCGTCCCGGGCGGCTGCTCAGCCGGCGTCCGCTCACCGCGAACAGCCGGCGGAAACAAAGCGGGCCGCGCCTTGCTTGAACCTTGAACAGTTGTAATCAAGTAAGGCAACCAGGGAAGTGACCCAACATGAGCGAAACCCTCTCGCTGCCGGTCCTACCGCTCGACGACACCGTGGTGCTGCCCACCATGGTCGTGCCGGTCGACATCTCCGGTGCGGAGGTCCGCGCGTCCATCGAGGCGGCCCAGCTGTCGGCCGGCCCCGGCCAGTCCGAGGCCAGGCCGCAGGTGCTGCTGGTGCCCCGGCTGGACGGCACGTACTCATCAGTAGGCACGCTCGGTGACGTGGAACAGATCGGCCGGCTGCCCAGCGGCGAGCCGGCCGCGGTGATCCGCGGCCTGGCCCGTGTCAAGATCGGCACCGGGACGGTCGGGCCGGGCGCTGCCCTATGGGTGGACGCGACGGTGCAGGACGAGCCCGCGGCCACCGCCCGTGCCCAGGAGCTGGCCCGCGAGTACCGCGGGCTGGCCGGCGCGATCCTGCAGAAGCGCGGCGCCTGGCAGGTCGTTGACGCCCTGCAGCGGATCACCGATCCGTCGGCACTGGCTGACAGCGCCGGTTACGCGGCCTACCTGAGCCTGCAGCAGCGCAAGGAGCTGCTGGAGACCCTCGATCCGGAGCGGCGGCTTGAGCTGCTGACCGGCTGGGCCCGTGACCACCTCGCCGAGCTCGAGGTATCCGAGACCATCAGTAACGATGTCCGCGAGGGCATGGAGCGCCAGCAGCGGGAGTTCCTGCTGCGCCAGCAGCTCGCTGCCATCCGCAAGGAGCTGGCCCAGCTTGACGGCGAGCCCGGGTCAGAAGAAGAGGACTACCGGTCCAGGATCGAGGCGGCCGGCCTGCCCGAGAAGGTCGCGGAGGCGGCCCTGCGCGAGGCAGCCAAGCTGGAGCGGGCCTCGGACGCCTCACCGGAGGCGAGCTGGATCAGGACCTGGCTGGACACGGTGCTGGAGATCCCGTGGAACACCAGGACCGATGACTCCTACGACATCGCGGGCAGCCGTGCCATCCTCGATGCTGACCACGCTGGCCTGACTGACGTGAAGGACCGGATCATCGAGTATCTCGCGGTCCGCAAGCGGCGCGCGGACAAGGGCCTGACCCTGGTCGGCGGCCGCCGCAGCGGCGCGGTGCTGGCCCTGACCGGCCCGCCCGGCGTTGGCAAGACCTCCCTGGGCGAGTCGGTGGCCCGCGCGATGGGCCGCAAGTTCGCCCGGGTGGCGCTGGGCGGCGTCCGCGACGAGGCCGAGATCCGCGGTCACCGGCGCACCTACGTGGGCGCGCTGCCCGGCCGGATCGTCCGGGCCATCCGCGAGGCCGGCACCATGAACCCGGTGATCCTGCTGGACGAGGTCGACAAGCTGGGCGCGGACTACCGGGGCGACCCCACTGCCGCGCTGCTCGAGGTGCTCGACCCCGCGCAGAACCACACGTTCCGCGACCACTACCTGGAGGTCGAGCTCGACCTGTCCGACGTGCTGTTCATCGCGACCGCCAACGTCGCGGAGGCGATCCCCGACCCGCTGCTCGACCGGATGGAGGTCGTTAGCCTCGACGGCTACACCGAGGACGAGAAGGTGACGATCGCGGCCGGTCATCTGCTGCCGCGGCAGCTGGAGCGGGCCGGCCTTGACGCGTCTGATGTCACGGTCACCGACGGCGCGCTGCGCCGGCTGAGCGCCGAGTACACCCGCGAGGCCGGGGTGCGCGGCCTCGAGCGGGCCATCGCCCGGATCCTGCGGAAGATCGCCGCACAGCTCGCGGCCGGCCGGGCCGACCTGCCGGTCACGGTCGGGCCGGACGACCTGCATGGCTACCTGGGGCATCCGCGGCACACTCCCGAGTCGGCCGACCGGACGGCAGTGCCGGGCGTGGCCACCGGCCTCGCGGTCACCGGCGCAGGCGGCGACGTGCTCTTCATCGAGGCATCGCTCGCCGACGCGGAGACCGGGAGTACCGGGGTCACCCTCACGGGCCAGCTGGGCGAGGTGATGAAGGAATCCGCGCAGATCGCGCTGTCCTACCTCCGTTCCCACGGCGCCGAGCTCGAGCTGCCAGTCAGCGACCTGAAGGACCGCGGGGTGCACGTCCACGTGCCGGCCGGCGCGGTGCCGAAGGACGGCCCGAGCGCGGGGATCACGATGACGACAGCGCTGGCCTCGCTGCTGTCTGGCCGGCTGGTCCGCTCGGATGTGGCGATGACCGGGGAGGTCTCGCTGACTGGCCGGGTACTGCCGATCGGCGGTCTGAAGCAGAAGCTGCTCGCCGCGCACCGGGCCGGTATCACGACCGTGCTGATCCCGGCGCGCAATGAGCCCGACCTGGAGGACGTGCCCGACAGCGTGCTGGCTGAGCTGGAGATTCATCCGGTCAGCGACGTGCGCGAGGTGCTGAACGTGGCGCTCGAGCCCGCGACATCCCGGTCAGCGATCGCCGCCTGAGGGTCAATGCCGGCCCGGCACACCGAACGGGCTCAGCTACGGAGTGCTGCCCGCGGCCGCCAGGTGGCCGGTGAACCAGTCACTGGCCAGCCGGGCGACCGCGGGCAGCGCGCCAGGCTCCTCGAACAGGTGGGTGGCGCCGGGAATGACGGCGATCTTGTTCTCACAGCGCAGCTGTTGCTGCGCCCGCGCATTGAGCTCCAGGACCATCTCATCAGCGCCGCCGACGATCAGCAGGGTCGGCGCGCGGACCAGCGGAAGGCGCGGGCCAGCGAGGTCAGGCCTGCCGCCCCTGGACACTACAGCGGCGATCTCGCTGGCCGGCTCGGCAGCGGCCCACAGGGCGGCCGCCGCGCCGGTACTGGCCCCGAAATAGCAGATCCTGGTGCCGAGTCTGGCTACCTGCCTGGTGATCTCGAGCAGCCGCCCGGCCAGCAGCTCGATATCGAAGACATTGCCCCGGTCCAGTTCCTCGCCGGGGGTGAGCAGGTCGAACAGCAGCGTGCCGAGGCCCGCGCTGTTCATGGCCCCGGCGACCAGGCGGTTGCGCGGGCTATGCCTGCTGCTGCCGCTGCCGTGAACGAACAGGACCAGGCCCGCTGCCTGCGCGGGTACGGTCAGGTGGCCGGCCAGCTCCGCGGAGCCCGCATGCAGGACGATCTCCTCGTCGGTGCCCGCTGGATCAGCCGCGGTGGTCCCGGAAACGCGATTCCCGGTACCCGCGGCACCCGCCCAGGCTGCAGCCGCATCCGACAGGAGGTTGATGACCTCCTCATCGGAGGTCTGCGAGAAATCCTCGTACCACTCCCCGATCGCGAGCAGCGATCGTGGCTCTGTCAGGCAGATGACCTCATCGGCGTCACCGCACAGGCTCGCGATCGCGTCAGCGTGCCCGACCGGGACCGCCAGAATGATCCGGGCGGCGCCGTGCGCGCGGGCGACCCGGCACGCGGCCCGGGCCGTCGAGCCTGTCGCGATGCCGTCGTCGATCACGACAACCGTCCGCCCGGTGATCGGGACCGGCGGCCGGCCGGCCCGGAACCTTTCCGCGCGGCGTTCCAGCTCGGCCCGCTCACGTGCCTCGATCGCCGCCAGTTCCTGCGGGCTTACCCCGGCCATGGCCACGACCTGGTCGTTGATGATCCGCA
Organism: Streptosporangiaceae bacterium; assembly: GCA_050011895.1. Classification (GTDB taxonomy): domain Bacteria; phylum Actinomycetota; class Actinomycetes; order Streptosporangiales; family Streptosporangiaceae; genus DATBGO01. The sequence continues at coordinate 24,707 of JBEKIF010000031.1, read as the reverse complement.
CGCCGCCTTCGCCCAGCGCCCCCATCGCGAACTCCGGCTGGTGCGGGACGCCGAGCTTACGGACGATGATCACATCAAGCGGTGCGCCCAGGGCGTGCGCAACCCCGGCGGCGACCGGCACGCCTCCCCTGGGCAGCCCGAGGATGACGACATCCTCGCCTTCGAGGTATCGCAACCGCTCGCCAAGGCGCCAGCCCGCGTCAACGCGGTCCACGTACCGCATCACCAGCCGTCGCACCCCAATCTGCGGGAACCGTAATCCGCGATGGTAACGCTTAGATAACAGCATGGCACTGGCACGGCGCCCGGCGGCAGTCACTCATTCACCGCTCCCGGCAGTGAGCGCGGTCGGCGCAGGCTCCAGCAGTTCCCGGATAGCCGCTGGCAGCAGCGCGAGTACCCGGTCGACCGCACCCGGCACGGTGTGCCGCCTGGCCACCGCGGTCACTACGCCGGCCGCCAGCCAGACCTGCTCCTGGCGGATCCGTGCTTCGTGCGCGTACTGAGCCGCGTACTCCGCTGGACCTGACCTGACCGGTACCTCCCCGGGCTTCCACCCCTCGTAGTACACGCCGCGGAGCACCTCAGTCAGCTGAGCCCCGAATCCTACGGCGACGTCGACCGTCAGCTGGTCTCGCAGCGTTAGCAGCCACGCCCGCGCGACCCGGAAGGCCAGCCGTCGATCGTCGGTCCCAAGGCTGTCGGCAATGTCGGCGAGCCAGGAGTTAGTCCTCGTGATGCTGGTGTCGATGCTGTGCACACCAGTAGCTGACATGACGCCCTCCTAGCCCTTCCTCTCCATTGCCGCTTATCCGCGGGTGGCGGTCCCAGGGCCGAAGGTCCCCGGCCAGATCCGAAGGTCCCCGCAGACGTCCGAGTCCGCCCGCCGGATACCGGATATCACGACTGAGGGCTAATGTCCGGCTCAGTCAGGTTGGGGAAGATGCCACCGGTACGGCGCCGGGATGCGGTGCGCCGAATCAGGGCCCCAGGAACCCGGCTGGTACGGCTCGACCTCCGGCGGATGGTCCAGCAGCGGCATGGAGATCTCCCACAGCCGCTCGATGCCGTCCGAGCTGGTGAAGAGCGCCTGATCGCCCAGCATGGCGTCGAGGATGAGCCGCTCATACCCTTCCAGGTCATTCGCGGCGCGGAACGAGTCCGCGTAACGGAAGGTCATGTCGGCCGGGGCGATGCGCATTTCCGGGCCGGGCTCCTTGGCCAGGAACTGTGCCGTTATCGAGCCCGGATCCTCGAAGTCGATGACAAGCTCGTTGCCGCGGGCCCTGCCACTGCCCGCGTCGAAGGGAAACATCCGCATGGCGGGCTGGCGGAACCCCAGGGTGATGACCTGGCGGCTGGCCCCGAGGCATTTCCCGGTGCGCAGGCAGAACGGCACCCCAGCCCACCGCCAGTTGTCGACCTCCGCTCGGAGTGCCACGAAGGTCTCAGTCTGCGAGTCGGCCGCCACGCCGGGCGCTGCCCGGTAACCGTCGTACTGGCCGCGCACCACGTGCTTGGTGTTGATCGGCTGAACCGACTCGTAGACCTTCAGCTTCTCGGCGCGCAGCGCCGTGGCCGACAGCGACGAAGGCGGCTCCATCGCCACGAAGCCGAGTACCTGGAGCAGATGGGTGACAACCATGTCACGGTAGGCGCCGGTCTTCTCGTAGAAGCCGGCCCGGCCCTCGATGGACAGCGTCTCCGGAACATCGATCTGCACGTAGCCAATGTGCTGGCGGTTCCAGACGGGCTCGAATAGCCCGTTGGCGAACCGCAGGGCAAGGATGTTGTCTACCGATTCCTTCCCGAGGAAATGGTCGATACGAAAGATCTGCGACTCGTCGAAGACACTGTGGATCTCCGCGTTGAGCGCCCTCGCCGAGGCCAGATCGGTACCGAAGGGTTTTTCCACGATGACCCTGGTGGCCCCGCGGGCGAGCCCCGTCGCGCCCAGCATCTTGATCACTGACCCGAAAGCCGCGGGCGGAACGGCGAGGTGAAACAGCCGTCTTGGCTTGCCGCCGATCTCCCCTTCTGCCTTGTCGACCGCGGCTATCAGGGCCGAGGGATCGCCCGGATCGGCCGCTCCGAAGTGCAGCGCGGCCTCGAATCGCCGCCAGTCCGCACCGCTGGGCTTGACGGTGCCGAATTCGGCCGCCGCGTCGCGCGCGTGGACGCGGAAGTCAGCATCGCTGAGCGCGGACGTCGTCGGCGCCGTTCCGATGATCTGGTAATGCTCCGGGAGCAGTCCGGCGGCAGCGAGCCTGAACAACCCCGGCAGCAGCTTGCGCTTGGCGAGATCTCCGGTCGCCCCGAACAGCACGATGACATGGTCGTCTGGCCGGGCGATCGCAGCCGCCCGGCGCTTGGTCGCGGGTCCCATAGGACCTCCTTAGCTTCAGGTGGCGCAGCCTTTCGGTGGCGCGGCTTCTCGGTGGCGCAGCCTTTCGGTGGCGCGGCTTCTCGGTGGCGCAGCCTTTCGGTGGCGCGGCTTCTCGGTGCGCGGCTTCTCGGTGGCGCGGATGCACCGGGCAACTACCCTGGTGTGGGCCTTCGGTGCCGCCGGGAATGGCACCTGAGGTGGCCGCGGATCCGATGCCGGGAGAGTGCGATGACAGTCGATGCCGAAACCGAGAAGAAGGCAGCCGCGCAGGCTGCGGCCGAGCTGGTCGAGGATGGCATGAGCGTGGGCCTCGGCACCGGCTCGACCGTCGCCTACCTGCTCCCCGCGCTGGCCAGCCGGCGCCTTGCGGTGCGGTGCGTGTCCACCTCGCCCCGGACCGAGGAGGTCGCCAGGAGCCTCGGCCTGCACACAGAGCCGTTCACCGGCATCGACCGTTTCGACATCGCGATCGACGGTGCCGACCAGGTAGCGCCGAGCGGATGGCTGGTGAAGGGCGGCGGCGCGGCGCACACCAGGGAGAAGATCGTCGCGGCTGCGGCCGACCGCTTCGTGGTCATCGTCGACTCGAGCAAGACGGTTCCGGCGGTGCACGGTCCGGTCCCGCTGGAGCTGCTGGCCTTCGGTCTCAGCGCCACTATCCGCAGGGTGGGCCAGGTTGCGCTGCGCGACGCGCCGCGCAGCCCGGACGGCGGCGTCATCGCTGACTACACGGGCGAGTTCAGCGACCCTGCCGCGCTGGCGGACTTCCTGGCTACGACACCGGGCGTGGTCGAGCACGGGCTGTTCCCGCCGCAGCTGGTCTGGGCGGTCGTGGTGGGACGCGGGCAATCCGCCGAGCAGATCAGCATCGCCGCCACGGCCTGACCGCGGCCCGCCGTCCAGCCGACCCAGGCGCACCCTGCCCGCGCAGCGGCGGTCCTGGCGGAACTGGCCCGCGATGGCCCGGCCGACCTGGCCCGGCCAGGAGCCGCCCTGGCGCGCCCGGCCCGCGCTGGCCACGATCATGTCGCGGTCTGGTCGGCAAGTATCAGCGAGCGTGCCGCCTCGACCCGGCCAGCGGGTATCGAGCGGTCCCCGGCGATCAGCTGTGCCAGCGGCGCCTTCTTGTCCGCACCGGTGACCAGCCACAGGAGTTGGTCAGCCCGGGCCAGCGCCGGGTAGGTCAGGGTCATCCGGCGGTGACCCTGGTAGCTGCCGGTCACGGCCACCAGCCGGTCGGTGACCTCGAGCACCGGGTCCCCGGGAACCAGCGAGGCGGTGTGCCCGTCCGGCCCCAGCCCGAGGTGAACAAGGTCGAACCTGGCCGGCAGGCTGGCCCCGTACCCAGCCGCCGCGACGGCCAGGTCGGGCTCGGTCACCGGCATGGCGCTCACCATGGCCGGTGCGCCGCGCAAGCTGTCCAGCAGATGAGTCAGGTTGCGGTCAGGATCACCATCAGGGGCCGCCCGCTCGTCGACCTGGAACAGCCGCACCCGCTGCCACGGCACATCCTCGCCCGCTAGCTCGGCGAACATCGCCCAGGGGGTATGGCCGCCACTGACCGCGAAGGTGAAGGTACCCCGGGCAGCCGCGGCCGCCCTGGCGGCGGCGGCCACGAATTCCGCGGCGCGCCCGGCGACGGCGTCGGCATCGGGGAGGCTGGCCAGCTCGTGCTCCACCGGCTAGCTCTTCTTCTCGGCGTGACCGCCGAACTCGGACCGCATCGCGGAAAGGATCTTGTCGGCGAACTCGCCGTTGCCACGCGAGTCCAGCCGTTCGAACAGCGCCGTGGCGATCACCCCGGCGGGCACGCCGGTGTCGATCGCCGCCTCCAGCGTCCAGCGGCCCTCTCCGGAATCAGAAACGCGGCCAGAGAAGTCATCAAGCTCCGGCGACCTGGCGAGCGAGTCGGCGGTCAGGTCGATCAGCCAGGAGCCGATCACCGAGCCGCGTCGCCATACCTCGGCCACCTCGGCCACGTCGATGTCGTACTGATAGGCCCACGGATCGCGCAGCGGCGTGGTCTCGGCGTCCACCTCGCCCTGCTCCTTGCCGGCGTTGGCGTGCTTGATGATGCTCAGCCCCTCGGCGATGGCGGCCATCATCCCGTACTCGATGCCGTTGTGCACCATCTTCACGAAGTGCCCCGCGCCATTCGGGCCGCAATGCAGGTAACCGTGCGGCGCGGTGCCGCCTTTCCTGGTGCGGCCAGGTGTCGGCGCCGCGCTGCCCTCGCCGGGGGCGATCGTGAGCCAGATCGGGTCCAGCCGCTGGACCGCCTCGGTCTCCCCGCCGATCATCAGGCAGTAGCCGCGATCCAGGCCGAAGACGCCGCCGCTGGTCCCGCAGTCGATGTAGTGCAATCCCTTGGCGCGGCACTGGCGAGCGCGCTCGATGTCGTCGCGGTAATAGGAGTTGCCGCCGTCGATCACGGCATCGCCCGGTTCCAGCAGGCCGATCAGCTGGTCGAGGGTGGGCTGGACGACGCCGGCCGGCACCATGATCCAGACGTTCCTCGGCTTGTCCAGCTTGGCCACGAAGTCGGCCAGCGAGGTGGCGCCAGTCGCACCCTCGGCTTCCAGGGCCTTGACCACGTCGGCGCTGCGGTCGTAGACGACGCAGCGGTGGCCATCCCGCATGAGCCGGCGCACCAGATTGGCGCCCATCCGGCCCAGGCCGATCATGCCCAGCTGCATCGGTCTGTTGGTTGTCATGGCGATTCTCCTAGCTCTTGAGTGCGCGGTACCGGCGGATCAGGGCGTTCGTCGACGTGTCGTGATTCAGCTGCGGTTCAGCCTCGCCGCTCAGCTCGGGGACGATCACCTTGGCCAGCGCCTTGCCGAGCTCGACCCCCCACTGGTCGAAGGAGTCGATGTCCCAGATGGCGCCCTGGGTGAAGACGCTGTGCTCGTAAAGGGCGATCAGCGAGCCGAGCAGCCGCGGGGTCAGCTGCTCGGCGAGGATGACGTTGGTCGGGCGGTTGCCCTCCATCACCCGGTGCGGCACCACTGCCTCGGGCGTTCCCTCGGCGCGCACTTCTGCCGCGGACTTGCCGAACGCAAGCGCCTGCGCCTGCGCGAAGATATTGGACGACAGGATGTCCTGATGGTCGCGCAGCGGGTTGAGGCTCCTGGCGAAGCCGATGAGATCGACGGGGATCAGCTTGGTCCCCTGATGCAGCAGCTGGTAGAAACTGTGCTGGCCGTTTGTCCCCGGCTCGCCCCAGTACACCGCTCCGGTCTGGTAGTCGACCGGCTGGCCGCCGAGCGTGACGTGCTTGCCGTTGGACTCCATCGTCAGCTGCTGAAGGTAGGCGGGGAACCGCTTCAGGTACTGGTCGTATGGCATCACCCCGGCGGTCTGCGCTCCGAAGAAGTTGCCGTACCAGACCGCCAGCAGGCCCATCAGGACCGGCAGGTTAGCCGCAAGCGGCGCATTGGCGAAATGCTCGTCCATCTCGCGGAAGCCGGCCAGCATCGCGCGGAAGTTGGCCGGCCCGATCGCGATGAGCGTGGACAGGCCGATGGCGGAGTCCATCGAGTAGCGGCCGCCGACCCAGTCCCAGAAGCCGAACATGTTCGCGGTATCGATGCCGAACTGCGAGACGCGCTCGGCGTTGGTCGAGACAGCGACGAAATGCCTGGCCACCGCTGCCTCATCGCCGAGCTTCCCGACCAGCCAGTCGCGGGCCGAGGTGGCGTTGGTAAGAGTTTCCAGCGTGCCGAAGGTCTTCGAGGACACGATGAACAGGGTCTGCTCGGCATCCAGGTCCCTGGTCGCCTCGACGAAGTCTGTCGAGTCGACATTTGACACGAACTTGAAGGTCATGTCCCGGCTCGAATAGTGCCGCAGCGCCTCGTATGCCATGACCGGCCCGAGATCGGATCCGCCGATCCCGATATTGACAACATTGCTGACCCGCTTGCCCGTGTAGCCCGTCCAGTGCCCGGACCGCACCGACTCAGCGAACTCGCACATCTGGTCGAGGACGTCGTTGACCTCCTCGACCACATTGGCGCCATCGACGATGAAGGAGGTTCCCCGTGGCATCCGCAGCGCTACGTGCCCGACCGCGCGATCCTCCGAGACGTTGATGTGCTCGCCGCTCAGCATCGCGTCCCGCCGCTGCGTTACGCCCGATTCCTCGGCGAGATCGAGCAGCAGCCGGATCGTCTCGTCGGTCACCCTGTTCTTGGAGTAGTCGAGATAGAGCCCGCAGGCGCCGGCGGTCAGCCGCTCGCCGCGCCCGGGATCCCGCTCGAACAGATCCCTCAGGTGGCGGCCCGCGATTTCGCCATGGTGCCGCTCGAGCGCCTTGTAGGCGGCCCGGTCCCGGAGCGGGGTGAGCGACATGGTTGGTGCCTCCTATCGGTCAGGCAAGGTCTGATCTGGCATCGTATTGATAATGACCGGCCCCGGCTGCTGCCATCTCAACCCTGCCCGCATCTCAGCCCGGACCGCGAGTCAGCCGTGCCCGCACCTCGGCCCGGACCGCATCTCAGCCCCGCTCCATCTCGGCCCCGAGGGCCCGCGACGCTGGGCAGCATTCAGATCCACCCTCCGCACGTTATTGTCGTCTTAGCGCCCGCCGGCCAGCATCGGCTCCCCGGCCCTGGCGTCAGCGGCGCTGACTCATCGTCTCACGGGCCTAGTGGCCGGCCTTACGGGTAGCAGGCTGCCGCACTGGCCGCCGATCGCTCGCCGGGCGGCCGAGAAGGAGCTGAGCGTGGCAGCCACGATCAGGCTGGTGCTTGCCGATGTCGACGGCACGCTGGTGACCCAGGAGAAGATCCTGACCGAACGCGCGGTGGCGGCGGTCGGCCGCCTGCGCGCGGCAGGCATCGAGTTCGCCGTGACCAGCGGCCGCCCGCCGCGCGGGATGGCCATGCTGGTGCAGCCGCTCGACTTGCAGGCGCCGATAGCTGCCTTCAACGGCGGCCTCATCGTCGACCGCGACATGACGGTCATCGAGCAGAAAGTCGTGGCCAGCGAGCTGGTGACGCCGATCATTGAGCTGCTGCGCTCCCTCGGCCTGAGCGTCTGGCTGTACCAGCGCGCCGACTGGTACGCGCTTGACGCGCACGGCCCGCACGTCGACCGGGAGGCCTGGACGGTTAAGTTCGCGCCGACCATCACGGCGAGCTTCGGGCAGCTCACCCATGATGTAGCCAAGATCGTTGGCGTCAGCGACGACCACGACGCGGTGGCCCGAGCATCAGCAGCAGCGCACGATCAGTTTGGCGATCAAGTATCGGCGTCCCGGTCACAGCCCTATTACGTCGACGTGACCCATCCGGACGCCAACAAGGGAGCGGTGGCCCAATGGCTGTCCGCCCGCTATGGGATCCCTGCCCGCGAGATCGCCACCATCGGGGACATGCCTAACGACGTGCTCATGTTCGCTCATTCGGGCCTGAGCATCGCAATGGGCAATGCGAGCCTCGAGGTACAGCGAGCCGCGCGCCGGGTGACTACGTCCAATGAAGACGAGGGCTTCGCCAACGCGATCGACCGGTTCATCCTGCGCACCGGCTGAACCGGCGGCCTGCGCCGCGCCCCCCGTTGGCGGCCTGCGCCGCGCCGCCCGACTGCGGCCTGCGCCGCGCCGCCCGACTGCGGCCTGCGCCGCGCCGCCCGACTGCGGCCTGCGCCGCGGCGGGTGCCGACTTTCGCCGATCCCTTCGCCGCAACGCGCTGCGGCCGCGCATCTGGCGGGCGGCTCGCGACAAGGGTCTAGATGGCGGCGCGGCGGCTCATCCGCCGCATGCCGGGGCGTGCTAAACGACCGCAGGCACCGGGCGGCCGTTCTCCAGGTACCGGCACTTCCTCGTCTTGCTGGCAGCCTTCACCCGGCGCCGGACAGGGCCAGCGAGCAACGTCAGCGCCGTTGGCAGCCCGACAAGCCGGCACTCGGAGATCTCCTCGGGCTGCAGGACGATAGCGGCGAGGCTCTCGTCGTCGATGGCACCGCAGTCAAACAGAAACCGCATCCCGCCCTGCCTGCCCGCGCGCGACGGCCGGAAATCCACGCACGCCAGCCTGGCAGTTCGCAGCTGCAGGCCGCATTCTTCGGCGACTTCACGCCTGCAGGCATCCCACGGCGTCTCCCCGTTGGCTTCCATCACGCCGCCAGGGATCGTCCAGCCCGCCTTGTAGGTTGGCTTCAAGATCAGCAGCCGGCGCTTGCGGTCGAAGATCATGGCCCCGGCGGAGGCCGGAATCGCCGGGATGGCCAAGGCCGCCCCGTCCGCCGGGAGCGGATAACTGTCGGTCACGGCAATCAGGCTACGGCCCGAAAGCAGCCTGGCCTCAGGAAGGCCCACCCCAGCCCAGCGCCACCCGCTTCATCCGCGCCGCCAACCCGACCGCGCCCCGTGGCTCGACACTTATACCGGATTCGTTGGGGACATAGCGGTCATAAAGGTGGTCCCCTTGAACATAATCCGGTACAAGTACGGAGTCGCCAGTTCTCCCCTGTCGCATTTCAGGGCATTCAGGGCACCGAGCGGCCCGCGCGGCGCGGCGCCTAGCTGTCCCGGAGGACTCGGCCGGATCGAGCATTTCCGCCAGCCCCGCCAGCGGCTGCGGTGGGCCGGCGGCGGCCGACATCTGCCGGGCCGATCCACCGCGCCTGCCATCAGCCAACAGCGCGATATGCCCGCCAAGGCGATCGGTATGATCACCACATGCTAGACTAATCTGCTCACCAGAAAAAATTGGCATTTCGGTGTGATCGTTATTTCAAAAGGAAACCTGCAAATGTTCTCCTACCGGTCCATCGTCATCAGCGGCGATCTCGGCAGCGGAAAGAGCACCGTGTCGAGAGAGCTTGCCCGGCGCCTGGGCGTGCGCCGGGTGAGCGTAGGAGACTTGTACCGGCAGATGGCTCAGTCGCGGGGAATGTCTGCGCTGCAGCTCAACCTGCATGCAGAGCTCGACGACGCGGTGGACGGCTATGTAGATCAGCTGCAGCAGGAAATAGCGAAGTCGGACGAGCAGCTGGTCGTGGACGGTCGGCTCGCCTGGTTCTTTTTTACCGATGCGTTCAAGGTCCATCTCATAACTGATCCCCTAGTCGCCGCAAGCCGGGTACTATCCAGACCGCCCGATGAGGTCGAGGCTTACTCCTCGCTCGCCGAGGCAAAAGAGCGACTCGCCAATCGCAGCGAAAGCGAGCGCATCCGCTTCCTGACGAGATATGGCGCAGACAAGAATAGGCTACGGAATTATGACCTTGTCTGTGATACGAGCAGGGCACCATCCGACGAGGTCGTCGACCGGATAACCGCCGCCTATCACGGCTCCATCAGCGCAGCGGTACTGTCGCAGGCCCCCCCGCTGCTCCTTCTTGACCCGCTGCGGATATACCCCTCCTGCGACATCAGGGATCCCCAGGATCTGGCGGAGCTGCGAGCTGCGGAACCACTACATGCGGATCCGCCGTCGGCCCAGCCGCCGGCCGCCGAGCGGCCAGCTACGGAACCGCCGCCCGCGGAGCTGCCGGGCGACAGACCGGGCGGCAGAACCGGCGACAGACCCGGCGGCAGACCCGGCGGCAGACCGGGCGATAGACCCGGCGAGGGGCCGGGCGACAAGCTGGCCCGGCTCAAGCCACTGACGGTCGGGTACGCAGGCTGTTTCTTCTATGTCGTGGATGGCCACCGCCGCCTCAGCGCGGCGATCAAGGGCGGCTTCAACCTTGTGGCAGCCGCGCTTCTCGCTGAGGGAAGCGAATTTGTAGCGGACGGCGTGACAGCGCTGCAGTACTTCGACTCGGAAGTCAGCCCCCGCGTGATCCATGACTGGGAAACGGCACTGGGAATCAAGCTTCCGGAACTAACTGCGCTGACCAGATTCAGCGGCTGACAGCGCCGCCGTCTGGTCCGGCGTTGCGTGCTGATGCCCAGGCGGCCACTTGCGCGCGCGAGTTGAAGCCCAGCTTCTCCAGGATGTTGGCCACGTGACGGGCGGCGGTGGCCGGGCTTATGAACAGCTCGTCCGCGATCGCTTTGTTGCTGCGGCCACCGGCAATGAGCGCGACAATCTCGCGTTCCCGCGTTGTCAGCCTGCCGTGCGGCATCGGCGCACCCGCCGCATGGCCCGCCAGGACGGTCGCCGCCCCATGTTCGCCGCCTCCCGTCCTCGCGTACTGGGCCGGATCCAGCGCTGCGGCGACTGCGGCTTCGCTGGTCATGCTGAAGCCGCAGGACCACAACTGCGCGATGGCAGGCTCACCGAGCGGCCTGGCCGCCGCAAAGTACCCGTCGGTCCTGGCTCCGGGCAGCCGAGGCAGGTGCGCGGCCTCGCGCAGCGCGGCAGCCGCGGCGATCAGCTGGACTGCGCGGTCGGCGCGGTCCTCAAGGAGAGCTAGCGCTGCGAACGCCTCAAGCCCGCGCGCCACGCCAATGCGGGCACCAGTGGAATGGCTCAGCCGGATACTCTCGGCGAGGTGCTCGCGCGCCTGCTCGATCATGCCCTGCTCCATGGCCAGTCGCCCGAGTCCAGCCAGGCACCGCGCCGTCTCCGGCCGGGAGTCGATCTCGCGAAGGATGGGCAGCGCCTCCAGGTAGCGGCGCCGCGCCCCGTCAGGATCCCCGCGCAGCCGGTCCAGTTCCCCCAGGCCAAGCAGCGTCCGAGCCGCTCCCCATTGATGGTCGATCTCGCGCATCACGGTGATCGCGGCCTCCGCCAGCTGCTGCGCCTCCCGCAGGCTGCCCCGCAGGCCGACGCACGCCGCCCTGGTCCCGAGTGCGTAGCCCTCGGCCAACCGGTCACCGACCGATCTGGCCAGCGCCAGCGCCTCGTCGGCCAGCGCCTCCGCCTCCGGGGCCCGGCCGGTGTGCAGGGTGATCTCGGCGAGCAGGTTGAGCGCGACCGCCGTCCAGACCTCCCCCCCAGCCGCGCGGCAGATCTCGAGCCCTGCCCTCGCCCAGGACTCCGCGCCCACCAGGTCGCTGGCCAAAGTAAGCTGCGCCCGCCCGACCAGCGCCGGACCCCGGACTCCCGCAGGCACCCCGGACGGATCGATGGCTAGGAAGGCGTCGAACCGCTCGGTGCCCTCGGCATAGGAACCACGCACCAGCCAGCACGGCCGGATCGCCGTGCAGATCCGCAGCCCTGTCGCTGCGTCCCCGTCCGCGAGGCAGTGGTCGAGCACTCCGAGCGCATTGTCGGCGTCCACGTCATACCGGCGGAAGACCTCGACCCTGTCCGACCACGGAGCCGGGATCAGCGCCATCCCGATCGCCGCGTTGTGCTCCACCACCCGCAGCACATAGTCGCGAAGCCTGGCCTGGATCGCCGCAACCTCGCCAGCATCGGCCAGCCGCTGAGCGGCGTAGTCACGGATCGTGTCGAGCAGCCGGTAGCGACTCTGGCCGAGCGCCTCGGGCTCGACGACCACGAGCGACTTGTCAACCAGGCCAGCGATGAGGTCGAGCACGACGGCGGCCGGGAGATCATCATCGGCGCACACCTGCTCGGCCATCTCCAGCGACCAGCCGGAGAAGACAGCAAGCCTGCGCAGCAGCACCTGCTCCCTTGCGGCGAGCAAGTCATGGCTCCAGTCGATTGTGGCGCGCAGCGTTCGCTGCCTGGCCGGCGCCGTCCGGTCGCCGGTAGTGAGCAGCTGGAACCGATCGGTAAGGCGCTCCGCGATCTGTTCCGCCGACAAGGCCCGGACCCAGGCGGCGGCCAGCTCAATCGCAAGCGGAACGCCGTCAAGGGCACGGCAGATGGCTGCAATGCTCGCGGCGTTGGCCAGGCTGAGCTCAAAGCCGGGATGTGCGGCGGCGGCGCGGTCGGCGAACAGGCGCACCGACTCATAGCCGCTGAGGCCGGCCACATCAGCTGCCGCATCGGGCGGTGGCAGGGATAGCGGCGGCACCTGCCAGACGGCTTCCGCGGCCACCCGTAGCGGTTCGCGGCTTGTCACGATGATCCGGAGCCCTGCCGAGCTGGCCAGGAGACGCTGGCACAATTGCGCGCACGCGTCGATCAGGTGCTCGCAGTTGTCCAGCGCCAGCAGCATCGTCCGCGGCCGGAGCGCCTCGGCGAGCGTCTCAACTAGCGGGCGCCCCCGCTCCTCGTCCACGCCGACGACCGAAGCCACCCGCGAGACCACAAGATCCGGCTGGCGCACGTCGCCAAGCTCGACGAACCAGGCTCCGTCGGGGAAATCGTCGGCGAGTGCCGCGAGAAGGCGCTGGGCCAGCCGCGTCTTCCCGATGCCGCCAGTCCCGCACAGCGTGGAGGCGCGCATCAACTGCACGAACCGGCACAGCTCGCCGACCTCCCGCTCACGGCCGACGAAGCTATTCGGCTCCTCATGCAAGTTAGTACGAAACTGAGCTATCGTCATATGTCCTGAAGCCTGGCTTCTCCGTTTATCGTCTTTCTTGCGCCTGTTTGGTCAGCCTGCTCCGGCAGGGGCGGCATACAGGAATTATGCTGCAGTACCGTCCGCCCGGCCGCCACTTCGGGCGCAGCGGAACGCGGCCGGAGCAGGAGCCTGCTGCACCGGATCTCGGCCCCGCGACAGCACGGTGCGCACATCCCTGCCGGGCACCGATACGCCGAATGGAGCAACGCCAGGCGCCAGAGCAACGCCAGGCGCCAGAGCGACGCCAGGCACCAGAGCGACGCCAGGCACCAGATTCTTGTTGTCAGATCCGGGGGCGCTGCGCCCGTCACGGACCGCCCGCTGCGGCCTAGCCGGCCGGACGCCACCGCTCAGGGTTCGACCCGGCGGCCCGCACTAGCCCGGCTCGCCGCATACTGCGCAGGTGAGCGAGGGTCTCGGCGAGAGCGGCCCGGCGCAGGAATCCGGTCGTCTCCGCCCACGACCGTGACCAGCGGAGCGCAAGCGCGATGTCCCATACGGTGCCGCCCGGGGCCGCCGCGACCTGCCCTGCGACCTCGCGGAGCCTGGCCTGGTGATGCCGCTGGATAGCGCCGACCCGGCCGCGGATCCCGCGGAAGCGGTATTCGTGCCCCGCCAGCGCCTCACGGTCGTCATAGCCGCGAAGCAGATCGAGCGCGCCAAGGTAGTCATCAAGCGGATCGTCGTCATCGCCGTAGCTAGAGATATTCGGGGTGATCCTGGGCAGCAGATGGTCGCCGGTGAGCACCACGTCCGCGTCACCCACGACATAGCAGAGGTGCCCGGGCGTGTGGCCGGGCGTCCAGAGCGCGGTAACCCGCCATCCCGGGACGTCGGCCTTGTCACCGTCCTCCAGCAGGCGATCAGGAACGATGTCCATGAGTTCGCGTACCCGCTCAGGCGCCATGATCAATCCGGTCTGCTCCGCCTGCGGCACGCCACAGCGGCTGAGCCAGCGCTCATTCCTGTCCGCCATGGCACGGACGTCGCGGATCCTGGCGACCTGCAGTTCCTCGGCCGGGTGCATGGCAACCCAGCAGCCGGTTTCCGCGCGCACCCGGTTCGCCAGGCCATGGTGGTCGAGGTGAGCATGGGTGACCAGGACCCCGTGGGTAGCCGCGAGGTCCGAGCCGATGCTGGCGAGCCCGGCTGACAGCGCGTCCCACGCGTCATCGACCGGCCAGCCCGGGTCGACAATCACCTGGCCTGACCGGGTCTGGAAGACATAGCAGAGCACGTAGCGCAGCGGGTTGTGCGGGATCGGAACCGGCAGTGACCACAGGCCCGGCCGCACCTCTTCGACGGGCGGCAGCACCCGATCCCGCCATGCCTGCTTCTGCAGGACGCCGGTCACTTCTACCACGGCGGACGCCCCGGCCGGCGGGCTTCATGCCTGGGACAGCTACGCACAATGGGCTCCTCAGCAACTGGCGGCAGCGTGGTGCGGCAGACCGGCGCTGTCCGCGGCCTGGCTGGCGCGCACACCGGGCCGACCCGCCTGACTGACACGGTAGACCAGATTGGGTGCGGCGGCCGCTGCGGCACCTGGGCACCGAGCTGAGCCGACCGGGCCGGCCCAGCGGGATGGGGATCTCCGCGGAGCCAGCCGTCCCGCCGGTGGTAAGCGAGGTTGGCCTTAGCTCCTGAGACATCACTGGCCACGTCCATGCGCCAGAAGGTCACCTGCCGCACCCGCGGGGGTTCATCGCCGGGGTGCGGAGCGGTCAGGCGCCCCCGGTTCCTGCCGTGACGGAGGCCCCGTCTGCCGAGTCGGCGGGGTGGGGGGCGGCCCGGGTTTCGTCGTATCCGTTCGGCAGCCGGATCGCGCGGAAGATGGGGGTGAGCACGACCGCGACCACCAGGTTGACGGCGAGTGCGGCGATCGCAATGTAGGTGATGTGTCCGAACACCGGAGCGGTGGAGGCGCCGAAATGCGCCTGGCCACCCCCGGGCGTCCGGTAGGCCTGGATCGTGCCGTACACCATCCCAGACGCCCAGCCAGCGATCAGTGCAAAGCGATGGAACCAGACCGTGTACAGGCTGATCACGATCGCCGGGAAGGTCTGCAGGATCCAGATTCCGCCGAGCAGCTGCAGATTGATCGAGAATGTCTTATTCAGCTCGAGCGCGAAGCCCAGCGCGCCGACCTTCATGACGAGCGAGGCCAGCCGCGCTACCCGCGTCTCCTGGGCGGGGGTGGCATCGGGATTGAAGAACTCATTGTAAATGCTGCGGGTAAACAGGTTCGCTGCGGCAATCGACATGATCGCTGCGGGGACGAGCGCGCCGATGATGATCGCCGAGTAGCCGATCCCCGCGAACCAGCTGGGGAACATATGCTCGAACAGCAGCGGCACGGACAGCTGCGAGTTACCGCCGCCGGCCTTGACGCCGGCGTTCACGGCCGGCGTCGCCCGCGCCATGTAGCCGAACAGCGCGATCAGGCCGAGCGCCAGCGAGTAGGCGGGCAGCATGGCCACGTTGCGCCTGATCACGTGGCGCTGCCTCGCCGCGAATACCCCGGTGGCCGCGTGCGGGTACATGAACAGCGCCAACGCGGAGCCGAGCGCGAGAGTGGCGTAGGCCCATTCTCCGGACGGCGCCACAATCAGGCTGCCAAACGGCTTGCCAGTCGCGGGGTTCACCGTCTTCAGGTGCGCCGACGCGGCGCCGAAGATATGCCCCCAGCCGCCCAGCCTGGCGGGGATATAGATAATCGCGACGATGACTGTGACGTAGATGAGAGCGTCCTTGACAAAGGCGATCAGGGCCGGGGCGCGCAGTCCGGCAAGGTAGGTGTAAGAAGCAAGAACAATGAACGCCACGATCAGCGGCAGGTCCTTGACGATCGGGTTGGCCGAACTTCCGCCGACTCCCATGACCGTCAGCACCGACTCGATGCCAACTAGCTGCAGCGCGATGTAGGGCATGGTGGCAAGGATCCCGGTCAACGCCACCGCGAGCCCGAGGCCTTGCGAGCCGTACCTGCCCCGGGCGAATTCGGCGGGGGTGACGTAGCCCCGCTCGCGGGCGGCCGACCACAGCCGCGGCGCGAAAATAAACACGATCGGCCAGACCACGATCGTGTACGACAGCGCGTAGAACCCCGCAGCGCCGACAGCGTATACCAGGGCCGGCACGGCGATAAATGTATATGCGGTATACAGGTCGCCGCCAAGCAAGAACCAGGTGACAAAGGTGCCGAACCCGCGACCGCCGAGGCCCCACTCATTCAGGTGCATCGGGTCCTCCGCCGGGCGCCATCTGGCTGCGGCGAAGCCGATCATGGTCACAGCCAGGAACGAGACGACGACGATGGAGAACGCGACCGCATTCACATGACTCACTTCCGCACCCCCCCGCCGTCCCTGGGTCTGGCAGCTGAGGTCGGCTTGGCTTTCAGCACCACTGAGCAGAGCCAGCACAAGATGGCGACCACGGGCACGAGGATCAGCTGATACCAGTAGAAGAAGGGGAAGTCACCTAGCTTCGGCATGGACCGCGCGTAGATGGGCACCCACAACGTGCCCCCCATCGCGACCAGCAGGAGGACCGCGACGGCCACCCGCGTGACAGGACGCTTGCCTGCAGGAGCGGACTGGGCCATCGCAGCCTCTCAGAGGTGTGTGCGCGCCGCAGCCTGTCCCTCGCCAATCCGCAGCATGCGAACGAATGAGGACACAATGGTGCAACATCACCGGCCGGATAATTCAGCTTTTAGCCGCATTGGAGGCCGGCGCTTTCGGGATCATGGTCCCCAGCGCACTACCGTCGCGGCCCAGGTGCACCCGGTTCCGGCCGCGATCAGCAGGGCAAGGCCGTCGGACAGCGGGCCGGCCCGCGGGGCGCGGGCTCGGCTGCGCTAGGGCAGTTTCCAGTCCATGGGCTCCCCGCCGCGCCCGGCGAGCAGCTGGTTGGCCCGGCTGAATGGCCGTGAGCCGAAGAAGCCGCGATCGGCTGACATGGGGCTCGGGTGCGCGGACTCGATGCGCGGCACGTCACCGAGCAACGGCGCGAGGCTGCAGGCATCGCGGCCCCACAAGATCGCTACCAGCGGGCCGCCCCGGCCGGCGAGCGCCCGGATGGCCTGATCGGTAACCTCCTCCCAGCCCCTCCCCCGGTGCGACGCCGGCTTTCCTGGCTGCACGGTGAGGACCCGGTTCAGCAGCATGACGCCGTGCTCGGCCCACGGGCCGAGATCACCCGAAGACGGCCTGGGATAACCGAGGTCCTCGGTGTACTCGCGGAAGATGTTGAGCAGGCTCGGCGGCAGCCGCCGCACCTGGGGCGCCACGGAGAAGCTCAGCCCGACCGGGTGCCCCGGCGTCGGATACGGATCTTGGCCGACGATGAGTACCCGCACGTCCGCAAACGGCTGCTGGAAAGCCCGCAGTACCCGCTCGCCCGCTGGCAGGTAGCTGCGGCCAGCGGCGATCTCGGCGCGCAGGAAATCTCCCATCACCCTGATCCGGCCGGCGGCCGGCTGCAACGCAGCCGCCCAGCCCGGGTCCACGATCTGCTCAAGCGGCTGCACAGCCATGGAAAGCAACTCTAGGACTTCCTGAACGCGATCAGCGGGACTTCCCGGACGCGATCAGCGGCCAGATTGGCGGGCCAGCCCGAACGGATCGGCCGACTGCTGGTCCGCATCCGGACCATCGAGGCGAAGGTAGCCTGCCTTGGCGGCAGGGTCAGCCGATCGGGCAGCCTGGCTTGGCGGTCGCCTCACCGGAGTAGCGGCGGAGCATCAGGCATGCCTCGTTCACGCCCTGGAAGTCCCTGGCCGGGATGCCTTTCAGCAGCGAGACCAGGGCGTCCGGCCACTGCGGGAATGCGCTGCCGCCGAAGTACCAGTTGCTGCCGTTGTCGGCGAGGATCAGCCCGTAGTGCTGCATCTCGGTCAGCACGGCTTTCGCATCCTTGCAGTAAGGAGCGGAGTTGCGGCAGAACCTGGCGACCTCGAAGCTCGCCTTCAGCCGGAACCTGGCACCCATCGGCGGGAGGTTCCTGCTGGAGCTTGAGCCCGCCTCGTGACGGGCCGGCCACAGGTAAGCGGTCCGGGTGGTCTGTGCGGTGAACCGGATCGCGTGGGTGATCGGCCTGCCGTCCCTGACCGCTGCCTCGATCTGGCTGAAGTTCAGCAGGCCCGGCAGGATCGGCAGCCCGGCCGCGTCAGCCGAGGTCCATCCCGCGGGGCGGAGCGCGTTGGAGCGCAGGTTCCAGATTGCGCCGGAGCCCGCCGTCGAGCCTTTCGCGGAATAGCGCGCGTCATAGAGCTCGTAGAGCATGCAGGTGCTTTTGTTGACCATGATGGCGTGCCGGTCGCCGTCGGCATTCCTGCCGCCCTCGATGCGCGTGCCCGGGCCGAACGGGTATGGGCCGTTGTCGCTCTCGGTCGCGTACTCGAACCTGATTCTTACCATCGGGTACGCGTTCGTGACGACGTTGTAGGTGATGCCATAGGGATATCCGCCCGCGTCCGGCCCGAAGTCCGGGTGCAGGTAAGTGCTGCCTGACGCCATGCTCCGCAGCCATGCCGCGCTGTGGGAGTTAACCGGCAGTTTCGAGATGTCGGTGTTCCATACATTGTTCGCGGGGAACATCGGGCAGCCGCTGGCACCGGGCACCGTCGTCCCCGGCGCCGTGATCGCCGTGGCTGCCGTTGACTCGGTGGCCTGGCCCCGGCGGACGGCCCGGTTACTCGGCAGGCCGGCCCTGGCCGCCGTCGCCGGGCCCGCGTGGTGACCGGTAGCTTGCCTGGCCGCGGTGCTGGCCTGCGCGACGGGACCGGCCTGTGCGGCCGGACCGGTCTGCGCGACGGGGGCTGCTGCGGTGCTGCAGGCAGCGACGAAGGCCACCGGGAGAGCCATGACGGCGCGGCCCGCCATGCGGTGACTTCGCGTCTTTTGCATCGCCGACATCCTGGCACGATTGGCGCTCCGGAATGGGCAAAACCGTATCTGCGGCCGGGTGGCGCGGGCCGGACAGACGGCAGCCAGATGCTAGGCTCGCTCGCGCGCTGGGGCGGCCCCCGTCCTTCGGCGGGGTCCGCCCCGGCGACCAGAACCGGCCGGGGCTTGATGCGCGGCCTGAGCCGGATCGCTACGGATATGGACTCATCGGCCAATCGGCGGTCAGGGCTCGGCAAGCTCAGCGCGGACCCCGAGCAGCCGCACCGGCCACCGCGCGCTGAATTGACCGAGGGCTGCCTGCGCAGCCCGCGCGATGACCGCCAGGTCGGCCGTCGGCGCCGCCAGCGAGTGGCCATGCGTACGCGTGGTAAATGGCGCGAAACGCACCTTAACCACCACGCGCACGGCGGGTCGATGCTCGGCGGCCACGTCGTCGGCAACGAGGCGGGCCAGCCGCGCCACCTCGCGGCGCACCTCGTCCCAGTCGTCAAGATCCTGCTGGAACGTGGTCTCCCTGCCGCGGGAGCGGGCCTGGTAGGGCATGCTGGTCACCGGCGACGGATCCAGGCCACGGGCTCGCTGGACCAGCCAGGGCCCCGTCGTGGGGCCGAGGTGCCGGGCCAGAGCTCGCGGATCTGCGGCGGCGAGTTCGCTGACGGTTCCGATGCCGAGCCCGGAAAGCCGGGCGGCGGTCTTGGAGCCGATGCCCCACAGTGCATTGGTCGGCCGGCCCCCGAGCACCTGGAACCAGTTCTGATGGGTCAGCCGGAAGATGCCGGCCGGCTTGCCGAAACCGGTAGCCAGCTTGGCCTGGAGCTTGTTCTCCCCGATACCTACCGAGCAGTCCAGCTGGGTCCTGGCCCGCACGTGCGCGGCGATCTGGCGGGCAAAGCCCTCCGGATCGGCGGTATCCACCGCGAGAAACGCCTCATCCCACCCGAACACCTCGACCACGGCGTCGAGCTCCCGCAAGGCGGCCATGACCCGTGCGGAAGCCGCCTCGTAAGCCTCCAGGTCCACCGGCAGGAAGACCGCCTCCGGACAGCGCCGGGCGGCAAAACGCAACGGCAGCCCGGACCGTACACCGTAGGCGCGGGCCTCATAGGAGGCGGTGCTGACGACCCCGCGCTTGGCCGGATCCCCGTCACCGCCGATGACGACCGGGCGGCCGCGGAGCTCGGGACGGCGCAGCACCTCGACAGCCGCGATGAACTGGTCGAGGTCCACGTGGAGTACCCAGCGGCTCACACTCAAGTCTCCTGCCCGCGGCGGCCAACCTGAAGCACCGCTCCCGCCGGACGAGATTGTCAGCCAGCGTCCAGGATCCGGCGCAGGCGGCTGGCCGTGGCGGCAACTGACGGGGTATAGGCGAGGGCGTGCTCGGTAAGGACGGTTGACAGCGCTCGGGCCGCCTCGGCGAGCATCGCGTTGTCAGCGCGGGCGTAGGCACCGGACAGGGCGTGCAAGGCCGACGCGAAACGCCGGTCGGGGTCAGCGTCGTGCCACGCGTCGGCGTGCGACAACAGGGCGGCGACGGCTGCGCGGAGCTCGCCGGCGCCGACTGCGCGTCCGGCGCGGTTGCGGGATACGACGATCTGCGGCCCTCGGGCCGTGGCGGCCCCGGACGCCGGCTGAGTGGCCGGGCGGTCCCGGCCAGGCCGAGCGGCCGCCTCAGTGTCCGGACGGTCCCGACCGGGCCGGGGGGACGCCGCCGCCTCAGTGGCCGGGCGGTCCCGACCAGGCCGGGCGGCCGCCGCCTCAGTGGCCAGGCGGTCCCGACCGGGCCGACCGGCCGCCGCCTTCGCGGGCCGGCGGTCCTTACCGGGCCGCGTGTCCGCGGTCGCTGCCTGAACAGTGGCAAAGATGCCGAACCGACGGTGCAGCCCCATCGCGCGCAGGGTGCTGGCGATCGCTGGCGGTGGCGCGGCCAGCATGAGCAGGCCACCGAGCAGTTCCGCGCGGCGCCCGGTGACAACCAGCACGGACAGGCCGCTGGCGTCGCAGTAGCTCACCCCCGACAGGTCGATGACGAGCCGGCCGGAGCCCAGCCTGAGCAGGCCGAGCAGCTGTTCTCTCAAGGCTGCGGCGCAGGCAATGTCGAGCTCGCCGCTGAGCGCGGCGACTGCGCAGCAGCCCTCGGTTCTCCAGGACACGCTCA
Organism: Streptosporangiaceae bacterium; assembly: GCA_050011895.1. Taxonomy (GTDB): domain Bacteria; phylum Actinomycetota; class Actinomycetes; order Streptosporangiales; family Streptosporangiaceae; genus DATBGO01. Next base: position 3,870 of record JBEKIF010000031.1, on the reverse strand, counting down.
GGCCTGCCGGCTGACTGGTACCCGGGCCCGTTACCGGCGCCATCCTGCGCGAGCCAGCGGGCGCCCGCGCAGGCGGGCTACCCGATGCGCGGGCAGGCGGCACGGTACCGGGGGTCCGCATGATCGCCTGGCCTATCTCGGTTCAGCAAGAACCGTAGCGGTGGTGCCTCCAAGGCGAAGCCAACGCGGTTGTCAGCACACGGATGCCCTCGGTGCACCTATTCTACCTGTCTTTCCCATTTTCCCAACTCGGTGTGACCGTCGCTGACCGCGGTGCGGCGCCGTCAGCCCAGCAGTTCGGGTTGACCCTGATCGGCCCGGCGAAAGCCCCGATGGTGCAGGTCCGACCAGCCATACTGGGCGTTTTTGCCGAACGTATTTCCGTTTTGCATTTTTCCGCCAGGCTCTGCGCGGCCAGCGCGCGGACGGCGCCGACGACGAGCACCAGCAGGGCGGACACCCGACGAGCCCGGTGCGGTTTCAGCATGCCGACCTCCATCCGCAAGCGCCGCGAAAGGTACCGTGCGCACGGCCGTCGGCGGTACGGATGCCGGTGAGCGCGACTCGCCGCCGGGTCGGGCGTGCCCAACCAGCTGAGATGGTTATTAGCGAACCATCAGCCGCTTATAGGGTCAAGCCCCCAGTTTGCTGGCAATAGCGAGCGAGCACCCGGATGGCCAGATGCCGCGTCCCTGGTGCCGGCCGCCTTTTCGTTACCCGGAGGGCCGGTGCGCGCTTTCCCGGGCGGGGCACGATCGCATCTGCTCGGCTAATGGGGGCGCGGGCGCTTGCGCGCCGTGGCGCGCAGCAGGGGCAACGCGGCGAAATAGGAACCTGCTGACGCGATGGCACAGACGCCGAGATCGACAGACACCCGGCCCTGCCTGGTCCAGTAGACGTCCTTCAGGTCCAGCAACAACGCGAACTCATCGACGATGAGCGCGAGGCCCGACCCGTAGCTGATGGTCACCAGAGGGTGCCTGCGGCGGGAGTCCTCGCCGTGGACAGCGACGGCGCCGACACCGGCGAGCATTCCGATGCCCCACAGGTAATGATGCAGGTGCTCGCCTCCGGCACTGAAGTTGCGGAACGGGCCGCGGCCTGCCCGGATGCTCAAGGTAATGCCGCGCGCCGCGGCGAACGTCGTGCTGAACGCGAGCCAGCTGAGCAGCGCGGCCCGCTGGCGCGGGTCCAGCTCCTCGTAGTACGAGTCGCGCAGCGCGCGGGCCAGCGGCGGGATATATTTCACATGCGCACCATACGCGTATGCGCCGCAGTCTCATCGTCTGGCACGCCACTCAGGCGGTGGGTCCGGCAGCGGATCCGCCGCTCCGGCGGGCACGACCGGCAGGACACCCGCCCGCGCAATATCCTCTTGGCTGCCCGGGCCCGCGCGGGGCGCCGATTTCCTCGAATGCCTCGGCTGCCGCCGCCGCCGCTGCCCACTGCGCAGCCTCCGGTGGGGTCCGACCAACCTCAGTTAATTGGCGTCCGACCAACCTCAGTTAAAGAGCAGGAGCACGGTGCCAAGCTTGATGTCGGCGGCTCAGGCGGGCTCAGGCGGGCGCGGGCTGCCCGGCGCCAGGCTCGAGTAGCTGGCGGCGCAGGAAGTCGAGTACCCGGTCGACGCCCTCCTGCTGCCGGTGCTCGGTGAGGGTCGAATGCCTGCTGCCGGGGAATTCCACCGCGATGAAGTTGTCACCCAGTTCCCTGCGCAGGGTCTCGAACCGAGTCCCGACCGCCTTGTCGCCCGCGTACTTCAGGCCGAGCACCGGGCAGCCGGCCGCGGCCTTGCGCTTGACCGCGGACAGGTCCGCTGGCGACAGGTTGAGGTCCGCCGCGCGCCGCCTGCCGATGGGGAACGGAGCAGACGGCTGGGCGAGGACAGGAGCGGCCACCGGCGCGTCGGCCATCATGGCGAGCGCGATGCCGCCAGTGAAGCACATGCCGACGACCCCGATGCCGGGCCCGCCGAGCTCGGCATGCAACGCCCGGGCCAGGGCCCGCAGCCAGCCGGCGACCGGCGCGGTCTGACCGAGAGCTAGCTTGGTGAACTCGCTCCGGACACAGAGCCTGGCGAAAATCGAGACCCCCCCTATAACGGTGCCCGCGGCGCCGGGCGTTCCGAACAGGCTCGGCATGACCACAGTGAAGCCAGCGCCGGCCACCTCGTCACCGAAGGCAGCCACGGGGGGCGTGATGCCGGGGATCTCGTGGACGACCACCACGCCGGGACCGGTCCCCCGGCGATAGACGGGGAACGTCCTGCTGCCGTCGCTGAAATCCGCCCGTGCCCATGAAGCCAGCTGGGTCATCGGGTCTCCTTCGCGCCCAGTCGGTAACCTCGCTGTCGTGACGCGCCAGCCGCCCGGGCCCGCAACGACACGCGTTGGCCTCGAACAGGGCAAGACCTGGGTCTTCGCGTCCGCCCTGGACTGGCCGGGCTGGTGCCGTCGCGGCAAGGGCGACGAGGCGGCCGTCGACGTCCTGCTCGACTACGCCGAACGCTACGCCCTCGCCGCCGGACCCGGCTTCGCGCCAGGCCGGGTTGAGATCATCGGCCGTCCCCGGCGCTGGCGCCGCCTTACTCGGCGTGCAGCGCGGAGACGGTGCGGGTCCGCGCGGCCCAGCCTGCCGGGAGCAGGGCGCCGCCCACCGCGATGATGACCCCGGCCAGGGCCAGGGCGGCAAGTTCCCAGCCGCGGTAGACGTTCAGGAAGCTCGCCGGCAGGCCCAGGTTCGCGGACGAGGCCATGACGGGCAGAACGCTCCAGCGCGATCCCGGCCGGGACCGCGATCACGCCCGCCGCCAGGCCGGTCCCGGCGACCCAGCAGGTGACCATGGCAATGGTCTGCCGGGGCGTCATCCCGATCGCCTTGAACACGCCCAGGTCATGCACCTTTTCCCTGGTGTGCAAGACGATGGTGTTGAGTACGCCGAGCCCGGCCACCAGCGCCAGCAGCAGCGTCAGGGTACCGATCAGGCCGAGCATCAGCGTGACGATCACTGAATTCCTGCTGTTGAGGATCACCATGTAGCCGGATCCCAGCCTGGTGCCGAGCGCCTGGGCGTACGCCGCGGGGGAGGTGCCCGGGCGCAGCCCGACGTCGTACTGGTCAGGCTGCGCCAGGCCGGGACCGGCGGCGGCCAGTGTCCGGATGCCAGTGATCATCGACGTCCCGTGACCCTGTGCGTCGAAGACTTCCCCGACGATCCGCACCGGGATCTGCCTGGTGCCCACCGCGATCGTGACGGTGTCGCCGATGGCCTTGCCGGTCAGGGTGAGGAAGCCGGTGGACACGTCGGCCTGGCCCGGGCCGGTGTACCAGTGTCCGCTGATCATGTCGTAGCCGGTTCGCGCCGCCCCGGTCTTGCCGAGCGCATCAACCCGCTCCCCGGCCACGGTGACCGTCCCGCTGGTCGGCCGGTCCAGGCCCGCGATCAGGTTCAGCAGCGTCGACTTCCCGCTGCCCGAGGGGCCCATCACCGCCACCGCCTCGCCCTCGGCCACCGCCAGGCTCACGCCATCCACCGCCGGCCGGCCGCCGTCGTCGTAGCGCTTGGTCACATCAATGATCCGGATCAGCCATGGACCTCGGGCGGGCCAAGGCGAAGTTCGCCGACGACCCGGATGGGGCCAAGGCCATCATCGACCAGGCCCACGCCGATGCCAAGGAGGCCCTGACCGAGTTGCGCAACCTGGTCCGCGGCGTGCATCCGCCGGTATTGACCGACCGGGGCCTGGACGCCGCGATCTCCGGCCTGGCGGCGCTGAGCCCGGTGCCGGCCACCGTGCACGCCGACCTGGATGCCAGGCCGACATCCTCGGTCGAGGCCATCGCGTACTTCGTCGTCGCGGAGGCGCTCAC
>JBEKIF010000030.1:0-51504 GCA_050011895.1 Streptosporangiaceae bacterium | reverse complement strand
CCGGCCACAGCCATGGTGCCCGACGGCGGGCCGGCGTGCGCGGACGTCCAGTGGTACTGCGCGGACATACTCTCGTGCACGCGACGATGGACACAGGCGCAACGCAGGCCGGGACCTGCCTAAGGGGTTCCAGAACTCGGCCACCGGTCTTGACCTGGGCTGCTACACAGCCTGCTGGTCAGGGCGCGGGCCGGAGGCGAGCGGCCGGTTCCGGACGGCATCAGGGCCGGGACCTGGCGAGATGCATCCTGATGACGGAGTCGAAGTCGGGATCCGGGGTGAGGCCAAGCCGGGCCGCCCGCTCAGCGCGGATCCGGGCGGGCCAGCTCGTCACGATCCTGGCCACCGCCGGGTCAGGGACCCAGTCGATCAGCGCGCTCACCTGCGGCCCGGCTACCCGCTGCAGCGCGGCGGCCATGCCGGCGACCGTCACGGTGAGCGCGGGCAGGTTGACCGCTGTCCGACCGCCCCACGCCTCGTCGGCCGAGGTGGCGGCGCGTAGCAGCCCGCCGATGGCTTTCGCCGGCGAGGCGAGCGCCACCTCGGTACGCGGGTCGACCGGGCAGGTCGCGCGCTGGCCGGCCAGCGGCTCCCGGATGATGCCCGACAGGAAGCCCGACGCCGCGGCGTTGGGGCGCCCCGGGCGCACGGTGACGGTCATCAGGCGGACGGCCCGTCCGCGCAGGAACCCCTTCCGGGTGTAGTCGGCCAGCAGCTGCTCGCCGATGACTTTCTGCGCGCCGTAGCTGGTCTGCGGATTCGGCAGCGTGTGATCGGCCACGACCGCCGGGAGCGGGTGCTCACCGGAGGCCCCGAAGACCGCGACGGAACTCGCGAACACCACGACCGGGCTCGTCGCGAGTGCGCGGCACGACGCGAGCAGCGATTCGGTAGCGCGCACGTTCGCCCGCATGCCCAGATCGAAGTCCGCTTCGCATTCCGCGCTGACCGCCGCGGCGAGATGGAAGATCACCTCGGCTCCGGCGAGCAGGCTGCGCCCGGCGGTGACAGGGTCCAGCAGCTCGCCGAGGTCGCCGCGGATTGTAGCCACCCGCCCGTCGGCGGCCAGATCCGGTGGAACCGGCGAACGGTCGATCAGCGTCACCCGGGACACCGGGAGTGCCCCGCTGCCCGCCACCTCCAGCGAGCCCGCCGCCAGCAGTTCCCTGGCCAGGCGCGAGCCCAGAAAGCCGGCAGCCCCGGTTACCACCACGTTCACCATGGCGCCTCCGTCCCCGGCCAGCCATGGGGCATCGAATACAGTGATCTTAGGTGCTCGATGATCTGTGGCTGACCAAGGGAGAGGGCCGGGTTGCTGCGGGACCGCCCGCCGGCCGCATCTGAGGTGTTCGCCGGACTACCCGAAGCCATCCCGGATAACGATGCCCTCCGGGAGTCGATTCGCGCGATGCGTGCCGCGGACGGGCTGCTGCTGGGCGTGCTCGACGATGACCCGACCGGGTCGCAGGCGGTGCACGGCGTCCAGGTCGTGACCGTCCTGGAGGAGACCGCCTACGAGGCCGCGTTCGGCGCGGCCTCGACCTGCTTCGTCCTGACCAATACACGCAGCCTCGCTGAGCCGGCCGCAGTCGAGCGCAACACGCTCGCCGCGCTCGGCCTTATCGCTGTCGCGGAACGGCGGGACGCCCGGATCCAGCTCATCAGCCGCAGCGACTCGACGCTGCGCGGACATGTGATGGCAGAGGTGTCGGCGCTGCAGGCGGTCCGCCGTGAGGTGCTCGGCAGCGGCTTCGACGGCGTGCTGCTGGTACCCGCATTCCTGGAGGCCGGACGGCTGACCGCCGCCGACATCCACTGGGCTCACATCGGCCCTGACCTGGTCCCTGTCGGCGAGACCGAATTCGCGCGGGATCCCGCGTTCGGCTACACCGCATCAAACCTGCGCGACTTCGTCGCGCAGAAGAGCGGCGGGGCGATCGAACGCGGCGACGTCTGTAGCGTGAGCATCGCCGACATCAGGCTCGGCGGGCCGTCCCGGGTCCGTGATCTGCTGGCTGACGTGCAGGACGGGACATGGGTCGTCGTCAACGCCACCGAATACTCGGACCTGGAGACGGTGGCATGCGGCGTGCTACTGGCCGAGCGCGCCGGCCGTTCGTTTCTGTTTCGCACCGGGCCGTCGTTCGTGCGGGCCCTGAGCGGCGTCACGCTCAGGCCGCCGCTTCGCGGCGCGGAGATCCGGCCCTGCGCAGGGCGTGAGCATGGCTTGATCGTCGTCGGGTCCCACGTCAGCCAGACGAGCCGGCAGGTTGCCGCGCTTCGCGCGCGTGGCACCACCACCGACATCGAACTCGACGTTGCCGCCATTATCAGCGGCCCGGACGACCTGGTGACTGCTACGGCACAGCGGGTCGCCGGAGCGCTGGGCCGATCGGATGTGCTGCTCTACACCAGCCGCACCCTCGTTCGGGGCAGCGATGGTGCGGACAGCCTCGCCATCGCCCGCAAGGTTTCCGCTGCCCTGTCCCGAACCGTCCGTGAGGCGCTGGCCGCGAAGCCCGCCTGGGTTATCGCCAAGGGCGGGATCACCTCGCACGACGTTGCCCTGGAGGGCCTGGGCATCCGCCGGGCGGAGGTGGCCGGCCAGCTGTTTCCCGGGGTGATCTCGGTGTTCCGCCCGATCGATGCCGCACCTGAGGCGATCGGCGTGCCCTACGTCGTCTTCGCCGGCAATGTCGGCGGCGACGAAACACTGGCGCAGGTGGTGGCCATCCTCAACGGAGAGCAGGAGGACACCTGACGTCTGCCGGCGGGGCCCCCAAGGTCTACGGCCCGGGCTACTAGCCAGACCGGGACTGGCGGTGCACCTGCCCGGCGCCCAGTGGCAACTGCTGCTGCCTGCTCGCGGTAGGGCCAGCAATGGTTTCCGAGCCGTCGATGAAGGCCTGGGCGAGGTCGGACAGGCGGCGGTTGCGGGCCCTGGCGTAGTCGCGCAGGAGGCCGAATGCCAGGTCCATGTCCAGGCCGAGGCGCTCGGCGAGCTTGCCTTTGGCCTGCTCGATGATGACCCGGCTGTTCAGCGCGGTCTGCAGCTGCTCGTTGAGGGTGTCGCTGCGGCGCATGCTGCGCTCGTGCAACAGGCTGATGGTGGCCACGTCGGCCAGGGCCTGGCCGACCTGTATGTCCGCGGGGGCGAAGGGCCCCGGGTCAGCGCGGAAAAGGTTCAGCGCGCCGATGACCTGCTCGCGCAGCCGCATGGGCAGGGCCTGCATGGCAGCGAAGCCGGCCTGCTGGGCGGCGGGCGCGAACCGCGGCCAGCGCTGCGCCGCGGCGCCCAGGTCCGCAGCGCTGACTGGCTGGCCGGCCCGGAAGCAATCCAGGCAGGGGCCCTGGTCGTTCTGGATCTGGAATAGCTCAAGGAGCCGGGCCGCTTCGCTGGAGGCTGCCACCACGCGCAGCTCACCGCGCGGGTCAGCCAGCAGCAGCCCGGCCGCGGAGGCGCCAAGCAGCTGCACGCTGCGGTCGGTCAGCACGTGCAGGAAGTCGATGACGTCGAAGCCGGCGACCATGGTGTCGGTCAGCTCGACGAACGTCTCCGACAGCAGTTGTCTGTCCATCCCGCTCACCCTCTCCAGAAATGCAGCAAGATCCGTCGCAGGGAGCCGGGACAGGCAGCGTGCGCGCTGGCGATGGGGGAGAGCTTCACGCCTCACCATCCCGGGACGGATCGAGGTCGGGGGACAGCCGCAAGCGGCGGGCCACTATGTCGCGGGCAACGTCGGTCAGCCGCAGATCATTGGCATAAGCATAGGCGCGCAACCGCACGAATGCGTCCGCGATGCCGGTTCCGAGCTGTTCGGTGAGCATCCCGGTGGCCTGATCGATCTCGGCCCGGTGCAGTGTCAGGGCCGCGGGCTGGCACCCCGGGCCAGGCCCCGCTGCCGGGTCGGCCGCCGCCGGATCGTGGGAGTCGAGCAGGAGCAACGTCGCGGTGTCAGCGAAGATCAGCGCGTCGCCCAGATGGAAGGCGCTCAGCGGGCCGGACCGGTCCCGGTACAGGCCCATGACCCCGGCCCGGATGGCCCCTATCCGCAGCGGGAAAGCGAAGATCGCCGCAGCACCGGCCTCGCGGGCGGCCGGAGCGAAGGCCGGCCAGCGGCTGGTGGTTTCCAGCTCGCTCAGATCCGAGGCCAGTACCGGTCCGGCTGTGGCAGCGGCATCCGGGCCCGGGCCCTCTCCCAGGGTGAGCTGGAGTTCAGCGAGCTGCTCGCTGACCTGATCAGTCACCCACATAAGGTGGCCCGCTTCCGCGCCGCTCGCGGCATTCAGCCAGGCGCCGGTCACCCCGACTGCGGCCACGGCTGCCGCGCAGACATCCGCGGCCGACACGCGTCCGCCGCGGCTGGCGGCCTGCCCGGCGACCAGGCCCCAGATCCTGCCCGGCCGGCTAGCTGTCATCCGCGCAGCCAGCACAGGACCCTGGGCGGCGGGCCGGTTCCAGGCGCCCGTGGCTGGGCCGATGGCGAGCGCCAGATTGCGTGCAGACCACAGGTTGTCCTGGCCACCCGTCCTGGCGCCTGGGGCTCGGCGGCCGCTGTCCGTTGGTCCTCATACTGAGGACGCGGCCGGGATCATGGCACGGCGAGGACGACTGGGCTCCCGGCCGCTGGCCGGGAGGGTTGGCCGTCGCCGACCGCCTCATCCACACTGGCATGGACGGAGAAGACGTCGATCAGGCGGGTAACGGCAAGTACTCGCAGCACCTGTTGTTGCGGTGCGGCTAGCAGCAGGTCACCCCCGGCGTGCCGGGCCAGTTTCCGCCCGCGCGCTAGCGCTGCTACACCGCTGGAGTCGATGAAGTCCAGGCATGATAGGTCGACGATCATCTCCGGTTGGCTGGCTGCGACCGCCGCGAGCGCTGCCGCGACGCTCGCGGCGTCTGCAATGTCAAGCTCTCCGCGCAACGCGACGACAACTTTACCGTCGCGTTCGGTTGTACTCAGATCCATGCTGATCATGCATGCGCCTTCCTGCTTCGGCAGCAAGGCGGGGTCTCGACCCAGCGGCTAGTTCGCCAGCTCTCACCCTGCACACTACGCTGGCGCTCCGCCTGTGTGCTATCCGGGCGGTGCCCCTGTCAGCCTGCGGGCCGGGCCGCTGACCCGCGGCAGCCGCCCGCTCGGCCGGAATCTGCCGCGCGGGGCACCGGCGGGCGGGCGGCCACCGGCTCACGCTCGGGTTCTCGCGTGGCCTCGCCGTCCCGCAGTGAGTTACATCGTCTGGGGCGTGAGCGTGGTTGCCAGTCCGTTGAGCAGGATGTCGAGGCCACGTTCGAGTTCGGCGGCGCCGTCATAGGAGGCCAGCACGGGGGCGAGGCTGCGCAGCAGGGGGAATTCGCCGATCGGCAGCCGGTGCAGTCCGAGTCGCAGCAGGTCGTCGGTCTCTTCGGGTTTCTCGACGAGTTCTTGCAGTTCGTTGAGCACGTGGCCGTGCAGGAACCCGAACAGCGCCCGGTAGATGTGCAGGGCGTCGGGCCCGGCGTATCCGGCTCGGGTGAGCAGCGTGAGGATGTCTTCGAGCGGGCGCAGGGTGCCGTGCGGGCGGAGCCCGAGCGGGGTGGACAGGGGACGGGTGACCAGCAGCTGCACCACGTTCGGGTGGGCTAGCGCCAGCCCGCGGTAGTCGCGGGCGACGGCGCGCAGCTGGGCGGCCCAGTCGGGGTCGTCGGAGTCGACGGTGAGCTGCGCGAGGACGATCTCGGCGACGCCGTCGAGCAGGGCCGCCTTGTTCGGCGCGTGCCGGTACAGGATCATCGGGTCCCGGTCCAGGGCGCGGGCGAGGCGGCGCATGGACAGCCCGTCGGTCCCGTCGCGGTCGATGATGTCCAGCGCGGCGGCGAGCACTACAGTGCGGGTGATCTTGCTGCCGCCGCCGTTGGCGTCGGCGTCATCGGCGGTGCGGGGGGCGGCGGGCGGACGGGTCATCGTAGCGGCGCCTTTCTCTCCTGTCGCCGGGACCGGCGGTCACACATGGGCTTCTCTGTAGGTCTACAGTGTTGACATCATTCTATCTTGCATGTTTCACTGTAGGTCTACAACACGAATCCCCCTCGGAGCAGGTCATGATCATTGTTCTCGGGCTCGTCATCCTGGTCGCCGCGGTCGTCGTCGGCGTGGCCGGGGTTCTCGGCAACGGCGGCGCGCACGGCCCCGCCCACGGGTTCTCGGTGCTCGGCTACCACGTGACCGGCTCCGGCACGGTCTTCTTGTATGGCATCGCGGTCGGGGCAATCGCCCTGTTCGGGCTGTGGCTGCTGCTGGCCGGCGCGCGGCGCACCTCCCGCCGCGGCAGCGCGGCGCGGCGCGGGCTCCGGCAGTCCCGCCAGGAGACCGCCCGGTCCCGCCAGGAGACCGCCGCGATCAGCAAGGCCCACGCCGATCTTATCGACCAGCGCGACACCGCCCGCGCCTACACCGCCAGCGCACTGGCCGGCCCCGTGCCCGGCACCGCCCCCGGCCCCGGCCCGGACAACGGCCGGCAGGCCAGCCCGGCGGAGGGCCGCGGGAGCCGGCCGCGCCTGTTCAGCCGCCGGCCCGCTGTCCCGCAGGCCGCCGACACAATCCCGCAACCGCTGACTAGCCAGAGCTCCCCGGACGGCACTGCTGCCGCGCCCGCCCGCAGTGTCCCTGCCGATTCGCCTGCCCGGTCAGATGACTCTCTGGAGGTTAGCCAGCCGTGAGTATCGCGGAGTGCGGGCATGGCGCGGCGGCCGGTCCCCTGGCTGCGGTCCGGCTGGAAATCGACCGACCACTTCGAACTGACTCATTGAGGCTTGGTGCGCTCGATCTTGTTGGCCAGCTGGCGGAGGGCCGCAGCTAGCCGACCGCGCGGCCGTAGCTCCCGCAGATCCGTCGCCAGCTGACCGAATAGCTCAGGCAGCGGCATCAGGTCTGGCCGCTGCGGGCTGCGGAGCTCAGGCCGCGGCAACAGCCTGGCCGTCTGGCGGATCTGATCAACGATCAGGCCGGCGACCGTGCCGGTAAGCCGCGCCCCATCGGCCAGCCGGGTACCTTTACTGTCGAGGTCTGCGTCAGGGCCAGTCGGAGTGTCATCACCAATCCTCGGCGGCTCGGGTTCGGTCATCAGGATCACCCTCCCGGGGGCTGGTCGGCACGACATGGACAACGCGCCGGAACGCCTCCTGTTCCTGCGCGGCCTTATCTCGTCAGCTGTCCTCCGGCTCGCGGTCGCACTCACGGACGCTTCGAGGGTACGTCCCGCGTTCCCTGCCGTCATCACCCGCATACCACCCTTGCGGGCCAGGCGGTCATACCGGAACGCTGATGCCGCGCCCGGTGCTCGCCGAGATCGCGATCGACGTGCGCGGTCGCGGGGCCGGCCGGGAAGACGTAACGCCGGTCCGGGGGAACTGCGATCATGTCGCGGACTCCAGTGCCCGGGCGGTGCGGGTGATGTGAGACGATCCTTTTCCGTACGGCTCCGCCGGATTGTCACCGCTTGGCGCAAGATCAGCCGGGATGGCCAGCCACTGGCCCTGGAAGCGCGCGGGTGAGCCTTTGGCTGGCGGGGCCGCCGACTGCAGGCGCTGGGCGGTCAGGGAGGGCTGTCATGGATATTGACGGGCTCAAGATCAGCAGTGGCCGGTCGCCGCTCGGCTCGCTGGTGAGCGCGGGCCGCGGCGGCCGACGGCCGAACCGGCTGCGATCCTTCAGCCCCGACCGGGTGGCGGGCCTGGAATGTGACGCTTGGGTCGCCTACTACCAGCGGCGGTGGCTCAAGTTCCTGACGGCGGCAGTTGGCATGGTGCGCGCCGGATTCGGGATGAGCTGGCCGCGCACGACGCTGGCGGCATGGTATGTGCTGCGGGCCAACCAGCTGTGGGCGCCGGCCCCGGTCAACGATCCGGAGCGTGCCCGGCGATGCATGCAGCGGTTCTACGCGCTGCTCAGGGCCACCTACGGCGAGCCGCAGGACCCGGCGGAATCGGCGCGGCTGGAGGTCGAGTGGTGGCGTGCTCATCGTTCGGGCCAGCCGGCGGCGCCCGCCGCCCGCGACGAGCTGGTTGACGCGCTCGTGCGCCTCTACGCGTTCGTGTTCGGGGTGGCGGAATCCGATGTCCGCCCGGCGGCCGTGCACCGTTCTCAGGCGATGGAGGTCTCCGATCAATGGGTTGCCCAGGGCCGTCGCCCAGGCAGCCCGCTGCTCGTCTTGGAGCGGGCCGCGCTGGTGCGGTCGTACGAGGCACTGCTCGTAGCCGTCCACCGCGGAACCGGAGGCCAGTCGGCTGCCGCGCGATCGGATGGGACTGACCGCTCCGACGTCGGTCCACCGCGATGATGGTGGCCTCCCCGGCTGCCTCGTGGTCCAGCTGATCGGCGCCCGCGGGTAACCGTTAATCGCCGGTCCAGACCAAGGTCCCGCAGGCCGCAGACGTTCGCACCTGTACCGTGACCGCGGACCCGGCTCAGCTGGTGTTATCGGCGATACTGTCTGCCGCGAGCTGGGAGGAGTCATGGACATTCTCCCGGTGCCCGCCGAACGGCTGGCTGGGTCACGGCCGCGGACGGCGGAGCAGACTGCGTGCCCGCCCGCCAGCGTGCTGTACGTAAGCGGCGGACTGGTCAGCGGCAGTCATGGGTGAAGCGGGAGTGTGCCAGGTTCGCTGGCAGGAGCTGACCAAGTGCGAGTGTTTCGGGCTGCTGGCCCGGGAGCAGCTGGGCCGGGTAGCTTTCGTCGATGATCGCGGGCCGATGGTGCTTCCCGTCAACTTCGTCCTCGACCGCCAGATGGTGTTGTTTCGCACCGACGAAGGAACGAAACTGGACGTCGCCAGCTGTGGCGGCCGGGTCGCGTTCGAGGTTGACGGGACCGAGGCGGCGGCTCGCACCGGCTGGAGCGTCGTGGTCCGCGGTGAGGCCGTAGAGGTGACTGACCCGGCCGAGCTGGCGCGCATGCGCGAGCTGCCGCTGGACCCGTGGCTACCCGGCGCCAAGAGCCGTTACGTGCGCATCCTGCCCGCGGCGCTGACCGGCCGGCGGATCTCGGTACCCGGCCGTCCGTCCGGCCGCCGCGGCATCCCACCGCCCGGCGGCCCAAGCGTGCCCGAATGAGGTCTGGTCATGGGAACAGCCATAAGCACCGAAGAGTTCGATGAGCGCGATTACCCGCGGTTCCGGCAGCGGCTCGAGGAATGCCTGTCGGAACTCGGGCAGCTGCTGGAACGGCCCGGCTTCGGGGCGGGCCCGGCCACGATAGGCGCCGAGCTTGAGGTATTCCTCATTGACGGCGCGGGCCGCCCGCTGCCGCGCAATCAGGCTATCGGTGCGGCGGCGGCCGATCCGCGGGTCACGGTCGAGCTGAACCGCGCCAACCTGGAGCTGAACACCTCACCGGCGCTGCTGGCCGGCCGTCCGTTCACTGCGCTCGGCGACGAGCTGAACCTGCTGCTTGATCGCGCCGCCGAAGCGGCCACCGACTGGGCGGGCCGGCTCGCGCTCATCGGCATCCTGCCCACCCTCAGCCGGGCTGACCTCGGTCCCGGCACGCTGACCGACGCGCCGCGCTACCGTGCTCTGAACAGCGGCGTGCGGCGGCTCCGCCAGTGCCCGGCGCGGATCCGGATCGCCGGCGCGGACCCGCTTGAGCTCGCCAGCGAGGACCTCGGGCTGGAGGGCGCGAATACCTCATTCCAGGTGCACGTGCGGGTCGATCCGGCCGACTTCACGCGCACCTACAACGCGGTCCAGCTGGCCACCGCGCCAGTGCTGGCCGTGTCCGGTAACTCGCCCACCTTCCTTGGCCACCGGCTCTGGCAGGAGACCCGGATCGCTTTGTACAAGCAGTCGGTCGATGATCGCCCGGGCCGCGGGCCTCGCCGCCGCCTGGCCAGGGCCGGGCTGGGGACGGGCTGGCTGAGGGGCGGGCCGCTGGAGCTGTTCACCCAGAGCGTCCGGCTGCACCAGCCGCTGCTGCCGGTGCTCGGCCGGGTGGGCCTGGCGGCCTGCGGTGCCGGATGGCAGCCGCCGCCGCTGGATGAGCTCAGGATCCACCAGGGCACCGTGTGGCCGTGGAACCGGGCCATTTACGACCCGGCCGCAGGCGGGCATCTGCGGATCGAGATGCGGGCACTGCCCGCTGGCCCCACCGTGATCGACATGCTGGCTAACGCGGCCTTCCTGATCGGACTGTCCTCGTGGCTAGCGGGGCAGCACCAGCAGTGGACCTACGCGCTGCCGTTCGAGCGCGCCGACCATAGCTTCTACCGCGCCGCCCAGCAAGGCCTGTCCGCCCAGCTGAGCTGGCCAGCTGGGCGGCGCGATCAGATACGGACGGTTCCCGCCGCTGAGCTCGTGACCGAGCTGGTGCCCGCGGCACGGCAGGGGCTGCTCGGGGCCGGCGTGGCACCAGCAGAAGCGGACAGCCTGCTCAAGGTGATATCCGCGCGGGCGGCCTCAGGGCAAACCGGCGCGGCGTGGCAGCGCGCGACGCTGGCCGCCGCCGAGCAGGATCATGACCGGCAGCGTGCGCTAGCCGTGATGCTCGACCGCTACCTGCAGTGCGCGGACACCGGGCTGCCCGTCCACACCTGGCCGGTCGGTAACCCCACCCGATAGCGCGCCAGCACCGCCCCGGGCGCAAGAACCTGGGCGGCGCGGCGAGCCTGTGCCAAGGCTAGGGGAACCTTCCGCTGGGACCAACGGTCCTGGCGGGCGACCCGCGCGCTGGCGATTGTCGGACGTATTCAGCGGGCTGGACATGACCCGCTTCCGGCCCGCGCCTAACCTGAGCTACGGCGAGCCGCGCAGGGTCGAGGAGGTCTACACATGTGTCGTTGGCTGGCGTACTCCGGGGACCCGCTGCGGCCGTCCGACGTGATCTTGCATCCCAAGCACTCGCTCATCGCGCAGTCGCTGGATTCTCCGCTCGGGGCGGAGACTGTCAACGGTGACGGGTTCGGGTTCGGCTGGTACCCGACGGACCCGCAAGGCGACAATGTGCCCGGGGTCTTCCGCAGCACCGAGCCGGCCTGGCATGACCAGAACCTGCGCGAGGTCACGCAAGCCGTCGAGTCGCCGTTGTTCTTCAGCCACGTCCGCGCCGCCGCCGGCCCGCCGATCCAGCAGACTAACTGTCACCCGTTCCGGTTCGAAAACTGGCTGTTCATGCACAACGGCGCCATCGCCGGGTTCGGCTCGGTGAAACGTGACCTGACCTTCGCCGTCGACCCGATGCTGTATCCCCACATCACCGGGACCACGGACTCGGAGGTTCTGTTCCACCTCGCCCTGACCCTGGGACTGCGCGAGGATCCCGTGGCCGCGATGGCGAAGGCCATCCGGCTTGCGGAGTCGGTCGGCCACGAGCACGGGGTGGCCTTCCCGATGCAGGGGACTGTCGCAGTGTCCGATGGAGTTACCGTGTGGGCTTTCCGGTACTCCTCGCAGCGGCAGACGCGCACCCTGTTCCACTCTGCCGACGTCGCCACGCTGCAGCAGATGTACCCCAACGTCGCGCAACTGGGCGCCTTCGGCAAGCGTGCCCACGTCGTGGTCTCGGAGCCGCTCAGCGACCTGCCCGGGGCCTTCATTGAAGTTCCCGAGTCGACCGTCGCCGTACTCGACGAGTCCGGATACCACCACCACCCGTTCCTGGCCGGCGAGCAGTAGCGCAAGTGGCTGGGCGATTCGTCCGGGCCGGCGCCGGACCGGGTCGCGGCTTGACCTGCTGGCTTGCGGAGTAGCACAAGAAGAGGTGAGCATGACCACCGAGTTGGTACTGCTTGGAACGGCGGGCGCCCCCATGCCCGTCGCCGGCCGCGCGGGCATCTCCTCAGCGCTCATCGTCGACGAACGAGTCTTCGTCATCGACTGCGGCCGCGGGTCGCCGTCCGCTTCCGCCGACGCGGGACTCGACTTCTCCCGTCTGGAAGCCGTGTTCCTCACCCACCTTCATGCCGACCACACCGGTGATCTGGCCGGCCTGCTCCTTTACGGGTGGGGCGTCCGCGTGGGCGATAACGGCCCGCTCGCGCCAATCCGCGTCTACGGGCCGTCGCGACCCGAAACGTTGCCAGCAGGCGATGCCACCTTCCATCGGGAGACCACGATCCACCCCGAACGACC
This sequence comes from Streptosporangiaceae bacterium, assembly GCA_050011895.1. GTDB lineage: Bacteria > Actinomycetota > Actinomycetes > Streptosporangiales > Streptosporangiaceae > DATBGO01. The sequence goes on along the minus strand of JBEKIF010000030.1, from coordinate 39,400 downwards.
GGCCCCCGGCACCTCGGACTTGCTCGAGAACATCCTCGCCGGCTACGCCTACCATCTGAATGTCATGCCGCTGGACGCCCGGATGCCGGACGCGGGCGCGCTCGCCCGGGGAATCGACATCCTCGTCCCGGCCAGGACTGACGGCTCCGCCCAGGTTCCGGTCGTCGTCTTCGAGGACGGAGTTGTCCGGGTCACCACCGTCGCCGTGACGCACGGCCGGGCGGTTCCGGCTCTCGCGTACCGTTTCGACACCGCGGACGGCTCCGTCGTGTTCTCTGGCGACACCACCGTGAACGACGATCTGATCGGCCTCGCCCAGGGTGCGGACATCCTCGTCCACCAGGTCGCCGACCTCGGCTACCTCGAGCGGCACGGCACCACAGGTGCCGCCCTCGACCGGATGGCCGCGCTGCACACCGATGTCACCGAGGTCGGGGGCGTCGCCGAACGCGCACGAGTCCACGAGCTCATCCTCAGCCATTACCTTCCGGCCGAACCTGACGCGATCACGGATGCGGACTGGGCGCAAAGCGCCGCGCAGGGCTTCAGCGGGAGAACCACCGCAGGCAGCGACGGCCTGCGTAGAGCGCTTCCTCGCGTCACTTCATGATCACGTCGAGGATCGCGCGGTGCATCCTCCAAGGGCGATTGCCGCGAGACCGGAGACTGCACCTGCTGCGGCATGATGAACGCGGTCGGCGCGCACTCAGCTGACAGACAGTGCCTGCTCTCGCGATGGGGGCGGTGTTTCCCGCGGCGCCGGCGGCGGCAGAATGTAGTCGATGTCTGAGAGAACCGGCGGGAACCCGATCATCATTGTCGGCGGCGGTATCGCCGGGGGCAACGCAGCAGTGACCCTCCGCGAGGAGGGTTACCGCGGCCGGGTGGCAATCATCAGCCGGGAACCGGGTCTCCCTTTTGGACGTCCTCCGCTATCCAAGACATACCTGCGGTCGGAGGAGGACCTCGAGGGCTGGTATGTCAGGCCGGCAGGCTGGTACGCAGAGCACGATGTAGATGTCCTCGACGAGTCCAGCGTCGCGGCCATTGACGCCGCCGCGCACAGGGTGATCCTTGGCTCAGGCCAGGAACTCGGGTATCAGAAGATCTTGATAGCCACCGGCGGACGGAACCGGCGGCTCGAGGTTCCCGGGGCTGGGCTGCCCGGGATCCACTTTCTGCGCACGGTGGCCGACAGCGACGCGATCAAGCGCGAGATCGCGGCGGGCCGGCGCGCGGTAGTAGCGGGCATGGGCTTCATCGGCTGCGAGGTGGCCGCCTCCTTGACGCAGCTCGGCGTTGACGTCACCGCCATTTTTCCGGGGCGAGTCCCGCTGGAGAAGGTCATGGGCGGAGATATCGGCGCGGTGATAGGCGCCTTCCACCGCGGGAACGGCGTGGAGTTGCTAGCCGGAGAGCAGGTTGCCGCGTTCGAGGGGACCGGGCGGGTGGAGGCCGTCAGGACCGCCAGCGGCCGCCGTGTCGCGTGCGACTTCGCTGTCGCCGGCATCGGGATAAATCCCGATGTGCCGGTGGTCGCGGGGCCGTCGATCGTGCAGGCCAACGGCGTTCTTGTGGATGACTTGTGCCGGACCAGCGCGGCGGACGTCTACGCGGCCGGCGATGTCGCGAACCATCTCCACCCGGTATTCGGCCGGGTCCGGGTCGAGCACTTCAACAACGCCGAAAAACAGGGCGCCGCAGCGGCGAGGTCGATGCTCGGCTCGGCTGCCCCATATGGTTACATCCATAGCTTCTGGTCCGATCAATATGAGCACAAGCTTGAATATGTCGGCCACGCAGCGACGTGGGACGAGCTCGTTGTCCGCGGGAGCTTGGCGGACCGAAAGCTGATTGGCTTCTACCTGCTCAGGGGGGTAGTGCGGGCCGCAGCCGGGCTGGATCGCGGAGGTGACCCTGAGCTGGACCGCGACTCGGAGATGGCGGCATGCGCCCGGCTGGTAGCAGTGCGAGCCCAGCCTGCTCGTGGCCTGCTCACCGACGAACAGCTGGACTTGTGGTCGCTGGCGGATGGCGTATCGAGGTGATCACCGGCCGCTAGTTCAATCCGGCTGGGCATTTGAGAAGAGCGGTATGTTCGCCCCGCTGGCCGCCGCAAGCGGGCTGTCCAGCAGTGCGAGGATCAGTTCCGCGACGTCACCCGGTGTCAGGCCGGGACGAAGACCGGGATTGGCCCGGCGCAGCATCTGGGTGTCCACGGCACCCGGGCTCACGCAAATGGCGCTGATGCCGTGCTGCCTGCCTTCGACGGCGATCGCCTCGGTGAGGCCGATGACCCCGTACTTGGAGACGTTGTATGCGGCCAGCCCGGGGAATTTCTCCGTGGCGTAGACGCCGGAGAGCGAGGCGATATTGACGATCCGTCCGCCGGCCGGGCGCATGGCGCTGAATGCTGCGCGACAGCAGAGGAACGCGCCGGTCAGATTGACGCCGAGGGTCTCTTCCCAGATCTCGTCCGTGGTTTCGGCGAATGGCGCGGACGTCAGCACGCCTGCCGCGCAGACCAGAGCGGCGATAGGGCCGGCCGCCCCGGCGGCGGTAAAGAGGCGCTCGACATCGGCCATCTTGCTCACGTCCGCGGGGGCCGGCGTGGTCTCGCCGCCAGCGTCACGGATGCGCCTGGCGACGTCGTCGAGAGCTTGCCGGTCACGGGCCGCGAGAACCACGTGAGCGCCGGCCCCGGCAATGGCCTCGGCGGTGGCAGCCCCGATCCCGCGGCTGGCGCCCGTCACCACCGCCACCCGTCCCGCGAGCCAATGCCCCGGGTCACCCACCGGCTGCCGTCCCGACCCCCGGACTGACGACCCGGCTGTAGAGCTGCTCGTGAGCGTCCAGGCTCCATTCCAGGTCAAGATGGCTCTCGGCATGTTCACGGCACGCCGGGCGCGAGATTTCGGTGATTTTCCTGACGCCATCAGCGGCAGCCTGGACATCGTCAGGCGCGACCAGGAAACCGGTCACGCCTTCCACGATCACCTCACCGAGTGCACCGCGCTTGAAGGCGACTACGGGAGTGCCGCACGCCTGCGCCTCGGCGGCGGCCATGCCGAAGGGCTCATCCCACCTTGAGGGACAGATAACGACCGCCGCGCGGACCATCACTGCCCACAAGGATGCCCGAGGCACCCCCTGATGAACGGCCACGCCTGGCGCGTCACGTCGCGGGTCGATCTGCGCCCGGGCGTACTCGGCGTCATAGCTGTCGCCGTAAACGTCGATCCGGAGGCCGGCCGCCCGCGCGATATCGATAGCCGCTGCGGCTCCCTTCTCGGCACTCAGCCTGCCAGCGAAGACAGCGCCGGCCCCGGCTGCCGACGACCAGGGGATGACACGAGTCGGCACATAGGGCGGCAGGATCGCGTCGACCCGCACCACCCGGCGCCAGGCACTCGCCTGGAACGCGGATACTCCGGCTACGGCCGGCCGCCCGTCGCGTTGAGCTGCGTCGCGGAGCGCGGCCGCGACAATCTCGTCCGGGGGCAGGTGAAGCGTATGCACTACCGGCGCGGCTAGCTGCTGAGCGAGCCTGATGGCCGGCGCGTCGAACGCGTGATTGTGGACAATGTCATAGCGGATCTCCCGGACAGCCGAGTACACGCTAGCGAAGGCTGTCTCGGCCGGAGCCTGGTCGCGGGCGGCTGGGCTTGAAGCCCGGTAGCGGGTGGCGATCAGCGACTGGGGATCGATCCCGGTATCGATCACTTTGACCCCTGGTATCTCCGATCCGGAGGCTGCGTAGACGTGGACCTGGTGCCCTCTGCCGGTAAGGCCGCGCGCAAGATCGGACACGAACGCCTGCGAGCCGCCCGCCTGCGGCTCGCGGATTGCCGACACCAGCGGAGCGATGATCGCGACCTTCATCGCGCTACCACCTTGAAGGCGACATCGCGCGGCGGATTGATCCCCAGCACCTCATAGGGGACCCGTCGCGAGCCGCGGCGGCGGACCTCCGCGATCGCCTGCGGATAGAAGATCTCGGCGAGCTCAACCGCCTCACGGTGGCTCGCGAACTCCACCGACATCTGCCCAGCGAAACTCGCGTACTGGTAGTCGTGGGCGGCGAGCCAGTCGAGGTTATTCGGCCAGATAATGGCGACCGAGCCGCCTGGCCGGCAAGCCCGCTCCATCTCAGACAGGCCGGCCTCACCGCCATGGCCCGTGGCGGGGGTGAACGCCGAGCATGCGACGACCAAATCGGCGGAACCGCTGGCAACGGGCAGGTTGTCGAAGAAGCCGTGGGTCACCCGTGCGCGGCAGCCGAGATCCGCTCTTGCGAGCTTCCGCTTCAGGATCTGGCGCAACGGCGCCGCGGGCTCAATCGCCACGACCTCCCGGCCACGATCGAGGAGCTCAACCGTGAGCCGTCCGGTACCTGCGCCGACCTCGACGATCCGGTCTGCAGCGTGCGGCAGCCACTCAAGGACGCCTGGATGGAGGCGCTCCGCCCGGGCCAGCCGGTCATACAGCCCAGGTTCCAGCCGGTACAGCAATTCCCAGGCCAAGGCGACGTCAGTGCGCGGATCGCGGCCGCCGTCAGGCACGAAACGGCTTGCCTCGGCGCGGGTGAGCACGCCAAGGTCGGCGGCGGTGTAGCGCCTTCGCAATTCGCGGCCCAGCCCGGCCGGAGCATCAGGCGTGAGCACCGACCTCGGCCCAGTTCTTGTCGGTCTCCCACACCCGAACTGACCGCAGCAGCCCCGCCGGGAGCTCAGGCCGGAGCCTTTCCCAGAAGGCCACGGCAAGGTTCTCGGCCGTCGGGATGCGCCCTGCCAGCCACGGCACATCGGCATTCAGGTTGCGGTGATCCACGTCCTGGATGATCTTCCGGCAGATGACGTCCGAAAGCCGTTTCAGGTCAAAGACATAACCGCTGGCATCATCAATCTTGCCGGCCACGACGACTTCCAGGACGTAGTTGTGGCCATGCAGGTTCGCGCATTTACCGAACAGGCGCCGGTTCTCGTCGTCTGACCGGCGCGGATCGCGCAGCTGGTGCGCGGCGTTGAAAGATTCGCGGCGGCTGACCAGGACGGTCATCGGGCTGATCATGACTTTCGGGCGGCTGGCAGCGCAGCTGCGCCGCTCTGACCCTGCTGAGCCATGTAATACGCCTCCCACGCTCTTCGCCCAGCTCACCGGCGGCCCGGCGAAGGCCGGCCAGGGCACGATGCGGCCGGGCATCAAAGGAGGCCACAGGCTCCCCCAGGGATCCTTGCCAGTGCCCTTACTGGCCCGGCATCCGGCCTGCCTTCCACGACAGTGTACGGCGTTAGGCAGTCGGCCGGATCGCCTCCTCGACCCTGGATCGCGGCGCTGGGGCAGCAGGCCCCGATCGGCCGGCGATGAGGTGCCGCTGGTCATGGAGCCGGAAACAAGCCGAGAACGCACAGGTGCGGCACCTGCTCGACGACCACGGTAGTGGGCTGACGTCCGGCCCGAGCTTGCTGCCGTGCTGGGCCGTTAGGTGCGCAGGCGGTCACGCAGCAGGTATTTCTGGATCTTGCCGGTGCTGGTCTTGGGCAGCTCGTCCATGATCTCGAGGCGCTTGGGCACCTTGAATCCGGCGAGGCGGCCGCGGGCGAAGTCGCGCAGCTCATCGGTGTCGACGTGTTCACCCTTGCAGAGCGTGATGAAGGCGGCAGGGACTTCGCCCCAGCGCTGATCTGGTGCGGCGACAACGGCGGCCTCGGATACTGCTGGATGGGCGCTAAGCGCCTGCTCGATCTCGATCGTCGCGATGTTCTCTCCGCCGGAGATGATGATGTCCTTGAGGCGGTCGCGCAGCTCCACATACCCGTCCGGGTGCATGACGGCGAGATCACCAGAATGAAACCAGCCACCGGCGAATGCTTCCCGGGTAGCGTCGGGGTCACGGTAGTACCCGAGCATCACGTTATTGCCGCGCATGACGACTTCTCCGAGTGTCGCGCCGTCGGCTGGCACGTCACGCATCGCGGAGCCGACGACGCGGATCTGCTCGCTCACGATTGTTCCGACGCCCTGGCGGGCTTTCCGCACGGCCTGGTCGTCGCTGGAAAGCACATCCCAGTCGGGATTCCACGCGCACACGGCGAGCGGGCCGTAGGTCTCGGTGAGGCCGTAGAGGTGCGTGATCTCGATGTTGAGCTTGGAGGCCTTGGTCAGCAGCGCGGGGGAGGGCGGCGCTCCGCCGATGAACAACCGGACCGGCGGCTGGCAGGGCGCGGCGGAGCCGGACTCGAGCATCATGGTGACCACAGTCGGCGCGGCGCACAGATGGGTCACCGCGCCGTCGCCGATGGACTCCCAGATCGCCTCCGGGTCGACCTTGGGCAGGCACAGATGAGTCGCGCCGGTTGCGGTGACCGCCCAGGTGTAGGCCCAGCCGTTGCAATGAAACATCGGCAGCGTCCAGAGATAGCCGCTGCGGGGGGTGAGACCGGCCTCAGCGATCACCCCGAGGCTGTGCAGGTAGGCGCCGCGGTGGGAGGTCATGACGCCTTTCGGCTGTCCCGTGGTGCCGGAGGTGTAGTTGATGGACAGCAGCGCCCGCTCGTCGGTGGGCCGCGCCAGCGGCCCGGCTTCGCCGGAGGAGATGAGTTCCTCGTACCCGCACTGGTCCGGATCGGCGGAATCAAGCCACACCACGCGGGGGCATGGCGGCGGCATGCTCGCCAGCGCCGTCTCGAGCGGCTCCCTCAGCTGGATGTCGGCTATGACGAGCCGGGCTCCGGAGTGGCCCAGGATGTAGGCGTAGTCGCCGGCTGTTAGCCGGGAGTTGAGCGGCACCAGTACTGCCCCGGCGCCCGGCACGGCGTAGTGAAGTTCCAGCATCCCGGCCACGTTCGGCAGCAGTGTTGCGACACGGTCACCGGCGTCTATCTCGAACGTGCGGCGAAGGGCACTGGCCGCGCGCCGGACTCGTTCCGCATGCTCCGCGTAGGTCCACGACCGGCCACCATCGCGCACAGCCGTCCTGTTGGCCCAGACGCGTGCGCTGCGCTCCAGGAAGGACAGCGGGGTGAGCGGGGCGTCGGAGACACCGGCCGGTGAAGGCGTTCTGGGTCTGTCGGTCATGGCCATATCGTCTCCGGGCGTCGGCGGCGTAGCAAGAGTGAGCCGCAGAGCGTGATCGGGCCGGGCGATCGAGCCGTATCGGTGCCAGCCATGACGGTCAGTGAACTTTCAGGAAAACGTAAGCAGGCATCTAACGCGTTTGGAGCACTCCTCCAGGTTGGCGCCCGACTATGACGTACAGGCAACCGGATGAAGACCTGAAGGAGCGGATCCCAGATGGGCACGATCGACGAGCCGGGCGTTAGCAGCCCGGGACCGGAGCAGGGCGACGGGACGGGCGGGGGGCCGGGCGGCCCGGGCGCGCCAGGCAGCCGGGAGGATAAGCGGCGCAGCCGGCCGTGGCGGCGCCCTGCGTTGCTGGCTGGCGCGTCGGTCGGGGCGGCTGCGCTGGTATTCGCGGGGCTGGGCGCGGCGGATGCGATGGGCGCCACCGTGATGACCACGTCGCAGGTCGCGTCGAGCGTCGACCCGGGCCTGGTTGATGTGGTGTCCACGCTCGGATATCAGAGCGGCGCCGCGGCCGGCACCGGGATGGTGCTGACCACCACCGGTGAGGTGCTGACGAACAACCACGTGATCGACGGTGCAACCTCGATCAAGGCCACCGACGTGGGGAACGGGCGCACCTATACCGCCAGGGTCGTCGGCTACGACAAGAGCCATGACGTCGCGGTGCTGCAGCTTGTGGGCGCCTCCGGGCTTCGGACAGTCACCCTCGGCTCCTCCAGTCCGCAGACCGGCCAGAAGGTGATCGCGCTCGGTAACGCCGGCGGCAAGGGCGGCACCCCATCGGTGGCCACCGGGACGGTTACCGGCCTCGACCAGTCGATTACCGCCTCCGATGAGTCGTCGGGCACCGCTGAGCAACTGACCGGGCTGATCGGCCACAACGCCGGAATCCAGCCCGGCGATTCCGGCGGGCCGCTGGTTAACACCTACGGGCAGGTCATCGGCATGGACACCGCTGCCTCCACCGGCACCTCCACCGCCGGCTATCAGCAGCAGGGCGGGCAAACGCCAGCACAGACCCAGGCGTTCGCCATTCCTATCACCGAGGCATCCTCGATCGCCAGCCAGATCGAGGCAGGCACGCCGTCGTCCGCCGCGCACCTCGGCGGCACCGCGTTCCTCGGCGTGGAGACCTCCTCCTCGGGCACCAGCGGCAGCGGCGGCTACGGCGGTTTCGGCGGCGGCTACGGTAGCTACGGCGGCTACGGTAGCTACGGCGGCGATGGCGGTAGCTACGGCGGCGGCGCAACCAGCAGCGGCGTCACTATCGCCGGAGTCGTGCCCGGATCAGCAGCCGCCCAGGCGGGCCTGACCGCGGGTGACCAGATCACCGCGGTCGCTGGCCACACCGTCACGTCCTCCTCGGACATCCAGGCGGTGCTGGGGAGCTACCACCCTGGCGACAAGATCAGCATTAGCTGGACAGACCAGTTCGGCCAGTCCCAGACCGCCACTGTCGGCCTCACCGCCGGCCCCGCTAGCTGACACCGTCGGCGTACCCGTAAGTCCCGGGCGCAGCCCAAAGCCGCGGCCGGCCGAGCACCACAGCGGGCCTAGGCCCTGAACCTTTCCGGCTCAGGGCCTAGGCCCTGAGCTTGCAAGGAGGCCGAGCAACTATGCACGAAACGATCCCGCACACCCGGCGGCTCCGCGCCGTTCAGCCCGGCGACCCGCCCGGCAGCCCCGGGCGGCCCCGGCTGCGCCGGCTGGCCAGGCTGGATGTCGAGCGGGCCCGCCAGTTCCTGACCGAGCTGGACGGCCGCGCCGCGGGCACCGACCTGCCCCGCGCCATGTACCTGGTCGGCCAGGCCCAGGGTCACCTGGAGTCGCTGCTGGACGTCATCGACGCGGCGGTGACCCCGTGAGCGCCGCGCCGGGAATCCGCATTGCTTCCACGGTTTCGCATCGCCGGTGCCGGGCCGGGTCGGGCGGGTCCTCCTCCGGTTGACCGCTCCGCCCGTGGCGCGGACGTGACAGGGACCAGCTGCATCCCAGCGAAGCGGAGCCCGCCGTTACAGTGGATCGACGCTGGGCCCGGCAGGCCCTCGAGAGGCAGTTGGTCCTGCATGGCTGAAGACGCCACGAAGAGCGCGGGCTCTGTCGCCGAGGCACGACTCCTGAGTGGCTGGCGCTCGATCATGTTCGCTCCAGTCGGCGACGGCCAACGACGTCGACGCGGAAGCGACGGAGCGCGCCTGGCCAGCGCCATCCTCGCCCTCGTCTGTTGCCTCATCGCCATCCGCTACAACTCCCGCATCGACCGGGCCATCATCCAGGTCATCCATCCGCCGCCGCGGAGCATCACCTGGCTGGTGACGGTGGTCTACGACGCTGGTGCATTCGGCGTCACGATCGTGCTGCTGGCGCTGGCCCTGATCGCGCGCCGCTGGGCGATGGCGCGCGACATCGCGCTGAGCGCCGCCGGCACGGCGGCGGTGAGCGGGATCCTCGCCCGTTTGCTCGGAAGCCGCGGCGGCAGGCCAACCGGAGTGCTGATCCACGGCTACTACCTGCGTTTCCCGGTCCTCCAGATCGCTGTCTTCATGGCGGTCGCCACGGCGGCGCTGCCCTATCTGGCGCGGGGCTTGCAGCGCATCATCGAGGTCTTCATCGCCCTGGTGGCTTTGGCCTCGGCTGTGGGAGGTCACGGGCTTCCCGTCAACGTCCTCGGGAGCCTGGCCATCGGCTGGGGGGTGACCGCGGCGGTCCGGCTCATCTTCGGCTCACCGCTCGGCCTGCCGTCGACCGATGATGTCCGGGCGCTGCTCGATGAGCTCGGCATCCGCTCGAGCAACGTGCGGCCGGTGAGACGGCAGGTCTGGGGGGTGGCGAAGTACGAGGCAACCGAGACGTGCCAGGCAGAATCTTCCGGCGAGCGCATCGGCGTAGCGGTGTACGGCCGGGACGCAGCCGACGCCAAGCTGCTCACCAAGGCGGGCCGGTTCCTGCTCTACCGTGACTCCGGACCTAGCCTTACGCTCACCCGGCTTCAGCAGGTCGAGCACGAGGCCTACCTCACCATGCGGGCAGGCCAGCTGGGCGTGGCCGTGCCCGAGATCGTCGAGGCGGGAACCGCTGGACCATCCGACGACGCGCTGCTCGTCTACCGCTTGCCGGCCGGGATGGCGCTGTCCGAGGCTGATGCCACCGGCATCAGTGACGCCACCCTCGACGACCTCTATCGTCAGCTCCTGACTCTCCGGCGGGCGCGCATCGCGCACGGCGCCATCAGCGGTGACGTCCTGCTGGTCGATCCGGCAGCTGAGACCACGGTATTGGCGGACTTCCGCAACGCCACAGCTAACGCTTCGCCGGACCAGCTCGATCGCGACCTGGCTGGTGCCATAGCGGCGACGGCCGTGGTGGCAGGCGCCGAACGAGCCGCCGGCTGCGCGGCAAGGTGTCTCACCCCGGAGGTGCTAGCAGGTGCCCTCCAGCATCTGCGCAAGGCCGGGCTCGATCCCGCGCTCAGCCGGGGCCTGAGAGGCAAACGCGGGCTCTTGGAGGATGTCCGTCAGCGAGCCGCCCAGGCCAAGTCGATCGACGTGCCGAAGCTAGTGGAGCCGCGCCGGGTGAGCTGGCCGACGTTGATCATGGTGGTCGGCACGCTCATCGGCGGCTGGGCCCTCATCGGGGTGCTCATCGATGTCTCCAAGTCCTTCGACACTGTGCTCGGGGCCGATTGGCTCTGGGTCATCGCGGCGTTCGTCCTGGCCCAGCTGGCCTACGTGGCGTCGGCCGTCGAGGGCATCGGCAGCGTGGCCGGGGCACTTCCGTTCGGGCGAGTGGTGGCTGTCGAGGTCGCCAACTCATTCAGTGCGCTGGCCGGCGGGACAGCGGCAGTCTTCGCCACCCGGGTGCGCTTCTTCCAGCAGCAGGGCTACGACGCATCGGTGGCGCTGAGCTCGGGTGCCATCATGGCCACCGCCAGCTGGATCGCCATCGCGGTGCTGTTCGGGATTTCATTGCCGTTCGCCTGGGGGTCCATCCACCTCGAGGTCACCCCCGAGTCAGGCGGGGACTCGAAACTGGTGTGGATCATCTTGGCGGTGGTGGTGCTGGTCGGCTTGGTGGTCGGCCTCGCGCTGGCCGTGCCCAGGTTCCGCAGGCTGGCCGCCGAGCAGGTGCGTCCCAGGGTGCGCGCCATCTGGGGCAACCTCAAGGAGGTGGCCCGTTCTCCGCGCAAGCTGGTGTTGCTGGTGGGCGGCTCGTTTGCCCAGGAGCTGGTCGTGGCCATGGCCCTGTCCGTTTCGCTGCGGGCCTTCGGCGATCATCTCCGGCTTCCCACCCTGATCGTGGTCATCACGGTGGCCGGGATCATCGGCGGCATCTCGCCGTCGCCCGGCGGCATGGGAGTGGTGGAAGCCGGCCTGATCCTCGGCCTCACCGCGGCCGGCGTCTCGGAGTCCGATGCCACTGCCGCGGTCTTCATCCAGCGCCTGTTCACGTCGTACCTGCCGCCCATCTGGGGCTGGATCACCCTCGTTTGGATGCGGAAAAGAGAGTACCTGTGAGCTTTGCCGAAGGGCTCCTCGGCAACTGTGCAGACCACCTCCAGCAACTGTGCAGCGGGTGGTCAGGTTCGCGGGTGACATTGGAGGTGGCTCCTCCCGGCGCCTGGCTGCCTGGCCAGGCCGGGAGGAGCCCAAGAGCGCGCCCCGCCGGCCCGGGACGGCGGGGCGCCCTCGCCATGTCCTGCCGGGGTCCGGTGACGCTCGCCGCGACGGTGCTCCTCTCGAAGCCAGCTGTAGCGAGCTACCGGCCGCGGAAGCGCGGTTCACGCTTGTCCACGAAGGCCTGGGTGGCCTCGCGATGGTCCTCGGTGAGCGCGGTGTGCAGATGGTGCGTCACTTCGAGGTCCATGCAGTCACCCAGCTCGCCGGACACGGCCCGGTTCAGGTTCTCCTTCATGTAGCGGTAAGCGATCATGTAGCGGTAAGCGATCGACGGCCCCTCGGCCAGCCGCCGAGCCCGCGCCATGACCTCCCGCTCGAAGTCTGCCGACGGGAAGATGGCGTTGACGATCCCGAGCCGTTTGGCGTTCTCGGCGCTCAGCCGCTCAGAGAAGTAGTAGAGCTCTTTAGCTTTGCCGCTGCCCACCAGCTGAGTGAGAAACCAGGTCCCGCCATAGTCTCCGGCGAACGCAACCCGGGCGAAAGCAGTGGTCAGCACCGCCTCCGGCACCCTCGCCGGCGAAGCGGACCCCGCCGATCTCTAGCGGCCGGCCGCCGGGCAGCCCGGCGATGATCACTGCGGTGATTCCCTCGCCGTGACCGGCCTCCGCCGGCGTGAACCGCAACTGCTGGCCCGAGGAGAGCTGTACTACCGGGGTGCTCCCATCGCTGCCCGCGGACACCCCGAGCACCGCCGCCCAGCGCTGTGCCGCGGCGGACGGGTCCTTGACCTCGATCGTCAATCCGCTGATGCCACCAGGAACATACCCGGGCACCTGCCCCGTCCACGACGGGCCCGCCCACCTCCACGACTCCGCGTTGGTCAGGCCGAACTCTCCCACCCCCGGATCGCGGAATGGCTGCTGCCAGCCGAACGCCCGCCGTAGCGCGTCGGCCACCGGCCCGCAGTCGTGCGCCACCACGGCCACCTGTCGCAAGCGGGGTCCGGTAAGCACATCTCTAACAGTAGGAGGTCCGTCGGGTTCGGCTGAAAACCTGCACCTCGGCAGGGCCAGCACGGTCGCCTGCCGGATCGCAGGCCGGCCAGGCCATGGCGGCCGGCCTGCTTCCGAGCTCATGCCGCTTCGTTGAGGATCGCGCGCAGGTCGTTTTCGGCGAGGATGACGGGGTTGCCCTGAGTGCTGCTTGCCTTCATCGCGCTGGCGGTGATGTCACCGAAGTCCTCCGGTCGCAGGCCGAACTCACGCAGCCGGGGAACTCGCAGCTGGGTGACCGTCTGACGGATCCAGGCGATGCCGTCCTCGATGGCGGCGCCGGGATCGCCGGTGAGCAGTCGCGCGGCTTCGGCGTACCGGGGCAGGGCAGGGCTGGCCGGCTGCGCGGATCGCAGGGCGCGCACGTTCGCCTCGACGACCGGCGCGAGCAGCGCGGCGCACGCGGCGCCGTGCGGGACGTCGGCGGCTCCGCCGACGGCGCTGGCGAGCCCGTGGACCGCGCCGAGCTTCGCATTCGCCAGGGCCATCCCGCCGAGCAGGCTGCACAGGGCCATGTCGGTGCGCGCCCCGACGTCCGCACCGTCAGCGTAGGCCCGGCGCAGCCCGGTCCCGGCGTGCCGCAGCCCGGCCGCCGCGAGGCAGTCCGTCAGGGCGTTCGCCCGGACCGAGACGAACGGCTCCAGGCACTGGGTCAGCGCGTCGAGCCCGCTGGCCGCGGTGACCGGCGGGGGGCAGCTGAGGGTGAGCAGCGGGTCGACGATCGCGACCCGCGGGATCATCAGGGCGCTGCGCAGGCTCGCCTTGACCCGGTGGGCTGGCGAGGCGAGCACGGCGTTGGCGGTTACTTCCGCCCCCGGGCCGGCGGTGGTGGGCACCGCGACCAGCGGGACGGCGGGCTTGGTGATTTTCCGGCCGGAGCCGATGACCTCCAGGTAGTCCAGCGGGTCCCCGCCGTTGCCGAGCAGCATGGCCACGGCCTTGGCCAGGTCGATGACGCTGCCGCCGCCGATCGCGGCGACGACGTCGGCGCCGTGCTCGCGGGCCGTGGCGGCCGCCGTCCGCGCCGACTCGGTCGTTGGCTCGCGGTCCACGTGGATAACTGTGGCGGGCAGGCGCACCTCCGCCAGCAGCCCGGCGTGGCTGGCGGGGCGCGAGCCCGTGCAGATCAGGGCCCGCGACCCGAGCCCGGCCAGCAGCACCGGAAACTCGGCGGCCCGGCCGGGCCCCACGATGAGCCGGCCGGCCGTGGCGAACTCGAACGACATCCCGGTCACGGCGGTCAGCTCGCCCAGTCGCCGGGCCCGGGCGGGAAGACGACAGCGAATTTGGTGGACGCCCGCGGCTGCGCCATCATCTCCGCGACCGTGTCCCGCCAGGTCGCATAGTGCGGAGTCGCCTTATGCGCCGCCGCCGCGTCCGCGTCCCGGTAGACCTCCGTCAAGACCACGTGCGCCGGATCGGCGTCGTCCTGGATGACGTCGAAACGCAGCACGCCGGGCTCGGCCAGCGACGCTCGCGCATTGACAACTGTCGCGGCCAGGAAGTCCTCGGCGCGCTCGGGCCGGACACGCACATGAACGTGGACGACAAGCATGCTCCCATCTTGCTACACCCTGGTCGCCCATCTCTGCAGGGCTGCCGTAGGCGGGGCTCAGGCGGACCTGCCTGAAGCCGGACGGTAAGGCCAGCCGCGCTGGTGCGGCAGACTCAGCAGGTCGAGGCTGGAGCGCACGCCTCAAGCCTGGCCGGCGGATATCAGCCGCTTCTCGCTTTGACGTCCTTGGCCGCATCGGCGGACAGCTTCGCCACGACTGCGGCTCTGGTGACCGGGTCCAGAGCGTCGATCTGAGCTTCGATGTCACTGACGGTCTGGAGGGCGAGTTCCCGTGTGCGCCGGAGCTTGACGACCGCGAAGACGATCCCTGCTGCCGTCCCGGCGAGCAGCACCACTTTCAGAATCCGCCCAGCCTGGCTCATCGCCCACCTCACGTCGCGTCGATACCACCGCCGCTCGTATTGTACGCAGCGCCGACGGTGCCCGCCCGTACGCTGAATCTGCGCAGCTGGCGGCTGAAGACTCATTCCTGTCCCATCCTGCGGCCTTCTCACCCGCGGCGAGTTGGTAAGCCGCAGCTCAGGGCATCTTGGCTCGCCAGCGTGGTTCGCGAGGCACTCGACCGGATCAGCGCGGCCAGAACCGCGCGGCCGGCCCAGTCCAGGTGGGGGGATGGGTCCGGGGCGGCTACTGGAGTCCGAAGAAACTGCGCACGCGCGCAGACCTGCGAGCTAGGACCCGGAAGAATGGGAGCGAGAACACGACCTGAGAAATGCTTCCGTACCGCTCGTAGACTGCCGCGTTCAGCTCCATGGCAAGCACGATTCCTCTCCCGAGAATGAAGAACCATCCCAGCGTCACGACGGTCGTGCCAATCGCTCCGTAGAGCTGGCTTGCGCGGCCGAGCCGGTCCGGAAGATAGAACTCACTGATGGCGTGCATGACCGTGATGGTCAGAGCCACGAGCAAGGATCCTGGCAGCAGCGCTCCCGGGTCATCGGTGACACGCGGCAGCATCATCGAGACGCCGAGCCACGCCAACCCGTAGATCACCAGGGCCGGGACAAAGGCAAGCCCCGCAACGCCCAGTCCCAGGTCCTCCCGGACTCGATTCACCAGAATAGCGATCAGGGCCATGCCACAGATCAGGCCCGCGACCCCGCCCGCCGTGCGCAACGAAGATCGAGTCCCCGTCAGCGGCAGCCGCCACGCGGCTGCGCTGGCTGCCCGCAGGACCCTGCTCAACGACCGGCCTGCAGTCAGCACCCCGAATAGGCCGATCAGCACCGCGAACCATCGCGTGACCTCAGGCTGGTGAAAAGCCTCGCTGATCTGCGCCCCGAGGCTACCGGACACACCAGCAGTGCTGCTGACGGCGCGGGCATCGACGAATCCAGAAGCGAACCCGGCGATGCCGACCACAAGGACCAGGAACGGCACGAAAAACAGAAACAGGCGAAACGCGATCGCGCTACCCAGGACCGGCCCTGCCGATTCCCGATCTCGCCGGTAGGTCCCGGCGATGACATCGACCACGGGAAGGTGCTCATACCGCGCCAACCACTGCCTGACCGGACCCAGGCGCAACTGGGTCGCTTCAGCCAGCCTCCGGAACGCGGTGACGTCACGGTCGGCTTCACCGGCGTGCTGATCACCGGGGTCATCACTCATCCTGCCCGGCTCGGGCATCTCGCGCCATCCAGAATCTCGCCGCCGCCCCGACCGAGTTGAGCTTGCACTCAGGCAGGCCTTCACGTCAGGTTCTCACGCCGACCAACTGGGCAGCGGACCGCGCATCGCGGCCGGCCCGAGACTGCGATCTGGCGGACGCCGGACCGGGCAGATTGCGACGTCTGCGATCGCGGCCGACGAGCCCGGCACGTAACCGGGACCGGACCTGTCGGTCCGGCCCCGGCTAGGGTTACTGATTTACAGGTGGGTGGTGACGGCCTTGACCTCGGTGTAGGCATTGAGGACCTCGTGGCCCATCTCGCGGCCCCAGCCGGACTGCTTGTACCCGCCGAACGGGAGCGCGGCGTCGAACACGTTGTAGCAGTTGATCCACACAGTGCCCGCCCTGATCTTCTTCGCCAGCGCGTGCGCCTTCGAGATGTCCCTGGTCCAGATGCCTGCGCCAAGGCCATACTCGGAGTCGTTCGCCACCGCGGCGATCTCGTCGAGGTCGCTGAACGGCGCGGCGACCAGGACCGGGCCGAAGATCTCCTCGCGGACGACCTTCATCTCAGGGCGCGTGTTGGTCAGCACGGTCGGCTCGACGAAGTAACCGCGGTCCCCGAAGCGCCCGCCGCCGGCCAGGGCGGTGGCGCCGTCAACCCGGCCGGATTCGAGGTAACCAGTCACCCGGCGGAACTGCTCGTCGGAGACCAGCGGCCCCATCTGCGTCCCAGGCTCCATTCCGGAGCCGAGCTTGATCGCCTTGGCGATCTGGGCCACGCCGTCGACTACCTCATCGAAGCGGCTGTGCTGGACGAACAGCCGCGAGCCGGCCACACAGCACTGCCCGTGGTTGAAGAAGATCGCGTTGGCGGCGCCCTCGATGGCCCCAGGATCGGCGTCATCGAAGACGATGTTGGGGCTCTTGCCGCCGAGCTCGAGCGTCAGCTTCTTCAGGTTGCCCGCCGCGGCCTGCACGATCAGCTTGCCTACCTCGGTGGAGCCGGTGAAGGCGACCTTGTCCACATCATGGTGCGACGCGAGGGCCGCGCCGGCGGTCTCGCCGAAGCCCGGGACGACGTTGACCACGCCGTCGGGTATCCCGGCCTCGGCGATGAGCTCGGCGAGCCGCAGCGCGGTGAGCGGGGTCTGCTCGGCGGGCTTGAGCACGACGCAGTTGCCGGTGGCGAGCGCCGGGCCGAGCTTCCAGGCGGCCATCAGCAGCGGGAAGTTCCAGGGGATGATCTGGCCGACCACGCCGACCGGCTCGCGCAGGGTGTAGGAGTGGAAGTTGGCGCCGGGCATGTAGGGCACCGAGATGCTGATCGTGTTGCCCTCGATCTTGGTCGCCCAGCCGGCCATGTAGTGGAACAGGTCCGCGGCCAGCGGCACGTCGGCGGCCTGCGCGACGGCGAAGGGCTTCCCGTTGTCCAGCGACTCCAGCTGGGCGAGCTCGTCCACGTGCTCCAGGATCAGGTCCCCGATCCGCCAGATGATCCGCCCGCGCTCCGAGGGGGTCATCCGGCTCCAGGGGCCTTCCTCGAACGCCCGCCGCGCCGCCCGCACCGCCCGGTCAATATCCTCCGCGCCGCCCTCCGCGATCCGGGCGAGCGTCTCGCCGGTCGCCGGGTTGGGCGTCTCGAACGTCCGGCCCGAGGCCGCGTCGCACCACCGCCCGTTGATGAACAGCTGACGCGGGGAGCCGATGAAGGATTCAACATTCCGGTCCAGGGTGACGGTCATGAATTGGTTCATCTCCCTTGGCGGCGCCGTGGAAGCAGCCGCCGATTGCGGCCGGCCAGCACTTTATATGCGCACGCCTACATTTGTAGATATACATTTCTACTCTACAGGGTTAAAAAAAGAGCGCAAACGCGTTGCAGGCCTAAATTGCCGGCAGCGGGGCACAGGAGCGCCGTCAGTGGCCAGAAAAAAAGACCGGCCGCTGGCGGCTTAGCGGCTCGCCGCAGCAGTCCGGATCACGTCACCACCTGCGGGCGGGCCCGCCCGCACCGCCATGAGCTTGCGCGGCCCGCCGACTCAGCGCGCCGTGATCTTCGCGGCGAGCGCATGCGCCTTCTCGGCAGCACGGAATTCGCCGGCAAACCGCAGGTCCCCGGCTCTCCCGTCATTCGATCGGTGCTTGCGCGAGCGCGGCGAGCTCGTCAGCATTGGCCTGACCGATCCCCTCGAGGAACATCAGGACCTCCGCAGCCTCGTCCTCGTCAATCTTCGACAAGGCGAAGCCGACGTGGATCAGCACCCACTCACCAGGTGCGGGCGGGTCGTCGGCGAGCAGGCCGACGTTGATCACCCGCCGGGCGCCGCTCACCTCCACCCTAGCCAGATCCGGCCGGCCAGCGAGGAGCTCGATCACCTCACCCGGTATGCCGAGGCACATGAAACATCCCTTCAGCGCTCATCGGTCACCGTCGATGACCTAGCCGGCGCGTCCGCGCGCCGACCCGACGCGGCGTGTCATTTCCTGGCATCCCGGCAGCTCGGGCGGCAGCGGGCGGCGTGGCAGTGCCGCCTTGCGTCTTACTCAGCCTGGCACCATGGTTCAGGCCCGGCAAGAGGGCCGGGCAGCGCTACGCTTTGGTGCAGATTGGCATCGCTTGGCTCCATCGAGGAGGAGATGATGGCTGGCAAGTTCCTGGTCCTCTGGAAGCTGGAGCTAGGCCGGGCGAACCCGGGGGTGGCCCGGGCCGTCTTCCGGCAGCAGGACTACGGCGCCCGGCTGCTGGAGGAGGGCAAGCTTGAGGCGCGGTACCACCTGGTGGGTGGGCATGGTGGTGCCTGGATCTACAACGTGGACTCCAACGAGGAACTCGACAACCTCCTCGCGCAGGCTCCCGTCTACAACATGGCCAGCTATGAAGTGCTCCCGCTGGCCGAGATGCTCTCGCCGACCCTGGTCGGCGAGACGCAGCCCGAGTAGCGCACGCGGATTACCGAGGTGGACGCGCGGCGGCTGGCAGGATCAGGCCGGATCGTCGCCGACTCGCCGAGCAGCCGCCCTGAGGAGCGGAGCGAGCGCGGGCATGCTGTGATAGATCGCAGCGTCCGGGTGGTGCTCAAAATCCTGGTCGATGCATTGTTCGAGTTCGGGCGGCCGCTCGCATTTTGCTAACAGCTGAATTGATGTGTTATTCATGCTGCGAGCTGCCGCGATCCTCAGCAACCAGCGGAGCCGCCCGCTGGGGGCAGTGATTCAAGTCACAGGGCCAATCAGTGGTTAGCCCGCTGGCCACTCAAGGCGATGCCTGACCCGAAGCCCTCTTCCTATCGCTCAGACAACTCCCCGGTATGGCGCAGTATGGCGCAAGCCCTGGGGAATGGGACTTTGGGCTCTTTGGCAATGAACCTTTGGCCCCTGTCAGGGCCGACCGGCGACATGTTCCGATAAGGAATCTCAAGCGCTGGCCATGTGCCAGGGGCGGGAGGTATCCCGTGAGCCGAGAGTCGCTGGAGCTTGCGCCAGGCCGGGCGGTGGATGCAGCCGACGGGCTCCTGCCGCAGTCCTGCATACAGTGCGGCACGTGCAGCGTCGTCTGCCCGATGATCGAGTACATGGACCATTCTCCGCGGGTCCTCAACGCAATGCTGATGGCCGGCGGCTACGACGGTGTTCTGCGCAGCCACGCCATCTGGGCCTGCACATCCTGCTACGCGTGCACGGTCGAATGCCCGAAGCAGCTCCCGCTGACCGAGTCGATCTACGCACTGAAGCGGGCGTCGATACGCGCTGGCGTCTATCCGCGGCGGTTCGTCACTCCCGTCCTGGCGCTCCAGTTCGTCCGTTTAGTTGACAGGCGCGGACGGAGCAGCGAGGCGTGGATCTCGCTGTTCCTGTACCTGCGGACCCGGCCGTTCCTGCTGCTGCGGTACGCGCCGGTGGCGCTGCGCCTGATACGGCGGGGACGGCTGCCGCTGCGGTCTGACTCGGTGCGTGAACCGGCACAGCTGCGGAGGGTCTTCGATGCCCTCAATGCGACAACTGGGGAGCACACATGAGCTACACCTATTACCCCGGATGCTCGGCGAACGGGACCGGCCGGTCCTATGAGGAGTCGCTGCGTGCGGTGTTCGGGGCGCTCGGGACCGGCCTGGACGAGCTCGAGGACTGGAACTGCTGCGGTGCCTCGGGGTACCCCGCCGTCGACGCTGCCAAGGCGGTCGCCCTGGCTGCCCGCAATCTCGCGCTGGCCGAGGGCGCGCGGCCCGGTCCCGGGCCGGTCGACGTCATTGCTCCGTGCGCAGGCTGCTACCGCGCGCTGCTCAAGACCGAGCGCACGTTCGCCGACGGCGGGGCGATGGCCGCTCGCGTCGGCGGGGCGCTGGGCGCGGCCGGGCTGCGGTATGAGGGCCGTGCCCGGGCCCGGCACCCGGTGGACGTGCTCGTGAACGACATCGGACTTGACCGGATCGCTGAAGCCGCCGTCCGGCCGCTCGGGGGGCTGCGCGTCGCCTGCTACTACGGCTGCCTGCTGGTGCGCCCGTACGCGACCTTCGACGACCGGCGCGCGCCGACGTCGATGGAGCGGCTGCTCGCGGCGGCCGGCGCTGAGCCCATCGACTGGCCGCTGCGGACGCGCTGCTGCGGCGGCTCTTGCTACTGCGGCGGCCCGCTCATCGGCGCGCTGCCCGAAGCGACACTGCGGCTCAGTCACCGGCTGCTGCTGGACGCGAAGCGGCGCGGCGCAGACGCGATCGCCACGGTCTGCCCGCTGTGCCAGTTCAACCTCGAGGCGTTCCAGGGCCAGATGGCCCGCCAGTTCGGCGAGCCTGTCGACATCACGGTCGGTTTCTTTACGCAATTGCTGGGCACCGCGCTAGGGCTCGACGAGCGGGCGCTCGGCGTCCACCGGATGCTGCGCTGGCGGCTGCCGGAGCCCGCAGTGGCGCAGGGAGGTAGCCATGTGCGGAGCTGACGGAGAGCCGTCGCGGGAGGCGCTGCCCGCGAAGGTCGGCGTGTACGTCTGTCACTGCGGCCTGAACATCGCCGCCAAGGTCGATGTCGAGCGCGTAGTCGCGTCCACCGCCTCGCTGCCTGGCGTGGCGGTCGCGCGCGACTACAAGTTCATGTGCTCGGACCCGGGCCAGGGGCTGATCCAGCGGGACATCCGCGACGGCCTGGTGAACCGGGTCGTCGTCGCCTCCTGCTCGCCGCTCATGCACGGGGCGACTTTCCGGCGGGCCACTGCGGCCGGCGGGATCAGCCCCTTCTACTCCCAGATGGCGAGCATCCGCGAGCACGTGAGCTGGGTAACCGCCGATGGCGCGGACGCGACGGAGAAGGCGAGGGCGCTCGTCGCCGGCGCGGTGCGGCGCGTTGCCGCGCACGAGCACCTGGACCAGCGCCGCGCGCCGGTCCACCCGGACGTGCTCGTCGTCGGCGGCGGGATCGGGGGGATCCACGCGGCGCTCACCCTTGCCGACGCCGGCAAGCATGTCTACCTGGTGGAGCGCGAGCCGTGCATCGGCGGCCAGATGGCCAAGTTCGACAAGACCTTTCCGACGCTGGACTGCGCGGCGTGCATCCTCACCCCGAAGATGGTGCAGGTCGGCCAGCACCCCAACATCGACCTGCTGTCCTTCAGCGAGGTGGAGCAGGTCTCCGGTTATGTGGGCAGCTTCAAGGTCAAGGTGCGCAGGAAGGCCCGCTATATCGACGAGGACGCCTGCACCGGGTGCGACCTCTGCGTCGAGAACTGCACCTGGGACGGGATCTTGTCGGAGTTCGACCATGGCCTCGGCACCCGCCCAGTCGCCCACAAGTCGTTCCCGCAGGCGGTGCCGGCCTGGCCTGTCATCGACCGCGCGGGCACCTCGCGGTGCACCTTCAGCTGCCCGGCCGGCGTCAAGGCCCATGGCTACGTGTCACTTGTCAGGAAGGGCGAGTACGAGAAGGCGTTCAACCTCGTGCTCGACGCGACGCCGCTGGCCGGGAGCCTGGGCCGGGCCTGCTACGCGCAGTGCGAGGCCGAGTGCACCAGGGCGAGCCTGGAGGGCCCGCTGCCGATCCGGCGGCTGAAGCGTTTCATCGCGGACGCCCACTACGAGCGTGGAGCGCCCGCCGCGGTCCAGGCGGCTGCCCTGAACGGCAAGCAGGTAGCGGTGGTCGGCTCGGGGCCGGCCGGCCTGACCGCGGCCTGGCAGCTCGCGCGCAAGGGCTACCGCGTCAAGATCTTTGAGGCTGCGCCCGAGCCTGGCGGCATGCTGAGGCTGGCCATCCCCGACTACCGGCTGCCGATGTCGGTTGTCGAGCGGGACATCGAGAACGTGACCGCGCTGGGCGTCGAGATCGCCACCAGCACGCGGGTGGGGAACCTTGACGAACTGCGGCGCGCGGGGTACGACGCGGTCCTGGTGGCAACCGGCGCGCCGGCCTCAACCGGCCTCGGCGTGCCGGGCGAGGACCTGGACGGCGTCGTCTCCGGCCTGGAGTTCCTCGAGGCAGCCAAGCTCGGCGAGGCGGCCGGCCTGGAGGGCAAGCGGGCCGTCATCGTGGGCGGCGGGAACGTGGCGATGGATGCCGCGCGGACCGCGCGGCGGCTCGCCCCGCCAGATGAGCTGAGCGAGCCGGAGGAGTTCATGGTGACGGATGCCGCGCGGACCGCCCGGCGGCTCGGCGCGCCAGAAGTGATCGTGGCGTACCGGCGCGGTCGCAGCGAGATGCCGGCCTACCCGGAGGAGGTGGAGGCCGCCGAGCAGGAAGGGACCCGGTTCAGTTTCCAGGTTTCGCCCGTCGAGGTCGTGGGCGACGAGCACCGGCAGGTGAGCGGGCTGCGCTGCGTCCGGACCGAGCTCGGCGCTCCGGACGCCTCTGGCCGCCGGCGCCCTGAGCCGGTCCCCGGGAGCGAGTTCGTGATCGCCTGCGAGGTGGTGATCGCCGCGATCGGGCTGACGCCAGACGCGATGACGCTCGCCCCCCGGCTGCTGACGGCCGCGAACGGGACGATCCGGGCCGACCCGGGAACGCTGCAGACCGATGTGCCGTACGTCTTCGCCGCCGGCGACGTCGTGTCGGGCGCGCTCGACATCGCGCACGCGGTCGGGCGGGGGCAGCGGGCCGCCTTCATGATCGACCGCTGGCTGCGGGGCGCGGAGCTGGATCCCGCGAGCTTCGACGCGACGCTGCCGGTTGTCGACAAGGCCGATGTGCTTGCGAAGCAGCATCCGGCCCGCGGCCGCCTGGACCCGCGGGCGCCAGCCACCCGGTTGGCCGCCGCGCCGGCGGATTTCTCAGAACTCGAGCCGCCGCTGACCGAGGCGGAGGCGCGGTACGGTGCCGAGCGGTGTCTCGACTGCGGTGTCTGCTCCGAATGCGGGCAGTGCATCGCGGTCTGCGAGGCCGGCGCGATCGACCTGACGATGCGTGACACCGAGGTCGAGCTCGACGTCGGGGCGATCGTCGTGGCGACCGGCTTCAAGCCCTTCGATGCCAGGCGAATCCCGGAGTACGGCTACGGCAGGTACCCGAACGTCTACACGGCCCCCGAGGTGGAGCGCCTCCTCAACGCCTCCGGCCCGACCCAGGGCGAGATCGTGCTGCGCAGCGGAGAGCGCCCGAAGACGGTTGGCATCATCCACTGCGTCGGCTCGCGCGACGCCAGGTACAACTCCTACTGCTCCCGCGTGTGCTGCATGTACTCGCTGAAGCTGGCCCACCTGATCAAGGAGCGTACCGGGGCGGAGGTGTACAGCTTCTACATCGACATGCGGACTCCGGGCAAGGGCTATGAGGAATTCTACGAGAAGGTGATGAAGGAAGGGGTGCGTCTCATCCGCGGCCGGGTGGTCGAGGTGAGCGACGAGGCGGACCCGGCCGGGGCGACGGGGAAGCTCGTGCTCCGCGCGGAGGATACCCTGGCGGGCGTCGTGCGGCAGATCCCGGTGGATATGGTCGTGCTAGCGGTGGCCATGGAACCGCAGGCCGACGCCGAGCAGGTCGGCAGGCTGCTGAACATCAGCTGCGGCTCCGAAGGCTTCTACACCGAACGGCACCCGAAGCTCGCCCCCGTGTCCACGTTCACCGACGGCGTCTTCCTCGCCGGCGCCTGCCAGGGGCCCAAGGACATCCCGGATACGGTGGCGCAAGCTGGCGCGGCCGCGGCGGAGGCCCTGGTGATGGTCGATCGCGGCTCCGTGGAACTCGAGCCGAGCACGGCCTTCGTCGACGCGGCGAAATGCTCCGGTTGCCGCACCTGCCTGGGCCTCTGCCCGTTCGGGGCGCTGTCCTTCGACGCCGAGGCGGATGTCGCGGTGGCCAACGAGGTGCTCTGCAAGGGGTGCGGCGTATGCGTCGCCGCCTGCCCGTCGGGCGCGATGCAGCAGCACCTGTTCACCGACGAGCAGATCCTCGCCGAGCTCGAGGGGGTGCTCAAGGGTGTCTGATTGCCGCTACCAGCCGAAGATCGTCGCCTTCTTCTGCACCTGGTGCACGTACACGGCCTCCGACCTGGCCGGCATCTCCCGGCTGGCGTACGCCCCGAACGTGCGGGTGATGCGCCTGATGTGCTCGGGCAGGCTCGATCCGCAGTTCGTGCTCGCGGCCTTCCGCTACGGCGCGGACGGGGTGCTCATCGGCGGCTGCCACCCGGGGGACTGCCACTACCAGGAGGGCAACTATAAGACCCGCCGCCGGATAGAGCTGCTCCGGGCCGTGCTACGCGACCTGGGCATCGAGGATCAGCGGCTGCGCCTCGAGTGGATCTCGGCGTCCGAGGGCGAGAAGGTGCAGCGGGTCTGCAACGAGATGACCGAGGAGCTGCGCATGCTCGGGCCGGTGCGCCTGGAGCGCCCCCAGCGTGCGGTCGCGGAGCCCGCCGGGGAGTCACGATGACAAAGCCGAAGATCGCTTTCTACTGGTGCGCATCCTGCGGCGGCTGCGAGGAGGCCGTGGTCGACCTCGGCGAGAACCTGCTGACCGTCGTCGAGCTCGTGGACGTCGCTTTCTGGCCTGTCGCGCTCGACTTCAAGCGCGAGGACGTCGAGGCGCTGGACGACGGCGAGCTGGCGGCGGCGTTCATCAACGGCGCCGTCCGCACGTCGGAGCAGGAGGAGATGGCCGGGCTGCTGCGGCGCAAGTCCGCCGCGGTAGTCGCGTTCGGCAGCTGCGCGATGTTCGGCGGCGTCCCCGGCCTCGCCAACCTGTACGAGAGCCAGGACATCCTCGACGTCGTCTACCACGAGGCGCCGAGCGTCCAGAACAGTGCCGGGACCCTTCCCGCGGAGCATAGCCGCGTCGCCGAGGGAGAGCTGACGCTGCCTGCGTTCGGCGCCTCGGTGCTCACGCTCGACCAGGTCATCGACGTCGATTACTACCTCCCTGGCTGCCCGCCGCCCGCGGGCCTGATTGCCTCGGCCGTGACGGCGCTCGTCGAGGGGAAGCTGCCCGGGAAGGGCGCAGTGCTCGCTCCTGACGTGGCGCTCTGCTCCGAGTGCCCGCGCGCCGCGACGAAGCCGGACAAGCTCCTGGTGCGGGCGTTCCGGCGGCCGCACCAGGTCTTCATCGATCCCGAGCTCTGCCTGCTCGCGCAAGGCCTGATCTGCCTCGGCCCCGCTACCCGGGCGGGCTGCGCCGCCGCCTGCCCCGGCGGGAACATGCCCTGCACCGGCTGCATGGGGCCCACGAGCGGCGTCATCGACTACGGGGCGAAGGCGCTGTCCTCCGTCGCATCGCTCCTCGACGCGGACGGCGAGGACGAGATCACAGCTCGCGTTGCCGAGATCGCCGACCCGGTCGGCACCTTCTATCGCTACAGCCTGCCGGCCTCGCTGCTGCATCGTCGCGTGCGGCCGGCGGCTACGGCGGAAAAGGAAGAGGTGGCGCCATGAGCCGTGAGATCCTGATCGACCCCCTGACACGTCTCGAGGGACACGGGAGGATACACATCTTCCTCGATCCCGACGGCGGTGTGGACCGGGCCTACCTCCAGATCCCGGAGCTGCGCGGCTTCGAGAAGTTCGCCCAGGGGCGGCGCGCCGAGGACATGCCGCAGATCACCTCGCGGATCTGCGGCGTCTGCCCCATGGCCCACCACATGGCCGCGACGAAAGCCCTCGACGCCCTCTACCAGGTGGATCCGCCGCCCGCCGGCCGGAAGATCCGCGAGCTCCTCTACAGCGCCTTCATGGTCGAGGACCACGCGCTGCATTTCTTCTTCCTCGGCGGCCCCGATTTCATCGTCGGCCCGGATGCGCCGCGGCAGAAGCGGAACATCCTCGGCGTCGTGGACGCCGTCGGCCTCGAGGTGGGGAAGGAGGTAATCGGCGTCCGCAAGCAGCTCCGTGACCTGGTTGCCGCGGTAGCGGGCAAGGCGGTCCATCCCGTCTTCGGGCTCCCAGGCGGCGTGTCGCGCTCCCTGAGCAGCGAGACCCGGCAGGAGGCGGCCGCGGCCGCGGCCCGCGCCGTCGAGTTCGGCCAGTTCGCCCTCGGCGCGTTCCGCAAGATCGTGCTGGGCAACCCCGGCTACGTCGAGCTTGTCACCTCCGAGGCATACACGCACCGCACCTACTACATGGGCCTCGTCGATGACGCGAACAAGGTCAACTTCTACGACGGCACGCTCAGGGTGGTCGGCCCGGACGGGAAGGAGCTGCTCACGTTCACGGGGAGGGACTACCTCGACCATGTCGCCGAGCACGTCGAGCCGTGGACATACATGAAGTTCTGTTTCCTGAAGGACGTCGGCTGGCACGGATTCGCCGACGGGGCCGGCAGCGGTGTCTACGGCGTCGCGCCGCTGGCCCGGCTGAACGTCGCCGACGGCATGGCGACCCCTCGCGCGCAGGAAGCCTACGAGGAGTTCGTCACCACCCTGGGCCCGGGGCCCGTCCACCATACGCTCGCCAACCACTGGGCCAGGATCATCGAGCTCGTATACGCGGCGGAGCGGATGGCCGAGCTCGCCGGAGACCCGGAGATCACCGACCCGCAGGTGCGCACGCTGCCGACCGCCACGCCGCGCGAGGGCGTCGGCGTCGTAGAGGCGCCGCGGGGGACCCTCTTCCACCACTACGAGACCGACGAGCACGGGCTGGTCACGGCCGCGAACCTGATCGTCGCCACGCAGAACAACGCCGCGAGGATCGCGCTGTCCGTCGACAAGGCGGCGCACGCTCTGATCAGGAACGGCCAGGTCGACGACGGGCTGCTGAACCAGGTCGAGATGGCTTTCCGCGCCTATGACCCGTGCTTCGGCTGCTCCACACACAGCCTGCCTGGCCAGATGCCGCTGATCGTCGAGGTCAGGGACGCGGGCGGCGCGCTGCTGCGTGAGATCCGGCGGGACTGACCATGCGAACGCTCGTCCTCGGCCTGGGCAACGAGTACGCGGGAGACGACGCCGTCGGCGTGCTCGCGGCGCGGGCGCTGCGCGGTGAGCTGGCCAGGGACGCCGACGTCGTGGAGAGCGCCGCCTCGGGCCTGGCGCTGCTCGAGGTCTTCGCCGGGTATGACCGCGCGGTCGTCGTCGACTCGATCCGCACGGGCCGCAGCCCCGCGGGCACGATCGTCGAGACCGGGTTCGCCGAGTTGGGCCCGGTGCGAGCAGCCAGCCTGCACCAGGCCGGCATACCCGAGCTTGCCGCGGTCGCCAGGCGGCTCGGCATGGGCTTCCCAGACCGGACCCGGGTGCTCGCCGTCGAGATCGCAGGCCCGCCGGAGTTCGGCGCGCCGCTGAGCGAGCCCGTGGCCGCGGCGATAGCGCCGCTCGGCCGGCGCGTCCTGGAGCAGGTCCAGCGCTGGGCATCGGAGGACTCCGGGCCCGGGCCGCCGGAGGGCGCCGGGCGCGGGCCGGAGGACACCTCACCCCCGGGGCAAGGAGGAGCACGCTGCACGACTACCACGCGGTCAGCGCGCTCGTAATGCGCCTGGCCCGCGATCCCAGCCTCGCTGCGGGCATCGCCGAGGTCCGCGTTCGGGCGAGCCCGGTGTTCTCGCCGGAGGCGCTGCTGCAGGCCTACGAGATGCTGACGGAGGACACGCCGCTCAGCGGATCGCGCCTGCTCGTCGAGGAGCTTGCCGACCGCCGCGAGTGCGCGCTGTGCGGGGCGGCGTGGGCAGTGTCTGCCGACGACGTGGCAGGCCACCTGGTCGTCTGCCCGTCGTGCGGCGCCCTCTCGCCCCTCGGTGCCGGAGCCGCGATCGAACTGCTCGAGATCAGGAGCAGCCCGGCAGCATGACTTGCCTGGCCCGCGGTGCTGCCACCGGAGCACGGATCCGGGGCTGACCAGCCGGTATAATCGCAGCCTTCCCGGCAGGAGCCGGATCAGCGCGGCCAGGACGGCGCGGTCGGCCCAGTCCAGCCGGGGCCGCGGAGGTGCGCCGCGCGCAGCACGGCGGACCTCGTGCCGCAGCACCAGCAGGTCCGCGTTCGTGCGGCGGGTAACCGGCCGAGCAGGACCAGCCAGCCCCCACGCAGGAGGAGCCATGACCGACACCAGTGTGGCCACCGCCGACCTGGTCGATACCTACGGGCCGGAACTGCGAGTCTGTGACCTCCAGTTCCGCCAGTTCGGTGGCCGGCGAATCTTCTCTGGACCGGTACGCACGGTTTCCTGTCACGAGGACAACGGCCTGCTCCGCGATCTGCTGCGCAAGCCCGGCTCAGGCGGCGTCCTGGTCGTGGACGGCGGCGGCTCGCTGCGCACGGCGCTCGTGGGCGACCTGATCGCGGCTGCGGCGCAAGCCAACGGCTGGGCGGGCCTGGTCCTGCATGGGGCGGTCCGCGACAGCGCGGCACTGGCCCACCTCGATCTCGGTGTCAAAGCGCTGGGCACGAATCCGCGCAAGAGCGCGAAGACCGGCGCAGGCGCTGTCGACATTCCTGTGACGTTCGGCCATGTCACGTTCCAGCCGGGGGACCTCCTGCACGCCGACGACGACGGGATAGTCCTGCTGCCTATCCAGTCCGGGCCCCGCCTCCCGGGTGAGCTTGCCCGGCGGGCGCAACCTGCCGACGTCGCGGCTGATCGATAACCCGCTGCCGGGGTCGAAGAAGCGGAACTTGCTGCTGGCAGACCTGCGGTTAGGACCTTACGTTCAGCTCGCGGCTGTCGGGGGGCGCGTCGGCATGCTCGGAGCGCTCAGGGCCGCCCTGTTCGTGATGAGCTGCCTGGCCTGTTCGGCGTCGCGCGGCACGCCGCCGGCCTTGGACATCTCGATGATGAACCTCGTCGCGGCCTGTACCCCGTTGAGGAACAGCTGGTCCTGCTGGGCCTGCGTCAGATCAAACTGGGTGGCCGTCAAGCCTGCCTTGTCCACGAAGATCGTCCGAGCGGCGGTCGTCTGTTCGACGTCGTAACGGTCCCACTCGTTCATCAGCGTGTGCAGGGCCTGGACCGCCACGCTTCGTGCCGTGCTGCACGCCACGGTCGCCGAGAACGATCTCTGCAGCGAGGACAGCTTGATCCCGATGGTCGGCCAGCGTGGCGGGCCGCCGTCGACGCGGTCGAACGCGCTGATCGGGAAGTTCGCCAGCATGCCGCCGTCGACCCAGGTGACAGTGCCAGCGTCATAATGCTGCCGGATGCAGCTGCCGTCGGGCATCGGCACGTCAATGTCGGCCTCGCGGGCCTGGACCGTTACCGGTTCGAAGAAGAACGGGATGGACATGGACGCGCGCACCGCCCCGACAACGTCCTGCTCGTCACTGGGCAGCCCGTAATAGTCGTAGTCCCAGGGCAGCCGCACCAGCTGCTCGCGCGTGATGTCCGAGGTATGGACGACGAGCCGGTACTGGCGGTCGGGCAGCAGGCTCATGCCGGGATCGTCGGACTGGCTGATCTTCAGGTCGCCGAAAGTCTTCACCCCGAGCCCGTCGAGAATCGGCCCCAGCCACTGCGCCAGGTAGGTCCCTGGATATAGCCCCGTCCGGTGAGTGAGGATGGCGAGATCGTCAGCCTTCTCGGCCGCTCCGCCCAGGTGATCGAGAAAGTGGTGGATCTTGCCCTCGGGCATGAACTCGGTGAAATGCAGTTCATTCAGGTAGCCGCGCAACGCCGTCATGGGCTGGCCGGCCTTGGAGATCGCGGCGATGAGGCTCGCGGCAATGGCTCCCGCGCTCGTTCCCGCGACGCGGGCGAACGAGTACCCGGCCTCGTCCAGAACCAGTACTGCGCCCGCCAGCCCGATGCCCTTCACGCCTCCCCCTTCGAGCGCCAGGTCAGCGCGGAGCTGCCGGTGGTGCTCAGGGTCCAGCGGATCGGTGTACCCGTCGGCCTGGCACAGGTGGTCAGCGGCCGCCTCGAACTCCACCTGGAGCTGCGGGCTCCGCGCATATCCCCGCTCGCTGTCCAGGTCGATCTGCACAGCCGGGGATGACGACGAGCTGGGCTGCCCGGGGTTGCTCACCGGTGCCTCCTGATCAGGGCTGGCCATTCAGGCCTGGCGGCCCGTCAGCATTCTCCGCCCAGCGGCGCTGATAGGGAAGATACCCAGCCGTGAGCTTCCCCGGTCTGCTGGCTCGCGGCCCTCGGGCGGGTAGCGGCGTTGCTCCCGAAATGAGATCCTGCTCACCTGAGATGACCTCGATTCCGGGCCGGAGGGGATAACCATGAACGGCGGCACGCGAACGGCAGCAGCTAAGGACTCCACCACCGAGGGGTCCCTAATCGGGCGTTTCGTCGCCCTGCTGAGCCCGGTATTCGTGATTGCGGCCGGCTGGCTCGCTGGCATTGTCGGCAAGGCCGTGCCGGGTGCGCATCTCAGCCAAACCCAGATAGTCGCATTCATGGTCGCCGCGGCAACCAGCGCGCTGACGGCCACGTGGAAGTGGCTGCAGGGCTGGCAGCAGCACGAGCTGCTGGTGGCCGAGGGCAAGGCGGCAGCGCGTAAGCTGCCTCCTGCTCCCAAGTGACGCAAGATCCGGGCGCGAATACTTCTTGCCTGTGAGACGGGCAGGCTGCCACGATGTAGCCAGCTTGTTTCCGGGCGACGGTCATCGGCAGGAACAGGAACGTGAGCACTGCCCGCAGCGGGTCCAAGGAGTTAGCCGCCCCGGCCACTGTCTTAGCCATATTTACCACGAGGCTGGCCGGCTTTGCCCGCGGCGCCTTCGATAGAAAGCCCGGTGGCCGACGTCGTCACAGAATATCCCGGCAGAGAACCGGGGCGTCACCATGACGGACACCATTCATATCAGTATATTAGCTGACATTCTGTGGCGCCCAGTGATGCCGCAGGCCACGAGAGATCCGCAGACCACGAGAGGAGCACACTATGACAAGTTTGCCTGCCGCCCCTGGCGACGTGCTGGCCGTGTGGACAGGCCAGGACCTGACCCAGGACCTCATCCGGGTGGGCGAAGCGCTGGAGGGCAAGCCCGCGGTCGCCAATCATGTCGTGGTCATCACGCACCAGGACCAGGTGGGCCGGTGGATGGGGATCCAGGGACAACCCGGCGGTGTCGGACCGGTCGACTGCACCCCGTTCCTGTCCGACACCCGGACCGAGTCTAATCATGATGAGCCGAAGCCTGACGACCATAATCAGCTGGCGACCTTCCTGGCCAGCGCCGCGAAGTCACTGGGCATCGCCTACGACTGGGTCGGCATCGGGGAGGACGCGCTGGGCGCGCTGCATGTCGAAGACCTTTCCGCGCTGATAGACCCGCTGTGGCGGTGGCCCTCCGACCATAACCTCCTGCCGGGACACGTGGTCTGCTCGAGCCTCGCCGCGATGCTGTATGACCTGCCATCGGTCGGATGGGCGCATCCCGACCTTGGCACCGAACGGGAATGCGAGCCAGCCGACTGGTGGCGCTGGTCGCAAGCCCGCGCCTGGCAGGGCAGCGGCGCAGCACCGTCATAGGGTCGGCAGACCCGGCACGTGACGAACCGGGCTCTGGTCGTCAGGCGGTTCACCTGCGCCCAGCACCTCAGGCTGGGGCGCAGGAAGACGGATGAGTTAGTTCTGAGCCTTATCGGAGGCGCGCTCATAACGGGAGAAGGGCGATGTTCCATCGCGTTTCCAGCCAGCACGCCACTCCGCGTAGACGGGTGAGAAGATGCCGCACGTAAGCCAGATCCCGGCCAGGACCTGCCCCCACGCCAGCAGGGCGAGGACCACGCCGAAGGAGCCGAAAAGGCGTCCGTTGTCGGTAACCCAGTAGCCGAGTAAGAACTCGGAGACAGTCGCCGCGCCCAGGTAAGTGGCCGCGACGAGCAGTGCGCCCGGAAGCAGCTGGGCCAGCGTTATGTGACGGTGCAACAGGAACCATGGCGTCCAGAGCCAGAATGCGACGAGCACGGCGAACCCGATCGGGCTGACCAGCACCCAGCCTAACGATGAGACAACCGATTCTTCCGCCACCTGCAGACCCAACAGGGTCGTCGAGACGATGAACCAGATTGCGAAGCGCCACCGGTCGGTCGGCGAGCCGACTTCGATACGCCAGGCCCGGGCGTAGACGTCCTGAACGATCTTCCCGAGGCCGAGTCCGAAGATGAGAAAACCCAGCAGACCGACGACCGAGGCGGCTGCAGCATTGCTGGCCTCGCTTCCGAACGCTGAAACCACCAGCGCGATGGCCGGCTGGTGGATATGGAGGCGGTAGATCAGATGTTGAGCGATGCCGTTGCCCGAGCCGACCGACAGGTCGGCAAGGGCATACACGGCAAGCAGCGCTGGGACCACCGACAAGAAGGTGCCGAGGACTAGTGCTGCAGCAGAGTACTCGCTCGACTCCGCGTAGCGTCGCGGCCAGCCGAGGACGAGGCTACCGAGCCGCCCGCTCGGGTGGTGCTCGAGCCGCCGCTCGCCCCACGGCACTAGCCGATTACCCCGCACCCGCTCGATAGAGAACCGGCTGCCTACCATCGAAAGCCCCTCCGTTTTGCGCAGCTGCCGCATTGCGCCCCGCGCGGCCGACCGCGGCCATGGTGTGCTGCCTGCGGTCCAGCTCGCGCAGGCCAGTCCAGACCCGGGCGACGGACGACCTGCGCGATCAGCTGGGCGCCCAGGAACCGAGCGCCGGGCGAGGAAAGCTGCCGCCCGGTCGGCATCCCTCACGACCTGGCCGGCCTCGCCGGGCTGAGATCCTTCGGCGCCGTTCGCGACAATACGGTGACCCCGATGGCCAGGGCGGCGAAAGCCAGGACGGCGATGGCGATCTTCGCCGGGCTGTCGGTGAAGCGCTCGTCGAACAGCCAGACGCTCAAGGCGATGCTCGCGAACGGGTTGATGATGACCAGCAGTGGCTGGGACACGCTCAACGGCCCGACGTGGAGAGCGGACTGCTCGAGCAGCGTGCCGGTGACCGCGGCGGCAGCTAGCGCGTACACCGGCCATCCGGTGAGCATGCCAGTTATGCCAGACGTGGTGAGCGTATCGGTCGCGGTCTTGATAAAGGTGGCCATCAGGGCCCACGCGAGCGCTGCCGCCACCGCGAAGACCGCAGCCCGGTGCACCGGTGAGCCCCGCATGCCCAGCGCGGCCAACAGGGCGATGGTCCCTCCGAACACGACCAAGGCTGACACCCATACCGCCGTCTCGGGAGCGGGGCGGCCGCCCGTAGGCTCGGCCACGGTCAGGAACACGGCCAGTGCCACGCACACGACGAGTACGGAGGCCCACGCGGCGCGTGCCACGTCCTGGCGGATCCATACCCGGCGCAGGACGAGAACGAAGACCAGCTCAGTAACGAGAATGGGCTGGACCACCGACAGCTGGCCGTCGTGCAGGGCGATGGCCTGGAAGGCGAACCCACCCGCCGCAGCGATCCAGCCGAACAGCCACAGCGGCTGCCGGAACAGGTAGCCGACCAGGCGCCAGCCCTTCTCCCGCTTCGGGGCGCCGACGCTCGCTGAGTGCTGCGTCAGCACGTTGACCGCGTTGGAGAAGGCAGCGGCCAGGGCGAACACCACGGTGAGGGTCATGCCCCAGCCCTGTTCCCTCCGCCATCTCAGCACCCGCCCAGGTGCTGCCCGAGGCCAGCGACAGGAACCAGGACGGAGTGTGGCCTGATCTAGGCACAGGCTCTGCCGCGAGCGCGGCTTGGCCCAGCAGGCATCACGATACCGGCCAGCGCCGTCGCGCCTGCGGATGGCCGGCATCCTGACCCCACTCGGCTGAGCGCCCTTCGCGCCGAACCGGGCCCGGACCGTATGGCCAGCAGGGGATTGCACCTGCCCACGAGTTCCCGGCCGGGAACTCGACTGGCGGTCCCGCGGGGAAGGCACGAAGTCCGGCCTGGCCTGCTCGTAGGCTGCTGTGCATGAACCTTGCCCAGCTACGCGGTGCGGAGTAGGCGCTCCTGCGCCGCGGTCATGTACCAGACGCCTCGCTGCACGAAGGCGGTTGTCTTTGATCTTGATGACACGCTCGCGCCGTCCAAGTCTGCCCTGGACCCTTCGATGGCAACGGCTCTGGTGTCCCTTCTCCAGCGCCTCCCCGTCTGCATCATCTCGGGCGGCCGATTCGAGCAATTCCAAGCCCAGGTCCTCGACCGGCTAACCGCTCCGGAACAAGTCCTCAGCCGACTTCATCTGATGCCGACGTGTGGCACGCGTTATTACACGCGACGGCAGGGTGCGTGGACACGGGTCTATTCCGAAGACTTGTCCGCGGTGGAGAAAGCGCGAATCATACAGGTCCTCGAAGAAACGTCAAGGGCGCTCGGGTACTGGGCTGAGCATCCGTGGGGCGAACTCATTGAGGACCGCGGCAGCCAGGTGACCTACTCCGCTCTCGGGCAAGCCGCCCCGCTCGATGCTAAGGCCGCGTGGGACCCTGATGGGACGAAAAGGAGCCTGCTCGTGGCTCAGGCCGCACCAATGCTGCCTGACTTCGAGGTAAGGGGGGGTGGTTCGACGTCGGTTGATGTTACGCGCAAGGGGATCGACAAGGCTTACGGAATTCGCAAGCTCATGATTCAGATCCACGCAGCCCCAGAGGAGTTGCTATTCGTAGGTGATCGGCTTGATGAGATCGGGAATGATTATCCGGTATTGGCCGTTGGCGTGCCATGTGTCCCCATCACGAGTTGGCAGGATACGCTTACCGTGATAACGCAGTTCAACGAGTGGTGGGACGGAGTCACCGCCTCGCCCCAATTTCGAATTATTTCCGAGCACCCGCGGCCATCGGCGTAAGCCGACGCGGCCGCTCGGGACCGGGCGGCCGTCCGTCCGCAGCCCTCGGGACCGGGCGGCCGTCGGTCCGCAGCCGCCTTCGGTGTCCCGGACGAGCCGAGTTCTACGTGCCGGGCACGTCTGAGCGCTTCCGGCCCCGCCGTGCTGCCCGGCTATCGCAGCCGGCAGCGCGACGACGTCGGCCGCCTCGAAGACCGCTACGGCCGCAGCGGCAGCTAAGCCCGTGAGTGATCACCTATCAGGCTGACGTGCGCCTCCGACGGCCCGGTTGCGGCCACCTTATTACCTGTAGACGTTAGATGTAGATCTACACCTATGGACAACGTTATCGGACTCGGCGTTGACTGGCAGCAGCACCGACTGCGGCCAGTCGAGACCCCGCGGGCTCATCGGGAATCCCTTCCCACCGGGCACATGGAGTCACGGCCATGATCGTCGTCTCGGAACTCGCCGTCGTCCCAGCCGAAAGCGGTAGCAGCCACGCGCTAGGCAACGACTCCGTGGTCGTCCGCCCGCGCCTGACGGGCCTCCCCTTAGGACAGCCGTTTGCGTACGGCACCGCCGTGTGCGCGCTGAGGCCTCCGGCGTGGCGCATGCTGCCGCGCGCCTCCAGCCGGTGCCCGGCGCTGACACCGCAGCGGACTGGTCGCTCACCGATGTCCTGCATCGCGTGTCACCGCGCAACAGCACCCTGCATGCCCCTCCCCAGGCCGTCATCACCTGCGGCAACGTCGGCGACGAAGTGTCGGCAGTCGCCTATGTGCAGGTGATCGACACCGTGAGCCGGTCGCTGCGATCGATCTGGTCCAGGCGGCACTTTGAACCGACCGATCTCCGACGAGACAACCCCAGTAAGAGCGAGAGAACCCCAGTAAGGGGGGAAGATCATGAAATCACCAATTGTCGCAGCAGCCGCAGCCGTTACGCTGACCTTGGGTTTGGTCGCCTGCGGTGGCGGAGGGGGGACCTCAGCTAGCACCTCGGCCACCGCCCAAGGCCCGATCAGCATCTGGTACTCCAACAATGCCCAGGAGGTCGCCTGGGGCGAGCAGATGGTCGCTGCCTGGAACAAACTCCACCCGAGCGAGAAGGTCACCGGGCAGCAGATCCCGGCGGCCGCGTCGTCGGAGGAGGTCATCGGCGCTGCGATCACGGCGGGCAGCGAACCGTGCCTCATCTACAACACCGCCCCGGCAGCGGTGGCGACCTTCGAGCAGCAGGGCGGTCTGGTGCCGCTCAACGACTTCCCCGGTGCCGTCAGCTACATCCAGGCGCGCACCGGGCCCGGCGCCAGCGTGTACAAGTCGCCGAACGGCGACTACTACCAGCTGCCGTGGAAGTCGAACCCGGTGATGATCTTCTACAACAAGAAGATATTCGCCAAGGCCGGCATCAGTACCACCAACCCGCCGCTGAGCACCTACAGCGAGTTCCTGGCCAGCGCCAAGAAGGTCGTGTCTTCGGGAGCGGCCAAGTACGCCATCTACCCGGATCCGTCGAGTGATTTCTACCAGGCCTGGTACGACTTCTACCCGATGTTCGCGGCCGAGACTGGCGGAAAGGAACTGGTCGAGAACGGGAAGGCGACGTTCAACTCCCCGGCCGGCGATGCGGTCGCGGCGTTCTGGCAGAAGCTGTACGCCGAGAACCTCGCCGGCAAGGAGGTCTACACCAACGACCCGTTCGCCGCTGGCACGGTGGCGATGGCCATCGTCGGGCCGTGGGCGATCGCCACCTACCCCAAGGTCGACTGGGGCGTGGTGCCCGTACCGACCACGACCGGCAGCCATGGGGACCAGGTCCCGACATTCAGTGATGCCAAGAACATCGCCATGTACGCCTCGTGCAAGAACCGCGGGACCGCGTGGGACTTCCTCAAGTTCTCCACCAGTTCCGCCGAGGACGGCAAGCTGCTGGACATGACCGGGCAGATGCCGATGCGCCAGGGGATCCAGCAGCTGTACGCGCCCTACTTCAAGGCAAACCCGGCCTACCAGGAGTTCGCGGCGGAGGCAGCCCACGTGATCGAGGTGCCCAACGTGCCGAATTCGATCGAGGACTGGCAGGCCTTCCGCGATGCCTGGTCAAAGTCGGTCATCTTCGGCCAGGAGAACCCCAACGCGGCGCTTGCCGCCGCCGCGGCGCAGATCAACAAGCTCGTCGCAGCCGGCGCAACACAGTGACCGGCGCGACATGACCAGCATCACATCCGGTCGCCCCGAGGTCCCCCCGCTGGAAGGGGGGCCTCGGCCCGGCAGCCGCCCGTCCAGGGTGCAGTGGATCACGCGCATCGCGTTCGGGCGCAATCCGATCGGGATGGTCTTCGGCGCGCCGTACGCGCTGTTCATCGCGTTGCTGTTCGCCTACCCGCTAGTCCTGGCGGCGTGGATCTCGTTCCACCGTTATTTCTTCGCCGCGCCCGGCGTGAGCGTCCCCCGGCCGTACGTCGGGCTGGCCAACTACACGGCCGTGCTCGAGGACCCGGCGGTGCGCCAGGCGTTCCTCAACATCCTCATCTTCCTGGTCATCAACGTGCCGCTCACGGTGATGCTGTCGCTGCTGCTGGCGACCGCGCTGAACGCGGCGATCCCGTTCCGCACCTTCTTCCGCACCAGCTTCTACGCGCCGTACGTCACAGCCAGCGTGGCGATAGTCGGGGTGTGGCTGTTCATGTGGGGCGCCGGCGGGATCGTCGACAACGTGCTCGGGCCGCTGGCGCCGCATCCGTCCTGGCTGATTAACGAAACCTGGGCGATGCCGTCGATCGCGATATTCGTCACGTGGAAACAGATGGGATTCTTCATCCTGCTCTACCTGGCCGCGCTGCAGAACGTCCCGAAGGAGCTGTACGACGCCGCGGAGGTGGACGGCGCGTCGTGGTGGCACCGGTTCCGGTCGGTGACCATCCCCGGCGTCCGGCAGGTGACCACGCTGGTCGCCCTGCTGGCGATCATTACCGGCGCGAACCTGTTCACCGAGCCCTACCTGCTGACCGCCGGCGGGGGCCCGAACGGCAAGTCCGCCTCGCCGGTGCTGCTGATCTACCAGACCGGAATCGAGCAGAACCGCCCTGACTTCGCCTCGGCCCTCGGGGTGATCCTCGTCATCGGAGTGTTCGCGGTCTCCGGCCTCCTGTGGCTGGTGCAAAGGAGGCAGGCATGACCCACACGGCCCGCACGGCACCGGAGGTCCCGGAGGTCCCGGCGGTTCCCTCCGGGGCCATCACCGCATTCGACGATGTCCCGGGGATCAAACCGCGCGTCCCGCGCTCGTGGTGGCGCCTAACCCTGCTGCTGTTCGGGGCGCTGGTGTTTATCTTCCCCTTCTACTACATGATCCTCGGGTCGCTGCAGAAGACCGCTAATACCTCACTGAGCGGCGTCGTGCCGTGGCCGAGCAACCTCACCCTGCACAACTATGGCCAGATCAACGCGGCACTGAGCCTGGGCAAGGCGCTCATCAACTCCGGCATCTTCACCGGCGGCGTCCTGCTGGGAACCCTCGTGTTCGGCATACTGGCCGGATACGCCCTGGCCCAGCTGCGCTTCCGCGGCCGCAGCGTGCTGTTCGCCTTCATGCTGCTGCTGCTGATGGTCCCGTTCCAGCTGCTGATCATCCCGTTGTACGTGATCATCGTGAGAAACTACGGGCTCGGCAACTCCTACCTCGGGATGATCGCGCCGTTCCTGATCAACTCCACCGCCGTTTTCATCTTCCGGCAGTACTTCCTCTCGGTGCCGAAGGAACTCTTCGACGCCGCCCGGATCGACGGCGCCAGCGAGTTGCGCGTCCTGACCCGCGTCGCGCTTCCGCTCGTCCGCCCCGCGGTGCTGACCGCGATGCTGCTCACCTTCATCGGGCCGTGGAACGAGTTCCTGTGGCCGTTCCTGATCACCAAGGAGCAGAGCCTGCAGCCACTCGCGGTCGCCCTGGCCAACTACATCAGCACCGGTTCGTCAGTCGCGACGAATCTGTACGGCACGATCATGGCCGGAGCGTTCGTGCTAGCCCTGCCCGCGGTCGTACTGTTCATCATCTTCCAGCGGCACTTCGTGTCCGTTAACATCGGCTCCGCCGTGAAAGGCTGACGTGACGCCCGCAGTTACGACGAATGTGCCCTACCGGCTGACCCGGCTGGGCGTGATCATGTCCGCCGAGCCGGGGGCCGAGTTCGAGGCGGAGGGCGTCCTCAACCCGGCCAGCGGGCGCAGCCCGGACGGCAGGCTATGGCTGCTGCCGCGCCTGGTGGCTGCCGGGAACGTGTCCAGGGTCGGCATCGCGGAGGTCCTGGTGCGCTCCGGCCAGCCGGCCGGCGTGCGGCGCGACGGCGTCGTCCTCGCCCCCGATGCGGGCTG
>JBEKIF010000029.1:0-55635 GCA_050011895.1 Streptosporangiaceae bacterium | reverse complement strand
CGCCCCGCCGGCCTGACCTGCCGTCCCGGCGGCTGTCGCGCTCATCGCGCAGCCCCGCCGGTTGCTTCCGGCCCGATGACCCCGACAGGGACAGTCAAGCCGCGCGCACCCGCCGAAACCGCAGCCGCTGAACGGACCGACACAGCCGTCGGCCCCGAGCACCTGTTCATCATCGGATACCGGCCCCTTCTCAAAGCGTGAGCACGCCGTTGCTGCTGAGCAGATCGCCGTAGGAGAGGTATTCTCCCCTACCGGCTCTCATCGTCTTTTGATCCTTTAGCGTCACTTCCGGCACAGGTCTATGTACGCATAAAAAAATCCCGGCCCTGCCGCCACATTCGCAACATCGCGAAATGCAGCTGCCGGGGTCCGGAGCAATATCTGCGATAGTACGCTTTCCTTACGCTCGCGTATAGGGCCTTACGGGACCCAGTAACAGCTCCTCAAGCCAACGGGCGGCGTGGGCACTGCAGCGGCGATCCGGGCAGCCTGCCCGCGCTTGGCACCGGTCCGCGCTCGCCCCGGCTGGCAGCACGCCCACTGCAGTGAGGACCGAGCTAGCACGGTCACCGTTCCCTGCCAGCCCGCGCTGCCGGCGCCCGGCCACCTGCCCGCAGGCTGCGGCCCTCTATGAGGGCGTTAATCCAGACGTCGGGAAACAACATCGCAATGACCGTCCGCCACCCTGCGGAAGGGCTCGAGGTGTTCGCCGGGCACCGAGCAGGGTTGTGGCGCTGACGGCGATCACCGGATAGGAGGATGTTCAGGTCGGTGGTGCTTGGGTGCGCTGGAGCCATCCCCGACCGCCGTGGCCCTTGACCGCCTTGCCGCTGCCGAGTCAGCCCTATACGCGGACCTCACCTCGAACACTTACGGCCGGTCGGTCCGCCTGGAGCAAGAGCGGGTCAGCTTCTCCGCCGTCGAGAAAGCCGTCGCGGCGGTTGGCCAGAACCACAATTGAGCCATGGCACCTTCAAGCGCCGTGAGTGCGGCTTTCGCAGTTGCGCCCTAGTAACGCGTTGCGTTAATAACGTACTGCGTTACTATAGCTGTGTGCTGCGATCGTTCCGGGGCAAAGGCACCGAGGCCGTCTGGTACCGAAGGCGATCACGCAAGCTTGACCAGCAGTTACAGCGTGCTGCCTGGAGGAAGCTGGCGATGCTGGATGCTGCAGAGGTCCTGGCAGATCTGCGGGTGCCGCCGGGGAATCGACTGGAGAAGCTCGCCGGTGATCGCGCTGGCCAGTACAGCGTCCGGGTGAACCAGCAATGGCGGATCTGCTTCCGGTGGACCGACGCTGGGCCAGGGGACGTTGAGATCACGGACTACCACTGGGAAGGAGGAGCATGGCGACGGACATGATCATGGGACCGGTGCACCCGGGGGAGATCCTGCTAGAGGAGTTCCTCAAGCCGCTGTCGGTCAGCCAGTACCACCTGGCGAAGGAGATCGGCGTGCCGCCCCGCCGGGTCAACGAGATTGTCCATGGTCAGCGGCGGATCAGCGCCGATACGGCGTTGCGGCTGGCGCGGTTTTTTGGCACGTCGGAGCGGTTCTGGATCAACCTGCAGTCGCGCTACGACCTGGAGGTAGAAAAGGACCGGCTGGGCAATGCGCTCGACGGCATCCGCCCGCTTACGGTCGCCAGCTGAATCAAGTCGAAGGACCGCCCGGATCGAGGCGTGGTGCGGCCCCGGACAAGATCAAACTGAGTGGCAGATTGAGTGGCAAATCGTGCTCGTGAGAGCCAAAGCGGAGCTTGCCAGACCCGGATGTCGGTTGACGGCCGGGCGTGCGGCTGACCTGCTGGGTCTGTGAGGAGGCGCAATAGTGAGTGCCATCAACGCTAGCGGAGCAGGTGACGGAGCGCCGGCGGCGCCGCCGCCGGCATCACAGCCAGCCGTGCGGCGCAAGTTCTGGGGCTGGGGCCTGGAGGGAGAAGGGCTGGCGGCGGACGAACTCCAGCAACTGGGGGCCGTCTTCACCGAACGCCTCGGCATCGACGGCGTGCGTGTGCAGGAACCGCCTCGAGTGGAGGAGCTGGACTTGCGCCCTCCGCGGCTGGTGCCGCCGACATCGCTTCAGTCAGCGTTCAGCGCGGACCGGTACGAGCGGGCCGCCCACACCTACGGCCGGTCGTTCCGCGATCTGGTGCGGGCCTTCCGCCGTGATTACGCGCATGCGCCCGACCTGGTGGCATTCCCCCGCGGCGAGGGCGAGCTCGTCTCGGTGCTGGAATGGTGCAGCGGCGCCGGTGTTGCGGCGATTCCGTTCGGCGGCGGTTCCAGCGTGGTCGGCGGAGTCGAGCCTGATGTCGGTGACGGCTATCGCGGCGCGGTCAGCGTCGACCTTCGCCACCTGCAAGGCGTGCGGGAGGTCGACCGTACCTCACGGGCCGCGCGAATCGCGGCGGGCACGCTTGGCCCGGTGCTGGAGGCGCAGCTGAAGCCACACGGCCTGACCTTGCGTCATTTCCCGCAGTCGTTCGAGTGGTCGACGCTGGGCGGGTGGATAGCGACGCGGTCAGGTGGCCATTACGCGACGCTACACACCCATATCGACGAGTTCGTGGAGGCGATCCGCGTGGTGACACCACGCGGTGTGCTCCAGACCAGACGGCTACCGGCCTCCGGTGCGGGGCCGTCGGCGGAGCGGCTGTTCTGCGGCTCCGAAGGCGCCTTGGGCGTGATCACCGAGGCGTGGATGCGCGTGCAGCCGCGCCCGCGGTTCCGGGCGGGCGCCTCGGTGTCGTTCGCGGACTTTGCCGACGCGGTGGAGGCGGCCCGGGAGATCGCGCAGTCCGGGCTCCATCCGGCGAATTGCCGCCTGCTGGGCCATGACGAAGCGCTGTTGTCGGGCAGCGGTGACGGGTCGCGATCGATTCTGGTGCTCGGCTTTGAGTCCGCGGACCACGAACTTGGGCCGTGGCTGGCGCGGGCGCTGGATATCTGCGGGAGTCATCGCGGCGAGGTCCGGCGCGGCGAAGGCGACCCGGCCGCGGCCTGGCGGGCCACGTTCTTGCGCGGTCCGCACCTGCGTGATGGTCTGGCCCAGCTCGGGCTGATCAGCGAGACCTTCGAGACCGCGGTCACCTGGGATCGCTTCTGGGGGCTTCACGAAGGCGTGCTCGCGGCCACGAGGCAGGCGGTACTCCGGGAGTGCGGCGGCGGCATGGTCACCTGCCGCTTCACGTACGTGTACCCCGACGGCCCCGCACCGTATTACTCGGTCTTCGCGCCAGGCCGCCCGGGCCAGGAACTGGAACAGTGGGATGAGATCAAGCGTGCGGCGTCGGAAGCGATCGAGGCGCTCGGCGGCACGATCACTCATCACCACGCCGTGGGGCGCGATCATCGCCGCTGGTATGTGCGGGAGATGCCGGAACTATTCGTCGGTGCGCTTCGCGGCGCTAAGGCTGACCTTGACCCGGCCGGGATCATGAATCCAGGGGTCTTGCTTCAGCCGGGGGAGCCGTAACCTACAGCCGCGAAGGAGGCAGATGATGAGCGCTGGGTTGTCCGCGGCTTCTGGTGCGCCCGAGGACAGGATCGTGCCCGGCAAGGTGTTCCGCACGGAGCTGAACCCGGTCGATTTCCTGGAACGGGCGGCCTACATCTACCCGGGCAAGACCGCGGTCGTGGACGGCGAGCGGCGGTACAGCTACCGCGAGCTCGCGGAGCGGTCATGGCGGCTGGCCAATGCGCTCAGGTCTGCGGGCCTGGACAAGGGAGATCGCGTTGCCACGCTGCTGTTCAATTCGTCCGCGATGCTGGAGCGCATTTCGGCGTGCCGGCGGCGGGCGGGATCTTGGTCACGGTCAATAACCGCCTGTCGGCCGCCGAGGTCGGATACATCCTGCAGCACAGCGGCGCGAAATAGGTACTGCTCGACACCGCGCTGGAGGCGCTGGCCCAGCCGGCCGACCTGTCCGGCGTGACCGTGATTCGCTGCGATGACACCGGCGTATCTGGGGGCGCGTACGAAGAGTTCCTGGCCGGCGCCTCGTCGGCGAGGCCGGCCAGCTGGCTGGAGCACGAAGAGGAGACGATCTCGATCAATTACACCTCCGGGACCACCGGACGGCCCAAGGGGGTGCAGTACACCTACCGCGGCGCGTACCTGAACGCGCTGAACGAGGTGATCGTGGCCGGCTTGCGCACCGATTCGGTGTACCTGTGGACCTTGCCCTGAATCGCGGCGCGGTTTTTAGGCACGTCGGAGCGGTTCTGGATCAGCCTGCAGTCGCGCTGTGACC
The DNA here is from genome assembly GCA_050011895.1 of Streptosporangiaceae bacterium. Lineage (GTDB taxonomy): Bacteria > Actinomycetota > Actinomycetes > Streptosporangiales > Streptosporangiaceae > DATBGO01. The sequence continues at coordinate 51,380 of JBEKIF010000029.1, read as the reverse complement.
TGGAGGCAGGCATTCGGACTGCCGGGGCGGTAGCCGCCCACGGTGACGTTCGGTGTTCATAAAAACGAATGACGCGCAACGAGTGTCCGCGGCAGCTCTCCACATATCGAGGGATGCTCTCCCGGATCGCCGTCAGTTCGGACAGCTGGGCTCGTCCTCTCCGTAAGGGTGCGACTGCGGGCCGCATGAAGGTATGGTTCATCTTATGGCACAACGTAAGGTAACCCTCTCGCTTCCCGGCCACACCGTCGCCGCCGCCCAGGCCGCGGCGAGGCAGTCCGGCTCCCCGTTCAGCACCTACGTTGCCCGGGCGCTGCGCAATGAGACGCTGCGGCAGCAGCTGGCGGCCTCTGCGCTTCCCGATGACCCCGAGTGGCTGGACATGGCCGAGGCCGACGAAGCTAACGCCTCGTGAGGCGCGGCGAGGTCCGCGTCGTGCACAGCAGGGTCAGCGCGCAGGACCGCTATGCGCTCATCATCGGCAACGACGCGCTGAACGAGTCCGAGACCGCCTCCACCGTCCTGACGGCACCGATCGACACGGACGGCATCGCGCCCGAGACCCTGGTCACGGTCCGGATCACCGAGCCGCTCGCTGGCATTGTGCGGCTGGACAACGTCAGTTCGGTCCGCAAGGAGCGGACTGGCGAGCTGGCCGGCCAGTGCGACGCGGACGCGATGGAAGCGATCGGCATTGCCCTGCGCGCCGCACTCGACCTGTAGCTGGTAAGCCGGCCTACTCCAGTGGCAACGCGCCAGCGCAGATGCGCTCGAAGGTATCGACGTAGGTGGCGACCAGGTCACCGTCGTCGGCTGACTGCAGGTACAGAACAGGCGCGCGCTCGTCCGCAAAGCCGTAGGCGTGCTGGCAGACCAGAAGCTGGTCGTCCGCCCGGTAGATGGAGTTGTACAGGACAGCCCGGTGCACCCGGGCCTCTGCAGTCCCGGTCACTCAGCGCGGCACCGACACGATCGTGATCACCTTCGCCAAGAGCACTTGCCGGCCGTCGGCCAGCCGGAGTGCCCTCGGTGACGACAGGACCCGGTCCCGGTGAGCGGGATCACGCCACCATGACGGCCCGGCCGCGCACCTCGCCCCGGTCGAGCTTCTCGTAGGCCTCCGCGACCTCAGCAAGCGGAAAGATCTGTGTCTCCGCCTTGATGTGCCCAGCCCGGCTGAGGGCCACCACTTCGACTAGCTCCTGGTGGTTGCCCCAGTACGGGACCAGTGCACTGGTCTCCAGGGGAATCGGGTTCAGGGGGTTGCCGGGCGTCGGCCTGAAGGTGAGTTCGCCCTGCCCGAGTCCGACCAGTGCGAGGCAGCCCCCTGGACTGACGACGCTACGGGCGATGTCGAGGGTCGCGGTGACGCCGACGAAGTCGAAGACGACGTCTGCGCCTTCGGGCGCGGGACCCACGATCTCGCGGATATGGTCGACGGCATCGGGACCCGACTGGACAGCGTGCGTGGCGCCCAGTCTGGCGGCCAGCTCGAGGGCGCCACCGTCAATATCCACCGCGATCACGGAGGCGGCCGAGGTGGCCACCAGGATCTGCACCGCCATGTGCCCCAGGCCACCGATACCGATCACCACGCAGTGCGTACCGGGCCGGAGAGCATCTCGGCACAGTGCGATGGCGTGGTAGGCCGTCAATCCGGCATCCGCGAGCGGGGCGGCCTGGGTGAGGTCGAGATCGCGCGTACGAACCAGGTGCGTTTCCGGGACGACCACGTAGTCCGCCATGCCCCCGTCACGCGTGAGCCCCAGACCGTCGAACTCGACGACCCGGCACTGGTTCTCCAGGCCGAGGACGCACGCCCGGCAGTGACCGCAGCCGAGGAGCGCGTGGACGACGACCGGTTCACCGACCTCCCATCGGCTCACGCCCGGTCCGAGGCTCTCGACGTAGCCCGCGACCTCGTGGCCGAGCGTGAGGGGCGTGGGGAATGCGCCCGGCGGGGCCACGAGAATCCCCAGGTCAGAGTGGCAGGCCCCGCTGGCTCCAACCCGGACGAGCACGTCGCCGGGGCGGGGATCGGGAATGGGGATCTCGGTGAGCTCGGCCTTGTGCTGACCGGTATAGCGATATGCGCGCATAGCTCTTGTTCCTGCCGTTAAGTAAGGGGCCGCGGGTGCGGGCTCAGTTCGCCGACGTTCAGCGGGCTCAGTTCGCCGACGTTTATCTGTGGGCCCAGCGTCATAAACACAGGCCGGCTCGCCGCAGGTCGCGGGACAGCAGCGCGCTACGCAGTCGGCCGCGCGACCCAGTAGGCCAGGTCACGCTCATCGTCTTGGCCTCCCCGAGTACTGGCCGCCGCGTTGACGGCACGATCGCAGTGTCACACTTCAAGCTCGTCAGCCGGTGTCCTCGTGGCGACGACGGCTGTGCCAAGCGGTATGATGTCAGGACTATTTAGTCGGCGACCACACACTCTTCCGTTAATCGGAAATATTGCTCGCCAGCTGGGGACGCACGGCGGACAGCAGGCGGTGCTAGGCAGCAGGCTCCCGTTCGTGAAAGGGGGCAACATGGGAAATATGTCGTTGCCTCGAAACCGGTGCGTGCGCAACAGCCATTCCTACCTCTGAGGGGGGTCCCCCCATGAGCAGGTCGGTGACCCTGCGCGCGACCGCCGTCCTGGGCGCGTTCGACGGCGAGCACCGCTGCCTGAACCTCTCCCAGCTGTCCCGCCGCAGCGGGCTGCCCCTCGCCACAGTCCACCGGCTGGCAGCCGATCTTGTGCAAAGCCGCCTGCTCGTGCGGCGCGGCGACGGGTGCTACGAGATCGGCGCGCACATGTGGCGGCTGGGGCTGCTGACGCCGGCTACGAGCCTGCGTGAGCTGGCCTTACCCCATCTCCAGGACCTCGTGGTCGCCACCGGGCACACGGTTCACCTGGCCGTTCTCGACGGCGCCAGCGCGCTCGTCATCGAGCGGCTTGCGGGGACGAAGAGCATCCCGACACGGCACAACCCGGGAGGTCGTCTTCCCCTGCACTGCACCGCGGTAGGCAAGATGTTACTTGCCTACGCGCCGGAGCCGGTGGTCAACGAGGTCACCGCAGACCTTCGCCGGTACACCCCCTACACGGGGACCGATGCGCGGGTGCTGTACCGGGAGCTCGACCAGGTCCGCCGGACCGGTCTGGCCCGCAGCGCGCAGGAGCACCGGCTCGGCGTGTCGTCCGTTGCGGCCCCGATCAACGGGAACAAGGGCGTGATGGCAGCGATCGCCCTGCTCGCGCCGCTCACCAGCCCGCGACTGGCCAGCGTACTGCCGCATCTCCGGGCCGCCGCAGCGTCGGTGAGCGCCGACTTCCTGCGAAGCGGGCTGGAGGCCCCGTTCCCCGAAGAGCTACGTGACGGTGGCCGTTGAAGCGGCCGAGATTTTCCGGATAGTGAAAGCGTGCGTTGCCCGCGCACGACGGGTTCGGCGACAGTCATCGTATGTACAACACGCCGGTGCACCAGGTGGCGGGCCGGAACTCGGTCCGGGAGGGCGACCTGCTGTGGACTCCCTCGCCTGAACGGGTCGAACGGAGCCAGCTGACGGCCTTCACCCGCTTCGCCGAGCAACGGACCGGCCACACGTTCGGCGACTATACCGCCCTGTGGCGGTGGTCGACGACAGAACTGGAGGAGTTCTGGCAGGCCGTCTGGGACTTCTTCGGCGTCCGCTCGTCGGCACCGCACACGGCGGTGCTCGAGAGCTGCATCATGCCGGGAGCTCGCTGGTTCCCCGGTGCCCGGCTGAACTTCGCCGAACACGTGCTACGGATGGCGCGGCCCGGCGAGGCGGCCCTGCTGTACTCCGCCGAGTGCGCCCCATTGCGCGAGCTGTCGTGGGACCAGTTCGCCGGCCAGATCCGCGCGGTCGCTACGCACCTGCGGTCGATCGGGGTCCGCCCCGGCGACAGGGTGGTGGCCTATCTCCCGAACGTGCCAGAGGCGATGGTCGCGGTCGTCGCGGCCGCGAGCATCGGTGCGGTGTGGGCCAGCGTCTCCCCGGACTTCGGCGCCAAGGGCGCGATCGACCGGCTCGGCCAGCTCGCCCCGACGGTCCTGCTGGCCGCCGACGGCTACCGCTACGGCGACCGGGACTTCGACCGGCGTGGTGAGGTGGCGAGGCTCGTCGCCGGGTTGCCAACGCTGCGGGAGGTCGTGCACGTACCCGTGCTCGGCCTTCAGACGGACGGCGCCACGTGGGCCGAGGTGATCGGCGGCCCGTCCGTGCCCGCCGAGGAGTTTGCCTGCGAGCAGGTCCCGTTCGACCAGCCGCTGTGGGTGCTGTTCTCCTCGGGGACTACCGGGCTGCCCAAGCCAATCGTGCACGGGCACGGCGGGATCCTGCTGGAGCATCTGAAGCTGCACGCCCTGCACCACGACCTGCGGGCCGGCGACCGGGCGTTCTTCTTCACCACCACCGGCTGGATGATGTGGAACTTCATGGTCAGCATGCCACTGGTGGGGGCCGCGCCGGTGCTCTACGACGGCAACCCCGCGCACCCGGACGTCGACGTCCTCTGGCGCATCGCGCAAGACTCCCGGGCACGGCTGTTCGGCGCCAGCCCGACCTACGTCGAACTGATGCAAAAGGCCGGGGTGGTGCCCCGCGAGCGCTTCGACCTCTCCGCGCTGGACGTGGTCATGCCGGCCGGGTCCCCGGTGGCGCCGGCGGTCACCGCGTGGTTCTACGCCGCCGTCAAGGACGACCTGGGCGTCGCCACCGGCAGCGGCGGCACCGACATCTGCACCGGGCTGGTCGGCGGCGTGCCGACGTTGCCGGTCCGGGCGGGCGAGATCCAGGCCCGCTCGCTCGGGGTAGCCGCCGAGGCCTGGGACGACGCCGGGCACCCCGTCGTCGGACAGCTTGGCGAGCTGGTAATCACTCGGCCGATGCCGTCGATGCCGCTGTTCCTGTGGGGCGACGAGGACGGCGGCCGCTACCGCGCCAGCTACTTCGGGACCTTTCCCGGCGTCTGGCGGCACGGTGACTTTTTCGAAGTCAACAAGCGCGGCGGGTGCTTCGTCCGCGGCCGTTCGGATGCCGTCCTCAACCGGCAGGGGGTCCGGATCGGCACCGCAGAGATCTACCGCGTCGTCGAGGATGACCCTGCAGTCCTGTCGTCACTGGTGGTCAGCCTGGACCTTCCCGGCGGCGGGTTCTTCATGCCGCTGTTCGTCCAGCTCGCCGCCGGTGCCGAGCTAGGCGGCGAGCTGGAGGCGCGACTGCGCCGCCGACTGCGGGACGAGTACAGCCCCCGGCACGTGCCCGACCGGATCATCGCCGTCCATGGGATCCCGCTGACCCGCACCGGCAAGAAGATGGAGGTGCCGGTCCGCCGGCTACTGCTGGGCGCCGATCCCGTCGCCGTCGCGGACCCGAGCTCCATGGCCGATCCGAGCGCACTGACCGAGTTCGTCGAGTACGCCCGCACACACCGGGACTACTCGCTCGCCTGACCCAGAACAGAGGAGATACCCATGTCTCAGCCATCTGGTGAGCGGTCTTTCCCGCTGCCGTCGCAGATCCCCGCGGTCGCGGGCGCCGAGGGATGGGAGGAGATGTACCCGTACTTCTCCCGCTTCCAGCCTGAGGACGACCAGCGGTTCTGGTTCTACAACTCGATGCATTTCCCGGAGGTGGTCCCGGCCTTCGACGGGCTGACCTCGGAGATCCCGTACACCGCGATCGGGGCGAACACCGCCCGGGTGTTCAGCTTCCCGACCACGATGGGGATCGAGTACCGGATCGTCAACGGGCGGGTGTACATCACTGCCAACCCGGTGACCGACCCTGCGCAGATCGAGCGGCGGCTCGCGCACTTCCAGGAGCGCGCTGGCTATTACTACGCGAACTGGGACCGGCTCTACGGTGAGTGGCAGCAGCGGATCGAGGCGCTGATCGCCGAGATCGAGGCGGTCGAGGTACCGCGTCTCGGCGAGCTCGACGACCTCTCGGTGGTCATGGAGTCGCGGGGGTTCGCCAGCAACCACCTGCTGCGGGAGAACTTCCACCGCTGCATCGACCTGTACTCGAAGATGTGGCACCACCACTGTGAGCTCCTGATGCTCGGCTACGGCTCGTACGTCGTCTTCTTCGAGTTCTGCAAGCAGGCCTTCCCGGAGATCGGCGACCAGGCGGTGGCCCGCATGGTGGCCGGCATGGACGTCACCATGTACCGGCCGGACGACGAGCTGAAGAAGCTCGCCGCGCTGGCCGTCGAGCTCGACCTCGGCGACCTGTTCGTCGAGGGCAACGAGCCGGACAAGGTGCTCAGCGCGCTGGCCGAACGCGGGGGCGCCGGCGACCGGTGGCTGGCGGCGTTCGAGAAGGCGAAGGACCCGTGGTTCCTCGTCTCGGTCGGGGATGGCTTCTACCATCACCACCTGTGCTGGGCCGACGACCTGACCGTCCCGTTCGCGGCGCTGCCGCACTATATCGAGGAGATCCGGGCTGGCCAGGATCTCGACCGCCCGACCGCCCGGCTGGCCGAGGAGCGTGAGCGGATCGCTGAACAGTACCGTGCCCTGCTCGGCTCTGAGGACGAGAAGGGCGCATTCGACCAGATGCTTGGCCTGTGCCGGCAGGTGTTCCCCTTCATCGAGTCGCACAAGTTCTACTGCGAGCACTGGTTCACGACCCGGTTCTTCCAGAAGATCCGGGGCTTCGGTCAGCTGCTGGCCGAGCGCGGCGTGCTGGCTGAGGCCGACGACGTCTTCCACCTGCGCCATCTGGAGGTCGAGGACGCCCTGGCCGACGTCCAGCTGGCCTGGGCATCGGGCGGGAAGGAACTCGGCGGCCGGTACTGGCAGCCGATCGTCGCCCGGCGCAAGGCGATCGTCGAGACGCTCGCGGGCTGGTCGCCGCCGCCGGCCTTGGGCCCGGTGCCCGAGTCGCTCAACGATCCGGCGGTGCAGATGCTGTGGGGCGTCACCGACGAGACCATCGAGACCTGGCTCGATGCCGAGGAACTCGACGATGACATCGTGCGCGGGTACGCGGCCTCTCCGGGCGTGGTCGAGGGCATCGCCCGCGTTCTGATGACCGTCAACGAGATCGGCCAGATCCGTCAGGGCGAGATCCTCGTCTGCGCGGTGACCGCGCCGAGCTGGGGCCCGGTGTTCGGCAAGATCGCCGCCGCCGTCTCCGACATCGGCGGCACGATGTCGCACGCGGCGATCGTCGCCCGCGAGTACGGCATGCCTGCCGTCGTCGGCACCGGCCGGGCCACTACCAGGATCAAGACGGGTGACCGCGTCCGGGTTGACGGCGACCGCGGCATCGTCACCATTCTCGGCTGATGGAACTGTCATGACCGTTCTCGCCACCGTGCTGCGCTTCGCCGACGTCGGCCGAGACGACGTGCCCGCCGCCGGCGGCAAGGGCGCCAGCCTCGGCGAACTGATGCGGGCCGGCATCCGCGTCCCCGACGGCTTCGTGGTGACCACGGTGGCGTTCCGGTCCGCAGTCGCCGCGCTCGACCTCGGCTCCCGGGTGGTGGCCCTCGACCCGGCCGACGGCGAGGCCGTCGCGGTCGCCTGCGCCGAGCTGCGCTCGATCGTCGAGTCGGCGCCACTGCCGCCCGAGGTGGCCGAGGCGGTCACCGCCGGCTACGCGCGGCTGGCAATCGAGTGCGGCCAGCACGATCTGCCGGTGGCCGTGCGCTCTAGCGCGACCAGCGAGGATAGCGCCGAGGCCAGCTTCGCCGGGCTGCAGGACACTTACCTGTGGGTGCGCGGCGCGGACTCGGTGCCGCACTACGTGCGCCGCTGCTGGGCGAGCCTGTACAGCATCGAATCGGTCAGCTACCGGCTGCGCCGCCGCATCCCCGAGGCCGACCTGGCGATGGCCGTCGTCGTCCAGCAGATGGTCGGCGCGCGCAGCTCCGGGGTGATGTTCACCCGCAGCCCGCTCACCGGCGACCGCTCGGTAGTCGCCATTGACGCCAGCTGGGGTCTCGGCTCCGCCGTGGTCAGCGGCGACGTCACCCCGGACTCCTTCGTGGTCAGCAAGGTCACCGGAGAGATCACCCGGCGGACTGTGTCGACCAAGACCCGTTGGCACCAGCCCGATCCCGGCGGCGACGGCGTGGTGGAGAGCGAGGTGCCGGCCAACCTGCGCGACGTCCCCTCGATCAGCGACGAGGAGATCGCCGAGCTGGTCGTGATCGCTCGCAAGGTAGAGGCACACTACGGCTGCCCGCAGGACATCGAATGGGCGGTGTCCCGGACGGCGCCGCCTGGGGAGAACATCCTGCTGCTGCAGAGCCGGCCGGAGACGGTGTGGGCTGCGAAGGGCGCCGCCGCGGCCGAGCAGAAGGTGGCCGCGCCGACTGCCCGCGCCTACGACCACGTGTTCAACATGCTGGGCAAGCGCCCGCCGGAGGGCTGAGCACCGTGGACCTTACCCCGGATGACGTCCGTGACGTGCTGCGTGCGCTGGACTCCAGCGGCCTGGACGAGCTGCACCTGGAGCTTGCCGACCTCACCCTGACGGTGCGCCGGGAGGGCGCCACCGGCTGGACGGCCGAGCAGCAGGTGCTCCGCCGTCCGGCGGTGAAGCACGGAGCCGAACCCGCGGCCGCCGCCGGGCCGGAACGTCCGGCTTCCGCCGTGCCGGAGGGGATGGTGGCGGTGTATCCGCCGCTGCTGGGCACTTTCTACCGCGCGCCGAAGCCGGGCACGCCCCCCTTTGTCGAGGTTGGCGACAAGGTCGAGGAGGAGACCGTCGTCGGCATCGTCGAGACCATGAAGATGATGACCCCGGTGCATGCCGGCGTGCGCGGCACGGTGGCCGAGTTCCGCACCGGCAACGGCGAGTTCGCCGACGCCGACGCGGTGCTCCTCGTGGTGGACCCGGCGTCGGGCATGGCTGGATCCGGCGAGGGATCGCAGTGAGGATCCACCGCCTGCTCATCGCCAACCGTGGCGAGATCGCCGCCCGGGTGATCCGCACCTGCACCCGCCTGGGCATCGAGTCGGTGCTCGCCGCCTCCGACGCCGAGCTGGACTCGCTACCGGCCCGGATGGCCGACGGCATCGTGCGGCTCGGTCCCGCACCGGCCGCGCAGTCCTACCTCGACTCGGCGGCGGTAGTGCGCGCGGCGGTCGCGGTCGGCGCCGACGCGGTGCACCCCGGGTACGGCTTCCTGTCGGAGAACCCGGCCCTCGCCCAGGCCTGCGCCGGCGCCGGGGTGATCTTTGTCGGGCCGGCGGTCGAGTCCTTGCACGCGGTCGGCGACAAGCTCACCGCACGATCACACGCCGCCGCTGCCGGGCTGCCGGTGGTGCCCGGCGGCGAGGCCGCTGACCTGGCCGACGCGCAGGCCGTGGCGGCCAAGGTCGGCTATCCGCTGCTGGTCAAGGCGGTTGGCGGGGGCGGTGGCCGGGGCATGAAACTGGTCCGCTCCGCCGGGGAGCTGCCGCACACACTCGACCTCGCCGTCTCCGAGGCCACCGCAGCCTTCGGCGACCCGCGGGTCTACCTGGAGCGGTACATCGCCGCTGGCCGGCACGTCGAGGTGCAGGTCCTCGGCGACGGGGAGTCCGCGGTCGCCCTGGGCGACCGCGACTGCTCGGTGCAGCGCCGTTACCAGAAACTGTTCGAGGAGGCTCCGGCGCCGCTGATCCCCGAGGGCGTCCACGCGGAGATGGCCGCCGGGGCGCTGGCCCTGGCCACCCGTCTGGGCTACCGCGGCCTGGGCACGGTCGAGTTCCTCTACGACCGGGAACGGCAGACCTTCTACTTCCTGGAGATGAACGCCCGCATCCAGGTCGAGCACCCGGTCACCGAGATGGTCACCGGGCTGGACCTGGTCGCGCAGCAGCTCGCCGTGGCCGAGGGGCTGCCGCTGCGCATCCGGCAGGAGGACGTCGTCCTGATCGGCCACGCGGTGGAGTGCCGGATCAATGCCGAAGACTGGGCGCACGACTTCCGCCCTTCGCCTGGGCGGATCGACCGCGTGGTGCTGCCCGCCGGCGACGGCATCCGGGTCGACACCTACGTGCAGGGCGGCTCCGTCGTCCCGCCGCACTACGACTCGCTGCTGGCCAAGCTGATCGTGCACGGGACCGACCGCGCCGACGCGCTTGCCCGCACCCGCGCGGCGCTGGAGCTGTTGCGCATCGACGGGGTGACGACGACGACGCCGGTGCACCGGGCGCTGCTCGACGACACAGATTTCGCCGCCGGCGGTGTGGATACCGCCTTCTTCGAACGGTTTCTGCAGGCCCGCCAGCCCGACCCGGTGGAGGTGTCCTAATGGCCGACGTCGAACTGGTCGACGTCTCGCTGCGCGACGGCAACCAGAGCCTGTGGGGCGCCGAAGGCCTGCGCAGCGCCCACGTGCTGCAAGTGGCGCCGATCCTGGAGCGGGTTGGCTTCCGGGCGCTGGACTACGGCTCCAGCACCTCGATGGGCGTGCTGGTGCGCATCCACCGGGAGAACCCGTGGGAACTGTTCCGGCGCACCCGCGCGCTCATGCCGACTACGAAGCTGCAGTTCATCGGCACCGGCTTCCGGTTCATCAGCTGGCAGAACTCGCACCCCGACACGATGCAGCTGGCCTACGACCGGCTCGTCGCCAACGGCATCGACCGGGTCGTCGTGCTAGACCCCATGCACGACATGGACGCCGCCCGGGCCACCGCCCGGCGGCTGAAGAAGGCTGGCATCGAAGAGGTGGTCGGCGCGCTGACCTTCACGATCAGCGCGATGCACGACGACGCGTTCTACGCCGACCTGGCCCGCCAGATGCGCGAATGCCCGGACATGGACCGCGTCTACGTCAAGGACCCCGCGGGGATCCTCACCGCCGAGCGGGCGCGGACATTGCTGCCGGCGATCAAGGCGCAGCTCGGCGAGACCCCGCTCGAGCTGCACTCGCATGCCACGATCGGACTGTCGCCGCTTACCTACTCGATCGCTCCCCAGCTGGGCGTCGAGGTCGTGCACACCGGCTGCGGCGCGCTGGGCAACGGCTCGTCGCTGCCGGAGGCGCGGCGCACCGTGGCCAACCTGCGCGAGATGGGTCACCGGATCGCGATCGACGACCGCGCCCTCGGCCTGGCGTGCGCCTTCTTCGACCGGCTGGCGGCGGCCGAGGAACTCCCCGTTGGGCGGCCCCAGGACTTCGACGCCGCCTTCCTGCACCACCAGATCGCCGGTGGGGTGATGACCACGACCCGCCGCCAGCTGCGCGAGATCGGCATGGAGGACCGCTTCGAGAGCGTGATCGAGGAGGTCGGCCAGGTCCGCGCCGAGCTCGGGCACCCGATCATGGTGACTCCCTTCCCGCAGATGGTGGTCTCGCAGGCCCTGTTCAACGTCATCGGGGAGCGCTACTCGAACGTGCCTGACCAGGTCATCCGTTACGCGCTCGGCAGCTTCGGCCGACCCACTGCCCCGATCGACCCCGATGTGCTCGACCGGATCCTCGACCGGCCGCGTGCATGCGAGCTGCGGGCTGAGCCGCCGCCACCCTCACCAGCCGAGCTGCGCTGCCAGTTCGGCGCCGCGATCAGCGACGAGGAGTTGCTGCTGCGGGCCCACATGCCCGCCGAGCAGGTCGACGCGATGGTCGCCGCAGGCCCCGCGCCGCAGCACCACAACCCCACCCTGACTCCAGTGCTCAGCCTGCTCCGCGAGCTGGGCGAGCGGACGACCGTCCACGACCTGGCCATCAGCAAGCCCGGCCTGCGCCTGTCCGTACACCGACGCCCGGAAGGCGCCGCTCATGCCTGAACCCGGACACACCGTCCTCGACCGGCTGCGCGCGGTGCGCGGCTTCGTGCTGGACATGGACGGAACCTTGGTCCTCGGCGACCGTAACAACGAAGGAATCCGTGCTCTGCCTGGTGCCGTGGAGTTCCTCCGGCTCCTGGCGGATCGGGGTACGCCATTCTGCGTGTTCACCAACGGCACCGTGAAGACCCCCGGGGAGTGCGCGTACGCCCTGCAGCAGGCCGGCCTCCCGGTGCCCGACGACGCCGTGCTCACCCCGGCCACCTCCGCGGCCGAGATTTTCCGGCGGCAGGGGCACCGGCGGGTCATGGTGCTCGGCGGCAAGGGCATCACCGAGCCGCTCGAGGCGGCCGGCATCGAGACGCTCCCGCCGCTGCGCGGTACGACCGTGGACGCCGTCTTCGCGGGCTGGTACCGGGAGGAGCTGACCTTCGATGCGTTGGAGGCCGCCTGCTTCGCGGTGCTCGAGGGAGCGAGCTTCTACAGCGCCTCCCAGTCGCTCTACTTCGCCACCGCGGAGGGCCGCACGCTCGGAACCTCCCGGGCGATCAGCACCGTCGTCAGCGACGTCACCCGAGCGCGGGTGACCGTCGTTGGCAAACCGGCCCTGGAGGCGCTGCAGGTGTCGGCGTGGCACCTCGGCGTGCCGGCCTCGGAGCTGGCCGTCGTGGGAGATGACCCCGAGCTGGAGGTGCTGATGGCACGCCAGGGTGGCGCGCTGGCCGTTGCCGTCCACACCGGCGTCGGCCACGCGGAGTCGTTCATGGACCTACCCGAGGACGTGCGCCCCCACCTCGACGTGGCCGACGTGGGAGTCCTGGCAACGCTCCTGGTCAACGACTGACAATCCGTCCACCCTCGCGGAGCCAGCCGTCGCGTCGGTGTCGCCGATCCCACGCGCCATACTGCCGGGCCCGCGACGAACTCGCCGCGCTCGGCCTCGTCGCGGCGGAGTGAGCTTCGGTGTCCATAACATGTGACCGGCAACCCCAGGTGATCGCCACCATCTGACCCGCAGAGCATGCGGATCATGCTCCGACGCTGCCCGGGAATGGCACAACGCGACACTGCCCCCGCCACCGGATCCACGCAGCATTCGACCAAGCTCGCGATGACCATCTGATCAGCCAGCCATCTCCATCGCGCTCTGTCATGCGCACTGATTGGCTAATGCAACACTGCCCTCACGATTGCGGGCGACGGGAACTCCGTCCTACCGGACGGCGCGGCGACCCACGCCATGAGGACCAGCCATGGGCGACCAGGATGAAGAATGGCAGCACAAGGGCTCGGCGCTCAGCGACAAGACGGCCCGTGCGGAGTTCGGTGACCCTGGAGCGATCGGGGTGTGCGACCATTGGCCCATCGCCCTGACCGCAAAAGGTACACGAACGGTAGGTGCAGGGGTGGGGGAGAAGGATCCTGAGTCTCCGGATCAATTGCCGGGCAAGGCCGACAAACCGGTCGGCGGTCGACGGCTGCAATGGATCGCTCTCGTCCTCGGTATCGCGGCGAGCCTGGCGACGGTTATCGGCCTGTTTATCTCGCAGTCCGGCAGCAACGCCGCGCAGCAGAATGCCGCCACGACCGATGCTGCGCAGGTCCGCACCTGCATGGCCGATCACCATCTGTCTCAGCCGGAGCCGCCGATCCCGGACCCGGCGCCCAGCCAGTTCGTCGTCCGCTCATGCGCGTGGCCACCGGCGCCTGGCGCCGCTCAGGATGGCTTCACCGCCATCGATGTCAGCACTGTCGCCGGGCCGGGTCAGGACGAGGCGAGCGACGCCACCGAGATCGACCGGATCACCTCGCCATGCACGGACATCCAGCTCGTGTACACAAACGGCTCGCAGGGTAAATCCAACTTTCCCAGGTTCACGGTCGCCGTTCCGACCGTCACGTCAATGGACACCGCGCCTAAGCCGTGGACCGGGCTGACCGACTCGCTGCCATTCGACCCGGGCCCCAATGAGGTCGATTACGTTCGCAACCTGGATCAAACGCTGTCCGCCGCATCGTGTGCCTCCTGACACGACCCGCACGGTAGAGTCTTCTGCGCTGGGAAGAGGCCAGCCGGGGCGGCGCTCAACTTGTGTCGGCTGCATTTGCCTTACCGCCGGCGATGCAACGTCGGGCTCAGCTGGACCGTGGCGAGCCAAAGTACGCCGGCGATCGCCGGATATCAGCTCACCCGCAACGGGACAGTCATCGCCACGTGCCAGGCCACCTGACGCAGGGCGGGCGAACGCCGGCCGTTGGCAAGCTCGAACGTCGACATCTCGTCAGGGTCAATCATCCGCTTGGCCGGCGTGAGGGCTGCCCGGTCTGGGTCAGCCGCAGCACGTCGGCGATCCGGACGGCGAGTTCGAGGTGGAACCGGTCGTCCGGATTGTGCAGGTCCATGGCTAGTAGCTGTTCGATGCGCCGCAGCCGGTACCGGAGCGAGTTGACGTGCAGGTGCAGGGCATCGGCGGTCCGCTGCAGGTGCCGGTCGTGGGCGAGGTAGACACGCAAGGTCCGGATGTGCTCGCTGCCGCGTTGCTCGTCGGAACTTAGGAGCGGGGCCAGCGCCGGCAAGATGCAGGCCCGCAGTCCCTCGGGGTCGAGTGACCGCGCCAGCATCGCATAGATGCCAAGCTCCTCGCGGGCCAGAACGGTGCCCCCGGCCTGCCGGCCCCGGGCCAGCTCAAGGGCGAGTGCGGCGTCCTGGTAGGAGCCGGCGTAGTCGTCGAGGCTCAGGCACGGCGCGCCTAGGCCCGCCGACAGCTGCATCCCGTTGAGCATTGCCGTTGCGTCGGCCAGCGCCGCGCGCAGCCCCTGCACCAGCACGCCTCGATCAGGACACGTCTGCGGGACAAGGATAACGGCCGCAGCACCCGCCAGGATAACGATCGAGTGCGGAAAGTGCCGCCCAACGGCGTCTTCGACAACCTCAAGCGCCCGCCTGGTGAGCACCGGCGGGCGGCCTAACAGTGCTTTGGGGCCCACGTGTATGCCCACGCAGCACACGGCTCGCGATGACTCGAGGTCCAGGCCCAGCAGGGATGCGCGGACCGCGAGCTCATGCCGGTCGCTTGCGGGCCGCAGCAAGTCGATGAGGAACTGACGGTGCAGCCGCTGTTCCGTCTCGTAGCGTTCCCGGCGGCGCGACAGATGCAAGGCGAGGATGCCGCTGGCGGCTCCGAGCAGCTGAGCCCCGGATTCGTCCAGGTCCCGGTCGCGGTGCGCGGTGACTGCGCCCAGGGACACGTCCGCCGTGGCCAGCAGGTGCTCGGCGATCACGGGCGTGCCCGTCCCGCCGGCACGCGCCACCACCCGCCCCAACGGATCGCGCAGTTCGAGCCCGATATTCAGCTCACCTGACAGCAGCGCCAGAGCCTGCTGCACATCGGCGCCGGTCAGCAGGAGGGTCGCGAGCTGCTGCAGGAGCACCAGCTCGCGCTGGAGGCTGCCGGCCGCACGCTCTCGGGCCTCGGACTGGCGGAGCAGGGCAGTGCTGCGGCGGGTACGCTGCACCGCGACCGCCGCCGTGCTTGCAAACAGGGCGAGGAGGTCCACGTCGTCGTTGGTGATGCGGCCGGGCTCGTGATCCCCGACGTAAAGCACCCCGAGCACGCCGCCGGCAGGAGCGCAGACCGGCACCACCGCGCAGGAGCGCAGCTCCTCCTGGTCGATGATCAGCTTGACGTCGCTGCCCCGCCGCCCATCGGTACGGTAATCGCGGAGCAGTGCCGGCCGGCCGGTCGCAGCGACCGCGCCGGCGACGCCCTGCCCTGCCTTGAGCGACCACCGGGCGGGCATCTCGGGGCTGCGCCCACTGTGAGCGGCGATCCGCATGTTGTCGCCGTCGATTGTCGCGAACCAGCTCGCGGGCGCGTTCAGGAGCTGCCGGGCCCCGTCGACCAGGTGCTGGAAGACCTCTGGGACGTCGTGGGCGTCTGCGACGAGCTGCTCGCAGGCGTGCAGCACAGTACACCGGCTAGCCGTCGTGAGCGCCATAGCGCCTCCACAGCTTGAATCCCCCTCGTCCGCAACCTACAACGTCGGTGGCCCGGTGTGGAGGTTGCAGACGTTGCCGATGTCTGCCAGGGCGGCGGATTGTCGAGAGATACGTCGCCGGAGAGGAGCCCACGCCGATGAGTTCGCCGGAAGCCAGCACCTCCACCGGGTCCGCCCGTATCCTCGCTGTCGATGCCGGGGGGACCATGACCGACACGTTCGTCGTAGACGAACGCGGGGCATTCACCATCGGCAAGGCGCAGACGACTCCGCATGACGAGAGCATCGGGATCGTTGCTTCACTGCGGGACGCGGCAGGTTACTGGAACCGGCGGGCCGAAGACATCGCCCCGGAACTGCGGGCGGCCGTTTACTCGGGGACGGCCATGCTCAACCGGCTCCTGGAGCGCAGCAGCACCGAGCGCATCGGCGTCATCGTCACCGCCGGCATGGAGGACTACCTGCAGCTCGAGCGGGCCGTGCAGACCTACGCGGGCTACCACTACGCGGACCGCCTGCACGCGGTCACTCATGTGCACAACGAGCCGCTCGTGCCCCGCCGCCGGATCCGCGGCGTGCGCGGCCGGATCAGCTTCTTCGGCGAGGAGGTCATCCCGCTGTACGAGCAGGAGGCGGAGCAGGCCGTGCGGGAACTGCTCGACCTCGACATCACCTCGCTGTGCATCTCGTTGCTGTACTGCTACCGGGACCCCCGCCACGAGAACAAGATCGCTGACATCGCCCGCAGGGAGATCGAGGCCCGCGGCCTGGACATCCCAGTTTTCACCTCTTCGACGCACTCGCCCGTCCGCGGGGACCTCGCCCGTCTCAACACCCTGCTAGTCGAGCTGTACGCAGCGCGGCCGAGCCGGCAGCAACTGCTCGGCATCCGCGCCCGGCTCGAGTCCGAGCTCGGTTCGCACGCGCCGGTGCGGGTGTTGACGTCGTACGGCGGGACGATCTCCCCGGAGCACCGGTCGCTAGTCTCGACCATCGTCTCCGGTCCCATCGGCGGACTGATCGGCGGCGACCGGATCACCGCCGAGCTGTACGGCGGCATCAACGTCGTGTGCACAGATGTCGGAGGCACGTCCTTCGACGTCGGCCTGATCTCCGAACGGGTCGTGGCCACCCGCACCGAGCCGATGGTCGCCCGGATGCTGTTGGCGCTCCCGCACGTGGCGATGGACTCCATCGGGGCCGGCACCGGGACCCGCATCCGAGTCGATCAAGCGGTACAGCGAGTGGTGCTTGGCCCGGACTCGGCCGGCAGCCGCATCGGCGTCTGCTGGGAGCCTGGCGGCGAGACCGTGCCGAGCCTCACCGACTGTGATGTGGTGCTCGGGTACCTCAACCCCGAGTACTTCCTCGGCGGCGAGCTCGAGCTCGACGTCGACCGGGCGCGGCAGGCGCTGCGGGAGCAGGTCGCCGCGCCGCTGGGAAGCACCGACGTCGAGGCCACCGCGCTCGGCGTGGTGCGCCTCCTCGAGACACAGATGCGCGATCACTTGACCGGCATGATCCTCGGCATGGGCTATGCCCCGGAGAACTACCAGCTGTTGTCCTACGGCGGTGGCGGCCCGCTGCACGTGGCCGGCTACACCGACGGGATGGGGTTCCAGTCCGTGAAGGTGCCGTCGTGGGCGGCCGCGTTCTCGGCGTTCGGTGGTGCCTGCGCCGACTACAGCTATCGCTACGACCGGTCGGTGGATCTGCTTGTGCCGCCGGACGGCGACCACGCCGGTGTCATGAAGATGCTCACGCAGACGTGGGAAGCGTTGCACGAGCAGATCACCGCCGACGCCCAGCGCGAAGGCATCGATCAAGCGCAGCTCACCTTCACGCCGAGCGTCCGGATGCAGTACTTCGGCATGCTGGACGACCTCGAAGTGCAGGCCAACCGGCTCACCGGCGACCCGAACGCGGACCTGCGGCACCTGATGGACGACTTCGACGACCTGTTCTCCAAGGTCTTCGCGCGAGCTGCCCGCAGCCCCGAGTCGGGCTACTTCATCACGAAAGCGATCGGCGTGGGGACGTACAAGACCGACAAGCCGGTCATCCCGGAGTTCCCCGAGTCCGGTCCCCAGCCGTCCAGCTCAGCGGAGAAGGGCGTCCGGCGCATATACGAGCATGCCTGGACCGACGCGAGGCTCTACGAGATGGACGAGCTGGTCTCGGGCAACGTGATCGAGGGACCGGCGATCATCGAGAGTCCCGCCACAACGTTCTACGTCCCCACCGGCAGGTCCGCCAAGCTCGATCGCTACCGCGTGTTCGAGCTACACCACGGCTGACAGGAGGAGCAGCATGGCCGACAGCCCATCCGCCGCCACCAGCCTCGCGACACGGCTGGCGGCCTCCGAGCAGCGCCACGCCGAAACGGGCCGCTACAAGGGCATCGAGCACCTGACCTTGAAGGAGGAGGACCACTTCCGCTATGAGCGGGTATGGGCCGAGCTGCGCGGCGCCCTCGTCAGCGCCCGCGAGACCGCACTGCATATCTCCGCGTCGCCGATCGTGCGGAATATCGGTGAGCTGTGCTTCGCCCTCTACACGCCGGAGGGCGACTCGGTCGTGGTCTCCACCGGCATCATCACGCACGTCCACACGATGTCCGAAGGCATCAAATTCATGATCCGCCAGGGCTACGAGGATAAGCCCGGCATCGCCGAGGGCGACATCTACTGCAACAACGACCCGACCCTGGGAAATGTGCACACCACCGACGTGCACACCATTATCCCGGTGTTCCACGACGGGGAGCTGATCGCCTGGGTCGGGGGTACGGCCCACCAGGTCGACATCGGCGCGGGCACGCCCGGCCATGACCCGGTCGCGTCCGCCAACCGGTACGAGGACGGCTTCTACGTCACCTGCGAGAAGGTGGGATCGAACCACGAGCTGCACAAGGACTGGCTCGTCAAGGCTGCTCGCAGCGTGCGCACACCGATGTACTGGGCGCTGGACGAGAAATGCCGGATCGCCGGCTGCTACATCGTCGCCGAGGCCCTGCACCGCCTGATCGACCAAGAGGGTCTCGACTACGTACGGCCATTCATGGACGAGGCGGTCGAGGAGGGCCGGCAGATTTTCCTCGCCCGCATCCGGGAGCGTCTCGTCCCGGGTGAATACCAGACCGCCTCGTTCATCGACATGCCAATGGCTGACAAGGCGTGGCACCCGGAATCGCGTGTCGACCTGCTCATGCACGCACCGCTCCGGCTGACCATCGGTCGCGGCGGTGAGTTCCATATGTCCATGGACGGGGCGAGCGGGACAGTGAACGCTCCCTTCAACGCCTCTGAGGGCTCCATGCAAGGGGCGCTGTGGGTGCTTATCACGCAGACACTGATCTATGACGGCAAAGTGAATGACGGCGCTTACCTCGCCGCCAAGCATTACTTCCCGCCCGGCAGCTGGTGCAACGCGCAGGACCCGGCACTGGCTTACGGCACCCCGTGGGCATTTCTCATCCCGTCCTTCACCGGCCTTTTCCGCTGCCTGTCCCGCGGCTACTTCAGCCGCGGCTACCGGGAGGAGATCGTCACCGGCTACGGGTTTACCGGCGACCCGCTCCAGGGCGGCGGGCTGCTCGCCGACGGCACGACCTACTTTCCGGTCTCGAACTTCGAGTTGTGCTCGGTCGGGCTGGGAGCCCGCGGGACGATGGACGGCCTTGACGCCGCGTACGCCATGTGGAACCCCGAGTCCGACATGGGGGACGCCGAGGTCTGGGAAACGATCGAGTCGGGCCTGCTGTACCTGTCCCGCCGGTTCAAGCCGGACACCGCCGGTTACGGCAAGTACCGCGGCGGTTCCGGCTGGGAGGCCCTGCGCTACGTGCACGGAGTGGCGAGTTTGCAGTTGTACTCCTTCCGGGAGGGACGGGCCTTCCACGGAGGGGCCGGCATCTTCGGTGGTTACCCCAACTCCGCCGACTACAAGGTCTGGGCCCACAACACGAACATGCCGCAGCTGGCAGCCGCCCAGCAGCCCTATCCGCTCGGCGAGTATTCGCCGTCAGCCTCCGAGATCGAGGCGCTTGTGCAGGGCGACATCACCCGCGTCAACGAAGGGCTCATGTTCCCGGAGGTCTTCGGCAACAGCGACCTGTTCCTGTCCCTGTTCTCCGGGGGCCCGGGCTACGGCGACCCGCTCGAGCGCGACCCGGCCGCGATCACCCACGACGTCGAGCGGCACGTCTACCTGCCCGAGACCGCCCGCCGCGCGTTCGGCGTAGTCGTGGACGCCAACGGCGAGGGACCGGTGGTAGACGAGAAGGCGACCGCCGCCGAGCGCGACCGGCTGCGGCAGCGGCGCGCCGCTCGGGCCGTCCCATATGACGACTTTTACCAGCGTGAACGCGCCCGGCTGCTAGCAGGTGCCTTGATCGCACCAGTGAAGCTGATGTACCGGCAGTCGATGGCGTCCCAAGACTGGGCCCGCGAGTTCCGCCGTTTCTGGGACCTGCCCGACACCTTCGACATATAAGGAGCCGACGATGCCGTCTCTCGATGGGAAGGGCCTGGCCGACCTGCTCGACGGCAAGCTGCCGTGGCAACAGCTCAAGGGCGTGATGTCAGCCACGAAAGACCCGTCGCGGTTCGCCCTGTACCTGCAGGTACTGCAGGAGCGCGCCGCCTTCGACGACAAGATCCTGCTCCCACTCGCCGAGCACCTGTTCGTCGTCGCGCGCGACGGCCAGCGCGTCGTCATATGCGATTGTGGCTATGTGTTCGGCCCAGTCGACCGCAACTGGAAGCGCGAGACCCGCATTCTCGTCCGCGACTCCGAGGAACTCCTGGAAGAGATCTACGATCAGTACCACCGCTGCGACCCGCAGTGGATGGAGCTGCGGGAGTACATCTGCCCAGGCTGCTGGTCGCTGCTGGAGGTCGAGGCGGTACCGCCCGGATACCCCGTGCTGTTCGACTTCAAGCCGGACATCGACGCGTTCTACGAGAACTTCCTCGGACGCCCGGCACCGGACCGCGCCACCTGACCGGCCACCCATGCACGCAGCGGAGCTTCCGGGTGAGTCAGCCGGGGAGCGCGGGCTGGGGGCGATGTGGGAAGCGCGGTCCCCGGTGCCGTGATTAAGAAATGCGGCGCACGGCTGCGGCGACAGGGCGGTCTCCGCCGACCAGCTCAAGCGTCTGCTGCCGGGTACGCGGATCGTCGAGCAGGGCAGCGATGACCGCCGCGACGTCGGCGCGCGGGACCGTGCCACCGGGGACCGGCGGGGCCGCGAGCCGGATCTTGCCGGTGGGCGGGGTGTCGGTGAGGCCGCCCGGGCGCAGGATTATCCAGTCCAGGTCCCGAGAGCGCAGATCGTCCTCGGCGGCGGTCTTCGCCGTGATGTAGGCAGCCCAGACCTCATCGCTGCCGGGCCGCGGCGGCTGGCCGGCTCCCATCGAGGAGACCTGCACGAACCTACGGACCCCGGCCCGCTCGGCGGCGTCGGCCATCAGCACGGCGGCGGCCCGGTCGACGGAATCCTTGCGAGGGGCGCCACTGCCCGCGCCGGCACCGGCCGCAAATACCACCGCATCGGCCCCGGCCAGCAGAACCGCGACGTCACCGGCCGAGGCGGCCTCCAGATCGCAGACGACAGCTTCGGCGCCGGCCTTCTGCACATCGGCGACATGGGCCGGGTTCCTGACCAGCCCCACGGCCTGGTCGCCGCGCTCGGCGAGGAGGGACTCCAAGAGGAGCGCGATCTTCCCGTGCCCACCCGCGATCACTATGCGCATGCCGCCAGCCTACTTACGGGGATCATCGGCAGAAGCCACGACCTCGCCGGCGGGCCGTGCTGCGATCGGCAGGGACCTCTTGGCCTACCGAGGGCGTGGCTTCGTGTCGGGTGGCCCCCCAGACGGCGACGGTTTCCTCGTCGCCGGGGAACGGCTCAGCCAGCGCCCAGGAGGCGGCGAGCGAAGCCGGCCGCGCCAGCCTCAGGGTTCTGGCGCCGGCTGCTGTGCTCGGCGACCACCTTGCCCGCCCGGGCCTCAACCCCGCGGCGCAGCACACCGAGGCTGCCCCTCGGGTTCACGGCATAGGTGACGAACACACCGACCTGCTTGCCGGCCAGCGACGGCGCCTGGTCGAGCCAGCGGGTGGCGGCCCGGGCCGGCTTCACCCCGAACAGGATGAAGCCCTCCACCCATGAGCCGATGGCCGCGACGTCGCACTGGCCGACCTGGCTCTGCCCGACTTGGGCGAGCGGCAGGAGGGCGACGTCGTGGCCATCGGCCCGGCAGGCATCAGCTATCGCAGTGGCAGCCCGCCGGGTGCGGCCGCTCCTGCTCGCGTACGCGACAAGAACCTTCACGTGGCCTCCCTTGCCGTCCGTCCGCGGTCCAGTTCATCACAAGACCGGAGTCGGCTCCAAGCGGACTGCTTCCCAGTCGCGGCTTAGACGAGCCTGCTGGTGCCCGCGGCCGTCACGGCCGGGCTCCGCGGCCGCTGACATCGCCCGCCCACCGGCATGATCGGATGCATCCCAGCGCCCGTCAGGATGGTGAGACGTGTAGCGCGGACGAATGGACGGCCAATAACAGGATGCCGCGACCGGGCTGGCCGTGGACAATCACGGCCATGGTTTCTTCCCGATGGCCGCTGGCTGATCTCCGGCTGCGTACCCCGGCGCTGGAGTTGCGCTGGCCTACGCTCGGCGACCTGGACGCGCTGGCCGACCTGGCGGCCGTGGGCGTGCACGATCCTGATGTGCAGCCGTTCACGGTCGCCTGGACCGATGCGCCACCGGATGACCGCGCCCGTGCCACGCTGCAATACCACTGGTCGCAATGGGGCTCCTGGAAGCCGTCCGACTGGAGGCTGGAGCTCGCCGTGGCCCGCCATGGCGCTGTGGTCGGCACGCAGGGCATCGGCGCCCGGGACTTCGCGGTGCTGCGCGAGGTGAGCACGGGCTCCTGGCTCGGGCGCTCCTTCCAAGGGCAGGGAATCGGGACCGAGATGCGGGCAGCGGTGTTGCACCTGGCCTTCCAGGGGTTAGGGGCGCAGTACGCGGTGTCCGCTGCGTTTGAGGACAACGCCGCCTCGATTGCCGTGTCCCGCAAACTCGGGTACCGCGACGACGGCGTCGAGCGGCACCTGGTGCGCGGGCGTCCTGCGGTTATGCGTCGTCTGCGCCTGACGCGCGCCGACTGGCGGTCCACGCGGGCGGTGCCGGTCGAGATCGGCGGTCTGGAGCCCTGCCTGCCCTATTTCGGCCTGGCAGCTGACGGTTGACGCCGCCGCCGATCGATGCCAACGACGCGGTCTCCGCGCTTGACGTTGAACTCGCTAGGGGAGTGCCTCCGGACCGAGCCCGATTACCACTCGTCCTACAGCGACCCGCAGTAGCCTGAAAAGTCGTCGTCGTCGGTCCCGCGCTAGTGTGTCCCGGGCACGATCGGGGCGGAATCGCAGCACGATCGGGCGGCTAACAGGAAGGCGAGCCATGGCCATCTTTGGTTCTGGCCTGCGGCCAGTGGAGAAGCCCAGGGACAAGGGTCTCAAGACAGGCGCTCTTGGCCTGGTGTCCAGCGTGGTCATGGGCGTGGCCTCGACCGCCCCGGCCTATAGCCTGGCCGCGACGCTGTTCTTCGTGGTGGCCGCCGTCGGGCTGAAGTCCCCGCTGGTCGCCGTGCTGGCGTTCGTGCCGATGCTGCTGTGCTCGATCGGCTTCAGCGAGCTGAACAAGGCCGATCCCGACTGCGGGACCACGTTCATCTGGGCGGCCCGGGCGTTCGGGCCGAAAACCGGCTGGGCCGGCGGCTGGGGCGTCGTGGCGGCGGACGTCCTGGTCATGGCCAGCCTGGCCCAGGTGGCCGGGCAGTACCTGTTCTTCCTCATCCAGGGACCGAACAGCGCGATCGGTGGCAATGCCTCCAGCGGCTGGGTAATGCTGGTCGGCATATTGTGGATCGTCGCGATGACCTATATCTGCTACCGCGGCATCGAGGTCTCCGCCAACTTCCAGAAGGCGCTGCTGTCCATCGAGATCATCATGCTGCTGGTCCTGTCGGTGACGGCGCTGATCCGGGTGTTCGGCAGCCATCCGCCGCCCGGGTCGCTGCACCTGAGCTTCAGCTGGCTGTCGCCGTCGCACCTGCCCGTCTCGGCCTTTGTGTCCGGGATCATCCTGATGCTGTTCATCTACTGGGGCTGGGACACCGCCTTGTCGGTGAATGAGGAGACCGCGGACAAGTCCCGGACGCCGGGCCGGGCGGCGATCATCTCGACGGTCGTGCTGCTCGTCACCTACGTGATCGTGATCATCGCCGTGCAGGCGTTCGCCGGCATCGGCGGCAAGGGCGTGGGGCTGACGAATCCGGCGCACCAGTTCGACGTGCTGTCGGTCACCGGGGGCGCGATCTTCGGCACCTCCGGGCTCGGCACGGTCTTGTCCCGGCTGCTGATCCTCATGGTGCTCAGCTCGGCCGCCGCCTCGACCCAAACCACGATCTTGCCGACCGCCCGCACGACGCTGTCGATGGCCGCCTACGGGGCGCTGCCCGAGTCGTTCGCCAAGATCAACCCCAGGTACCTGACCCCGACGGTGTCCACTCTCGTGATGGGCGCGATCTCGATCATCCTGTACATTCCGCTGAACTACATCTCCGGCGGCAACCCGATCGCTGACGCGGTCACCGCGATTGGCCTGTACATCGCGTTCTACTATGGGCTGACTGCGTTCTCCTGTGTCTGGTACTACCGGGCCACTCTGACCAGCAGCGGCTGGAATCTGTGGATGCGCGGCATCCTGCCCGGGCTAGGCGGGCTGATCATGTACGCGGCTGGCTTCTACAGCCTGCAGAGCGACTGGGTCGCGTCCAACAGCTACACCAGGTGGACGGTGCCGGTCCTGCACTGGCAGATCGGCGGTATCTTCATCATCGCCGCGCTGGCGGCGGTGGCCGGAGTGATCGGCTTTGCCTTCATGCGCGTGACCGCCCCCGCCTTCTTCCGCAAGGAGACACTCACCAGGACCACTCCCGTGCTGGTCTTCAGCCAGGAGCTGTGAGCGAGGCCGGCGCTGGGTCAGCCGCCGCCGGACACCGAGCCAGGGCATGACGAGCCGGCGGCTGGCCCGGGACGCCGGGCACGTCATTCGCGCCTTTCCCGGATCGGGCCGCGTCCTGCGCGAGCGGGCGGCATCGGGATGCCATGGACCCGGGAAACGGCCTAGTCACTGGGGGGGATTGCCTATCCGTGCTGATAGTTGGCAGGCTAGGGCAACGATGTGCAGTCTGGCCGCTCTCTGGTTTCGCCGACGAAGGCGGCCTCGGCCGGGGCCAGCGGGGAGAAAGGATATGGCCTCTTCAGCTCGGCCAGCCGACGTCGGTGCAGCCAGCGAGCCGGATCTGGCTCCAGGCGCCGGCCGGCCTGTGGCCCGCCATGCCATCCGGACGGTGCACCCTGACATGACCTGCTCACCCAGACGGGCCGGCGGCCCCGGGCCGCGCTGTCCGCGTGCGGCGCGCCATGAGCAGCGCGCCATGAGCAGCGCGCCATGAGCAGCGCGCCATGAGCAGCCCAGTGTCGCCGCCCGCGGGCCCGGCAGGCGCGGCCCCCGGCCGGCCGCCCTGGCCCATCCGGTCCGGGACAGTGCCGCCGCTGGCCGACGGTTTCAGTGCCAGGCTGGAGATGGCCCGCGGCTTGGCGGCTGCGCTGCCGGCCGGGGCCGCGGTGGCGCTCGTCCCCGATCGGGCGCCGGTGCCGGCTCCCGTCGCTGGCCCGGTGGCGGCTCCCGATGCGCAGGACTGGCTGAGGTCGTCGGGTAAGACCCAGCTCGCGGTAGCTTTCGCCCAGTCGCTGTGGCAGGCAGGCGGGGTAGACCTGCTGGTCTGGATCGAGGCCACGAGCCGGGCCTCGGTGCTGTCCGGCTACGCCGCGGCGACGGCCGCCGCGACCGGCCGGGACCAGGCGAGCAGCTGTGAGTCAGTCGCCGCCCAGTTCCTCAGCTGGCTGGGCGAGACCAGCCGTTCGTGGCTGGTGGTACTCGATGACCTGGCCGGCCCGGCGAACCTGGATGGTCTGTGGCCGGCCGGCCCGGCCGGCCGGGTGCTGGTGACCTCCGCCGACGCTGCGGCCGTCCCCGGCGGCATGCGGGTCGTGCCGGTCGGGCCGTTCAGCCTGCGTGAGGCCATTAACTACCTGAACGGGCGCCTGTCGGCCTACCCGGACAAGCGGCACGGCGCGATCGAACTGGCTCAGGACCTGGACTTCGAGCCGGTCGCGCTGGCCCAGGCTAGTGCGGTGATCGCCAACTCCACGCTGTCGTGCCGCGAGTACCGGGCACATTTCGTGCGCAGGCGGGAGCAGCTGGCGGAGTCGTCCAGCGCACGGCCGCCGGCGGCCGCGGTGACGTGGACGTTCTCATTCGGACGGGCGGACCAGCTGTCGCCGGACGGATCGGCCCAGCTGCTGCTGGCCCTGGCCGCGCTGCTGGACGGGCACGGCATTCCCCAAACCGTCCTCGCCGCTCCTGCGGCAGGCGATTTCCTCGCGGGCGGCGACGACGTCCCGGCCAGCAGCGAGCGCGCCCGCGCGGCGCTGGCGGCGCTGGAACAGGCCGGCCTGCTGACCGTCGAACCGGTGACGGCACCGCCGACGGTCCGGATCAGCCCAGTGCTGCAAGCGGCGCTGCGGGCCGCGATGCCCGAGGGAATGCCGGATCAGGCGGCGAGTTCGGTCGCGAACGCGCTGCTCCAGGCCTGGCCGGAACGGGATCTGCCCGGCTGGCCTTGTTCCGGCCTGCGATCCTGCGTGGCGACCCTCCGGCGGATCACCGGAGACCTGCTGTGGCACGGCGGCTGCCATCCCCTGCTGGTGCGGGCGGGGGACAGCCTGGACCGCGTCCGCCTGACCGAACCCGCGGTGGACCATTGGCGCGATCTGGCCACGACCGGCGGCCGCCTGCTCGGCGGCGGGCACCCGGACACGATGCTGGCCGGCCAGCGGCTGGCCGACGCCTACCTTGCGGCCGGGCGCGCGGACGACGCCATACCGTGGTTCCAGTGGGTACTCGACAGCCTGACCGACAAGCTCGGGTCGGATCACCGTGACGTGATCGAGGCGCGGCGCCGCCTGGGCCACGCCCTCGTGGCGGCGCTCCAGCTCCCGGCCGCGATCACCGTCCTTGAACGTGCGGTTCCCCAATTCGAGCAGGTCTGCGGGCCCGGGCAGGCCGGCACGCTCGGCGCGCGGGACGAACTCGCCGCCGCCTACCTGGCTGCGGGCCAGTACTCCGACGCCATCGCCCTCTACCGGCGCACGCTGGGCGACCGGGAGCGCTCCCAGGGATCCCGGCACCCGCAGACGATGACTACCCGTCAGGGTCTGGCCGACTCCTACCTTGCCAGCGGCCGGGCAAAAGAGGCAGTCGCGGCCTACAAGCGGGTGGTGGCCGACCGGGAGCGCGTCTTTGGGCCCGATCACCTGGACACCCTTACGGCCCGGAAGAACCTCGGCGCCGCCTACCAGAAGACGGGCAAGACGGCGGCGGCGGAGCTGGCCTGCGAGCAGGCCTGGGCCGGGTTCGAGCGGGTGCTCGGCCCCCGTCACCCTGATACGCTGCGGAGCCGTGCGGGGCTGGCCCAGGTGTACCGCCGGCTGGGGCGCTATGGCGACGCCCGCGCGCTGCTGCGCGACACGGTCGACCGCCTGGAGCGCACCTTGCCCGATGGCGATCCGCTGATCACCGAACTGCGCCAGAGCCTGGCCGACATCGGCGAGGAGTAACTCCCGCGGGGGAAGCCCGGGCCGGATGCTTCCGCGGGCAGGGAGCGGCATGACCGCGCTGGATGCTGGCTGCGGTCGTCAAAGTGCGTCGGTTGATCCCGGTGGTAGCCGCATCGTTATTGTCATCAGATGCGGGAGACTGAGATAGACCGCGGCGGCCGGGTGCTGCGGGTCCGTGATGCGGGTGACCCGGGGGGCGACGCGGTGATGTACTTCCACGGGACCCCGGGTTCCCGGCTGGACCTTTGCTTTGGCGAGCAGCTCGCTGCCGGTCGCGGCGTCCGGCTCGTTTCCTTCGACCGGCCTGGCTATGGCGGTTCCAGCCCCGCGCCGTTCGGGCTCGCGTCGATTGCTGCCGATGCACATGCGGTTGCCGACGGGCTGGGGGTGGCCCGGTTCGCGACGCTCGGCATGTCCGGCGGAGGGCCGGGGGCGCTGGCTGCTGCCGCAGTCCCGGGCGGCCGGGTTAGCCGTGCGGGGATCGCCTCGGGCGCCGGGCCGTTCCGGCTGGTTCCCGGAGCGCTCGGCGACCTCGATGACAACGACCGCGCCGCGCTGTCATTGCTGCCGGGCGACCCGCCCGCTGCGGCGTCGGCATTCGCGGCCGGGTTCGAGCCGCTGGTAGAGCTGTCTCGCGTGTCCGGCGGCTCCGGAATGGTTTCCGCCTTCGAGGATCTGCTGTCCTCCCGCGACAGTGAGCTGCTGCGCGAGCAGCGATTCGCCTCGGCGTTTGCAGACACGATGCACGAGGCCTTGCGCCAGGGAACCAGCGGCGGCGGCTGGGACAACGTCTCCTGGGTCGGGGACTGGGACATTGACCTGAGCGCAATCCGCTGCCCGGTTGTGCTGTGGTACGGCAGCGACGACCGCTTCGCGCCGCCCGCGCACGGATTGTGGCTATCGCAGAATCTGCCCCAGGCACGGCTCGTCCTGCGGGAGGGTGAAGGCCACCTCGGGATTTATGAACACCTCGGCGAGATGCTCGACGCGTTGACCCAACCGGGTACGGCGGACCCGGCTAGCCCCACCCAGCCCTAGTTTCACCGCCGGCAGGTTCCAGGCCTTGTGGTTATTGCGCTCCGAGGATGGGCAGGCCGTGATATTCCGTGAAGTCCTCGTAGTCCTTGAGGTTCAGCGTGGCGGGCGGTGCCTAGAACAGACAGCCCTTGCCCGGCGTGGATACGCGCCTACTGGTCGAAGTCTAGGACCACGTCGTCTGACGTGGGGTACGCCTGGCAGGCCAGGACATAACCGGCTTCAATCTCGCGGCGCGGCCGGCGCCCGCCGTGGCGGAGCCGAAGGACTCGTCCGGGCCGTGATAAGACGTGATAAGAAATGAATGGGAGCGCGGAGCGGGCTCGAGAGGGCGGCCCGATGATGGGACCATCGGCTGAACAGATGAATCGGACCTGGGCGGTCCGCGCGGGCATCGGCGCGGGTGCCGCGGTCGTGATAGTGGGCATCGGCGTTGCTCTGGTGGCGCTCCTGGGGCGTCCGGCAGTCTCGATGTCATCGGGAGAGGCGCTCGTCCAGGTGCACCTGGGCGGCGTCGGGACCGAGGTGACCGGCATTCGCGCGACCAGTGATGGCCGGTCGCTCGCGCTGGCACGCCAGAGCACGGGCTTCGTGCCCGTCGCCGCCCTGCCGCAGGGCCGGACGGTGCACGTGCGCGTCACTGCCGCTCCGCCGTCCTGGCTCCGCTGGCTGCTGGGCTCCGGGGTCTCGACGTCGGCGACGCTGCGGGCGCCATCGGCCGCGCCATCGGCGCGGGTGGCCGTCGCCGCGCGCCCGGCGCGGGTAACGCTCGGCTTCGACCGCCCGGTGAGCGTCATCGATTACCGGGCGGCCGACGGGCCGGCCCGGGTCATCCGGCTCAGTCGGCCCTCGACCACGGCCCAGCTGGCCGTGCCGGAGCACCAGTCGGGAGGCGCGCTTCAGGTGGCGGCCGCGGCATGGCCGTGGGAGCGCCTGGCCGCCCGGTCGACCACAGTGGACTGGCTCGAGGCGCCGCAGGACGGCGTGCCGGTAGCAGCAGCGGATCCGGCTCCGGGCAGCGCGCACGCCGGGCTCGACAGCCCGGTCACCCTGACCTTCGACGAGCCGGTGGCCAGGGCCCTCGGTACGGCCCGCCCGCGAGTCTCGCCAACCACAGCGGGAACCTGGACCGAGCCGGATCCCGACACGCTGGTGTTCACGCCGCGGGGCCTCGGCTTCGGACCTGGCACCGCGGTAGGAGTCTCGTTTGACCGCCCGGTGACGGTCGTGGGCGGCTCTTCCGCCGGCTCGGTGGTCGTGGCCGCTTCAGTGTCCTACCACTTCGCCGTCACGCAAGCCTCGGTGCTGCGCCTGCAGCAGGTCCTTGCCCAGCTGCACTACCTGCCGCTTAACTTCACCCCGGCGCCAGGCGTCCGCTCGCCGACTACCTTCGCTGGCGAGGTGGCGACGCTCGGCAGCCCGCTGAAGGGCAGCTTCTCCTGGCGCTGGCAGTCGACCCCGGCGTCACTCCAGGCCCAGTGGCAGCCCGGCTCGCCCACCGTCGTGGTCAAGGGTGCGCTGATGGCCTTCATGGCCGCTACGGAACGCTCCTTCAACGGCTACACCGCCGACGACGAGACCGTGAACCAGCTTGCGGACGCCTCGTGGAAGGCGCTCCTCAGCGCCGCCGCCGCCAACCATATGGACCCCGAGCCATACTCGTATGTGCACGTTTCGGAGACCCTGCCCGAGACGCTCATCCTGTGGGAGAACGGCAGGACGGCGCTCACGGCGCCGGTCAATACCGGCATCCCCGAGGATCCGACCGCTCTCGGCACATATCCCATCTACGTTCGGTACACGGTGAACACGATGAGCGGCACCAACCCGGATGGCAGCCATTACGACGACATCGTGTACTGGATCAACTACTTCAACGGCGGCGACGCCGTGCACGGGTTCGTGCGAGGCTCGTACGGGTCCCCGCAGAGCCTCGGCTGCGTAGAGCTGCCCATCCCGACCGCCCATGTCGCCTTCAGCCACCTCGCGATCGGCGACCTGGTAACCGTGGTTTCCTGAGCCACGCTGGCCAGCCGTGACCCGGAACTGCTCGGCGCCTGCCGTTGCGCCGCTCGCGTGTGTGAAGTGAGCGCCCGCTCGTCACCCTGGGTCGGTCTCGTCAGCCCGAGGACGGCAGACCGCGCTCAGCTCGCAGTGCGGCCAGATTTCGTGAGCGTGACAGCGGTGCGGTGCCATAGAGGGCGATGCCGTCGTGAGCCCCTTTCGGGTCCTCCCGGGCCGGCCGGAGGACGAGGGCTCGCCGGTCATTTCGGCCGGTTGTCGACGAGCCGCCGGGCTTTACCGCTGGCGGATCGCTCGATTTCGTTCGGCCTCACCACGTCCACGGCGCAGCGCACCCCGATGACGTCCTTAATCCGCTTTGCTACCTGCCTGGCCATTTCCGCGCGTTCATGGTCCGCAGCGAAACCGGCACGGGCCTCAACGCGGATCTCCAGGGCGTCCATCCGATCCGGCTTGGTGAGCACGCACTGATAATGCGCGGTCAGGCCCGGGATTCCCAGGACGATCTCCTCGATCTGGCTGGGGAACAAATTGACACCCCGCAGGATGATCATATCGTCGCTCCGGCCAGTCACCTTCTCCATCCTGCGCATTGAGCGCGCAGTGCCCGGCAGCAGGCGGGTGAGGTCCCTGGTCCGGTACCGGACAATCGGGAAGGCCTCCTTAGTGAGCGATGTGAAAACTATCTCGCCCTTCTCGCCGGGGGGAAGTACTTCTCCCGTCACAGGATCAATGATCTCCGGATAGAAATGGTCTTCCCAGACGTGCAGGCCGTCTTTGGTTTCGACGGCCTCGCTTGCGACGCCAGGGCCGACGACCTCCGACAGGCCATAGATGTCGACCGCATGCATGTCGAGCCTGGTTTCCATCTCGGTGCGCATGTCCTCGGTCCAGGGCTCAGCGCCGAAGATGCCCACCTTCAAGGAGGTGCTCACCGGATCGATGTTCTGGCGCTCCATCTCGTCCAGGATCGACAGCATGTAGGAGGGCGTCACCACGATGATGTCGGGTTCGAAATCCTCGATCAGCTGTACCTGGCGCTCGGTCTGGCCGCCTGACACCGGAATGACCGGGCAGCCCAGCTTCTCGGCGCCGTAGTGGAGCCCCAGGCCGCCGGTGAACAGCCCGTACCCGTAGGCGTTGTGCACTTTCATCCCAGGACGGCCACCAGCCGCGCGGATGGAGCGCGCAACGACCGAAGCCCACATGTCAAGGTCGTTCTGGGTGTAGCCGACCACGATCGGCTTGCCCGTGGTACCGCTCGAGGCGTGGATCCGGCGGATCTGCTCCATCGGAACGGCGAACAGCGCGAAGGGATAGTTGTCGCGCAGATCCGTCTTGACTGTGAACGGAAACCGTGCCAGGTCCGACAGGCCGGTCAGGTCACCGGGGTGAACCCCGTGGTCATCGAAACTCTTGCGATAGAAGGGCACGTTGTTGTACGCATGCGCCAGTGACCACTTCATCCGCTCAAGCTGCAGCGCCTCGATTTCGTCGCGGGAGGCCTTCTCGATCGGCTCGAGATCTTCCTCGCGCGGGGACAGATCTAGCATGGCGGGCTCCCTCTCTCGTGCTGACGGCCCGTCATGGTGACTCAACGAGAACTGCGTCACCCTGCCCGACGCCGATGCACATGGCGGCCAAGGCCCTTCGCGCGCCGATCGCGTCCGCGCCGGACCCGCGCAGCCGGCTGGCCGTCGTGCCCGTGACCTCCGGCGGGAGGCCCGCCAGCAGGCTCGCCATACGGGCGGCATCCCGGTTGTTCTCGCCGGCCTGGCCGGCGCAACCCAGGATCACCTCGACCGCGCCCCGGCTGACCGCGGGAAGTGCCGCGCCCAGCTGCCCGATGACGTACGCGGCGAGATCATCCGGGCGAACGGCTGACAGCGCGCCGCCGTACCTGCCGAACGGAGTGCGGGTGCCGGCGGCAACGAAGGCAGTGGCCAAGGGCCTGATCCTGTCTAATAGGTACGATCGGCGCATCCGCGCCTACTGGTCGAAGTCTAGGACCACGTCGTCTGACGTGGGGTACGCCTGGCAGGCCAGGACATAACCGGCTTCAATCTCGTCGGGCTCCAGGGAGAAGTTCTGGACCATCTCGACAGAGCCGCTGACCAGCCGGGAACGGCAGGTCCCGCAGACGCCGTTCTTGCAGGCGTACGGGGCATCGCCGCGCAGACGCAGGGTCGCGTCCAGGATCGGCTCGGTGTTGCCCGGCAGTTGGAATGACGTGCCGCGGCCATCGAGGATGACCGTGACGGTGAACCCCTTGGCCGTGCCGTCGTCAGCAGTCGGCGGGCGCCGAGGCGGCGTGGCGTCGGCGTGAAACAGCTCGCGGCGGATGACCTTGTCGTTGACTCCGCGGCTCCTCAGCGTGTCCCGGACCATGTCGGTCAATCCGATCGGCCCGCACAGGAACCACTCGTCGACGCCGGGGTGACTGGCGAAGCTGTCCAGAATTCCTGTCAGCCGCTCCGGATCGAGCTTGCCGGACAGTATCTCTGGTTCCTGGCGTTCCCCGTCCAGCACGTGGAAGACCTGCAGCCTGCCCAGATATTTGTTCTTCAGGTCCTCGACGTCCTCAAGGAACATGATGCTGTTGGTGTTGTGATTGACGAAAATGAGCGTCGCCCGGCTGCCTGACTCCGCCTCGAGCGCCGAAGCCAGGATCGACAGGATCGGGGTGATGCCCGACCCGGCCGCTATGGCGCCGTAGTGCTTGGCCTGCGCCGGGTCGAGCGGCGTGGAGAAACTGCCGGTCGGGCTGAGCACCTCGAGGCTGTCGCCTACCTGAAGTCGTTCGATGGCGTAACTCGAGAACACTCCGCCGGGCAGTCTCTTCACCCCGATCCGCAAGACGCCCGAGTTCACCGGCGCGCAGATCGAGTAGTTGCGGCGGATGTCGTCCCCGGCGATGGTGGCGCGCACTGCCAGATGCTGCCCGGGCAGGAACGAGAACTCCTCCCGGAGATGCTCCGGCACCTCGAACGTGATGGCGACGGCATCATCGGTGATCCGGTCGAGCTTGGCTACCTTCAGCAAGTGAAAGGCCGCACGTTTCCGCGATGTAGGCGGGATGGCAGTCGCCTGATCAGGCCGAGGGGCCGCCGAGGGCTTCCTTGCCTTTCTTATTGAACTGGTCATCGTCCGCCCGTGTCGTCACTGGCTGGCTGGTTCACAGAACCTTGAAATAGTCGAACGGTTCACGACAGCTGTCGCATACGTACTGTGCCTTGCACGCCGTGGACCCGAACCTGCTGACCTCGTGGGTCTGCGTTGCGCCACATTGGGGACAGGCAACGTCACTCGCGCCAGTCCGCATACCCAAAGTCAGACTCACAATGCCCGGCGTCCGGTCCGGGGAGGGCGGAGCGATCCCGTACTCTTTCAGTTTCTGGCATCCGGCCGCGGTGATCCAGTCGGTGGTCCAGGCAGGCGCGAGGACAGTGTGGATCTGGACGTCGTCATATCCGTCGTTCGCCAGGGCGGCGAGTATGTCCTGCCGGATCGCGTCCATGGCCGGGCAGCCCGAGTAGGTCGGGGTAATGGTGACATCGACGTGTCCGTTCTCATCCACCTGAACCGCGCGAAGAATGCCGAGGTCAGCGATGCTCAGCACAGGAATCTCCGGATCAAGCACGCGCTGCACCGATTCGCGCGGAGACGTTCCGGCAGCCATCTTCACCACGTCGCCCCTGCGTGAAGTCGGTGCAGATACTGCATCTCGGCCAGCAGGTAGCCGAGGTGCTCACTGTGGCGGCCCGACCGCCCGGTTCCGGGCAGAACGTTCGACGTGGGCCGTTCCAGCGTGGCTTCGGCGAGTACCGCGTCGATGTCACGGTCCCATTCCGATCTCAGCAGGTCCGGGTCAGGGGCGATGCCCGCGGACACGAGTCGCCCGGTGACCTCGTCGGCCTCGAACAATTCGCCGGTGAAGCGCCAGAGGTCATTCAGTGACTGCTGCATCCGCTTACCGGATTCATGCGTCCCGTCGCCGAGCCGGATCGCCCAGGTCGCCGCGTACTCACGATGGTAGGAAACCTCTTTGACCGCTTTTGCGGCAATGGCGGCAAACGTCTCGTCGCTCGACGCGCTCAGCGCCCCGTACAGAGCGAGCTGGTAAGTCGCGAAGAGCAGCTGGCGTGCTATGGCCAGGCCGAAATCGTCGTTGTTAGGCTGCTCGGCCAGCAGGCAGGACCGGAATTCGTCCTCGCGGCGGAGGTACGCGAAGTCGTCCTCGTCGCGGTTCTCGCCTTCCAGCTTGCCGGCGTAGGTCAGGAAAGACCGGGCCTGTCCCAGCAGGTCGAGCGCGATGTTGGTGAGGGCGATGTCGTCTTCCAGCTGGGGCGCCTTGCTCGACCATTCTGCCAGGCGGTGGCTGAGAATGAGCGCGTCGTCGCCAAGGCGCAGGGCGTAGCTGAGCTGGTCGCCGCTCACATCTGCACCCCACCTGGCACGTTGTAGAAAGTGGGGTGCCGGTAGATCTTGTCTGCGGCCGGCTCGAAGAAGGCGTCCTTCTCGTCGGGGGAGGAGGCGGTGAGTGCTGTCGAGGGGACCACCCAGATCGACACTCCCTCCTGCCGCCGGGTGTAGACGTCGCGGGCGCTGTGCAGGGCC
The DNA here is from genome assembly GCA_050011895.1 of Streptosporangiaceae bacterium. Taxonomy (GTDB): domain Bacteria; phylum Actinomycetota; class Actinomycetes; order Streptosporangiales; family Streptosporangiaceae; genus DATBGO01. The sequence continues at coordinate 16,208 of JBEKIF010000029.1, read as the reverse complement.
ATTTCCGCGTCGGCCGCGTGGAGGCTCCCGACGTGGTTGTGGGACAGGCCCCGGCGGGAGCGGACGAATACCTCGAACAGAGGCCAGCCGTCAGATCCGGCGTCCTCGCCGGAAGCGGCCGGCACGCCGTTGACCGGGACGGCGCCGGGCCCGCCCGCTGCCTGCAGGGCAGCCGCCGGCGCCGCCGCGTCGTCGTTGCTCATGCCGCCGTCTCCTTACGCGCAGCCTGCTTCGCGGCATAGGCCGCGGCCGCCTCGCGCGCCCACCGGCCATTCTCGTGCGCCGCCACCCGGTGGGCTAGGCGCTCCTTGTTGCACGGCCCGTCGCCGCGGATGACGGCGTGGAACTCCTCCCAGTTGATCGCCCCGAAATCGTAATGGCCCCGCTCGGTGTTCCAGCGCAGATCCGGATCGGGCAGCGTCAGTTCCAGCACCTCGACCTGATTCACGCACATGTCGACGAACTTCTGGCGCAGGTCGTCGTTCGAGTGCCGCTTGATCTTCCAGGTCATCGACTGCGCGCTGTGCGGCGAGTCGGAGTCGGACGGCCCGAACATCATCAGCGACGGCCACCACCAGCGGTTGACCGCGTCCTGCGCCATCGCCTTCTGCAACGGTGTGCCGTGAGAGAGAACGTAGAGGTTCTCGTAACCCTGGCGCTGATGGAAGGACTCCTCTTTGCAGACGCGGATCATCGCGCGCGCATAGGGCCCGTAGGAGCACCGGCAAAGCGGCACCTGGTTGACGATGGCGGCGCCATCGACCAGCCATCCGATCGCGCCCATGTCCGCCCAGGTCAGCGTCGGGTAATTGAAGATGCTGGAGTACTTGTGCTTGCCCTGGTGGAGCAGGTCCATCATCTCGTCCCGGGAGATGCCGAGAGTCTCGGCCGCGGAATACAGGTAGAGCCCGTGACCGGCCTCGTCCTGGACCTTCGCCATCAGGATGGCCTTGCGGCGCAGGCTCGGCGCCCGGGTGATCCAGTTGCCCTCGGGCTGCATCCCGATGACCTCGGAATGCGCATGCTGAGCGATCTGGCGGATCAGGGTCTTGCGGTAGGCCTCCGGCATCCAGTCACGCGGCTCGATCCGGGATTCGCTCGCGACCAGCGCGTCGAAACGGCCCTGCTCTCCCGGGTTCTCGTCCAGGTCGCCCCGACCGATGTCGCCTTCGCCAACGGACGCACCGTACATATGGGCACCTCAATCCTCAGCCGTCCTGCGCGGCCAGCAGGTGCAACGGCCCGCTCGGCAGCTGAAAAACTGACCGAACGTTCGAACTCCTATTCTGCCGGATAGTCGGGCGGGGTGTCAAGGTCGGCGGTCACCGGAGAACCCGCGCTGCGGCATTGACCTGGGCTGCATTGACCTGAAGGCCGGGCTCACGATTCATCGCGACCACTCATCGCGACCGCGAAGCGGGGCCCCATCCGCAGCCAGTTGTTCAGGGCGCAGACGTCCCGCCGTCACATCTCGAAGACGAAGTAGGACGCAGTGGTTGCGCCGCCACGTATCTCGTGGAAGCCGGTGACATGAAAGCCGACATCCTCCGCCGTGTGGCGGCCGACGACGTTCCATGCCGCTACGACGCAGCGCAGCTTCCGGTCCTCCGCTACCTTGCGGGCGTGCGCTACCACAGCGGCGGCGAACTCCTTGCTGAGCCTCCGCCCGGTCAGCTCGGGCGCCAGCCCGAGCGCGACGTCCAGCAGTTTCGAAGAGCCAGCCAGTCCGGGAACCCGCGCATCCTCGCCGAAGCAGCAGAACCCGATCAATCTGTCGGTTGCGTCCCTTACTGCCCAGTAGCCTTCGTCAGGCCGTGGCGTCTCCAGGGAATCCTGGATTCGCCACGGCCCGGGGGTCTTCCACATTGCGATGTCCATGCCATCCTCGACGGATAGCTCGGTCACCCGGTACGGGGAAACCGGGACGGCCGCCGGGGATGGACCTGCCATCGGCGTCTCCTTGCCAATCAGGTGAAGCGACGGTGCCGTGCAGGTTCCCCGGCGCGAAGAGCTGACCCGTCCGCCGAGTTCCGCACCCGAAACTAACCGTCCGTTCGTTCATTATGCAACACTGGTCAGATGGATGCCATGCAAGTCCAGGTGAGCAAGTTGCTGTGCGCTGCGGCCGCCGGGAACGTGGAGCGGACGGCATGACCGCCACCCTGGCCGCGGTTGGCAGGACGCGGGCCCCGGCCTCCAGTCGCCGGGGCCGCCCTGGCTACGACATTGAGTCCTTGCTCAAAGTCGCAGTGTCGGTCTTCAACGAGAAGGGCTTCGACGGCACCAGCATGGAGGACCTGTCCCGCCGTCTGGGCATCTCCAAGTCCGGTATTTATCACCATGTCTCCAGTAAGGACGAACTGCTTGAGCTAGCGCTAAACCGAGCGCTCGACGGGCTGGCCGAAGTGGTGGACAATACGCGACAAATGCAGGCATCTGCCATCGAACGTCTTGAGTACCTGGTCAAAGGCAGCGTCTTGGTGCTGGTAAGGCGGACGCCATTTGTCAGGCTGCTGCTGCGCGTCCACGGAAACACCGCGGTCGAACGCCGCGCCCTCGCTCGACGCCGCGAGTTCGATCATTTCGGCGCGGACCTCGTCGACCAGGCGGCAGGTGATGGCGCGGTCCTTCCGCGTATCAACCCCGCAATAACCGCGAAACTGCTGTTCGGCCTGGTCAACTCGGTCAGTGAATGGTTCACCCCGCAGTCGAAGCTGGACGCTGAGCGGATGGCTGATGCCATCTGGCAGGTCGCCTTCAGCGGCATCGGGCAACCCGCATGAGCACGTCATCGCGGTCTGCCGCTTAGTTCCCAGACTGGTAGCAGCGTCGTCTGGGCGGCGGCGCGGCGCAGGAGCTGCCTGCCGGCGGGGAGGTAGGCCACGGCTCCGGTGCTGGCGCTCTGCTGGCTCTTACTCCGGTAAGGGGCTACCATCCGGGTTGAGGGAGAAGATGGGCAGCAGGCGGCGTCGGCTCGACCCTGTGGGGCCGTTTGGCAATCCGGACGGGTCCCGAGCTGACATCGAGGATGTGCTCAGCGAGTTCGTCGACTTCGGCGGCAATCCGGCGTATGGCCACCTCGCGACCCGTGCAAACGACTCTATGGTGCGGGTCATCGTGGGGAAGCTGGGGGCGGGCAAGACGGTCTACCTGCGGCGTCTTCAGGATTTCCAGGCACATCAGGACTCCGTGTACGCCGGCGTGCCGCAGCAGAGCTTGCCGAAGACCGAAGTTGTGGTGAAGGCAGGCCAGTGGTTCTCGGATCGCGTCCTGGTCGAGAAGTGGATGCAGATCTGGGAGCGCGCGATCATGCGGTCGCTGGCCTCGCACGTGCTGCGCCGTCCCGAGTTGCGTCAGCAGTTGCGCAACGAGCAGGCCAACGAGATCGAGCAGTCGTACGCGCGGCTGCTCGACGACTCCCGCCGGCCCCGGTCGATCTATGGCGAGGTGCGCGACATCATTAATCAGCGGCAGACCGCCCATCAGCTGTCTACGTACCTCGACGATCCGCTCTGGGACGACCTCGAGGATCTGCTGGGAGAGGTTGTCGGCCAGTGCAAGCCGATCTATTTCTACCTTGACGCGGTGGACGAGGAGTTCGGCCACGCCCCGATGTACTGGCTGAAGTGCCAGGAGGGATTGTTCTATCAGGTCATGCGGCTGCTCCGCGATCACAGGCTGGGCGGCCGCCTCCATATCGTCGTCTGCATCCGCGACATCGTCATGTCGTCGGTGTACCGGTCAGAACATGCGCCGCGGTACTACAACGAACCGCACATACGCGTCCTGACCTGGGATCGAGGCTCGCTGCTCTATCTGCTTCAGCAAAAGCTGCAGCGGCTGCCGCCGTCACTGCTGATGCGACGCGCCACCAACGGCCCCCCCACGATCCGCGACTGGCTCGGGGTCAACGGCCAGTGGCCGGGACCCGATGGCGACGGAACGATCGAGGACTACCTGCTCAGCCACACGAGGCTGATCCCGCGCGACATCATCTCGCTCGGCAATGAGCTGAACGAGGAGGTCCTGCGGCAGAAGCAGGCTGGCCACGAGGGCCTGCCGCCGGCGGCCCTCCAGGGGGCGATTCAACGCTGCGCCAAGCGGTTCGGCGACTCCCAGCTCGCCCAGTGCGCCAACCAGATCTCGTCGGACCTGATGCCGAAGAACGCCGCCCTGCACAACTACTCCGAATTGTTCACCAGCACCCAGGCCTACATCAGCGGCGTGCAGGAGGACGTTCGCTCCTTCGTCCGGATGATCGGCGTTGACCGATTCCCGCGGGCGGATCTCGAGGCACTGCAGCAAGTGGCGGATATGCACTTCGAGAAGGCGACGGACCTCGCCTCCGTGCTGTGGCAAAACGGCTTGCTCGGGTATGTCGACGAGATCGGGCGGCACCGGTTCTACTCCATGGGCGACGTCGAGGAATTTCACTTCCCGCCGGACGTAGGCACGTACGTGCTGCATCCGTGCCTGGCGCACACCGTCGGGGGAATCCGGCATGTGCGGGCGGACTCCGCTGGAGCCGGAGATACGCGCCGCACCAGCCCGCCCACATCTCCTGAGCGCAACGATCTTCCCGAGGCGCCGGCCGCTGCACCGCCCTCCGGCAGCCAGGCGCTCCCGGAACCTGACCCAGCACAGGTGCGATCATCGGTTGGGGCCAAGGCCGCTGACTACGCGGTCGGTGACGTCATCGAGGGCCGCTTCGAGATTTTGGACGTACTCGGGCAGGGCGGCTTTTCGAAGGTCTATCGCGTGCGCGATGACGTCGAGGGTGAGGATCGCGCGCTCAAGCTCTTCGACAGCGCCGCCGGGCATGAGGCGGTGCGCCGCGAGATCGGCGCCCTGCGGAAGATCCATCATCCCAACGTGGTAGAGGTCTTCTGGGCCGGCAAGACCAACATCGGCGACTGGTATCTCATCACCGAACTCATTGACGGGGAATCACTCGATGAGTTCACCACCGGAAAGAAGCACCTTCGCGACCGGGAGGCGGTGGATGTCGCACTCGATCTGCTAGACGCGCTCATCGCTTTTCATCCTGATTCGGCGCGCCTCAAGCAGATGGATGCTAAAAGTCGCGAAGGCGAGCTGTCGGAGGCCGCGTCACGGGAGTGGATGGAACTGAAGGACAAAGGGCTGGTCCACCGCGACATCAAACCGCTCAACGTGATGCTCACTCGCACCGGAGCGAAACTGCTTGACTTCAACATCGCCTCCCGGGCCGGCGCCCCCGTGCATACGCAGTCAGGCACGCCGCCCTATCAGCCACCCGACGCCGGCCTCACTCGCTGGGACGTCTCCACCGACCTGTTCGCCGTCGGCGTGCTGCTCTATCAGCTCCTCTGCAACGGCCACCACCCGTTCCCGAATGCGATGCCCATGGTCGACGAACCGGTGACCGACCCGCGAACGATTCGCCCTGACCTCAACCCTGACCTTGCAGAGTTTCTCATCAAGGCATGTGCCCCAGCCAGCGTTGATCGCTTCTCCACGGCTGCTGACATGCAGCTCGCCTTGCGTGACATCCGCGCTGACCTTTGACCGGCCGATCGGAGGTGTTCTCGCACGGTCCGGATGACCTGGCGGCCCTGTTGACCGGAGCACCCTGCCGGTGGCTAGGCTCGCGATCGAGCGCGCTCCTGCCTGCTGAACGGAAACCATTCGTGGACCTCACCAGTAAAGCGATCATCGTCACCGGTTCCTCGAGCGGCATCGGTGCGGCAGTCGCCCGCCGCCTGGCTGGTCTTGGTGCCGGAATCGTCGTCAACTCCGCCGCGTCGGTCGAAGCGGGCCAGCGCATCGCCGCTGAGCTTCCCGACGCGGTGTACGTCCAGGGTGACATCGGCGACCCCGCCACAGCCGCAGCTCTCGTGGCGGCGGCCGAGCAGCGGTGGGGGCGTCTCGACGGCCTGCTGAACAACGCCGGGGTCACGATCGAAGTGCCCATGCCCGATATCGCCGCCGTCACGGCCGATCACTGGGAGAAGGTCCTGCGCACCAATGTCATCGGGACCTTCCTGGTCAGCCAGGCCGCGCTGCCGCTGCTGCGGCAGGCCGGGGATGGCTGGATAATCAACATCACTTCTCTCGCCGGGATCCGGCAGACCGGCAGTTCGCTGCCCTACGCAGTGTCCAAGGCCGCCCTCAACCACCTCACGACGATCCTGGCTAAGCACGCCCAGGGCGGGGTACGGGTGAACGCCGTCGCGCCGGGCCTGGTAGCTACCCCGTGGACTGAAGGCTGGGATGAGCGCAAAGCTGACGTGGAGCTGATCGCGCCGCTGCACCGCGTCGCAACGCCCGCGGACATCGCCGACGCATGCCTGGCTCTCATCACTACTCCCTACGTCACCGGCCAGACGCTCCTGGTTGACGGCGGCCTAGGACTCACCATCTGATACGCCCCGGACCCTTCCTGCTGATGGCAGCGGCAAGGCGGCGGTAACCCCCGGGTCGGGTGGCTGGACGGACTCGCCATCCCCTCCAGCCGGTGAACCGCAGCCGTTCCGGCCCCGTGTCAGGTGATAAGGATCGGTCTAGCTGGCCGGCGGGAACTCTCACCGCAGCATGCCAGCCTCATTTTCGTGTGCAGACCCGCAGGGCTGACCGGAGGAGGATCACGGTGAGACGGATAGCGAAAGCGGCGCTCACGCTCGCGGCCACGGTGAGTATGGTGGCGGCCTTAGCGGAGCTGGCCGCCGGCCCCGCGTCGGCGGCTTACCGGCCGCCGAGCATTCGCCAGGTGTGCACGGCGGCGGCCAACGGCGGCACGCTGGAAGGCAGCACCTGCGTGCTGCCGCCCGGAGTCACCACCGCGCCTAACGGCTACTCCGCGACCATCGCGGTAACCAAGGCCGGCGCCGCCGGCGCCGCCGTGACCTTCGCGCTGAGCGCGGGCAGCCTGCCGCCCGGCCTGGCCATGCCCGCCGGGTCCGGGTCCGGCACCGTCATCACCGGGGATCCCACCAAGGCCGGAACGTACGGCTTCACCGTCAAGGCGACCGACGGGAGCCTGACCGCCACGCTGGCCTACCAGATCACCGCGACCGTGCAAGGCCCGCCCGACCAGCTGCTGTGCGCCGCTGCCAACGGCAGCTACCTGGCCGGCGGGGTCTGCGTGCTGCCCGACGCCACTCTCGGCGTGGCCTACCAAGGGCGCCTGGTTACCAGCCACAACGCCGGCGGCGCGCTCAGCATCGTGGCGGGCGCCCTGCCCGCGGGCCTGTCGCTGCCCGCCACGTTCGGGGCCTCCGGCGACGTCGTCGGCGGTACCGTCACCCAGCCGCTGGGTGACTACAACACCTACACCTTCACCGTGCAGGGCACCGGCGACCAGGGCCAGCCCCTCTACCAGGCCTACCAGATCTCCGTGGACCCCGACCAGCCGCTGACCATCACCCTGCCCTCCTACGATGGCGCCACCCTTCCCCCGGCGATGGCCGGCGGGGCGTATGCCATGGGCTTCTCCTTCAGCGGCGGGGCCGCGCCCTACACCTGGTCGGTGGCATCCGGATCGCTGCCTCCCGGGCTGGCGCTCACCAGCCCCTACGCCTCCAGCGGCGATAACAACAGCCAGCTGTCCGGCACGCCCACCACCGCGGGAACCTACACCTTCACCATGAAGGCCGCCGACTACGACGGCCAGCAGGCCACCCAGCAATTCATGCTCACCGTCGCCCCGCCGCTGCAGATCACTCCCGCCACGCTTCCGGCCGGAACCGTCGGCGTGCCCTACAGCCGCGACCTGCCCGCCCAGGGCGGCACACCTCCCTACACCTGGTCCCTCATCACCAGCAACGAGCTCCCGCCCGGCTTCACCCTCGATACGACTGCCCCGGACTTCAACAACGTCCTGACCGGAACGCCGACCCGGGCTGGCACCTTCAGCTTCCCCATGGATCTGCAGGACTCCCAGGACAACACGGTGAGCGGCACGCTGACCATCACCATCAAGCCGTAGCGCCGGGCGACGGCCGCGTCCCAGGAGCCATCCAAACGAGCCCGGCCGCCAGCCCGCCGGATGGTGACAGTTGATCGCTGGCCAGCACAGCGGTAGCCACCCCGGACACCCGGCCGTGACCCAAGAGAGCGGGTCACGGCCGGGCCCAGCGCTCACCTGACTGGCTGCCTCAGCAGCCACTGTGCGCAGGACGTCCGCACGGCGCAGCATCTGGGCCATCCCGAACGTGATCACCAGGAAATCGCCCGCCACTGGTCAGGTACCGCGGTCCCTGACCAGAGGCGGAGCAGTCAGCGGCCCGGCTGGCCGCACCTTCGCCCCCCAACGGCGGCCTGATCGCTGTCAACGGCGACAACGGCGGCCCCAGCGTGCCGGTCCGGCGAAGGCCCATTCCGCGGAAATGCGCGTACCGGCCGCGGGGAAGGTTCGCCGCCCGCGTTTTCGCGGGCGGCTATGGCACGGTCACTTCGTGCCAGAGGCCGCCGTTCAGGTTGAGGTTGTTGCCGCGGGCCTGGCCGGGCGCGGTATCGGCGATGTAGGTGTAGAGGGGATGCCCGTTGTAGGTGGCCTGCAGCGACCCGCCGGAGCGCTTGATGGTGCCGAGCGTGCCGGCCACGCCCGCGGCGGCGGTGGCGGGGCCTTTCACGGGCGGCCAGTAGGCGGCGCAGGAGCCGTAGCACGCCGAGGTGGCGGGGGTGTCGGGGGCGAACCAGTACAGCGTCAGCCCGCGGGAGCTGGTGAGCACCCGGACGCCGCCGATGGTGACGGTCTTCAGGCTGCCCGCGGTTACGGGCGCTGCCTGGCCCCCGGCGGTGCCGGCCGCGATTGCGAGCAGCGCCAGGGCCAGGACCGCGACGGCGGCGGCTGCCGTGGCCGCCGCGGGCCCGGCCTTCTGCAGGCGGGCCGCCAGCTGGGCGCCCGGGCCGGCCGGCGGCCTGGCGGGCTCGCCCGCCGGACCGGCAGGCAGCGTGGCGGCGGCGGCCAGCACGGCGAATGCGGCGACCTCGATGACACCGGCCACGATCCCGGCCGTCGTGCGGACCTCGGTGAACCCGAACAGGCCGACCCATATCGACAGGAGATAGCCGCCGAGGGTGGACAGCGCGAACAGGGCGCCGGCGGCGGCGGCCAGCCGGCTGCCGGACACCGCGACAATCACGGCAAGCCCGAACGCCGCGATCACCTGAAGCAGGAACAGCCACCCGATGGTGGGAATCGACTTGTAGCCGGTCAGGTAGAGGTCCAGGTGGATCGCGCCGGCCGCGGCCAGCAGTCCCGCCCCGGCGATCCGCAGGGCCAGCCTGGGCCACCGGCCCGAGGACGCCCGCCCGGCCCGCCGCGATGCCGCCCGCTGCGTTTCTGTCATACCTGTTTCACGTTCCCCGAAAGCCGCCAGTTCAGCCTTGCGACACCATAACCCCCCGGGCAGGCAGCCGGCGGGCGCCGGCCGCCAGCGCGGCTGGTATCCGGCGTCGGTCCCGGTTGCGGCTGCCAGCCTGCGCGGCTTCGACATCACCACCGGCAGCCGGGTCCTGGTGGCCATCCCCGCCCGGTAGCACCCCGCCGGGCCGGGCGGACTACCCGCCAAGGGCTTCACCCTGTACTGGGACGAGGTCGGGGGACTGCTGCGTAGCCGAGCGCGACGGCAGAGAGATCGTGATGTATCTCGCCATCTGGGCTACCGAGTGGCAGGGTTGGCCCCGATGCTGGGTAAGAGCACGGCACAGCGAGGGTGGATGGGATCGGTATGACTGGCGAGACGCACACCAACGCGGGCGATCCGGGCCCGGGCGATCCAGGCAGCAGAGGCGTGATACCGCCGGGCGTATGGGTGGATGACTCAGATGAGGATGACCCGGTGCTCCGCAAGGCCGACGGAAGCCTGGTGGATACCTGGCGGCAAGGCTATCCTTATCCCGAGCGGCTGAGCCGCGAGGAATACGATCATGCGAAACGGATCCTCCAGGTCGAACTGCTCAAGCTGCAATACTGGATGCAGGATACGGGCCGCCGCTTCGTTGTTATCTTCGAGGGCCGGGATGCCGCCGGCAAAGGCAGCACTATCAAGCGGTTCATGGAGCACCTGAATCCCCGGTCCGCGCGAGTGGTCGCGCTCGATATCCCGACCGAGCGTGAGCGGGGGCAATGGTATTTCCAGCGTTACGTGGCGCACCTGCCGACCGTGGGGGAGATGGTATTGTTCGACCGTTCGTGGTATAACCGCGCCGGGGTCGAGAAGGTGATGGGCTTCTGCACCGACGAGCAGCATGAGGCCTTCCTCGAGGAGGTGCCCCGGTTCGAGCGGCTGCTAGTGGACGACGGCATCTCGCTGACGAAATTCTGGTTCTCCGTCACCCCAGGCGAGCAGCAAACCCGGTTCGCCATCCGGCAGATCGACCCCGTGCGGCAGTGGAAGCTCAGCCCCACCGATATCGCCTTGCTCGACAAATGGGATGCCTACACCGCGGCCAAGGTCACGATGTTCGATCGCACCCACACGCCCGAGGCGCCGTGGACCGTGATCAGGAGCAACGACAAGAAACGCGCCCGCCTGGAGGCCATGCGCAGCCTGCTGGCCGGCATCGAATACGACCGCAAGGATCACGACGCCGTCGGGCATCCGGACCCGCTGATCATCGGCGCTCCCGCGGATATGCGGGAACTGGAGCCCGGGCGGCTGTCCCCCACGCCGATCGCCGGGACCCACGTGGCACGGCTGCCCTTCGCATAACAGCTCAGCGCCGGGGGTGCGACGCTGGACTTGCCCGTAAGCCAACTGGACGTTGTGTCGTCCCGCCCGAGATCACGCCCGCGCTCGGCCGGGAATCGGCGCCGGTTCCGCCGGTGCCGTCCGGGGCCCGCCCCGACAGGGCCCGCATGTTGCCCCTGGGGAGCACCAGTCCGGCGATGACCGCCGCCACGACGAAGATCAGTGACGAGTACAGGAACGCCGTGGTGTAGCTGTGGACCGCTGCCACCTGCACGCTGGCCGGCGTTATCGCCCGGCCCACCAGGTATGCGGCAGCGGCGCTGGCGGCCAGCGTGTTGAGAAGGGCCGTGCCGATCGAGCCGCCGACCTGCTGGGCGGTGTTGAGGGTGGCCGACCCCACCCCGGCATCGGACGGCTTGAGCCCCAGCGTGCCGGTGCTGAATGAGGGGGCGAGGCTCAGGCCGAAGCCGAGGCCCAGCAGCAGGAGGTAGGGCAGCACGTGGCTCACGTACGAGCTGTGCAGCCCTACCCGGTGGAGGAGGTACAACGCAGCGGCGTTCATCAGCAGCCCGATCGGCACGATCACCTTGGGACCGACTCGGGGCAGCAGCACCCGGTTGGACACCTGCGCCATCCCCGCGAGCGCGGCGATCATGGGGAGAAAGGCGATGCCGGTTTTGACCGGGCTGAACCTGAGGGTCTCCTGCATGTAGTAGGTGAGGAACAGGAAGACCCCGAAGAGCCCCATGCTGGCGAGCAGCATGGCCAGTATCGAACCGCCTCTAGTCCTGTTCCGGACGATCCGGGGCGGGAGCAGCGGGTGCGGCACCCGGGGCTCGAGCAGGGCGAAGCTGGCCAGCAGGATTACCCCCACGACCAGGAAGCCAATGGTGAAGGGGTTGCTCCAGGCGGTGGTCTCGGCGTGAGAGAAGCCGTAGACCAGGCAGAACAGGCCGCTGGTGACGAGGAGGAGCCCGGGAATGTCCAGCGGATCGCGGCTGGCGGCCTTGTCGTTCTTCAGCCAGAGCAGGGCGCCGGTAGTGGCAATGGCGGCAAAGACCAGGTTGATGTAGAGGGTCCAGCGCCATGACGCGTAGGAAGTGAGGATCCCGCCAAGCAGCAGCCCCAGGGCCCCGCCTGCTCCGGCGATGCCGCCGTAAATGGCGAACGCCTTGCCGCGTTCACGCAGATCGGTGAACGTGGTGGTCAGCAGGGCCAGGACCGACGGGGCGAGCAGGGCGCCGAAGGCGCCCTGCACAGTCCGGGCGGTAACCAGCATCGGGAAGTTGACCGACGCTCCGCCGATGGCCGAGGCCCCCGCGAACCCGGCCAGCCCGATGATCAGCGTCCGCTTACGCCCGAAAATGTCGCCGATCCGGCCGCCGAGCAGGAGAAGGCTGCCGAAGGCGAGTGAGTAGGCGGTCACGACCCACTGGCGGTCGGCGGTGGAGAAGCCGAGCGCGTGCTGGGCTGTCGGCAGCGCGATGTTGACAACGGTGTTATCCAGGATGACCATCAGCTGGGCGACGCCCAGCACGGCCAGAATCCACCACCGCATATCGTGGTTCGCCGCATGGTCGGCCGTCTCGGCCACAGCCTGCGGCGGGGTACCCGGTGGGCTCATCGATTCCTCCTTTGACCTGGACAAGGCGCCACCTCTCCGCTGGTCCGGGCTCTGGCGCTTGCCGTCAACACCGGCCGAAGCCGACAGCACCTTTGCGCTAACACTCACCGGCCGGAAAACGGTGCCGCGGGGCGTCCCCGACCTATGACCACGAGACCGGTGGTGGTGACGTAGCTAGGCATGCGGAGACAGGCCGTTGATGGCCAGGAATCGTTCGATCATGGCGTTCACCTGCCCGGGGACTTCGAGCTGGTTGAAGTGACCGGCGCCGACAGTCTGGCCGATGGTGATCAGCGGGCAGAGGCTGCGCAGATCGGCCGACTTGTTGGCCGGGACGGCCGAGCCGATCGAAAGTACCGGGACGCTGGCCTTACTGAGCGCGCTGGCGCCGTCAAACTCGCCCATGGCACGTACGAGAGCGGCGGCGATCCCCGGTGCGACCCTGGACATGTCGTTGATGATGGCTTGCCGGCGCGCCACATCGGTGGGCAGGAACATCCCTTCGATGAACGCTGTACGCCACGACCGGTCGTCGTCGCCGTAGACGGCAGCAACGGAGTCAAGGAAGAATGCCTTGGCCGCCTTGTTCGTGATCGGTGCAGGCTCAACCATCAGCAAGGCGCGGATGGCTCCAGGCCGGGCCGCGCAGGCCAGCCCGATCAGTGCACCGAGACTGTGCCCGGCCAGCACGGGCCTGGTGAACCCGGCCGCCCCGGCAATGGCGAGCACATCACCGGCCAGTACGTCAATGTCATAGCAGCCAGGGCCTGGATCGGGCCGGCTGCTGTCGCCGTGCCCGCGCAAGTCCATGGCGGCGACAGCATGGCTCGTCGCGAAATGCTCGAACTGCGGGGCGAAATACGAGCGGTCACATGACCACCCGTGCACGAAGACGATGGGCGGATCACCCGCGCCCGCCGTGTCGTAGGCCAGCCCGATGCCGTCCGCCGAAAGGAACTCTGCCATGGCCACTCCTCCTCCCAAGGCCGCCACGGATGCCCGCGGGATCGGGAATCTTGCTGAAGTCCTCGCTGACCGTCTGCTGCTCGAGTTCGAGGGCGCCGCCGCCGAAATGCGCGGCGAAGGCGGTGCTAGCGGCCACGTGAAACCGCGGTCACGTTAGAAACACGGATCCGTTGAAAGGCGTGTCGTAAAGAGGTTAGGATTTCTTTGTCACAGCGGTTAGAAAATTTGTAATACCAGCTGCCACTGTAACGAATAGATGACCGATCAAACCAACCACGGCACCGAGTGTCGCCGGCGCTGTAAATGCCATGTAAATGGCGAGTAGGATAAGGGCCCATACCAGCCAATGGGCGCGTAGCGTTAGCATCGCGGAACGCCGTCGCGGTGCCGCACTGACCAGTTACCGCTCATTGGTCCACACCCTTGCTCAGCAGCTGGCTCTATCACCTAGCCGGCCTGCGACTGGCCCAAGGCCGGGCATAGGAACTCCTATTTTTGCATCGGCGTAGACCCCAGGCAAGAGACCGAGGCCGCCATTGCGGGCGACGGCGGACGGCCACCCACGTGCTCAGCTGATCACGTGGGTGGCCGTTGGGCAATGCAACGGGTCTCCGTCCGCCTCGTGCTAACCGGAGGATGACCTCACCACGGCTTTCCTGGCCCCGCTGTTATCAGCGAGTTCCGTCGGCGGCCCGCCACGGCCCGCTGGCGCCAAGGCTGCCGCGCCAGCGATACCGCCTCGCTCGCGGCCTTACGACAGCCGCTCGAAGATCATCGCCATCCCCTGACCGCCGCCCACGCACATGGTCTCCAGGCCGAAGGTCTTGTCGTGGAACCGCAGGCCGTTGAGGAGCGTCGAGGTGATCCGTGCCCCGCTCTGGCCGAACGGGTGCCCGATGGCGATTGCGCCGCCGTTGACGTTCAGCCTGTCCTCGTCGATGCCCAGGTCACGGTAGGACGGGATCACCTGGGCAGCGAACGCCTCGTTGATCTCCACCAGGTCTATGTCGTCAATGGTCATCCCGGCCTGCTGCAACGCCTGCCGCGAGGCCCCGACCGGCCCCAGGCCCATGATCTCGGGTGACAGCGCGGCGACGCCGGAGGAGACGATCCTGGCCAGCGGTGTGATCCCGAGCTCGGCGGCCTTGCGGTCGCTCATCACGATCACCGCCGCGCCGCCGTCGTTGAGCGGACAGCAGTTGCCGGCGGTGACTGTCCCGTCGGGCCGGAACACCGGCTTCAGGCTCGCTATCTTCTCCAGGGTGGTCCCGGCCCGCGGCCCGTCGTCGGCGGACACGACAGTGCCGTCCGGCAGCGTCACCGGGGTGATGTCCACCTTCCAGAAGCCGGCGGCCTCCGCTTTCTCAGTCAGGTTCTGCGAACGGACGGCAAACTCATCCTGCTCTAGCCGGGTGATCCCTTTCTGCGCCGCGAGGTTCTCGGCGGTCTGGCCCATGGCCAGGTAGACGTCGGGGATCTCGCCGTCCTCGCGCGGGTCGTGCCATACCTCGGCACCGCCCTTGGCCTCTTCTGCACTGCGCTCCTCGGCGCGGGCGAACAACGGGTTCATGGTGTCCGGCAAGCCGTCGCTGCTGCCCTTGGTGAAGTGGCTCACGCACTCGACGCCGGCGGAGATGAATGCGTCGCCCTCGCCTGCTTTAATCGCGTGGAACGCCATCCGGGTTGTCTGCAGCGAGGACGCGCAGTACCGCGTGATAGTCGTTCCCGGCAGGCTGTCGTAGCCGAGCAGGACCGCGACCACCCGGGCCATGTTGTAGCCCTGCTCACCGCCGGGCAGGCCGCAGCCAAGCATCAGGTCATTGATGTCTGCGGGGTCGAGCTGGGGGACCTTGGCGAGGGCCGTAGTGATCATCTGGGTGACCAGGTCGTCGGCACGGATGCTCTTCATTGACCCTTTGAATGCCCGGCCGACCGGCGACCGAGCGGTGGCGACGACGACTGCTTCGGGCATGGGGACTCCTGGTTGCTAGTTCGTAACACGCTCGTAATCCGACAGTAGCCCCATGCGGCGGCGCGGGCTATATCGGCCTGGCCCCGCAGCCCTCCAAAACCTGCCGAGCTACCAGGCCGGCTCAGTTGTCCTGGCGGCCTGCTTAACGTAGCGGGGTCCCCGTGCCGCCCTCGACGACCGGCGCCTCCGCGGCGGCTGAGGCGTATTCCGGGCCTGCGCATCCATCCGGGCCCGCGCGTCCGTCGGCGTCGCAGCGGCAACGAGAGAGCAGGTGGGTGACGCCACGCCCGGCGGTCAGCGGCGCGACCATGCCCGCCCCGCCACGCCGACGCCCCCAGGTCCTGGACCGGCACGCCGCCCACGGCCGACACCCTCAGCCTGTCGCCGTCGCTTGCCCGCAGGGGGGTGGCGCTGGAGGAGTGATTGCAGTTTGATAGGGAGTGGGCGGGTCGATGGCGAATATGCAGAAATTCTGCACAGAGGAATCGTGGGGCGACGATTATTCTGACTCGGAGGGCGGACGCCTAGGATCTGTAGTGGAGGCATATGACCGTGACCGGGATCGCGACAGGGGCCGCCCTCCGGCCCCGGTCTAGTCGGCCTCGGCCCAGAACCTGGCCCAGCTGCTGGTGAGCATGCCAGGCAGACATTCCGACCACAGTGAAGCAAGCTGCACGCGCTGATCGACGCCAAGCCCGTTGAGCTGATCGAAGCCAAGCCCCGTTGAGGAGAATTGCCAATGTCAACCAACGCCAGCGCCCAAGAGGCGCGTGCTATCGCCGAGGCGGCGCGCGAGCAGGACTGGACACTGCCGAGTTTCGGCAAGGGCCTGTTCCTCGGCGACATCCGCCTCGACCTGATCTACCCGCAGCCCAAGCTTCCCGCGGAGGAGGTCGCCAGGGGCGAGCAGTTCCTCGCCACCTTGCGTGACTTCCTGGTGGAGAACGTCGACCCCGATCTCATCGAGAGG
>JBEKIF010000028.1:0-57695 GCA_050011895.1 Streptosporangiaceae bacterium | reverse complement strand
ACCGCGACGGTGCCGGCGGAGCGCCATCCGTCGATCTCGGTGGTGAAGTCGGCGGAGCCGTCGTCGTTCGCGGCGGCGGGGGAGACGATTCATTACAGCTTCCTGGTGACCAACACCGGCAATGTGACCCTGTCGCATATCGAGGTGGTTGATACAGACCTGCCGGGCCTGTCGGCGATCTCCTGCCCCGATCCCACCTTGGCGGCGGGCGCGTCGGAGACCTGCACCGCGACGTATGTGACGACGGCGGCGGATGTGGACGCGGGGTCGGTGACCAATACCGCGACGGCGCAGGGTGACCCGCCGGGGTCGGAGACGCCGGTGGTGTCGGATCCGTCGACCGCGACGGTGCCGGCGGAGCAGGCGCCGTCGATCAGCGTGGTGAAGTCGGCGGAGCCGTCGTCGTTCGCGGTGGCGGGGGAGACGATTCATTACAGCTTCCTGGTGACCAAC
This sequence comes from Streptosporangiaceae bacterium, assembly GCA_050011895.1. Classification (GTDB taxonomy): domain Bacteria; phylum Actinomycetota; class Actinomycetes; order Streptosporangiales; family Streptosporangiaceae; genus DATBGO01. The sequence continues at coordinate 57,242 of JBEKIF010000028.1, read as the reverse complement.
ACCGGGAACGTGACGTTGTCGCACGTGCAGGTGAATGACGCCGACCTGCCGGGCCTGTCGGCGATCTCCTGCCCGCAGTCGTCGCTGGCGCCGGGCGCTTCCGAGACATGCGCCGCCACGTATGTGACGACACAAGCTGATGTGAACGCCGGGTCGGTGACCAACACGGCAACCGCGCAGGGCGATCCGCCGGGGTCCACGACGCCGGTGGTGTCGGACCCGTCGACTACGACCGTGCCGGTGATCGGCCAGCCCGCAATCACCGTGGTCAAGTCGGCTCGGCCGCTGACCTTCAGCAAGCCGGGCACGCTGATCAGGTACAGCTTCCTGGTTACCAACAACGGCAACGTCACCCTGACGAATGTCCAGGTCAACGACACCGACCTGCCCGGCCTGTCAGCCATCACCTGCCCCAGCCCGACGCTGGCGCCAGGTGCATCCGAGACCTGCACCGCGTCCTACGTGACCACCGCTGCCGACGTCCGGGCAGGCAAGGTGACCAACGTGGCGACCGCGCAGGGCGACCCGCCCGGGTCCACCACCCCGGTGGTCTCCGCGCCGTCCACCGTGACGGTGAGGTATGTCCACCGCCCGCACCCACCGGTCCCGCCGACGCCGACGCCAACGCCGACGCCGACCACCCCGAGGCCGACGCCGACCCCGACCACTCCGAGGCCGACGCCGGCCCCGACCACCCCGAGGCCAACGCCGACCCCGGCGCCGACCCCGCCCAGGCCGGTTCCGCCCGCCCCGCCGGGGCCAGTCGTGCCGCCGGGAGTACCGGTGACCGGCTAGGCCTCCGGGCCCCTGACCTCACCGTGCTGTCCGGCCACCCTTACGGGCAGCACGGTGGGACGCCTGGTAATCCTCCAAAGACGGGTGCGGAGAGAATCCGCCCATCGTGAGGTGAACGAACCGAGATGAACAAGCTCAGCAGGTGCCACCCAGCACGGCTGGCAGTCAGCGGCGTTGTGATCCCGATGGCTGTTGCCTGCGCCCTCGCGGGCTGCGGCGGCAGCTCGCCCGCGGCTAGCTCGCCCGCGACCTCGGCGACCAGCCGGGCCCCTGCGCATTCCGCGACTAGCCCGACCACCGGAGCGGCCGCCCCCTCCGTCACCGTCCCCAAGTACGTGGCGGCCGAGAATGCACGCAAGGACGTGGCCGCGAGTTCCTGCAAACACGACGGGGCAAAGGGCTGGCTGCTCAAGGGAACGTTGACCAACTCGTCATCGTCGGCCCGCAGCTACTCGATCGTCATCGACTTTGTCAGCAGCAAGGGCGACACCGTGCTGGACACCAAGGTTGTCCGCGTGCGGCGGGTTGCACCGAAGGCGTCTGCGCACTGGTCAGCTATCGGCGCAGCCGGGCAGGCCAACGTGACCTGTGTCATCCGCCAGGCCCTAGGCCGGGCCTAGCAGCAAGGAAGATCCGACGATGAGATCGAGCGCCCGCGTGAAGCCCGGCAGCGATGCGACGGCCTGCACAGCGCCGCCGCGCAGGGTGCGACCGCGCGTCCGGACCCACCCGGGGCGGCCTGGGATGATGGCCGCCACAGCGCTGGCCGTCGCAGGCGGGCTGCTTATATCTGCCTGCAGCAGCCCGCCTGCGGCGCCGGCCCGGTCGGCCAAGGCGACCGGCGCGGCCAGCATGGCCGCGCTGCCCGCCGGCACCACACTGCTCGCCACCCTGAGCAAGGCCGCCCCCAGGTACCCGGGCCCGGGCGCCACAGCGGCCGGACGGGTGCCAGGCAGCTGGTACGGCGCCCGCTCCACGCTCCCCGTCTTAGCGACCCGGCCCGGCTGGGTGCGGGTGCGCCTAGCGCAGCGGCCCAACGGCTCGACGGCATGGCTACCCGCCAGCGACGTCAGACTGACTGCGACGCCCTACCGCATCGTCATTAACCTCGCGACAACGCACCTCACCCTTTACAAGGACAACCGGATGGTGTTCGCTGCGCCCGCTGGCGTGGGCACCAGGACATTTCCCACCCCGACCGGTGTGTACTTCGTGGCCTTTCTTGAGGCGCCGCCGAAATCTGATCCCGGATACGGTGCCTTCATCATGGTCATCTCGGCCCACTCAGATGCCATCAGTAACTGGCAGGGCTCGGGCGATGCCGTGATCGGCATTCACGGGCCGCTGGGCAGCGACAAGGAGATCGGCACCACCGGCGCCCACATCTCCCACGGCTGCATCCGGCTGCATGAACCAGACCTGCTCAGGCTGCGCGACGTCCCGCCAGGCAGCCCCGTCGACATCATCGGCTAGGCCGCGCAGCCTTTCGGGATGTGACGCGGGCACCTCGTCGGCCGCCATTGCGGCGCCAGGCGCGATAGCGTTCTCTGACGTGCCCTCTGGCCCCGCGCGCAAGCGCACCGCAGCCGATGCCCGCAGCAGAGCAGGCGCTGGTGTCCGCGAGCACGCGGGCGACCAAGCCGAGATTGGCGCGTCTGGCGAGCGTGGCGTGTCTGGTGAGCGTGGCGTGTCTGGTGAGCGGGGTGTTCCCGGCGTCGGCGCCCTGCTCGCGACTGCGGTCTCCGGCATCGGCGGAGCCGAGCGGCCCGGGCAGGTCACGATGACCGAGGCAGTGAACCGAGCGATGGACACGGGCGAGCACCTGGCCGTCCAGGCCGGAACCGGAACCGGAAAATCGCTGGCCTATCTCGTCGCCGCGGTGCGGCACGCGGTCACCCAAGAGGCCACGGTAGTCGTGTCGACCGCGACGATCGCCTTGCAGCGCCAGCTCATCGACCGTGACCTGCCGCGCCTCGCCAAGGCGCTTGAGCCGGTTCTGGGCAGGGCGCCGGTGTTCGCGATCCTCAAGGGACGGCGCAACTACCTATGCCTGCAGCGCCTGCGCATGGGCGCCCAGGACGAACCGCAGGACGCGCTCTTCGATCCCCGCACAGTCTCCGCGGTGGGAAAGCAGGTCACGCGGCTGCACGCGTGGGCGGAAACGACGAAGGTCGGCGACCGCGACGAGCTCGTACCTGGCGTGTCCGAGCAGGCCTGGCGTCAGGTCGCGGTTACCGCCAGGGAGTGCGTCGGGGCCCAGCGCTGCCCGTTCGGCACCCAGTGCTTCGCCGAGCAGGCGCGCGAGGAGGCAGGCCGGGCGGACATCGTGGTAACCAACCACGCGCTGCTCGCGATCGACGCGCTCGAGAACTTCATCGTCCTGCCCGAGCATGACGTGGTGATCATCGACGAGGCCCATGACCTGGTCGATCGGGTCACTTCTGTCGCCTCCGCCGAGCTGTCGGCAGCAGCGGCGGAGACCGCCGCCCGGCGGTGCGGCCGCATGATCGAGGACAAGCTGGTAACCAGGCTAAAGGAGGCAGGCGAGGACGTCGCGCAGGTGCTGGCCGAGGTGGCCGGCGGTCGGCTCGACGTGCTGGCCGAGGCCCTTGCGGCATCCCTGGAGTCCATCCGCGACGCGGCCGGGGCCTGTGCCGCCGACCTTCGCAGCAGTGCCAGGAGCACAGAGGAAGAGCCAGAACGGATAGCCGCGCGCCGGTCTGCCCTCGCCGCGCTCGACGAGCTGCACGGTGCTGCTGACCGGATCCTTGGCGCGTTCGGTGCGGACATCGCCGCGCGGCCGGACGTGGTGTGGATGGACCGGCCGCTGGCGGAGGAGGCGTCCAGGCAGCCGACCCTTCGGGTGGCGCCGCTGCAGGTAGGCGGCCTGCTAGCGGAGCGATTGTTCGGCCAGCGCACGGTGGTGCTGACCTCCGCGACCCTGGTGCTCGGGGGGTCTTTCGAGCCGCTGGCCCGGCAGTGGGGCCTGCCGCCGTCCGCGGCGGGAGCCTCGCCCGGTCAGCCAGCGGTACCCGGTCAGCCTGCGGTACCTGCTCAGCCTGCGGTACCTGCTCAGCCTGCGGTACCTGCTCAGCCTGCGGTACCTGCTCAGCCTGCGGTACCTGCTCAGCCTGCGGTACCTGCTCAGCCTCCGGTGCCCGTGTCCGCGCCCGCGCCCGGCAAGCAGCCGCCCGCCGAGCAGCACTCGCTGGCCTGGTCCGGAATCGATGTCGGCTCGCCGTTCGACCATCCGCGCAGCGGCATCCTGTACGTGGCGCGGCGCCTGCCGCCACCTGGCCGGGACGGGCTGCCCGAGTCCTACCTGGACGAGCTACGCGAGCTGATCACCGCCGCCGGCGGCCGCACGCTCGGGCTCTTCTCCTCGATGCGCGCGGCCAGGCAGGCAGCCGAGGAGCTACGCGGCCGCATCGATTATCCGCTGCTGTGCCAGGGCGATGACTCAACCGCGCAGCTTGTCAGCCAGTTCGCCGCCGACGAGGCGAGCTGCCTGTTCGGGACCCTGTCGCTGTGGCAGGGCGTGGACGTACCGGGCCGGGCATTGCAGCTCGTGGTGATCGACAGGATCCCGTTTCCGCGGCCCGATGATCCGCTGGCATCAGCCAGGCAGCGGGCTGTTGCAGCCCGGGGCGGCAACGGGTTCATGGATGTAGCCGCGGCCCAGGCCGCGCTGCTGCTGGCTCAGGGAGCCGGACGGCTGCTGCGCACGATGAGCGACAGGGGAGTGGTGGCGATCCTTGACCCGCGCCTGGTCACGGCGCGATACGGCACCTTCATGCGGGCCTCGCTGCCGCCGTTCTGGACCACAACCGATCCGGAGGTCGTGCGCGGCGCGCTGCGCAGGCTGGCGGGCTGACCTCGAAGGCAGCCCGCGGGGATCCGGCGGGCACAGCGGGCCAGGCGGCCCGGACGGCGGCCCGATGCCCCGGATCGGTGTTAGAGCACGTCGTGGCCGGGGCGGGAGTCGGCTGGTATCACCCGGGGCTGGGCCGGGATGGAGCCCAGCCGGCCGGCCTGATAGTCCTCGAACGCCTGGACCAGCTCATCCCTGGTGTTCATCACGAACGGCCCGTAGGCAGCGACGGGCTCCCTGATCGGCTGGCCGCCCAGGACAAGAACGTCGAGGCCCTGGCTCGGGCCCTCGGCGCGGTTGCCCGCATCGAAGGTGATCACCTCACCGGCTCCGAAGACCGCCAGCTGGCCGGTCCGCACCGGGCGCCGCGCGGTCCCGGCCGTGCCGGAACCGGCCAGGACGTAGCCGAGTGCGTTGAAATCGGGCCGCCAGGGCAGCCGCAGCCGGGCCCCTGGCTGCAGGGTCGCGTGCAGCAGGGTGATCGGGGTGTGGGTCACGCCAGGGCCCTGGTGCCCGGCCACCTCGCCGGCGATGACGCGCACCAGCGCGCCGCCGTCTGGTGAGCTCAGCAGCGCCACCTGGCCGGCCCGGATGTCCTGGTAACGCGGCGGGGCCATCTTCTGGCTGGCTGGCAGGTTCACCCACAGCTGGAAGCCATGAAACAGCCCGCCGGTCATGACCAGCTGCTCCGGGGGCTCCTCGATGTGCAGGATCCCGCCGCCTGCCGTCATCCACTGGGTGTCGCCGTTGGTGATCAGGCCCCCGCCGCCGTTGGAGTCCTGGTGCCTGAACGTCCCGTCGATGATGTAGGTGACGGTCTCGAAACCGCGATGCGGGTGCCACGCCGTTCCCTTGGGCTCACCCGGCGCGTAGTTGACCTCGCCCATCTGGTCCATGTGGATGAACGGGTCAAGCGCCCGCAGGTCCACCCCCGCGAAGGCGCGGCGCACCGGGAAGCCCTCGCCCTCGTACGCGGACGGCGCGGTCGTCACGGTCAGGACCGGCCGGTCCGGTGCGGTCGCCCGATCCGGCTCGGCAATCCTGGGCAGGACCAGGACATCATCTACGGTGACCGCTGGCATCGGTTCCTCCTCGGTAGGTACTGCCGGGCACAACGATAATTGAACCCGCAACATTCCGCGGGCCGGCAACGGCACCTGGGCGCCGCCTCTGCCCCCGATTCCCGCCGCGATGAAGCACGTCCTTGACCGAGATCACCACCGCCTGTACCGGATTTCGTGGGGACATATCGGGCATAAGGGCTGCTGGATCAGACATAATCCGGTATAAGTTCAGAGCTGGAGTCCCTGCGGCCCGGTCCGATCGGCGACCGGTGGGCCGCGCGTGCCCGCGCGGGGGGCGCCAGGGCCCGGCGTGGCCGCGCGCGGGTCCCCCGGACCCGCCGCGCGGGGCGCGGGGCGCGGGGCGCGGGGCGCGGGGCGCGGGGCGCGGGGCGCGGGGCGCGGGGCGCGGGGCGCGGGGCGCGGGGCGCGGGGCGCGGGGCGCGGGGCGCGGGGCGCGCGCTCGATTCCGGAAGGCGACGTGCCCGCGCCGACGAGCCCCGATAATTAACTTGACGGCTAACTAACTTCGCGGTTAACTAAGTGGCGGCAGAACGTCCGCTCCGCTGCTCGCTGATCCTGGAGGCCAAGATGACGGTCGCAGCCGACCAGCTTGATGCCACCTTCACGGCCCTGGCTGATCCGACCCGCCGGGCGATCGTGGCTCGCCTGGCGAGCGGGGACGCCACGGTCAACAACCTGGCCGCGCCCTTCGACATGACCTTGCCCGCGATCTCGAAGCACCTCAAGGTGCTCGAGCGCTGCGGTCTCATCTCGCGGACCCGGCGCGCTCAGTTCCGCCCCTGCCACCTGGAAATGAGGCAGCTTGACGCGGCGGTGAGCTGGATAGAGGAGTACCGCCGGATATGGACGGAGCGCTTCGACAAGCTCGACGATCATCTGCGGGACATCCAGCGCGGAGGGCTGGGTGCAGGGCTTCCGGGAGCAGGAGGGCAGCCCCATGAGTGACCAGCCGCAGGCCGGCGAGCTCAGCTACCGCCGCATCTTCGATGCCCCGCGGGAACTCGTCTTCCGCTGCATGATCGAGCCAGCGCACCTGACTCATTTCTGGGGGCCGGCCGGCGTAAGCACGCCGCTGGCGACGATCAAAGTGGATGCGCGTCCCGGCGGCGTCTTCGAGGCCGTTATGGTCAACGACGCTGATGGCACCCAGTACCCGATCCGGGCGGTCTATCTCGAGGTCGTGGAACCGGAGCGGCTCGTCTGGACCGAGCCGGCCACCGGGCTGACGACCACCTCGACCTTCTCCGACCTCGGTAACGACCGTACCGAGGTCCATATCCGCCAGGCAAACGTGCCTGATTCGTTCCGCAGCCCGCAGGCCCGGGCCGGCTTCCTGACCTCGCTTGACCGCTGTGCTGCTTACCTCAGGGACCTTCAGCTAGGGAGAGACGCATGAGAACTGTCCGCTCCGATGACGGCACCGCCATCGCATACGACTCCAGCGGCACAGGACCGGCGCTGATCCTGGTCGACGGCGCCATGTGCACCCGGGTGTCCGGCTCCAAGCCCGATCTGGTGAAGCTCCTGTCGGCCGATTTCACGGTCTACAGCTACGACCGCCGGGGCCGGGGCGACAGCGGCGACGCCCAGCCTTACGCGGCCGAGCGGGAGAACGAGGATATCCGGGCGCTGGCCGACACGGCCGGAGGCGCGGCTTACCTGTTCGGTCACTCGTCCGGCGCGTCCCTCGCCATGGAAGCGGCTCTCGCCCTCGGCCCCGCGGTCATCAGCAAGCTCGCCATGTACGACGCCCCCTACAACGACGACCCAGGCGCCAGGCAGGCGTGGCGGCAGTACCTGGCGGACCTGACCGGCCTGCTGGCGGCGGGGCGCAACGGCGAGGCGGTGGCCAGGTTCATGACTCATGTCGGGATCCCGGCCGGCCAGATCGAGGGCATCCGCCAGGGGCCCGGCTGGGCCAGCCTCGAGGCCGTCGCGCCGACACTGGCCTACGACCACGCCGCCATCCTGGGCGAGGACGGCTCGGTACCGGCCGGCCGGGCGGCTCAGGTCGCTCTTCCCGTGCTGGTCCTGTACGGCGCGGCCAGCTTCCCGTTCATGGCCGACACCGCCAGGGCGCTCAGCCAGGCGATGCCGCACGCCACCCTGCGCGGCCTGGCCGGCCAGACACATGACCTGGACCCGGCAGTGCTCGCTCCCGTCCTGGCCGGGTTCTTCAACTCCTGACGCGGGTCTGGTCCCGACGCGGGTCTGGTCCCGACGCGGGTCCGGGCAGCGGCGGCCGCGCTCCGCCACCGGTGTGCGCGGCCGCCGTTGGACTTCCGGGCGGTGCGCAGATACTTAGCGGTTGCCCGGGCGAGCCTGCTCCGGCCGGGCTAGAGCGGGAGGCCTGCTTCCAGGTGCGCGAGGGCCGCATCGATCGCCTCGAACATGTCCGAGCCCGGGTCTGCTTTTGCGGGTAGCACGGCCGCCATGATCACGCCGACGATCGCGCCGGCCAGGTTCCGGGCCGCGAAGTTGTCAGCGCCGGCTCCGGTCCGCCTCGCCAGTGCGTCCGCCAGCACATCGATCGACCGGGTGAATTCATCGACTGCCCTGGCCCGGATCTCCGGCACCGACAGGGTCATCTCGGTGGTCTCGCGGAACCGGGCCAGCTCGCCCGGCGTCAGTCCGGCGAAGGTGGCAGTGGCCGCCGCGCGCACGGCCGCGATCGGGCTCAGGCCGGCCGGCTGCGCGTCGAAGGCCGCCATGGTGAGCACATCGACGTCGTCTTGGAGGACAACGTCCTCCTTGGTAGGGAAATAGCGGAAGAACGTCGCAGGAGAGATCTCGGCTGCCGCGGCAATCTGCTCGACAGTGGTCGCCTGATATCCCTGCTCGCGGAAGAGCCGGAGCGCGTGCTCCCGGACGGCGGCGCGCGTCTTGGCCTTCTTGCGTTCCCGGAGCCCGGCTTGCCTTGCGGGTCCGGTCACCTCAGTCATGCTCGCTATTCTCCTCCCACGATCTTGCCGCGCGGGACTGGCAGGCCATCGGCAAGCCTGGCGGCCGCGAAGGGACGCCGCACGAGGAACGCGAATGTTTTTGGCCTGCAGTGCATATGACGTCCGCCAGCCGCACTCCCCGGCATCCTGCCTGGGGTTTACTGAGCTCGTTAGGCACTCGCTCGCGGAAGGAGCACCAACGTGTCCGGCGTACGTCGGGTCATCGCAGGCGTGAGCGGATCACCAGGCAGTCTCCGGGCCCTGCGGTTCGCGGCGAGCCTGGCCCGGGTGCATGACGCAGCCCTCGTCCCCGTCCTTGCCTGGTTGCCCCCTGGCGGCGATTTCGCTGACCGCAGCCATCCGTCACCGGTGCTGCGCAAGGTCTGGAAAGACGCCGCATGGCGGCGGCTGTGGAGCGCCATCGAGCTGGCGTTAGGCTCCGTGCCCGACGACCTGACCGTCCAGCCTGCCGTGCTGCGCGGTGAACCTGGCCTGGTCCTCACCGGTGCCGCGAGCCAGCCAGGCGACGTGCTGGTCATCGGCGCCGGGCGGCGTGGCGCGGGACGGCTGGTGGCCAGCCGGAGCAGCCGCTACTGCCTGGCGCATGCGCATTGCCCGGTCCTGGCGGTACCGCCGCCTGCCCTGGCCCGGATCGGCAATGGCCCCCGCGGCTGGATGTTCCGGCATCGCCGGCTTGACCCGGAACTGGCCGCGCTGCGCGCCGATTGACACCCCTGGACGGGGAGCTCTCCGGCGCTGCTCGCCGGCTGGCCGCCTGGCGGGTGCCGATGGCCGTCTGCGCCGGCCTCATCACCGTGAGGATCGCCACGTCGGAGCCGGCGAACCGCCTAGTCGTCGCGAGCTGGCGCTCCGGTCCGCTGAGCACGGTCGATCTCATCAGCCTTCTTGGCGCGCCGCAGTTCTCGGACGCTGTATGCCGTCGTGACCAGCACCGTCAGGCCGCCTAGGGCAACGCTGACACCAGTCCCTACGCCTGACAGCGGCAGCACGTCGGTGAAGATCAGCACTCCGCCCAGGCCGATGGCGCCGACGCCGAAAAGGACCGCGGTGGCCGTCGCGACGCGGCTGGCGGCCGTCTTGTCCGCCGCCGAACGCGCGCGTGCCCGGACCGCAGTGAGATTGCGTCTGGCCCATTCGTACTCGACGGCGAGCACGATCAGGGCGAGGAGTATCACGAGCAGGCCTGGTCCGGGTGCCACCAGCAGCACCACGCCGACGGCGAGGATCACGGTGCCCACGATGGTGACCGCGATCCGGCGGAGCAATCGGACCAGGTCCTTCATGTCTCAAGCATGCCAGGGCGCCGGCGGCGATCTGGCCCGGCGAACCGGGCGGCATCGGGCGCCTCATCAAGATCCGGCAGCGTCCTGCTGGCTGCTGCTGTCGGCCCGGCGCCGACCCGGCTGACGCCCTGAGGGAGACTGGATGTCAGCCGATCGCGGCGGCCCCGACTGAGGCCGCGCCGCGGAGCGAGAAGGCGGGAGGCTGAACCATGCCACAGCCGCAGGGCAAGGAGCTCGAGCAAGTCAGGGCACGCCGGCAGGAGCTGCGCAAGCGCTACCTGCGGCCGCGCGCCGACCGGCCTGCGACCACCGTTCAGGGTGTGCACCACCTGGCCCTCATCTGCCGGGACGCCGAGGAGACCATCCGCTTCTACCAGGAGTTCCTCGGGTTCCCGCTGGTGGAGCTGGTCGAGAACCGGGACTACGCGGGCTCGAACCATTTCTTCTTCGACATCGGCGACCGCAACCTGCTCGGGTTCTTCGATTTTCCCGGCCATGATCATCCGCCGTTCACCGAGACGATCGGCGGGGTGCAGCACCTGGCGATCTCCGTCTCGCCCGAGCAGTTCGACGCCGCCAAGAAGAAGCTGGAGCAGGCCGGCGTGGACTACCTGGGCCCGGACCGGGGCGTCGAGGAGAGCATGTACTTCCGCGACCCGAACGGCATCGGCCTCGAGCTGTACCGGGAGGAACTCGGCGTATTCAACGGAGTGCCGCTACTCGACTGACCGGCCTGGCTAGCCGGCGGGCTACCGTGGGCGGTCCGCGCGCCGGATGACCAGGCGCAGCGCCGACCAGGTCGCGTCGATCGCGCAGACCTTGTTGTCGACCAGCCCGGTGGGCAGCGCAACCTCGCGGATCACCTCGTCGGACATGTCCGTGGGCACCCGCGAGGACTTCTTCGGCCAGGCGATCCACAGGCCGCAGGCCGGCGCCATCCGGTCGCGGAGCCGGCCGAGTTCCGCTTCGAACTCGGCCCGGCGTTCGACGAACACGATGATGACATCGAACAGCTCGGCGCCGCTCAGGTCCGTGTGCACGGCGGCCACCTCAGGAAGCCCGCCCAGCATGTCGATGAACCACTCGGGCGCGCCTACCAGGGCGACGGCGTCCTCGGGGCCGATACCGAGTTTCCTCGGCAGCGGCGTATGCGAGTAGCCGGCATCAGCTGTCATCGCCGTGCCGCCCCGGCCGGCGCGCTCGCAACGCGGTGCGCCCGTCGGCGGCCGGTCACGCCAACGCGCCCGGCGTGGCCGGGCAGCGGGCCTGCTGCCTGCATTGGTTCCCCTTACCTGAAGTGCTGTCAGACAGCTTGTCACCATCTTGTAACTGGCGTCAGGCACAACAGCAGGATGAACGTCCGGCCCGAGCGACCAGCTGACGACGGCGTGGCTGGCCTGCTCGGGCTGGCCGGAGACGAGGCGGTGCTGCCGGCCGGGAGCCGGCTGTGCGACGGGGCTCGCCCGGGCCACCAGTGCTTCGTGATCCTGGAGGGCGCGGCGGTCATCGAGCGGGCCGGTTCCCTGCTGCATACCGTGGTCAGCGGGCAGTTCGCCGGCGACTTCGGCGATGACGGGCGCCCGCTGCCGCCATCGGGCGTGACGGTGCGCCTGCTGGTCAGCTCGCGGGTGCTGGTCCTCGACGCGATCCGGCTGGCTGCCGTGATCGAGGCCGAGCCGGCGCTGGCCGCCTGGCGTGCGTCGATCTGCGGGCCCTGACGCCGCGAGGGACTTGATGATGACCGCGCAGCTATCCGGCCGCCTGCTCCGGTCGGCGACGGAGGACCGCACGGCCCCGGCACAGCTAGAACGCGAAGCCGCCCGGCCTGCCGTTCCTGCTGGCGATCAGTCCGGCGATGGTGGCGATGGCGATCTCGGCCGGCGCCCGTGAGCCGATGTTCAGGCCCACCGGCCGGTGCACCTGGCCGATCTGGTCCTCCGCTACGCCCAGCGCGGCCAGCGCCGGGATGTGCGGCGCCGGAACCCGGGGGTTGCCCATGATGCCGACCCACCTGGCCTTGCTGTCCAGGGCATCGCGGAGCATCACCCCGAGTTCCGCCCGGTGATGATCGGTGACCACGACGTCGGCCGATCCGGCCGGGTAGGCCACCACGGCGGGCTCCACCATGGTGCCGGCCTCGGCAGCGCCGCGGGCGCGATCCAGGTCCGGCTCTACGAGCACGGTCCGGTAGCCCGCGTCGCGGCCGTACCTGAGCAGGAAATCGGCGACCGGCGAGGCGAAGACGGCGACGAGCACCCGCTGGTCCGCCTCGTCCGGCACGCCAGCCGGGGCGGTGCCGTGCGCCACGCTGCAGGCCGGGTCGTCAGGCGAGCTGGTCATGATGCTGAGCTTGCCACGCGCGGCCCGGCGCGACCGACCTGGGGCCGCTGACCGGCGCCGACGGGCCGTTAGCGGGCAAGTATTTCGTGCACAGCGTCGCGCAGCGGGTCCAGCCGCCGCCGGGCGGCCAGCCTGGCTTCCTCGAGCCGCCCGCCGATGACCGGCTCGACGATCTCGAGGTAGGCCTTGATCTTCGGCTCGGTGCCGCTCGGCCTGATGACCACCCGCGCCCCGGACAGGTGGTAGCGCAGCACGTCGGCCGGCGGCAGTTCCGGGGTCCCGCCGGTCAGGTCGTCGACGGACAGCACGCTCGCGCCGCCGAACTCCCGCGGCGCCGCCGCCCGCAGCCGCGCCATGATGTCCGGCGGCGCGCCGGTGGCCACGGTGAGCGCCGCGGTCAGGTGCACGCCGTGGGTGGCCTCGAGCGCATCGTAGGCGTCCAGCAGCGATTCCCCGCCGGAGCGGGCCCGCGCGGCCAGGCCGAGCACGGCGAGCGCGGCGCCGATCCCGTCCTTGTCCCTGACGACATCGCCGATCGCGTATCCGAGTGCCTCTTCATAACCAAAGACGAAACGGGTATCCGGGCGGTGCCCGGACGCTCGGACGATCCACTTGAATCCGGTGAGTGTCTCGGCGTACTGCACGCCGGCCGCCGCCGCGATCCGGGACAGCAGCGTGCCAGAGACGACGGTCGCGACGACGAGCCTGCGGTCTGGCTGCGGCTCGTCCGGGCCGCGGGTCAGGAGATAGGCGCCGAGCAGCGCGCCGACCTGGTCGCCGGTCAGCGTGCGCCAGCCGCCATGCGCATCGGGGTCGGGGACGGCCACGGCCAGCCGGTCGCCGTCGGGGTCGTTGGCGATCACCAGCTCGGAACTGGACCGGCGGGCCACGGCCAGCGCCAGGTCGAGCGCGCCTGGCTCCTCGGGGTTGGGGAACGTGACCGTCGGGAAGTCCGGGTCGGGCTCGGCCTGGGCGGTGACGATGTCCGGTTCGGTGAAGCCCGCCTGCTCGAAGGCGCGCAGCGCGATGCCCGCGGCGACGCCGTGCAGTGGCGTGTAGACGAAGCGCAGCCAGGCGGCGCCGGGCGGCGCGGGGGACAGGGCGCAGACCGCGTCGAGGTAGGCCCTGGCCATCTCATCGCCGTGCCGGGTGATCAGCGCGCTGTCCGGCTCGGCCAGCCGGATCTGGGAAAGCGCGCCGATGCCGTCGATCGCCGCCTCGATCTCGGCGTCCGAAGGCGGGATGATCTGAGCGCCGTCGTCGACGTAGAGCTTGTAGCCGTTGTCGGCGGGCGGGTTGTGGCTGGCAGTGATCATGATTCCGGCGGCAGCGGACAGTCGCCGGACGGCGAAGGCGAGCAGCGGCGTGGGAAGCTGTCCCGGGAGCAGGTGCACCCGGATGCCTGCCCCGGCCAGCACGGCGGCGGCTTCATCGGCGAACTCGTCGGAGCGGTGCCTGGCGTCGCAGCCGATGACGACACCCGCCTGCGCGGCGTCGGGCCGGCGGTCCAGCAGCCAGCGCGCCAGCGCGGCGGTGGTGCCGCGGACGACCGCCCTGTTCATCCGGTTCGGGCCCGCGGCGACCGCGCCGCGGAGGCCGGCCGTGCCGAACTCGAGCCGCCCGCCGAACCTGTCCGCCAGTTCCCCGCGGGCTTCCGGGCTGTCGTCGGCGGCCAGGGCCTTCAGCTCAGCCCGGTCCCGCTCGTCGGGATCGTCGGCGAGCCAGGCGTCCAGCTGCGCCTGCAGGTCCTCGGGGAGCATGTCAGGCGATCCCGGGCAGGATCTGCGCCAGCAGGGCGCCCATCCGGGCCGCGGCGGCGCGGCCGACGGCGATGACATCGAGGTGATCGGGGCCCTCGGCGCTGAGCCCGGCCGCGAGGTTGCTGACCAGCGAGATGCCCAGCACCTCGGCGCCGAGGTGGCGGGCGGCGATGGCCTCCAGCGCGGTGGACATCCCGACCAGGTCAGCACCGGCCGCGCGGAGCATCCTGATCTCCGCCGGGGTCTCGAAGTGCGGGCCGGGCAGCGCCGCGTAGACGCCTTCGGCCAGGCTCGGGTCGGCGCGGGCGGCTAGCGCGCGGAGGCGTTTGGCGTACAGGCCGGTCAGGTCGGTGAACCGGGATGGGTACCCGGCTGGCGGCCGGTCTCCGGTGAGCGGTGAGCGGCCGGTGAGGTTCAGCTGGTCGCTGATCAGCACCGGCTCGCCGACCCGGAGCCCGTCGCGGATCCCGCCCGCGGCGTTGGTCAGCACGATGACCCGGCAGCCCGCCGCGACCGCGGTGCGCACGCCGTGCACGACCGCGTCGACCGGATGCCCCTCGTACAGGTGCGCCCGGCCCAGGAACACCAGGATGCGCCGGCCGGCGACGGCGACTGAGCGGACCGCGGGCAGGTGGCCGGTGACCGTGGGCGCAGGGAAACCGCCGAGGTCGGCCAGCGCGACCTCCGCGCGGCTCGTACCGAGCGCGTCGGCGGCCGCCGCCCAGCCGGAGCCGAGGACCACCGCGACGTCATGCGCCGGCTGGCCGGTGAGCTGCGCCAGCCGTGCTGCGCTCGACGCCGCGGCTGCGTAGGGGTCGGTGGTCATGCCTTGACGGACGGCTTTCCGTCGGCCCTGGGCGCCCGCACGTTGCCGGCCAGGCCGGCCACCACGATGATCGTGGCCAGGTACGGCGCCATGGCCAGGAGGTGGCCGATTCCTGCGAGCACACCGCCCATGATGACATTGCGGTACCTGGTTGCAAGCATCCGGATGCCGACGTGTCGGCGGCGGCCGGATGCTCGCCCGCGGCCCGGACACGCGGCCCCACCTGGCACTGAACAGGCCGATCTGGACGAGGATGATCGCCGCCTCGGTGATGTAGAGGAAGATGTTCGAATCGAATCCGCTCAGCATCCGCTCGGCACCGCTCTGCATCGGCTCGGCAGGAGGCACGAATGGCGATCGACTGGGCCGCGCTGCGCGCGGCCGCCACGTCGGCGGCCGGTAACGCCTACGCCCCTTACTCGCGGCTGCGCGTCGGCGCGGCGGGCCAGGCCTCGGACGGCCAGATCGTGGCCGGCTGCAACGTGGAGAACGCTTCCTATGGACTCACCCTGTGCGCCGAGTGCGGCCTGGTATCGGCGCTGCACGCGGCCGGCGCCGGGCGGCTGGTGGCGGTCAGCGTGGTCGCCGCTGACGGCGCTCCGCTGGTGCCCTGCGGGCGCTGCCGCCAGCTGCTGCTCGAGGCCGGGGGCCCGGGCCTGCTGCTCGACACCGAGTCAGGGCCCCGTGCGCTTGGCGAGCTCCTGCCCGGGGCATTCACCGGGGCCGACCTGACCGCGCGGCGTGACGCCGGTGCCTGACGCCGTCGAGCTGATCCGCGCCAAGCGGGATGGCCGGGCGCTCACCGGTACCGAGATCAGCTGGCTGATCAGTGCTTATACGGACGGGGCCATCGCGGACGAGCAGATGTCCGCGATGGCGATGGCCATCTACTTCCGGGGCCTTGACCCCGCCGAGCTACGCGCCTGGACAGCGGCGATGGTCAGCTCGGGCGAGCGGCTCGACCTGAGCGGCGTGCCCTTACCCACCGTCGACAAGCACTCCACCGGCGGGGTGGGCGACAAGGTCTCGCTGGTCCTGGCGCCGCTGGTGGCCAGCTGCGGTGCCGCGGTGCCGCACCTGTCCGGCCGCGGCCTCGGCCACACCGGCGGCACCCTGGACAAGCTGGAGTCCATCCCGGGCTGGCGGGCCATGCTGCCGGCCGCCGAGATGACGGCCGTGCTCGCCGATACCGGGTGCGTGATCTGCACGGCCGGCCCGGGCCTGGCGCCCGCCGACCGCAAGCTGTACGCGCTCCGCGACGTCACGGGGACCGTCGAGTCGATCCCGCTGATCGCGAGCTCGATCATGTCCAAGAAGATCGCCGAGGGCACGGCGGCGCTGGTCCTCGACGTGAAAGTCGGCAGCGGCGCGTTCATGCAGCAGATGGCCGATGCGCGGGAGCTGGCGCAGACCATGGTCAGGCTCGGCGCGGAGCAGGGCGTGCGGACGATCGCGCTGCTTACCGGGATGGACACGCCGCTCGGCCGGGCCGTCGGTAACGCCGTGGAGGTCGCTGAGGCGGTCGCGGTGCTGCGCGGCAAGGGGCCGCCCGACCTGACCGAGGTGACCTTGGCGCTGGCCCGCGAGATGCTCCTGCTGGCCGGGCTCGACGCGGACCCGGCGGCTGCCCTGGCCGACGGCCGGGCGATGGCCCGTTACCGCCGGATGATCGCCGCCCAGGGCGGTGACCCCGACGCGCCGCTGCCGCAGGCGGCCCGTACCGAGGTCGTGACAGCGGAGGCGGCCGGCTTCGTGCACCGGCTGGACGCCCGCGCGGTCGGGGTGGCCGCCTGGCGGCTCGGCGC
Organism: Streptosporangiaceae bacterium; assembly: GCA_050011895.1. Lineage (GTDB taxonomy): Bacteria > Actinomycetota > Actinomycetes > Streptosporangiales > Streptosporangiaceae > DATBGO01. Next base: position 40,514 of record JBEKIF010000028.1, on the reverse strand, counting down.
GGGCCGGGCCCGCAAGGAGGATCCGGTGAGCGCCGCCGCCGGGATCATCTGCCTGGCCAAGCCGGGGGAGCGGGTCGAGCGCGGCCAGCCGGTGCTGGAGCTGCGCGGTGACCACGATGGCCGGTTCAGCCGGGCCCGTGCGGCGCTAGCAGGCGCGATCGAGATCGCAGCCCGCCCGCCGGCCGTCCGCCCGAGCGTGCTGGGCCGGACCGGTCTGTGAGAATGGGGAGGTGCCTGTGACACTTGACGAGATCCGAGCGCTGCCCAAGGTCCTGCTGCACGATCATCTCGATGGCGGGCTGCGCCCGGCGACCATCATCGAACTCGCCGACCTGGCCGGCTACCAGGGCCTGCCGTCGACCGACGTGACCGAGCTGACCCGCTGGATGACCGGCGTCGCGCAGCGCGGCAAGCTCGAGTTCTACCTGGAAGCCTTCCAGCACACGGTCGCGGTCATGCAGACCAGGGAGGCCCTGATCCGGGTGGCCGCCGAGTGCGCCGAGAACCTGGCGGCCGACGGCGTGGTGTACGCGGAGGTCAGATTCGCCCCCGAGCTGCACGTCGGCGGCGGCCTGAGCCTCGACCAGGTGGTCGAGGCCGTGGTCGAGGGCTTCAGGCGCGGCAGCAGCGAGCGGGGAATCACCGTCTATGCCCTGCTCACCGCCATGCGGACGGCGGCGAGGTCGCTGGAGATCGCCGAGCTTGCGGTCCGGCACCGGGACGCGGGCGTGGTCGGGTTTGACATCGCGGGCGCCGAGGCGGGCAGCCCGCCGAGCAGGCACCTGGACGCATTCCAGTACGTCGCGCGGGAGAACTTCCACATCACGATCCACGCGGGCGAGGGCTTCGGGCTGCCGTCCATCTGGGAAGCGCTGCAGTGGTGCGGCGCGGAGCGGCTCGGTCACGGAGTGCGGATCATCGACGACATCCAGATGGCCCCGGATGGCGCCGCGTCGCTGGGCAGGCTCGCGGGCTACGTGCGGGACCGCAGGATCCCGCTGGAGATGTGCCCGACCTCGAACGTGCAGACCGGCGCGGTCGCCTCCATCAAGGATCATCCGATCGGGCTGCTGCGCGAGCTGTCGTTCCGGGTGACGGTGAATACCGACAACAGGCTGATGAGCGGGGTGAGCCTGTCGTCGGAGTTCCACGCGCTGACCGAGGCATTCGGCTACGGCCGGGCGGACATCCAGTGGCTGACCATCAACGCCATGAAGAGCGCGTTCGCGCCCTTCGATGAGCGGCTGAACATCATCAACTCGGTGATCAAGCCGGGCTTCGCCGCGGCCAGGCCCGAGGCCAACGGGCGGGCCGCGCCGCCGAGGTGACGGGGCCGGCGCGGATCGCCGTCCCGCGCTCGGGCTGCGCCGCGTCAGGCCGGCTCCCTGTCGATCCTGAGAGCCAGCCGACACCGACCGGCGTTGACCAGGCGCCCGGCCCAGCGGGCTCAGGTAACGTCGTGGGGTGGGCATCGAGACGGTGACGCAGCCGGTGGCGGACCGCCGCTGGCTGTCCGAGGTAGCGACGTCCGATGCCGCCCTGCGGCAGGTGCTGCACGGGCTGCCGCCGGTCGACCAGGTCGGCTCGGATGCGCGGGTGGCCGGGCTCGCGACCAGGTCCATCAAGCGGGACGCCAAGATGCAGGCGCTCGAGATGGCCATCAGGATGGTGGACCTGACGACGCTGGAGGGCGCGGACACCCCGGGCAAGGCCCGGGCCATCTGCGCCAAGGCAATGCGTCCCGATCCAGGCGATCCTGCCGTTCCGCCGGTCGCAGCCGTGTGCGTCTACCCTGACCTGGTCGGCGTCTGCCGGGCCGAGCTGGCCGGGAGCGGAGTCGCTGTCGCGTCGGTGGCCACCGCGTTCCCGTCCGGCCGGGCGTCGCTCGCGGTGAAGCTGGCCGACGTCGCCGACGCCGTCGCGGCCGGCGCCGACGAGGTGGACATGGTCATCGACCGGGGCGCGTTCCTCGCGGGCCGCTACGGCCAGGTCTTCCAGGAGGTTCGCCAGGTCCGCGAAGCGTGCGGGAGCGCGCCCCTCAAGGTGATCCTGGAGACCGGCGAGCTAGCCACCCTGGACAACGTGTCCCGCGCCTCGTGGCTGGCGATGCTCGCGGGCGCCGATTTCATCAAGACGTCGACCGGCAAGGTCACGCCGGCCGCCACGCCCCCGGTGACCCTGGTCATGCTCGCGGCGGTGCGCGACTACGCGCAGGTGACCGGCCGCCGGGTCGGGGTGAAGGTGGCCGGCGGGGTGCGCACCGCCAAGGAGGCCATCCGGTACCTGGTGCTTGTTCGCGAGACCGCCGGGCCGGACTGGCTCACGCCGGCGCGGTTCCGCATCGGCGCGTCCAGCCTCCTCAACGACCTGCTCATGCAGCGCAGCAAGCAGCTCACCGGTGCCTACGCCGGGCCCGACTACTTCATCCGGGACTGACGCCAACGTAGCTTGGCAGCAGGTGCCGTCCTGCTGCTGCCCGAGTGAGCGGCCGGAGAGGTTCGGCGGGAACCGCGATATTTCAGGAGGCCTCATGCCCGTTCTTCATCACGATGGTGCCGACTTGTTCTACCAGGTCGAGGGCAGCGGGCCGCCGCTACTGCTGATCATGGGGCTGGGATACCCGAGCGATATGTGGTGGCGCACACTGCCATGGCTCACTCCGCACTTCACCACCGTCCGGTTCGACAACCGTGGCGTCGGCCGCACCGGTACCGGGGCCGAACGGCCTTATTCCGTGGAGCGGATGGCCCAAGATGCGCGCGCCGTCCTTCACGCTGCCGGGTTCGCCCGCGCCAGCGTCTTCGGCGTCTCCCTGGGCGGCACGATCGCGCAGGAGCTGGCCCTTAACCATCCGGAGGCCGTCGACCGGCTCGTGCTCGGGTGTTCGCACCCGGGCGGCGCGGACATCGTCCTCGACGGGGAAGTGCTCGCGTTCCTGGCGAGCAGGGGGGCGATGACCCCGGAGGAGGCCGCCGAGGCCGCCATCCCCTTCGTGTATGCGCCGGGAACGCCTCGTGCCGACATTGACGCCGACCTTGCCGTCCGGGCGGCCCACCCGACAGATCCGGCCGGCTATGTAGCTCAGCTCACCGACACCATGGCCTGGCGGGGATCACTGGGTCGCCTGCCCGGTCTGGCCATCCCCACTCTCCTCGTCCACGGGGACCTCGACCGCCTCGTGCCGGTCGAGAACTCACGTCGCATGGCTGCCGTCCTCCCCGGCGCGCGCTTGGAAGTCCTCGCCGGGGCGAGCCACATCTTCACGACTGACCAGCCGGAGCGTACGCGCGCCGTCCTTGAATCCTTCCTGGTCCACCATCAATGAGTTCCTCGCTGGCCGACCGGCGAGTCGCCGTCAGGCACTGCCGGGCGTGCCGCGTACCCGAACGGATCTCCGACGGCAACCGCGACGGCAATGACGCCGACCGTCGGCGGATCGCTGCACCGAAACTCGGGACGACCCAGGTTCCTTGATTCTGCCTATCACCAAATATTTGCCCGGACCGTATATCTGGTCAGCTGGCGCCGGCCGAAATTTCGTGGCGATGCGCTGCTTCACCGGTTGACTCGCCCCAAGTAAGGTCGCCTTGTCCGGCGGATCCAGCGCGGCACGACCATCGATGCCGAGCCGACCGCGAGGCCGGTGTCCCGGGGAATCACAAATGCGGAGGATGCTGTGATCGTCTACGAAGGCATGCACTGGACTTGGGGCCCCTACGATCTTCCGGCGGAGGGCGGCTTCGACATCGGTGACCTGCTGTCGGCAGCCGAGCAGGCGCTGGGCGAACTCGGTTACGCCAACATCGAGAATGGCGGCAACGAGTGGTACGTCTGCGGATCCAAAGGTGCCAGCATTATCGTTGTCATCTACACGTCGAATGGAGGCTACTCGTTTACCCAGACCGTCGTGGCCAGTACCGCCGGAGCCGCTCCCGGCGAGGAGAGCATTGCCGGACAGGATGTGGCGGCGTTCGTGGCGAAGATGAAGGCCATCGGCTGGCTCTAGCTCCGTTACGTCACGTCGCCTGCGCCGTCACCCAGCCGACCGCGCTGGTGAAAGACCCGGATCAAACGGATGCAGTACCGGCCCGGCCTCCTCGCCAGCACCGGGCTCGGCCTCACACCCTTCTGTCGCCCGCCTTTAAGGATCTTTTAGTTCAGGATGCACTGCTTCAATGCGGCTGCGGCCTTGGCCAGCCGGGCCAGGCCGGGGTTGCCGACTGCCCGGGCCATGGAGATCGCGCCGACGAGTGCACTGAGGGGGCTGAGGTTAACAGCCCGGTAACGGGATGTGTCATGGGCGCGTAACGGAGGCGGCGTTTCGGTATCAGCGAGCCGACCGCGCGCTCTTACAGGGGGACCGAGACAGCAACAAGCGATCCGAGGGAATCGATGTGTACGGAAACGGGGAACACCAGAATGTGGGAGCCGGCGCGAGAGAAGCCTGCCGGATGAACGGCAAATATCTCGGATACGTCGCGGGTCAGGACCCGCTCCATGGCTTCCTCTGCAAGACCATCCGCGATTGCCTGGGAGTGCGTGAGTCACAGCCTGCCTTCCGCGTCTTCCGGCTTTCCGGCAGCAACGAGGTCTACGGGTATGAGGAGAAGTTCAGCAACGCCAAGGTGATCTGCAAGTTCTATGGCCCCCGATTCGGATGGGACCGGGACAGGGCCGCCCGCATGGCACAGCAGGAGTACGAGGGACTCAGGATGCTGCGCCGGTACAACCTGGTCGGGTCGCCGCATCACGTGATCCGCCCGCTGGCTTTCAGCCGCGATATCAACGGCATGCTGGCACTGGAATACTACTCCGGCGAGGAATTCAGCCATGCGATCGCGCGGGCGACGCAGTACCAGGACGACGCCCACCTCTACTGGCGGCTGAAGGCGCTCGCCTACTTCCTTGCCACGCAGCACAACCGGACGGCCAGCGGATCAGGCGTCGATTTCGATCCCGACTGCAGGTACTTCGACACGCTTGTCGGCCGGCTCACGAAGGCCCGCCGCATCGGACATCGGGACATCGACGAGCTCTCCTGGCTGCGCGATCAGTGGCGGGGCCGACCGCGGATGTGGCAGGACCAGCAGGTCTGGCTGCACGGTGACGCGACGCCGGCAAACTTCCTCTTTGGCTGCGGCCTGGACGTCGCGGCAATCGACCTGGAGCGGATGAAGCGCGGGGACCGGATGTTCGATGTCGGCCGGGTCGCGGGCGAGCTCGAGCACGCCTTCATGTGCACCGGTGACAGGCACCGCGCCGAGTCGTTCATCGTGCATTTCCTCTGGGAATACAGCTGCCATTTCCCCGATCGCCAGCGAGCGTTCGAGTCGATCAGTGCGCGCGCACCGTATTACATGGCGCTGAACCTGCTGAGAATCTCGCGCAATGACTACATCGGCCAGGACTACGGCCAAAGGCTCGTGGCACGGGCCAAGAAGCTGCTCCGAGCTGCTGCCTGAGCACCCGCACTCGGAGGCAGGTTACTCCAGTGCGCCGGCCGGAGGACGCGGGACGTCACTTTCCGTGAAGTGTGTCGCGGTTAAGCGACGGCTCTGCCTTGCCGCCAGGTGGCGGGGATCCGTAAGCTCGCAATCAGGGGACGTCCTCCGTTCCCGCCTACGCCACCTGGCCAGCACCCAGCTACGAGGCGCTTCGGCCGGTCGAGCAAGGAGCGCTGACAGCGGAGCATGGACATCCGAGCGGTCGCCTTCGACGTGAACGGCACCCTGGTCAGGATCCTGACCGAGGAGGGCATGGATCAGATCTTCCGGTCCGCGGCGCACTTTCTCACGTATCAGGGGATAGACCTGCATCGCCATGAGATCCGGGATCTCTATTTCCGGATCATGAAGGAGCAGCAGCGGGCCAGTCCGCAGCAGTATCCCGAGTTTGACGCGGTCGGCATCTGGCGCAGCATCGTCGAGGAGCACCAGACGGCTTTCACCCGGGCCCTGCCGACCGGCAAACTGCAGCAGATGCCCTTGTTTCTGGCTGAGATGTCCCGCGGTATCTCGCGCCGCGCGCTACGTCTCCACCCGCATGTGCGCGAGGTGCTCGATGCTCTGCGCGGGCGCTACCCGCTCGCACTGGTCACCGATGCGCAGAGCGCATACACCCGTGGCGAACTGCACAAGGTTGGCCTGACCGGCTATTTCGACCCGATCATCGTCTCCGGCGACCACGGGTACCGCAAGCCAGACCGGCGGCTCTTTCAGTTGGCTGTCGACGGGATGGGAGTGGCGGCCGAGAATGTTCTGTACGTCGGCAACGACATGTATCGCGACATCTTCGGGGCGCGCGAGGCGGGCATGAGGACCGCGATGTTCGATTCCGATCAGGGCACGAAAGTGCACCTGGACTGCGCGGCCGACTACACGATCACCGATTTCTGCGATCTCCTGAAGATCCTCGGCCTGCCTGACCTTGAGCTAGTGTCCTGCGTCTGGAATTCGTCAGATTAGTCTCGACTGGGTACCCGGTTACGGGACCTTCGCCCCCGAGCGAACCTGACGGTCGCCGCGCCCGGTCTGCGAGAGACGTGCCGCCGAGGTCGCCGTGCGACCGTCCGCTCATCGGCCGCGGATGTCAGGCCAGGCCGTCGGGTCGACCGGGCACGGGACCTTCGTCGCTAAGCGGGCCACGCAGCCGCCCGCAGGAAGTCGGCGAGCAAAGGTGACGGACCCGGAGTTCGCTGCCTTCAGGCTTCGCCGAGCGCCTCGCCGAAGTCGGCGAGGAGCTTGTGGTGGTGATCATCAGCGAGCAGGTGCCCGACCCCGATGACGAGCGCGACCGGCCACTCCATGATGCCAAACAGGGCGAGGGCGGCAATCCCGCCGTAGAAGGCCAGCCGGTCGGGTGACAGCACCCGGACTGGCCCGATGCCATACGGCAGCACGATGCGGCCGCCTTCCTTACTGATCGCCGCCGTTACGGCCCGCTGCGCCGGGCGGGGCGGCGCCTTGGGCGCGGGGGCTGGCCGCGCTGGCTTGGCGGCCGGCTTGGGTGCCTGGGCTGGCTGCGCTGGCTTGGCGGCCGGCTTGGGTGCCTGGGCTGGCTGCGCCGGCTGGGCGGCCGGCTTGCCTGCCTGGGCCGCCTGCGCTGGCCGAGCCGGCCCGCGGTCGGTACGGGCGCGCGCGGCGGGCCTGGCCGGTCTCGGCGCAGGACTTAGCGCTCCGCCGCTCTTGGCCGGCTGATCCTGGCGGGCTGGCGCGCGGCTCTTTGCGGTGCCTTTAGCGGCCTGGGCGCGCCGGGCTGCCGGGCGTGCTGCCGCGGTGCGCTCGGCTGGTCCGGCGGTCATACGCCGGTCACCGGCGCGCCAGTGCGTAGCCCACGCCCACAACGGCGGCGACCGGCCACTCGATGACCCCGACCGCGCCGGCTACCCCGAGGCCGGCCCAGAAGCCGAGGCTCTTGTAGGCGACGTGGCCGAAGACGGGCAGATCCATCCCGGCCGCGTAGTTTTCGTGGCCGTGGTGATGGCCGTTGTGCTCCGCATGGTCAGCCGATGACCTCCGGTTGTCCGAGGCCGGCTTCGAATCAGTCTTACTCATGGCGCCAGGATGTGCCCGGCCGCAGGACCGTGCATCACCCTGCCAGGGTGATGCACGGCAGCCCGCGGCTGCAGATCATGCCGGAGTGAGCACCGGGACACCAGATCATGGTCTGACCGCAGCGAGCGCGCCAGGCTACCGCGCCGTACGCGGCTGAGCCGGCCAGCCGATACGATGCCCGGTCTCTCGCTCACCTCGCGCCCGGCAGCGGTGGCGGCGGCCGTCGGCCGGGCGGTTCGCGGGCAGCCGGTGCAGCGCGTGGTGTGGCGCGGTGACGGGCGCCTGCACCTGGCCGTGCGCGGGGTCACCCAGGATCGCAACTCGGCCCTGGCCCGTGCGGTCGAAGCGAGGTTGCAGCGCCATCCCGCAGTGAGCTGGGCCGTGGTCAACGCCCCGCTCGGCACCGTTGTCGTCGCCTGCAGCCCGGACGTCGCCCCGGCTGAGCTCATCGGCGTCATCGAGCAGCTTGAGCGCGATTACCCGGTTCAGCCGGAGACGACGGCTGACCGCCCAGGTCCCATTGACCGGGTGCCTGGCGCGGTGGCAGCGCTGGCCGCCAACCTGGCCGGCCTGTCGCTTGCTGGCGCCGGGCGGGCATTCCGCACCGTGCGCCTGCCGGCCGAGCTCGGGTCCCTGGTCAGCTTCGTCGACACCCAGCCGCGGCTGCGCTCGGCGGTCGAGCGTGCCATCGGCCCGGGCCGCGCCGATATGACCCTGGCGGCGGCCAACGCGCTCGCGCAGTCCGCTGCGCAGGGAGTGAGCGGGCTGGCGCTGGACGTCGGCCAGCGGGGCGCCCGGCTCGCCGAGGCGATGCTGCAGCGAGACGCCTGGGCCCGGTCCGAGCCGCAGCTGTGCGGTGACCCGGCGCGCGCCGCCGCGCTCCCGGTCACGCCGGAACGGCCGGGCCCGTTGCCCCCCGGGCCGATCGAGCGCTATAGCGAGCGCGTCGGCCTCGGCGCGGCCGGCGCATTCGGGGGTGTTCTCGCCGTCTCCAGGAGCCCGCGGCGCGCGGCCGGCGTCGCATTGGCCGGGCTGCCCAAGGCGGCGCGGCTGTCGAGGGAGGGATTCGCCGCGGCCCTCGGATGCCTGCTGGCCAGGCGCGGTGTCGTCGTGATGGACCAGGGCGCCCTTCGCAGGCTGGACCGTATCGACACCATCGTGGTCGACGCCGACGTGCTGACCACTGGCGCCCTCGTCGTCGGGGACGTGGTCGGGGTCGGCGGCATCGATGCGGCTGAATTCGTAGGCGTGGTGCACGGGCTGTTCACTGCTGACCGGATCAGCGAGGCCAGGTCCGACGGGGCGTTCACGCTCGGGCCGCTGGACGCGCTGGGGCTGCGGCGGGGGACGGGCGCCCGGGCGGCCGCGAGGCTAACCAGCGGCGGCGCGGCACATGTGCTCGGCCTGGCGCGAGACGGCCGGCTCCTCGCAGTGGTCGGCGTGGTGCTCGAGCTGGCCGACGCGGCCGAGCTGATCCTCGCTGCCGCCGGCCGGGCCGGGACCGCGTTCATGGTGGCCGTTCCTGAGGCAGGTTCCGGGGCGGGCCAGGCTGATCCCGGGCCAGGCGCCGAGGCGGGCAGCCGGGGCGATCCGCTCACCGCCCTGGTTACCGCGCACCGCGCCGCGTTCGGCGACCGGCTGCTGCCCGACGGACGACGGCTGGTGGCCTCCATCCGGGGGCTCCAGGCCGACGGGGCGGGGGTGCTGCTGGTGTCCAGGCAGCGCCGGGCGCTGGCGGCTGCCGACTGCGGCGTCGGGGTCGCTTCCGCGGGCGGCCTGCCCGCGTGGGGAGCGCATCTGCTGGCTGGCGATGATCTCGCAGCGGTGGCGCTCGTCATCGACGCCGTGCGAGTCGCCCATGCGGTCTCGCACCGCGGCGTGGCGCTTGCCCAGGCCGGCACCGCCCTCGGAGCCGCGCTGGCCTTCGGGGGAACCGCGCCAGGCGCATCCAGCCGGAGCCTGCTGGCCGTGAACGGGGCGGCCGCGATCGCGCTGACCAGCGGAGCCTGGTCAGTAGCGGAACTCGCACGGCGCCCCGCCGCCGCGCCGCCGTCGCGCACTCCCTGGCATGCGATGCCCGCCGAGGTGGTGCTGGAACGGCTGCAGACCCGGCCGTCCGGCCTTGACGGCGAGGACGCGCGGCGCCGCTGGCACCCGGACGAGCGGCAGCCGCCCGCACCGTCGCTGCCGCGCGCCTTCCTCGCTGAGCTCGCCAACCCGCTGACGCCGATACTCGCGGGTGGTGCCGCGCTGTCCGCGAGCATCGGCGCGGTGACCGACGCTGTCATCGTCACCGGCGTCGCCGCGATGTCCGCGCTGATCGGCGGTGCCCAGCGGGTCTGGACCGATCGCTCGATGGCACAGCTGTTCGAGACGTCGGCGGTGACCGCGCGAGTCCTCAGGGATGGCCGCGAGCAGACGGTGCCCGCCGCCCGGCTGGTCGCCGGCGACATCGTGGTACTCGGCGCTGGCGAGGTGGTGCCCGCCGACTGCCGGCTGCTGGACGCACGAGCGCTGCAGGTTGATGAGTCGTCGCTGACCGGCGAGTCGTTCCCGGTGGACAAGACGAGCGCGCCGGTGCCCGCGCACGCGATCGCCGACCGGCGCTCGATGCTCTATGAGGGCACCGCGGTGGCAGCCGGGCGGGCCACCGCCGTCGTGGTGGCGACCGGCAGCGCGACCGAGACCGGGCGCAGCATGGCGGCCGCTTCCGGCGCCGCCCCCGTCACCGGCGTGGAGGCGAGGCTTGCCCAGATCACCCGCACCACCCTGCCGATCGCGCTCGGCTCGGCAGGCGCGGTCGTGGCAGCGGGCCTGCTGCGGGGGCGCCCCGCTCGCGACAGCATCGGCGCCGCGGTCGGCCTGGCGGTCGCGTCGGTCCCCGAGGGGCTGCCGTTCCTGGTATCCGCGGCGCAGCTCGCCTCGGCCCGCCGGCTCGCGGCACGCGGCGCGCTGGTCCGCAACCCGCGCACGATCGAGGCGCTGGGCCGGGTGGACGTGCTGTGCTTCGACAAGACCGGCACGCTGACCCAGGGGCGGATGGCGGTGGCGGTGGTATCGGACGGGACGGCCAGCCGGCGCGGCGGCGCGCTCGACAGCGCGCGCCGCCAGGTCCTCGCGGCAGCGCTCCGCGCGACCCCGCAAGCACGCCCTGGACGCAAGGCCGAGCACATGACCGACGGGGCGGTGGCCGCAGCCGCGGCTCGCGAGCAGGTAAGCCGGTCCGATGGCTACCCTCGCTGGCGCAGGACTGCCGCGCTGCCGTTCGAGCCGAGCCGCAGCTACCACGCCACCCTCGGCAGTACGGGCAGCGGCGGAGCGGGAGACGGCCGAGCTGCAGATGGCAGTGCGGCAGACGGCGGAGCGGGGTACCTCCGAGCGGGAGACGGCCGAGCTGCAGATGGCAGTGCGGGAAAGGACAGCGCGGCAAGGGACAAGGCAGGAAACGGGCCGTTGCTGTCGGTCAAGGGCGCGCCGGAAGTGATCCTGCCGCGTTGCGTGCGATGGCGCGGCCGTCCGCTCGGTCCGCCGGCGTTGAAGCGGCTGAATGCCCAGCTCGACCGGCTGACCGCCGGCGGCTACCGCGTTCTCGCCGTGGCCGAGAACCACGTCGCCGCCGGATACCAGGTGGCCGATGACGAGATAAAGGACCTATCCTTCGTCGGTTTCGTGGCGTTCGGTGATCCGGTCCGCGCCACCGCCGGCGCGTCCGTGCGCGAGCTACGTGAGGCGGGCGTCCACGTCGTGATGATCACGGGCGACCACCCGGCTACCGCCGCGGCGATCGCCACTGAGCTCGACGTGCTCAACGGCGGAGACATCGTCACCGGGGTCGACCTGGACAAGCTCGATGACGAGGCGCTATCGGCCGCGCTCGCTAACGCGTCGGTGATCGCCCGCAGCACGCCGGCCCAGAAGGTCCGGGTCGTCCAGGCGTTCCAGCGGCTTGGCCGGACCGTCGCGATGACCGGCGACGGCGCGAACGACGCGGCGGCGATCGCCCTGGCCGACGTCGGCATCGCGCTCGGCAAGCGCGGCACGCCGGCCGCCCGTGCCGCTGCCGACCTGGTCGTCGGCGACGACCGGCTGGAGACCATCCTGTCCGCCGTCGTGGAGGGCCGGGCCATGTGGGCGTCGGTCCGCCAGGCGATCGGCATCCTGGTCGGCGGCAACATCGGCGAGATCGGTTACACGCTGCTCGGCGCCCTGCTGACCGGCACGTCGCCGTTGTCGGCCCGCCAGCTCCTGCTAGTTAACCTGCTCACTGACCTCGCTCCCGCGCTGGCGGTCGCACTGCGGCCGCCCGACCCTGAGGCTGTCGGCACGCTGCTGGCCGAAGGGCCGGAGGCATCACTCGGGTCAGCGCTGACCGAGGAGGTTGCCGTGCGCGCCGTTGCCACGGCCGCCGGAGCCACCGCCGCCTGGCTCGCGGCGAGAGTGACCGGGCGGCGCGCCCGCGCCCGTACCATCGGCCTGGCGGCGCTGGTGGGCACCGAGCTCGGCCAGACGCTGCTGGTCGGCGGCCGCAGCCCGACCGTCGCGATCGCGGGCCTGGCCAGCGCGGGCGTACTGGTTGCCATCGTGCAGACCCCCGGGGTCAGCCAGTTCTTCGGCTGCACGCCGCTCGGCCCGGTCGGCTGGGCCATCGCCGGGACCAGTTCGGTGGCGGCCACGACCGGCTCGCTCCTGCTGCCGCCGCTGGGCAGCCGCCTCCTGCCGCTGATCCGGTCATTGGGCGACTCGGCGGAAGCCCAGCAGGCCGCCGCGCTGCTGACCGGCCGCAGCGCGAAAGCACCGCACTATGAGCCCGCCGAGCCGCAGCAGCGCGGCGGGTCGGCGCAGCCGCCTGCGAAACCTGCCGTTGTGAAGCGGACCCGGGCCGCCGCCGGTGCGGGCCGGCAGTCGGCCTGAGACGTCAGGGCGGTGCGCCGATCTCCTGATCTCTGGCGATGAGCGTGTCAACAGCGCGATCGAGGCCGGGCGCGTCAAGCTGGCACAACAGCGGGAGCGCATGACCCCACGAGTCGCTGGTCAGGACGATGGCGCACAGGCGGCTGGCTCTTTGCACCAAGTCCGGAGAGCCGGCCCGCCTGCACTTCTCGGCGAAGCTCAGCAGCGCCACGAGTTCCCGTTCAGAGGCTTCGCCGATGACCGCGAGTCGCCCGGCATCCTGGGCGATCCGCTCGGCCTCCGCCAGTTCTCCGGCGCTGACCAGGGCGCCGACCAGCTCGGCGAGCGCCGTGATCTGCCACCAGGAAGGTTCCCCGACACTGCGGGCCGCGCGCTCGGCGGCTTCCAGTTCGCCGACGGCGACCAGCGCGCCGAACAACTTGCCTAGTACCCATGACATGTAGATATCGGGTCGGAGGCCCCTGATGGCGGAGCCGGCCGCAAGTGCCATTCTTCGCGCCCGCTTAAGCTTGCCCTTTGCGGCCAGGTCAGCTGCGACAATCGTCCACGCAATGGTGAGGCGCTCGCTGGGGGAGGCGTGGGGTCCCCCTAGGAACTTGTCTGAAGGATGCCAGGGACCTGGCCCCCCCATGCTCCGGCCAGCCGCTACGGCTTCCCTCGTCAGCCCTGTTCCAGCAGGGTAATTTCCAGGCCCGCCGTCAACAGGGCGGAACTCTGGACCAGCGTTCCTCCTTGTGATTTCGCCAAGGCTCCTTGGCCGGCGTCTCATGTCGCTGGGCCGGGTGGGAACGGCCCGGGCGATCGCGTCGGCGAGCAGGGAACCGGGCGGGGGGGAGACGATCCGGGCGGGCACGGTCAGGTCGGTCGCGTCGGCGGGCCGGGGGGTGACGATCCGGGCGGTCACGTCGGCGGGCTGGGAAGGCGGGAGGGCCTGGTCGGTCGCGTCGGCGGGCCGGGCGGGCACGGTCAGGTCGGTCGCGTCGGCGGGCCGGGGGGTGACGATCCGGGCGGTCACGTCGGCGGGCTGGGAAGGCGGGAGGGCTTTGTCGGCCGCGCCGCCGGGCCGGGCGGGAACGGCCTGGTCGGTCGCGTCGGCGGGCCGGGCGGGAACGTTCAGGTCGGTCGCGCGGCCGGGCCGGGGGGTGACGATCCGGGCGGTCACGTCGCCGGGCTGGGAACGCGGGACGGCCTTGTCGGTCGCCTCGGCGGGCCGGGCGGGAACGGCCTGGACGGTCACCGTGCTGGATTTGACCCAGGCGTAGGCCGCCTTGAGCTGATCCTGCGCCATTCTCTGTCTGAATTCCGCTGACGGAGGGCTGTCCTGCGGATACGCCCGCCGCGCGCCAGCGATTGCGGCCAGCACGCCCGCGTGTCTGTCCGGGCCGGTAATCCGGCGTGCGATCTCCTCGGCCTGGGCCAGCTGCCCGGCCGCGGTGAGCACGGCCGCCAGGTCGGCCAGCAAGCCGCCGTCCGGCCCGGCCGGGCCGCCGGCCGCGCGGGCGGCTTGCTGAGCGGCCTCCGCAGCATGCCGGGCTTGTTCCAGCAGGCCGGCTGCGGCCAGGGCGGCCGCCAGGCCGGCCAGCCCGCTGGCTCGCTGAGCCGGGTCAGTGATACTGCCTGCTGCCCGCTCGGCGCGCTCATACTGGCCGGTGACCGATAGGCCGAAGGCAGCAGCGCCAAGCGCTTCCGCTTGCAGCTTGCCGTCAGCGACGGCCCGGGCCGCTCGCTCGGCATCTAGTGCTGCCCGCGCAGCCCGCGCTGGCTGTCCTATCGCCGCGAGGCCGGCCGCGGCGTTGGCCAGCGCCGCCGCCCGTAGCCGGGAGTCGGTGACGGCCCGGGCTGCCTGCTCGGCATCCGCGGCGAGGCGTGCGGCAGACTCCGATTTACCTGAACCGCCGAGGCTCGCGGCTAGCTGGGCCAGTGCTGCCGCCCGGAGCCCGCCATCGGCGATGCCTCTGGCCACCTCCTCAGCCTGGTCAAACAGACTAGCCGTGGAGAGTCCGATGGCCACCTGGCACCTGGCTGGCGAGCGGGCCGGCTTGGCTATGTGGTCGGCGAGCCGCCTCGCCGCGGCGGGCTGGCCAGCGGTCGCCAGCGCGCCCGCCAGCCGGCCTAGAGTACCCGTCGGGTCCTCGATTTTCCTCCGCGGCAGAAGCCCAGCCGGTGGTTCGATGGGGCGGCCGTCCTTGCCTATGGGCGGCATATAGGCCTTGCCTATGACCGGCCCATAGGCAAAGACGGTGCGCTTGAGCCCGCCCAGCATCTCGGTGCCGGGATCAGGCAGCTGCTCAGGATCTGGTTGTCCCACCGTGACTACCCGGCGCCGCAGCCGCCGCGCGAACCGCGCTGCCCGCTCAGCCTGCGCAGCTGCCGACTCCTGCTCAGCCGACTCCTGCTCAGCCGACTCCTGCTCAGCCGAATCCTGCTCAGCTTGCTCGAGCGAGGCGGGATCGGAGCGCTCATCGCCGGCTGTGCGCGGCTGACCCCGGCCGCTACCGGGCCGCGTCGGGCCATCGGCCCACTCGCACAGGTCGCCAGTGAACCGCACGGCGTCCTGGGTACGGCCAGCTGCCACGAGCGCGAATGCCCACTGAGCATCTCCGACTGACGTTCCGCGGTCGGCGATCAGCTGCTCCGCGGCGTCCAGCAGGCCCGCGACCGCCGCAGCGCTCGCCAGCCGCGCTAGCGCCGCTGCCTGCCCGTTCCAGGGCATCTTGATGCGGTAGGCGGCATCCTCGGCGTCCCTGGCGGCCTGCCTGGCGCGGTCTGGCTGGCCGGCGCTGGCGAAGGCGGTGACCAGTTCGGTGAGCGCCGCCGCGCGCTGGCCATCGTCGCCGATGCTGTCAGCGAGCTGCTGGCCACGGTAGGGGTCGCCAGCGCGCACCCAGACCGCAGGCAGGCCGGGGGGCAGCAACCGGGTGCTGCGCGTCAGCCGGTCCCGTTCGATGGCGAGTAGCGTCAGGCTGATCAGCTCGGGCGGCTCGCGGACTGGCAGCAGCCGCCCTGCGTCTGCCACTTCGGCCAGGCTGGCGGTGTCACTGAGGGTGTGCGCCAGCATCCGGTCGTGCCGCGTGCGGTCGACCGAACAAGCCGCCAGGCGGACCAGAGATCTGGTTCTCGCCAGCATTTGCGTGTAGGGCCGTAGCAGGTAGCGCGGCGTGTTGCCCGGCCAGCCCTGCTCCTGGTACCGGTCGGCCCACCGGTGGATGCGGTCGCTGAAGTCGGCGAGCTGGTAGCTCAGCTGCTGCTCGGCCAGTTCCCGCAGGGTGTCGTGGGCGAACCAGTACAGCTGCTCGGTGCGCTGGGAATGATCTTCGGCGGGAACGGCATCCAGGCTCCGGCCGAATGCGCTGCCGAGCAGGCCAGCCGTCCGTGGCTGGCGGGCCTCGGTCAGCTCGAGGAGCTCGCGCAGGGTCAGCCCGTCCCCGGCAGCCGCGATGTAGCCAATAATGTCGGTCTTGAGCTGGTCACCGTCCTGGAGCAGGCTCGCCAGCTCCAGCTTCGCCTCGGCGGCGATGTGCTCGGCGTGCGGCGAGGGGGAAAGTTCCCGCACCGTGCAGGTGCGCAGCGGATGGTCATCGGGAACATCGCCCGGCACACCGGGCTGCCGTCGGCTGGTCACGAGGATGCGCATGCCCGCTGGCGGCCGACGGGGCAGCAGCGACGCGATGCTTGGCGGTCCGGCTGGCAGCGCTCCCTCATCCTCGTCGAGGCCGTCGACGAGCAGCAGCAGCCGGTTGCCCAATTCGTGCGCTGCCGAGGCCGCCATTTCAAGCAGCCGCCGGTACTGCCCGTCCCGCACGGCCGGCGCGGCCAGCTCGGGCGGCTGCCCGGCGATCACGGCGAGTTGCTGTATCAGCGCCTCCTGGAAAGCGCGGCTGTCCTGCTGCCCGGACCGCCGCCGGACGAAAAATGACACGACCGACGCGCCGGCTGGCGGTTCGCGTGCGACCAGCCAGGCAGCCAGGGCTGTCTTGCCTGACCACGGCCCGGCCTGCCACCACTGGTAGGGCTCATCGCCGGCGCAGAAGGCGGCCACATCGGCTAGCTCACCGTCACGATCGCGGAGTACGTCGGGCGCCAGGCTGTCCGCCTGCATGGCGTAGTTGGCGATGATCGCATCCGCTGCGCTGACCGGGATCACGTCGCGCAGCTGACCCGATGACTCGGGCAGGCTGATCAGCTTGCGCAGCTCGGCCAGCCTCGCAACGGAGAGCTGCTGGTACCACCGGTCGACCCGCACCGCAGCGAGACGGTATGGACCGTCGCGGTGGTGATGCCGGCTGATCAGCCCGACTATCCACCGGTCGCACCAGACCGCCGCGCCTGACATGCCCTCCCACGGCGAACGCGGCGCCGAAACGCCGGCCGGGGTGACCTTTATTTCGAGGGTGCCCTCCCGCCAGTTCGACAAGGCCGGGATCACGCCGTCGACCTGAGCACTGTCCCGGTATCTGGCCGGTAGCCCGGTCTGAGCAGGGGCCTGCAGATCGTCGCGGGTTTTGAACAACGGAAAGCCCACGATGGTGCAGGGGACGCTAGCCGGCCGGTGGCCTAGCCGGCCAAACCGCGCGGGCGCGACCTGCTCGTCCGGCCAGCGCGGGACGATACCCAGCACGGCCACGTCGGCGTCCCGGTCCTCGAAGAGAACTGTCCCGACGGACTCCCACTCGTCGGGCAGGTCGGCGTTGAACCTGACCTGTACGGCGGTGGCGCCCGCGATCACGTGCGCGGCAGTGAGGACCGCCGAAGCAGTCACCCGGTATCCGGTGCCGCGCAGGCGGGCCTTGCCCGCCTCGACGATCAGCTCGGCAACCCGGTCCCGCTCGATGCCGCCCCAGTAATCCCGACGAGGGTCCCCGCTGGCTATCACCGCTCCCCGGCTACCTCCTCGCCGGAAACGTACACCCGGCCGGCCGCGCCGACCAGCGTCGGCTGGAGCGTCAGCTTGATCCGCTGTGTCGAGGCGGACCCCGTCCTGGCATCTCCGCCAAGCTCGACGACCCAGAACCGGACCTTGGCTCCGGCGCCGGCCTCAAGCTGCAGGCCCACTGTCACCTCAAGCTCCACCGGGCCCAGCTCGAACTGCAGCTCTTCGCCGTCAGCCGCGCGCCGAGCCAGGTCAAGCTCGCCGCGCAGCTGGCGGATCACCTCAGCTAGCTCAATCATTGCCACCCCAGCCCCGCCACGACGCGTGCCTGATCCTATCCACCTCGGCGCTAAACAATGCGGGCCGCTACCGTCAGCGGGGGCGGCGGGCCTGGAGTGTCGCGATGAGCGCCAGCCGCACCTGCTCCACTGCCGCCTCGTGGCTTTCGGCGGGGAGGGCGGCCTCGGCGGCACTGAGGTGGGCGGCGAGCATTTTGTCGTGGAAGACGCTGGCAGTCCAGCGGGAGAAGTCATGGCCGGTGCAGTGGTGACGCAGTACGCCCTGGTCGCAGCGGCCAAGCTCGGCCTCAAGCTCGGCGAGGTTGGCGGCGACCGCCCCGGTGGGGTTGTCGGGCTCGGTCCTGAAGTAGAACCGGTGAGCGGGCTCCACGCCGGACTGCTCGTACTTATGCTCGTGGCGCAGATGGGGCGTGATCCGGGCACCGAGGGTGAACCGCACGGCCTGGCCCGGGCGCTGCCGCCAGGCCAGCACCGCGCGACCGGTCGGGCCGGCGAGAAGCCGGGCGATCTCGGTGCGGGGCATGTCGGCCACTGCCGCGGTCAGGTCGACGAATTGACTGGCGGGGTGCGGTGAGCCCAGGGCGATCACAACGTCGAGCGCGACGAGGGCCTCGGCCGACAGTTCCTCGGGCTGCCAGGTGACGAGCAGATAGCCCTTAGCGCCTGGGTCCATCATGCGGCGCGTGGCCGAGGCCCGTCCGATGGGCCCGTGGGCCTCGTCGATGACCACCCACTGCGGCAGACCGGTCGCGGCCCGGTGGGCTTCGATCTCGCCGGCCAGGGCCGCCCCGTAGGCGGTGCGGCCTGCGGCGTCGAGGTGGGACAGGTCGATGACCACGGCCGGGTGGCCGTGGCGCACGAGGCGCACCACCTCGGCAGGGTCGGCGAGGCGGCCTTCCTGGCCACCGGTGACGAACACGCCGCGCAGCTCGCCGAGCCCGAGATGGTCACCTTCGGGGTCGAAGACGATCATGGAGTAGCCGAGGCGGACTAGCTGTTCGCAGACCAGGCCGGCCAGGTACGACTTGCCGTCCCCGGTCCCCCCGCAGATCGCGACATTGAGCTGCGACGCGGGCAGGGTTACTGCCCGGCCGCCGTCGTCGGTGCCCAGCGTTATCTGCCAACGGCGGGGATGGAGGTGGGCATGCCCGGCGAGCAGTGGTCCCCTGAGCAGGTCGGCCACCCCCTGGCCGTCCGGCAGAGTCAGCACCACATCGGCGTGATCGCGCAGGGCGCCGACCGCGTTGGCGACGGCCACGCCGATCTCGCAGGCATCCAGCAGGCTGTGGTCGTTCTCGGCGTCGCCGACGCCGACGGTGTTGTGGGGCGAAAGGCCCAGATCGCCTAGGGCCTCAATCAGTCCGCCGCCTTTGGTCACCCCCGCCGGGAGGATCATCAGCTCGCCGCGGTTACGGACGAGCCCGTAGTCCAGGCCCAGTTCGCGGATTACCTCCAGCGCGGTCCGCTCGTCGGCCGCGGCGCAGCCGACCATCACCTGCCCCTTGCGGTGGGCAACACCACGGGCGGTCAGCGCCGCGCTGACGGGCTGGCCTACGGGGGCGGCCAGCAAGCGGACGCCGACCGGGGTGACTACTAGCCCGCCGTTCTCGGCGACGATCGCGTCGAAATGCTCCTCGACCTCTGGGAACACGGCACTTAGTTCGCTCATGATCCGCCCGGTGACCAAGATCACTCGGATTCCCCTGGCGCGTGCCTCGGTGAGCGCGGCCAGCGTGTCCGGGGCGACCGGGCCCTCAGCCAGGGTGCCGTCGTAGTCGGCCGCCACCGCGCGGAAGTAGTTGCGTGTTCCCTCAGCCATGCCCTCGACCAGCAGCCGGTACGGCTGCCCGGCGCCGGTGAGCGCAAACATCTCTTCGCCGCTGCCGGTGTCTATGACGAGCGCATCGAATCCGCCCGCACGGATGGTGCGTAGCGTGGCTCGTGCCTCGTCGAGCTCGCGGCGCAATTCCTCCAGCTGTTCCCCGGCAGTCGCGGCCCCTGACTCAGCCGTCGTCACGCGAGGCCCTAAACGGCGGTGGCAGCCGCTCGCCGCCGCTCCCGGCAGGCACGCACCCGGTACGGACCGAGGCAGCGATGTCAGTCATGTCGTCCCGGCCTTTCGCGGTCGGAGCTGCAACCCGGCAAGGAGACGGTCAGTGTCGGAGAGGTCGCCGACGATCTTCCTGATGGGCGGCGGGACCTTCCTGACCAGTGTGGGCACGGCCAGGATCTGGTCGTCGGCCGCCAGCTGCGGGTTCTCCAGCAGGTCTACGACCTCGATGTGATAGTGCCCCTCCAGGTGCTGCTCACAGGCACGCTCCAGATTCTCGATCGCCCGGACGGACTTGGGCGAGCGCCCGGTCACGTAGAGTCGCAGCTCCCAGGTCTCACCGGAGACTGCCGGCGACCCGTCGCCGCTATCGGCGGCGCCAGGGGAGGTCACCGTTGCCCTCCGTCGCCCCGGACGCCCGAATCGGCCCACCGCTGCGAGGCCATCGCCGACCGGGCCGCGTCATCGTCGGCCTCCTGACGCTGCTGACGCCCGTCGATCCGCTCGATCTCGGCCCGGTCCGAGGCGATCTCTTCCTGCAGCAAGGCGAGCCTGGCCTCGGTCGCCGCGATGCCGCGCCGCAGCTCGCGCCGGCGTCGCATGAGGTCCTCAGCCTGATGGACTGCCGCGCTGCGGTCCCTGCCTTCCTGCGCTAGCCGCGCGGAGCCGGTCACGACGCCCGCCGCGCCCACATACACTTCGACGAGCTCGACGCCGTGGCCGGTGATCACGAACTCCCGCACCTGGTTCGAATGGGCGCTGCCCCGCGACTTCAGCACGACCAGCAGCCGGTTGCGCTCACCGTCGGACTCCACGTTGCGCAGCAGCAGCCAGGTATCGACCAGCGAGGAGATGCCCACCGTGCTCGTTTCGTCCTCGTGAGCCAGGGTCGTCGCCATCGCGGTGATCCCGCCGGCCTTGAGCAGGTCGACCTGCCGGGCCACCATCGAGGTCACCTCCGGACCGGAGGACCCACGGGTGTGACTGGCGATCCCGTCCAGGACGGCGACGGACGGGGCGAAGTCCTCGATCAGCCGTGCCAGGATCGCCAGGTGTGTCTCGAGCCCGAACGCGGTCGGCCGGGCCGCCCACATGCGCAGCAGGCCCGCATCAACCCAGTGCCCAAGATCGAGGCCCACCGATCGCATGTTCCTGCTGACCTGGTCGGGTGACTCCTCGAACAGCACCATCAGCGTCCGCTCGCCCCGCGCGCACGCCGCGTCGGCGAGGTGCGCTGCGAGTGAGGTCTTGCCGGTACCTGCCGTCCCGCTGACCAGGACGATCGATCCACGGAAAAGGCCGCCGGCCAGCATGTGGTCAAGGCGCTCCACGCCGGTCGAGATGCGATCCTCGGGCGCGCCGTAGTCCAGCACGATCGACGTGATCGGCTGCACGACGAAACCGCTGGCTGAGATCAGGAATGGGTACTCATTTGTTTCGTGCTCCGACCCCCGGTATTTCACCACCCTGAGGCGGCGGGTGGAGATGCCCTCCTGAATGCGGTGATCCAGGACGATCACGCAGTCGGACACGTACTCCTCGATCCCGTGGCGGGTGAGCACGTTGTCGCCCTGCTCGCCGGTCACGATGGCGGTCACCGCCCGGTCCTCGAGCCAGCGGAACAGCCGGCCGAGTTCGGCTCGGACGGTCACCTGATCCTGGAACGCGCCGAACAGCAGTTCGATGGTGTCGAGGACGACGCGCTCGGCCCCGATGCGCTCGATGGCGTCGCCGAGCAGGAGGAACAACGGCTCGAGGTCGAACTCGCCCGTCTCGATGCGCTCGGCCGGGTCGACGCGGAAGGAATGGACGACGAGCTGCCGGTCCCGTTGGAGCGCGTCGATTTCGAACCCCAGTGATGCAACGTTGGCGCTCACCTTCTCGGCCGACTCCTCAAAGGTGATCAGCACGCCGGGCTCGCCGTAGTCGCGCGCGCCCGCAACGAGGAACTGCAGCCCCAGCAGCGTCTTGCCGGATCCCGTGCCGCCCGTTACCAGGGTCGACCTGCCCCGGGGCAGGCCGCCCCGGGTGATCTCGTCGAGGCCGCGGACTCCCGTCGGGGCCTTCGGCAGCGCCGGACCCGCGGCTCCGTCGGCCGGGGCTGACATCGGATCAGTTCTGTCATTGGATGCCATGCTCATCCCGCGCACCCTCAACAGCATCCGGGTTCCCCGCCGCGACAGGCAAGGGCCAGAGGTCCTCAGTGCGCGAAACGGTAGATGTTGGGAGATGTTACAAGCCCGTCCGGCGGGGCTGTTGCTGCTCATGCCGGTACTGAGAGCTGTCGCACGACCCATGCTGGCGTAATCGGGGCCTGACCGCTGGGGATGGAGAGGGCATCTCGCATATGCCACGACCGGAGCCCAGCAGGCGGGTGCGAGAATGTGGCGCAGCAACGTACGGCGGACGACGGGAACACTGCTGATGCAGGCCGGGAAGGGCGCAACGCCCCGGGGCGGCGGTGTCACCGCGCCGGATGCGCCCTCGACACGGGTGAGGCCGCGCTCGGCTGGCGCGGCGTGGGACTACGCGCCAGCATCCGAGTCGCGGGAGATCGTCACGATCGCGGCGGAGTACGGGCTGTTCGTCAACGGTGAGTTCGCGCCAGCTGCCGACGGTCAGCAATTCGGGACGCAGAATCCGGCGACCGAGGAACCGCTGGCCAAGGTGGCGGCCGCTGGCCAGGCCGACATCGATCGCGCCGTCGCCGCGGCCCGCGCGGCCTACGACCAGGCGTGGGGCCCGATGCCGGGCGCCGAGCGGGCCAAGTACCTGTACCGGATCGCCCGGATCCTGCAGGAGCGGTCCCGTGAGTTCGCGGTGCTGGAGAGCCTGGACAACGGCAAGCCGATCAGGGAGTCACGCGACGTCGATATCCCGCTGGCCGCGGCGCATTTCTTCTACCACGCGGGCTGGGCGGACAAGCTCGAGTACGCCGGGCTGGGCCAGGCGCCCCGGCCGCTCGGCGTGGCCGGCCAGGTCATCCCGTGGAACTTCCCGCTGCTGATGGCCGCCTGGAAGATCGCGCCCGCGCTCGCCGCCGGCAATACCTGCGTGCTCAAGCCGGCCGAGACGACCCCGCTGACCGCGCTGCTGCTCGCCGAGGTCTGCCAGCAAGCTGAGTTGCCGCCCGGCGTGGTCAATGTGGTCACCGGTGCGGGAGAGACCGGCGCCGCGCTGGTCGCCCACCCGGGAATCGACAAGGTCGCGTTCACCGGCTCAACCGAGGTCGGCAAGGAGATCAGCCGCGCGCTGGCGGGCACCGGCAAGCGGCTGACCCTGGAACTCGGCGGCAAGGCCGCGAACGTCGTCTTCGACGACGCGCCGGTGGAGGCGGCGGTCGAGGGAATCGTGAACGGCATCTTCTTCAACCAGGGTCATGTCTGCTGCGCGGGCTCCCGGCTGCTGGTCCAGGAGTCGGTGGCGGACGCGCTGATCGAGCGACTGCGCGCCAGGCTCGGCACGCTCCGGCTCGGTGATCCGCTGGACAAGAACACTGACATCGGCGCGATCAACTCCAGGCGGCAGCTGGACAAGATCACGGAACTGTCGGCCGCCGGGGACGCCGAAGGCGCGCAGCGCTGGTCACCGCCGTGCGAGCTGCCGGAGCGGGGCTTCTGGTTCCCGCCGACGGTATTCACCGGGGTCAGCCAGTCGCACCGGATCGCCAGGGAAGAGATCTTCGGGCCGGTGCTGTCGGTGCTCACCTTCCGCACCCCGCAGGAGGCCGTCATCAAGGCCAACAATACCCCGTACGGGCTCTCGGCCGGGATCTGGACCGACAAGGGCAGCCGGATCCTGTGGATGGCGCAGCGGCTCCGGGCCGGTGTCGTCTGGGCTAACACCTACAACCGGTTTGACCCGGCCAGCCCGTTCGGCGGGTACCGCGAGTCCGGCTTCGGGCGGGAGGGCGGCCGGCACGGGCTGGCCGCGTACCTCGATGCCTGACCGCGACGGGGCGAAGCGGTCCGCGGGGGAGTCGGCTGCGAAATCAGCCACGGCGCCGGGGGCCGACGGCAACGGGCGCCGGCTCGGCGTCCGCAAGACCTACAAGCTGCTCATCGGCGGGGCGTTCCCCCGGTCCGAATCAGGCCGTTCCTACCCGGTGACCGATCCCAGCGGTAACCTGCTCGCCCATGCCGCCCAGGCGTCGCGCAAGGACGCGCGGGACGCCGTGGTCGCGGCCCGGGGCGCGGTCGGCGGCTGGTCGGGGGCGACCGCATACAACCGGGGCCAGGTCCTCTACCGGGTGGCGGAGTTGCTCGAAGGTCGCAGGTTGCAGTTCGCCGCGGAAATCGTTAAGAGCGAAGATCTTGACCTTCAGGCCGCGGACGACCAGGTGGCGCGGGCGATCGACCGGTGGGTCTGGTACGCCGGCTGGCCGGACAAGGTCGCGCAGGTGGCCGGCGCCGTCAACCCGGTGGCCGGTCCTTATTTCAACGTCAGCATGCCCGAGCCGACGGGCGTCGTCGCAGTTGTCGCGCCCGCCGATTCCAGCCTGCTCGGCCTGGTCAGCGCGGTCGCGCCGGTCATCGCGACCGGCAATACCGCAGTGGTCGTGGCCAGCGAGGACCGGCCGCTTCCCGCGGTCACGCTCACTGAGGTACTTGCCACCTCCGATGTGCCGCCCGGGGTGGTCAACATGCTGACCGGCCGGACCGCGGAACTGGCGCCGGTGCTCGCCGCGCACCTGGATGTCAACGCGATCGACCTATCGGGCGTGGCCGGGTCCGCGCGGGCCGGCCTCGAGCGGCTCGCGGCGGGCAACGTGAAGCGGGTGTTCGCGGCCGACGAGGACTGGGCCGCGCCGCCGGGGCTGCGGCGGCTGCTGGCGTTCCTTGAGACCAAGACGGTCTGGCACCCGGTCGGCAGCTAGCCGTGCGGCGGCAACCCCGATCATGACTCCATGGATGTTATCGACGGTGACGCCGCTGTCCGCGGCGGGTTCGGCGCTGGCGAGATGGGCGGCAGGCGGCGCGTCCACCGGGGCCGGTACTGAGAACCTTGCGCTTTGCGCAGAGCTTCAGTCCATTCCTGGCCGCTGAGAAGCCGGGTGGTCTTGGACGAACTGACCGCGCCGCCCGCGCCAATTGCCATCGCGATGCTGGCAGCGGTCGTGTCATCAGGTGCCTCATAAACGACCAGCAGGTCATACTCGCCGAACGGATAGCCGCCCGCCAGGACCTTGGCTCCCAGGGCCTCCAGCGCCGGCCTGACTACCTCGATCCGGTCCTGCGGCTCCTTGATCAGAGCCGCCATCGACTCTGCGGTGTAGGCGGCCTGATACATGTACAGCGCCATCGGGGAATCGCCCTCGATTCTTCACGAGCCCCGCCGAACGCCCGCCGGCCCCTCCCGACAGCGGGCTCCGCAAGGCCCGGAGATCACTCCAGTAGGAACGTAGACCCAGGCCGAGCCTGCGCACCAGCCCACACTATCGCAGGCATGGTTCCCCTCTCAGCCGCGCAGCAGACCCTGGCTCCGGGCTGACACCCGCTCGGCGATGACGGGCAGTGCGCGCATCGCCCGGCGGCAGCAGACGTCGTTCCCGGTACCGGGCAGACGTGACAAGAGGACCCTCCTCCGCTTCTCGCGGATCTCGATTGCGCGGTGCGCGGATGTGATCCGTTCCTCCGCGTATGCCTGGGGTCCTCTGTCACAGTCAGTTCACCGCGTCACGGGAGCACGCGCAACGGACCAACGTCCCTGCGCGCGGGACCTTCGGCCGGGCGGCGTCCCGGTTCTGTCTTTCAGGCCGCCGCCAGCGGCCCGGTGCGCCAGGTGGCCGGCGGCGCTGACGGCCGGGACCCGCGCTCCTCAGCCTGTTACTACCTCGACGTCGCCGATTCCAAGGGCCTCCGCCGGGGCCTTGATCTGAGCTGCGTCGCCGACCAGGATCGTGACCAGGCGGCTCGCCGGGAACGCGGCGATAACCGCTGCCGTTGCCTCGGCGGTGCCCGTCTCGGCCAGGCACGCGTACAGCTGAGCCTGGTAGTCGTCCGGCAGGTCCTGTTCCACCTGATCCGCCAGCGTGCCCGCGACCGACGCTGCCCGCTCGTACTTGAGCGGCGCGACTCCCACCAGGTTCTGCACCGCCGTATCGCGCTCCGTCTCGGTCAGCCCTTCCGCGGCCAGCGTGCGCAGCACGTTCCACACGTCATCCAGCGCGGGACCCGTCGACGCCGTGTCCACGGAACCGCTGATAGCGAGCATCGACACGCCCGTAGCGCGCTCCGCGGCGTGCCGCCCCGGCGACCGCAGCACCCGCTGGAAGGCCCGTACCCCGTAGGTGTAGCCCTTCTCCTCACGCAGAACCCGGTCCAGCCGGGACGTGAGCGTGCCGCCCAGGCAGTACGTGCCGAGCACCAGGGCCGGCCATACCCGGTCGTGCCGGTCCGGGCCGGTCCGCCCGATGAGCAGCTGCGTCTGGACGGCGCCGGGCCGGTCCACGATCACCACCCGGCCGGTGTCGCGGGCGATAACCGGCGGCATGGGCACCGGCTCGGCGGCATCGCCGGTCCATCCGCCCAGCGCGCCGGCCAGCACCGCGTCCAGGTCGACACCCGTCAGGTCGCCCACGACGACCGCGGCCGCCGTCGCGGGCCGCACGTGCGCCTGGTAGAACGCGCGCACGCCCGCTGCGTCGATCCGTGCGACGGTGTCCTCGGTGCCCGCATGCGGCCGGGACAGCCGCGCCGACGCCGGGAACAGCTCCTGCGCCAACTGCTTGGCCGCACGCCGGCCAGGGCTGGCCATCTCCAGCGGAATCTCGTCAAGACGGTTGCGCACCAGCCGCTCGATCTCGCTGCTGGAGAACGCGGGCGTGCGCAGCGCCTCGGCGAGCAGCCCAAGCGCCTTGGGCAAGCGGGAGACGGGAACCTGCAGCGAGACGCGCGCGCCCTGGTAGCCGGCGCTAGCGTCGAGTGTCGCGCCGCAGCGCTCCATCTCGGCGGCGAACTCCTCTGCGGTGTGCGTGCTGGTGCCCTCAGACAGCGCACTCATCATGATCGCGGCGATACCGTCGAGCCCGTCGGGCTCCGCGTCGAGCGGCAGGTCCAGGCAGATCTGCACGGCCACGACCTGCTGCCCCGGCCGGTGGCAGCGCAGCACGGCCAGCCCGTTGGCGAGGGCGCCGTGCCCGGGCACCGGGAATGCCCAGGGCTTCGCCTGCCCGGGCGCCGGCTGGGGGTGGAAGTCCATGGTCACGGCTGCGTCGGTCACCGCCCGGCTCCGTCCCGCTTGTCGTTCTCATCGGCTGCGCTGGCCGGGCCGCCGGCCGGGCCGGCCGAGTCCTTCGAGGTCACCGGCTCGTATACCAGTACCCCGCGGTTGTCGGGGCGCAACCGCGCCGCCGCGACCGCCCGGACCTCTTCGGCGGTGACATCGAGGATCCGGTTGACAGCGGTGAACGCGAGCTGCGGGTCACCGAACAGCACCGCATACCGGCACAGCTCGTCGGCCCGGCCGGCCACCGTACCGAGCCGGTCCAGCCATTCGCGTTCCGCCAGGGCCTGCGCCCGCTCCATCTCCCGGGCGGCCGGCGCGTCCGCGCGCAGCCGCGCCAGTTCCTCGTCGACGGCGGCCTCGATCTGCGGGATCCCGGCGCCGCCGGAGGCTTTCACGTCCAGCCAGCCCAGCGAGGGGGCGCCAGCGAGCCGCACCAGCCCGACGCCGGCCGTGACGGCGGTGCGGTCGCGGCGTACCAGCCGGTTGTACAGCCGGGACGACATGCCTTCGCCGAGGACGGTGAGCGCCAGCTCGGCCGCGTCGCACTCACGCGTGCCGTCGCGCGGCATCCGGTAGGCGGCCATCAGCGCGCGCGCCGGGACCTCCTCCCGGATCTCCACCCGGAGCTCCGCGCCGATGATGCCGGGGAGCTCACCGGCGCGGGGCGGCAGCTTGCCGTCGTGGGACGGGATGGAGCCGAAGTACTTCTCGGCCCATCGACGCGTCTGGTCCGGGTCGATGTCGCCGACGACCGCCAGGACCGCGTTGTTCGGCGCGTAGTTCGCGCGGAAGAACGCGCGCGCGTCCTCCAGCGTCACCGCGTCCAGGTCGGCCATAGAGCCAATGGGAAGGTGATGGTACGGGTGGCCCTCGGGATAGGCCAGCGCGGTCATCCGCTCGAACGCGGTGCCGTAGGGCACGTTGTCGTAACGCTGCCGGCGCTCGTTCTTGACCACGTCGCGCTGATTCTGCAGAGACTCCTCGTCGAGCGCCGCAAGCAGCGAGCCCATGCGGTCCGCCTCCAGCCAGAGCGCCAGCTCCAGCTGGTGCGCGGGCATGATCTCGAAATAGTTGGTGCGCTCGAAGCTCGTCGTCCCGTTGAGCGAGCCGCCAGCGCCCTGGATAAGCTCGAAGTGGCCGTTTCCCTTGACCTGCGCCGAACCCTGAAACATGAGGTGCTCGAAGAGGTGAGCCAGGCCAGTGCGGTCCTGGACTTCGTACCGCGAGCCGACGTCATACCAGAGGCAGACCGCCGTGACCGGATTCAGGTGGTCCTCGGAGAGCACGAGGCGCAGGCCGTTGTCCAGGCGGTGCTCAGTCGCTGTCAGGCCGCCGGAACCGGCCTGCTGGGTGGCCGTGTGACCCACGGGCGGGTACCTCCCTTCGATCGCGTGCAGGAGAAGTCCTGCCACTGTATGAAAGGAAGCCGGCAGGCCTGCCACCCGGCATCCAGGTAGCTCGTTCACCGCCAGTGCGCTCCCGGGCGGTCGCACTGCCCGCCGGACCGCGCCGCGGATTCAGCCGTTGCGCAGGCTTCACCCGGCCGCAGACCAGCCGCTCCACCTTGTCACTTGTATCGCGATGACCGGGCCACCGGGCGGTTGCTCGGCGTACTGGTCGTACTTGGCTGCGAGGGCTGCCATGGCCAGGGCCAGCTCGCGTGGGTTGCCTGTCACCCGTCCGCGCCCGTCCAGCCGGACCCACCACAGCGTCGACCAGTCCTCGCCATACTGATCGACGAGCAGGCAGGCGCGGCCGGTCGTCCTCAGGTTGTCGAGCCGGCGAAGCTGCGTGCCTCGCTTGGGCTTGTGATCGACCGCTGAGTAGACGGTGTCTCCGTCGACCGCGAAGCAGACGGGGACGAGGTGCGGTACAGCGTCGGGGCCAACGGTGGCCAGATGGGCGACCCGGGCTGACTCGACGCGTCGCCGCATCGTCGTGGCGTCCACCCGTGAAAGTCTAGGCCGGGCACGACCAGGGTGACCGGATCGAGGATGAGGATCGTGGTAGCCCGGGCTCACTCGCGGGGAGTATTGCGGCACTTCTGCGCCAGTGCGATGGTGGAGCCGGACCTGTTCGCCGCCGAGATCCGGGCGGGATCCCGATCACTGCGCTAGCCGGACCGAGGCGGACGGCACGCGCGGCGACACCGGTCGGGTCCCTGACCCTGACAGCCGCCGGGAAGGCATCGTCATCGGAAGCTGCCCGAGAAACCCCTGGCTTCAGCCGTGGGGAGGTAAGGGCAGTCAGGCTTTCCGCTGGTTCTCGACATAGCGTTTGACGATCTCCGAGGTTGCGCCGCCAACGGTGGCGACGAAGTAGCTGTTGGTCCAGAGAGTTGGCAGGCGTCGCCGGAGTGACGGGAATTCCTGCCGCAGCAGGCGCGATGACCTGCCCTTGATCTGCTTGACGAGCCGGTGAATGCCGTACTGAGGGTCGCAGACCACGAGCAGGCGGACGCGGTCCGGCATGGTCTGCAGCTCCGCAATCGGTGCGTCCCGCTCGGCGCACACCTCGCGGATGATCTCCTTAAGACGGACATCGACAGCGCCCTCAATGACGGCGCGCCGGTATTTGGGGCACCAGACCACGTGGTAGGTGCAGCGGTATTCGACGTTGTTGCTCGACCTGACCTCGTCCACCGGCCCACTATACAGCGTGGACGTGTATAGTGTATTTCGTGAGCTGCGAGACGGTGCGCTACACCTACCACCTGCGGCCAGGCGCCCAGGCGGAGCGCGCGCTGACCGCCGAGTGGCATCGCTGCCGGTTCCTCTGGAACGAGGCCGTCCACCAGCAGAAAGCCGGTAACAAGCCGACACTCTGCAAACTGTCGAAGCTGCTCACTGAAGCCCGCGGGCGGCTCGCCTGGCTGCGGGACGGCTCGCAGGTGGCGCAGCAGCAGACCCTCCGTACCTACGCCCTGGCGCTGGACCACTCGTTCAAGGTCAAGGGCCGGCGGCGGCCTGCCGTCAAGAAGCGGCACGCCGCGCTGCCGAGCCTTGAGTACACGGTCCGCGGGTTCGCGATCCGTGACGGCCGCCTGATCCTCCCCAAGGGCGTAAGCGTCCCTGTCGTGTGGTCCCGTGAGCTGCCATCTGCGCCGGCCAGCGTCCGCGTCTACCAGGATTCCCCCGGCTCCTGGCACTGCTCGTTCGTCGTCACCCGCGACCCCGGGCCAGCACCAGAGGCAGACGGCGGGATTGGCATCGACTGGGGCATCACCACCACGGCCACCACCACCGACCCCGCCTACGATCTGCCGTACGGCGGCCACCGGGAACGCTGCGCCACTGAGCTGGCCAAGGCGCAGCGCCGGATGTCCCGCCGCCGCAGGCAGCGCGGGCACGCCCAGTCGAAGGGCTACCAGGCCGCCAGGCGAGCCGCCGCCAAGCTGCACAAGAAGGCGGCGGCCCAGAACTCCCACGCGTCCCGCGTATGGGCCAGGGCCGTCGCTGACAACCACCAGACCATCGCCGTCGAGGATTTCAAACCGAGGTTCCTGGCGAAGTCCACGATGGCGCGCAAAGCCGCTGACGCCGCTATCGGCGCAGCTAAGCGGGAACTGATCGAGCGTGGCATGCGGGCGGGCCGGAAGGTGGTGCTGGTGCCGCCCGCCTACACCACGATGACCTGTTCGGAGTGCTTCGCGAGAAACAAGCAGCGCCCCGGGCTCGCCGAACGAACTTTCCGGTGCGAGGCCTGCGGTTACACCGCAGACCGGGACCGGAACGCCGCCAGGGTGATCCTGGCCACGGCAGAACGCGGCCGTGCTGGTAGCGACGACATAAGACATTTGCCTGCCTCCCCCCGCGGGACGTTCGCGGTGCTGTCTGAGCCAGAAATCCCCCGGCTCTAGCCGTGGGAAGCGTTAAGAAAGCACACTGGCCCGACCGACGACTATGCGATATGGCGTGCGTTCGGGAACGACTACTGGCCGGCGCTCTACTTCGCCGACGCGCAGGGGCGCATCCGGCATCACCACTTCGGCGAAGGCGAGTACCGGCAGTCGGAAATGGTTATCGAACAGGCCACCACGCTCAACACCGCCAACGGGCAGATCGCCTACCGCTTCCACGCCCGCGACCTCCATCTCGTCATGGGACCAGCAGCGCCAGGAACCTCCATACGGTTCCGCGTGGTCATCGACGGACAGCCGCCCGGCCCGGCCCATGGGACCGACGTTGACGGCCAGGGCAACGGCACCGTCACCGTCACCGAACAGCGGCTGTACCAGCTCATCCGGCAGCGCGGCCCCATTACCGGCCACACCTTCGAGATAACATTCCTCGACCCTGCGGTTCAGGCCTACGCGTTCACCTTCGGCTAAGCCGGAGCGAAACATGCTGCGGGGGCAGCGGTATGAGTTCCTGGGCGTTAGGGGTGCCCCAGCCGGTGACCGGATCCCAGCGGGCCGCCGCGGGGCAGCGGTCGCTGCTGGATATCCGGGCGCTGCGCCTCGTCATCGTGCCCTGCGCCGGGCCGCGGCGCTGGATGCGGATCAGGGGCCCTGGGGTCTGGGCCGTACCTGTTGTCCCCGGCGGCACCGCCGGTCGCGCAGAAGATCACCAGGACGATCCAGCCGAGGATGGGGATGAGGCCGAAGAGCCACCACCAGCCGGTGCGGCCGGTGTCGTGCAGTCGGCGGATCTCCACGGCCAGGAACGGCAGGAACGTCGCCAGCGCGTAGGCCTGGAAGAGGATGGGACTGCTGAACACGCCGATCCCGAACACGCCGAGCCCGTTGCGGGACATGCCGATCCCGAACGTGCCGGTCTGCGGCATGTGGGTCAGCTTGCCGATCGCGGCCAGGGCGATGCCGATGATCGCGTTCACCAGGACGAACATCCAGTATTCGCGGCGGCGGGCCCGCCCGCGGAAGCCCGCGTAGTTTTTCATGACGGCCAGATACCAAGTCATCTGAGCCTCCTTCTCTTGTGGTGCGGGGGGGGTTCTTACGCCCGGCTGGTTCAGCTGTCCGGGGCCGGCGGCCCGGCCTGGCTGCCCGCGCTGTTATGGCTGAGCAGGTCGCCGGGCTGGCAGCCGAGCGCCTGGCAGAGCCGGGTCAGGGTGCTGAACCGGATCGCCCGGGCGTGGCCGTTTTTGAGGATGGACAGGTTGACCACGCTGACGCCGACCCGCTCGGACAGCTCGGTCAAGGTCATGCCGCGGTCGGCGAGGAGCTTGTCGAGGTGGATGGCGATGGCGTGGCCATCGCCATCGGGGGGCGTGGGCGGCACTACACCGTCCCCTCGAGATCGGCGCGCATGCCGGCGCTGATCCGCATGACCCGGGCGAAGATGACCAGGCCCAGGCCGAACCAGACGACCGGCCACGACACCCCCCAGGACGCGGGCCAATGGGCCCAGTTCACGTCCCAGGTGACCAGCTGGCCCAGCAGGTTCACCCGGGCGAACCCTTCGGCAAAGGTGGCCACCAGCTCACCGGCCAGCAGCCACCAGCCCAGGATCAGCACCAGCCGGGCGGCCCGGTCCGTGTAGATGCCGTCACGGGCAGCGGTACGGGCTAGCCGCATCGCCAGGTAGAGCGTGCCCAGGCGGAGCAGGTCGGGTGGCAGCAGGGTGACCGCGAAGGCCAGGGCCTGCCCGGTGGTGGGATGGGCGGTGCACAAGCTGGCGGCGTTCCAGGTGGCGCGCACGCCCGGGGACAGGCCGGTATGAATGAGCCCGCTGCCGGCGTGCTGCAGCAGTGGTGGCGCGGTCTGCAGGCAGACGGCCGGGACCGGGCCGGCGCTGGCGAAGACGAACCAGGGATGCTGGCCAAACAGGGCAAGCATCACCCGGAGCCCGGTGGCGAGGACGGCGAACCAGAACACCCAGGTGACCACGGTGGCCAGTGGTTGCAGCCGGTTGCGCGGCGTGCGGGTGGAGGTGGACATCGGAGGCCCCTGTTTATCGATTCTCGTTATTATCGAGGATCGTAACTAACGAAAATCGTTACGTCAACAGCGCAGGGACGGAAGCATGCTCACGGCCGACGCGGCCAGCGCCACGTCCCGTCCCGGGCGGCGGTGACGGCGAGCGCAGAGTCGGCAGGCGCCTCCACGTGACCGGGGGCAGCAGGCGAGCATCAGGTCCTGGAAAAGGCCCGGCGTCCTGCCCGGGCGTTGGCCCTGCGCAGGAGTAGCCTCATGACTTTGGGAAGCGCACGAGACAGCGGGCCGATGCGAGGAGCGTGAGGATCTGTGGCTGGCGAACATTGGAAAGACGAGCCAGAAGCGCAGGACTTCCCGGCCGCCGAGTCCTATCTTTCCTTGCTGATCGGCGCTGCCGCGGCAGCCAAGCTGGCCAAAGCTCTGCGCAAAGAGCAAACGCTGCAGCACTACGCCGCCAAGGACATTCTGCGGGCCGCCGGTCTGCCCCTGCTGGGCCCCGACGACTCGGAGGTCGCCGCCGACCTCGAAAAGGTCAAGGCCGGCCGGAAACTGTCCCCCGTGCTGCTGGTCCAGGGGATCCCATTGTGGGTCGCTGACGGTTACCACCGGGTTTGCGCGAGCTATCACCTCGATGAGAAGATCCCGGTGCCGTGCCGGATGGCCGCCCGCACGCCCAAGGACTGACCGGGGCCGGTGCGGGCCGCCTAGCCCATGCTCGCGCTCCTCCTAGGGAGACATTGCGGTGCCGAGGGAGTCGGCGCCCGCGAATTTCGGGGCGCCCTTCTCGTAGAAGACGTCGAGCTCCTCGATGATGAAGCCCGCAGTCGTCAGCAGGTCGATGATGGGCCGGGTGAAGTGGCATCCGCCAGCTATCCGCTGCTCCAGCGGGTCGAGGCGCCGTTGCCAGCGGCGGACCCGCTCATCGGGGGCCAGCCCGTGCTCGAGGAAGTGCAGGGTCCCCCCGGGCTTGAGGACCCGCCGCACCTCGGCGAGGGCGGCGGTGACGTCGGGGATCGTGCACAGCGTCCACGTGGACAGGGCGGCGTCATAGCTGTCGTCGGCGAAGGGCAGTGACTGGCCGTCCAGCCCGGACCGCTGCACCGGGACGGCTGTCGCCCTAAGGCGCCTGGCGGCCAGCTTCCAGCCGACGTCGGAGGGCTCGACCGCGGCAACCCGGGTGACGGCCGCCGGATAGAAGGGAACGTTGAGTCCCGAGCCGAAGCCGATCTCGACCACGTCCCCCGCGAGACTCCCGCAGACCCGACGCCGCAGCGGCTCGACCGTCTTGGTGCCGCACGCGGCGTTGAGGATCCGCGGGACGACTCGCTCGCCATACAACCCCATGGCTGCCTCCTCACCTGCCACGATATTTCGTTCGGTTGTTCCTCCTGGTTGGCGGACTCGCCGGGCGCCTTGACGGAGAGCTTGCCAGCAAGCGCAGGCTCCTGGCTGAGTGAAAAGCTCGCGCCCGGGATCGTGCAGCATTGCCGCCGACCTTCAGGCCGGCCTGGTCATCCTCAGCCCGCTCACCGAGAGTACGGCCGCCGCCTTCCTGCCCCATTGACCCACGGGTGAGGCTGGTCTCTTGCCCGTGAGGCGTGTCCGATGAGTCTTCGGGGCTGGTCGCCTGCTCCGGCCGGGCCCGCTGGCCTGCACATACAGCGGCCGGGCCCCCTTGAAGGGCCCGGCCGTGTTGCCGGCGGTTAGACGGCCGCGCCGCGGTAGGCGGGCGGCGTGCTGGCAGCGTCCATTTCAGCGGTGATCGGGGAGGGCTTGAAGCCCTTGAAGGCCAGCCACACGCCCAGCGAGAACTCCCAGGCAGTCACCGGGAGTGTCCCCCGCCTCTGAGAGCGTCCACGTAGCGGCGGGTTCCCGTCACTGATGGTGTCGTTGTGGTGTGGGTTGCGTTATGTGACGGGCGCGTGCTGGTGGACGGCGACACCGTGGCCATGTCGGCATAGGCAACGGCCCTCCCTGATCTTTGACCTGATGCCGGGAGGGCCGTCCGAGCGGTGCCGGAGGCACCACGGTGGTCACGGTACGAGGTTCACAGAAGTCTGTCGAGGCCCGTCTTAAAGCCGGTCTTCTGGCCTGCTGGTGCGGCGGGAGGCTGCGGCCGTGGGGGCACGCCCGGCCACGGCGGGTGGCGATGCTGGCCGGGTCGGCGGAGCTACGGCCCCGGCGGGGGGTCTGCCGCGGCTGCGGGCGGTCACATGTGCTGCTTCCGGCCTGGCTGCTGTCGCGCCGCCGGTACGCGGCGCCGGTGATCTTCGCCGCGCTGGCGTTGCGCGCCGCCGGGTTAAAGGTCGTGTCGGTAGCGGCGCGGCTGCGGCTGCGGTCACCGGGCCGGGCGGGTGATTCGTGGAGCGTCCCGGTGTCGACGGCCAGCTCGTGGCTGTCCCGGTTCGCCGGGCGGGCCGGGCAGCTGCGGCAGGCGGCGTCACCGAAACACCAGGTCACAGGCCTAGGCAGGCAGCAGCGCCTGTCCGGTCTGCCCGTTTCCGCGCGGCCGCAAGTCTGCCCCGTCCAACCTGATAAATGCCAATGGGTTTGCCGGGCAAGATCACTGCTCAAGGGTCTGCGGTACGCAGCACCGACGCGGCGCGCGCGGAGGCGGCCCGGTCGCGCATGGCCGTCTTCCACTCCGCGGCAAGCCGGCTCGTGGACGAGGCCCTCCGCCTGAGCGAGTATCCGGGGATCGTGCTCCGGCCTGGTCCCACTCGACGGCGGGCCGCGCTGGCCAGCGGCCCCGACGTGCGGGAGGTGGCCCGCGCGGTCGGGTCCGCCCGGGCACGGAACCTGAGCTGGCCGACGACAGGCTGCCCGGCCTGATCGCTGACAACACGGGTACTCCGCTGCGGCTCATTCGCACCGCCGTCCGGTACTGGGCGTCCTACCCCGAGGAGATCGACGGCCAGCCAGGCCATCACCCAACGCGACTGTCCTCGACAGAGAAAGACGCACGCATTGCCGCCGCTGTGCACGTCGGCCTTCGCCTGCCTCGGCGCCGTCGGTACCGCGCAGAACGAGTCGTTCTGGTTGCGGAGAGATAGGCGCTCGGGCCGGTGATCTTGCGGGCGCTCTCGGTCATGACCTTGCCGGTGACATGGACGCGGCGCGATCTGCCGCGCACGGAACCGGTCAGATCGCGGTCGGCTGGCGCCATTGCCCGGCGAAGCGCCGCAGTTGATGCCGTCCTTGCAGGCCGCACTTGACGTAGATGTTGCCCAGGTGGTACTCGACGGCTTTGCGGCTCCCGCCGGTTAGTGCGGTTGATCAGGCCGGGTGATGAATATCTTCCCTGAATGGCCTTATGTCACGGTCGCGGTGGCGTAAGAATCGGGCGTAAGAATCGCAGGTGCCGCGACCGAACCGCGACTCTGATCGCGGCGCTTGCCTGCCTGATAGACGGGGGACGCCATGACGCATCACACGTACCATTTGCCGCTCGCCGCCGTCCCGGGCGACCCGGCCAGCTTGTACCTGCCGCCGTTCTCGGTGCAGGGCAGCAGCGAGCTGAGCGAGGACTACTTCCTGACCGACAACGTGATCATGAACGCCGGGGACACGGTCCGGCCGTTCGTGCGCGCGGACGGGACCGTCGAAGCGCTGCTGCTGTCCGGCGGCGTGGTCTCGCACCTGAGCCGCAGCGGCACGGCAACATCGGGATGGACCTGCACCCCCTTGCCCGCGCCTCCGGAGGTTCCGCAGGCGAAACCCGTCGATATCGTGACGGCCACCGCACCCGACGGCACCGTGTGGGCGCTCATACTGAGGATCTTCCAGGACACGCAGATCGAGCTGATAATTGGCTCCCTGCTCAGCCTGGGCTCGTCGGGCACCTGGGAATGGGTCGAAGACTCGGCGCTTTACCACGGCGGTCTCGGCAGGCTGCAGGCCGGCCTTGATTCCGGCGGGAACGTTTACTTCTACGTGTTCTACCTGACTTCGCCGCCTGGCCAGCAAGCTAACGGCAGCTTCGCCTTGTGGCAGCCGCACATTAACAGCCAGCCCATCACGATCACCTCACTCGCGGGCGTGGACATGGTCGACGCCAGGGTGATCTGGGACTCCAGCGGCCAAGGCGCCGTGACCTGCTTGACGTCGAAGAACGTCATGGAGTGGCACACCGGGGGAGGCGCGTACTCGCCTGACACCTTCGACCCGGCGGGAACAGGCCAGACGCCGGGTGTGGCGGCCCTGCTGTGGACCGGCTGGGTCAATTATCACAACCCGGACTATCCCGGGATAGCCGTCGGGTACGCCTACCAGATGCAATCCGGCGACATCTATTTTTCCACCCCGGAAAGCGACACGCTTGGCGATGCGGACATCGGGTCGGCCGGATCAGGGCTGGGGCAGGACAAGGTCGCGGTCTGGCAGGACGGCACCGGCCTGTTCGGCTTCGCCTTCCTCGTTGCTGACACTGCCGGGGGCACCGTCACGGTCATCTCCGAGTACGGCAATCCTGGAGACGTCCCGCTCGAGGTCACCGATCCGATCCCGCTGCAGCCAGGCGTGAGTGCGGTGTTCGGCCAGACGGCCGATGCCACCCAGGGCACGCTGTTTGTGGTGCTGGCCGACGCGACGCTGAACGTGCTGGCCAAGGACCCGGTGGCGGGCTGGTCGCTGGTCCCGGTGCTGCAGGCCAGCGCCACCCTGCAGGAACTGGACGCCTGGCGGGTGCAGCTGTCGGTCACCGACGCCAACGGCGTGCCGGCGGCCGGCGTCCAGCTGAGCGTGTCCGCCGACCGGCCGGCCGGCGCCTGGCAGGCCGGCGGCCACACCCTGCTGGCACCGGGCAGCACGGCCGCGTTCACCACTGACGCCTCCGGCCGGGTCACCTTCGCCACCCCGGCGGTGGAACTGGACGCCCCCCAGCTGACCGTCAGCGTCGCCTCCGCCGCGGACCCTGGTGCCGCCGCTTCGGTGCAGGTCAGCCCAGACGCGGAGGTGCAGGCGTTCCTGGCCGGGACCGCGCCGCTGAACGACATCGGCACGCTGACCCCGGAGGCTCTGCTGAGCGCGGCCAATGCCGACGGCACGAAGCTGTTCCCGGTACTGGCCAGCATGCCCGCCGACCAGCAGACCCAGGCGGCCTCTGGAGTGGCCCAGGCGATCAGTCAGTGCATCCAGGCCGGGCAGGGCGTCACGCCGGGCCCGGACGACGTGAAGTCGTGGATCCTGGACATGAAATCGGGCGTGCCGGTCTACACCAGCTCCACCGAGTCCGGCGGCACGCAAACGCCCGCGCTGACCGCGGTGGGGTCGCTCTCGGGCTGGTGGGACTCCGTCGAGAACGACGCCGACTCCTTCTTCCACGGCCTGCGGCACGACGCCAGCCAGGTCGTCACCTGCACGGCGAACTGGATCAAGGCCGAGACCGGTGAGGGCTGGAACTGGGTGGTCAACCTGGCCGTCACCCTGGCCGGCGACGTCAGCGCGGAAGTCAGCTATGTGATCAACGACATCAAGTCGGCCATACACGCCGTCACCGCGTTCCTCAACAAGCTCGGTGCCGACATCGCCGGCGCGATCAGCTGGCTCCGGCAGAACATCATCGACCTGATCAAGGAGGCCAGCGCGAACGCCGCCGTCGTCGAGGGCTGGCTGAACCAGGCGCCGGGCGTCGTGAACGGGTGCCTGGAGCACTACAAGGGGCTGGCCAATAACTTCTTCACCGGCCTGCAGGACCGGATCGACACCGCCATCGACGGACTGATGCCCGAACTGGCCAAGGTGACCTTCAGTAACCCGGTTCCGGCCAGCGTGTCCGGTCCCCGGCCCGGCGGGATACCGGCCGGCGTGTCCGCACCCCAGGCCGCGGCCTTCGACCTGGCGGAGTTCGTGAACAGCGCGCGGGCCAGCTGGCTCCTGGACAAGATTCTCTCGTACTTCTCCGGCGACACGCAGGTCGCGCCGATCCAGCCACTGCAAAACGCCATGGACGAGCTGGCTGTCGCGGTGCAGGACGGCCTGGCATTCGCCGAGGATATCGGAAAGGTGCTGTGGACCGGGCTGCAGGCCATGTCGAGCAGCCGCGGCTCCTACGACCAGGCCACCTTCGCGCAGTTTTTCCAGGCCCTGAAGGACGCGGTCGCTGACCTGCTCGGCTTCGCCGACGCGATGGTCAACGCCGTGCTGGACTTGGTCGAGGCCGTGATGGACCAGCTCGGAGCCCTGCTGGCGCACCAGTTCAACGAGATCCCGGTGATCGGGGGCCTGCTGAACAAGCTCGGGGTAGACGACACGATGAGCGTCGCCCACCTGGTCAGCATGGTGCTGATGTACCCGGCCACGCTAGCCAACCGGATCAAGAACGGCTCTAGCAGCTCACTGTTCCCCACCTCCGCGGCCACCGCGACGAAAAGGCTGGCCGCGACGGAACTGGACTGGGCCCTCGGGCTACAGATGTCGGCCTCCGTCGGCCAGGGCACCTGGGGCATCATCGACATGATCGGCGACGCGGCCGCGGCCGCGAAGCAGGAGCCGCCGCCCTTCGTCGGCTGGACCGACATCGTCGCGCCGTGCATCCTGAACATCCTGCAGTGGCCCGGCACGCCCACCGGCGCGCCGTTCCAGAACGCCATCGACGGGTCTGTCTACGACGGTTCCCTGATCGAGCCCACCTGGCTGGTCGGCTGGGTACCGCCCGCCGTCGGGCTGTGCGGCAAGGCCGCCGACTACAAGCCCGCAGCGCCATCGGACACCCCGCCCGCGCCAGAGCCCCAGCCGACATTCCCAGAAATCGGCATGTACTTCACCGCCGCCTCAGCCGTCGCCGGCACCATCACCGGCAGCATCTACAACTTCCAGGCCGGCCAGAGCAAGGGAACCCAGGCCGCCGGCATCCTGGCGAACGTCTCCAACATCGTCGCGCCCTTCCTGACCTCAGAGGCCATCGAAATAAGCGAAGGCATTTCCGTGCCCGCCAAGCTCATCCTCGACGCAGCCGCCAACATGGGCGCTGCCGTCGCGATGAGCCTCAGCTGATCCGGCGAGGGTCACGTCTTGCCCTCACAACGGCGTGCTATACCTGCCCGGCCCCGCGTCAAGCAGCTTGTGCTCGGGATCGGCGCGGTCCACTTCACGCTGGACCTAAGTGCTGGAGATGATCGCCGGCATCGTGATCGGCCCGGCGGTCCTGGGCTAGGTGCACATCAACGCCGCCATCACAGTCCCGAGCGACCTCGGGCCGGACATTCTGCTGTTCCTCGACGGCCTGGAAATCCAGGCAATATCCGGCAAGGGGACGCTTCGGCCCGGCCGACATTTCCGGAAGAACGGCCGCTGGCCGATCGAGGATGACCAGAACCGGATAATCTGCGTGCGCCACCCAGCATCGCCAGCTCCGCTCGCCAGTGCGCGTAATCGGCAGTCGCTTGGCTATCAAACGATCCCGTGACGATCTGTGATCGGCGCTGGTCGACGACTAGGGCGCGATATCCGCCGTTCGGGGCGGCTGGCGATGCCTCGGTGATCACTGGTTGAGGCGCGCAGATCAGGTCGCTCTGCGCGGAAGCCGCACGGATCTGCCGAGATCAGTAAGTCTGCCTGTCCCCGCTCGACGCATCGGGTGGCGCGGACTTCGCGGGCTCGTCGAGGCGCAGGATCGTTTCCTCGATCTCCTTGTTTCGCGCGTTGGCGAACGAGATCGCCGTGCCTATGATCGCGAATCCTGCCCTCTGCAGCACCTTGAGCGATCTCA
>JBEKIF010000027.1:0-81583 GCA_050011895.1 Streptosporangiaceae bacterium | reverse complement strand
TGTCCTCGGCCTCCCCCTCGGCCACCCGGGCCAGGGTCTCCCCGGTGGCCGGGTTGGGAGTCTCGAACGTCCGGCCGGACGCGGCGTTACTCCATTGCCCGTTGATGAACAGCTGCCGCGGGGCGCCGATGAACGCTTCGACATTCCGGTCCAGGGTCACAGTCATGGAATGGTCATCTCCCTTGCCGCACGGCGCCGGCAGCCACGCGGTCGCGGCCAGCTTGCCGTCGCCGTGCCGTGCCCCGGCCTGTCGGCTGAGGCACATTGAATAGTTCTCATTGTCCAGCAGGCCCGGCGCCACGACAGCTACCCAACCGGACAGGCCAGGGCGCCCGGGAGGACGGCGTCATGACTACCCACTCGCCCTCGACTGCCCTTGCCGGGAAGACCCATGTCCCGGAAATGCCGACATAACAGACTCTTGACAGCAGGGTAACCTGGGTCTTAGCTCGCGTCACATGGCAGGAGTTCCCGTGCCCATTCCACTGGAAAACCTGGCGATGGTGGGGAGCGACTTGCCCGGTGCTGACCGGAACTGCGAAAGGAGCACCGGCCCTCGGAGGGGCGAGGCGCGCAGCGCCCGCCCCGCCGCCCGGCTGGCGAAATTTCATGCTCCGGAGATCGTATTCGGGCCGGGCGCGCTGGCGGAACTAGGTCACTGCGCAGCGCGGCTCGGTGCGCGTCGGCCGTTCCTCGTCACCGACCCTGGGCTGATCGAGGCGGGCTGGGTGGATGCAGCCGTCGCCTACCTGCGGCAGAGCGGGCTGCACCCAGCAGTGTGGCATGACGTTACCCCCAATCCCAAGGACCACGAGATCGAAGCCGCCTTTCAGAGGTATGCCGAGAGCGGCAGCGATGTGATTATCGGGCTGGGCGGCGGCTCTTGCATAGACGCGGCGAAGGGCGTGGCGATCCTGTCCGGCAACGGCGGCCGGATCCTCGGCTACGAGGGGGTGGACCAGGTCGTACGCCCGATCCCGCCGACCGTGATGGTGCCGTCCACCTCGGGCACGGGCGCTGATGTGTCGCAGTTCGCCGTCGTCACCGACACGGCGGCCCGCATCAAGATCACCATCATCAGCCGGACGCTGGTGCCCGAGATCTCTGTGATCGACCCTCGCCTCCTCTTCACCATGCCACAATGGCTCAGCGCCGCCACTGGGCTGGATGCGCTGACACACGCGATCGAGGCGTTCGTGTCCCGTGCGCATAACCTGCTGACCGACGGGCACGCGCTGCATGCCGTTGAGCTGATCACCCGGCACCTGCTCCGCACTCAGCTGCGGCCGAGCGAGATCAGCCCGCGCCTGGCCATGGCCCAGGGGTCGCTCGAGGCGGGGATGGCGTTCACCAATGCCATCCTGGGTGCCACGCACGCGATGAGTCACCAGGTCGGCGGGCTCTTGGATGTGGCGCACGGGGTGGTGAATGGCGTACTGCTGCCCCATGTCATCAGGTTTAACGCAGAGGCCCAGGCTGAGCAGTTCGTTCCGCTGGCCGAGGCCGCCGGCCTCAGCACCGACGGCGTGCCGGCCCACGAGGTGGCGCTGCTCCTCGCTGACCGGGTCCGCGAACTGGCCGACGAGGTGGGCGTGCCGAGCGGACTGGCCACGCTCGGCGTCACCGAGGCTGTGTTGCCCCAGCTGGCCCGGACTACCTTGAAGGACGCCTGCCTGGCCACCAATCCCCGCGAACCGGACGCGCGCGAGATTGAGGCGCTGTTCCGGGCCGCCCTGTGAGGTATCGCCGATGACCGAATTAGGCCCCGATGCTGATCCGGGTGACTTGGAGGTTCTGACTGGTCTTCGCTCGGGCAAACGCTCGTACTACCCAGAGTACGTTCGCTCCGCCGAGCGCCTGGAGCAGGCCGTGCAGGCGCTGGACGGCATTTCCCGTGCCCTGGTACGTACCGCAGCCGGCCCCCGCACGCTGGTCGAGTGGGTGGTGCGGACGGCGACGGCGCATCTGCAGGCCGACTGGCTGCTGTTCGTCATGGCCGACGGGATCCTGCCCGCCGCTCGCCCCCGGTTTCTCGCGGTGATCGGCGGCGAGCTGATCGACACCGAGAACAGCCTGCCGGCCGAGCTACGTGAGCACCTGGCAGTCCTGCGCAGTCGTCCCTGGGAGGTCGAGTCGCCAGATAGCGGCCAGGGCTGGGTGCGGGTGTCGATGACTCTGGAGGACGAGCCGGTCGGCGGGATCGCAGCTCGGCCGAGGGCCGGGCTGGAGGTGGCCGCGACCGACCGCGCGATCTTGCGGGTGCTGGCCAACCAGGCCGCCGTGGCGCTGCACAACTCATTCCTTTTCCACGCCACCACCCAGCTACGCGGCCGTAGCGAGCAGCTCTATGACGCGACCACACGGCATGCCAGGGATCTGGCCGCGCGAAGCGCGGAG
The DNA here is from genome assembly GCA_050011895.1 of Streptosporangiaceae bacterium. Classification (GTDB taxonomy): domain Bacteria; phylum Actinomycetota; class Actinomycetes; order Streptosporangiales; family Streptosporangiaceae; genus DATBGO01. Next base: position 79,186 of record JBEKIF010000027.1, on the reverse strand, counting down.
CTGGCGCAGACGCAGACGCAGCTTTACGCGGCAATGCAGCGACAGGCGCTGGATGACGAACGGCACCGCATCGCGCGGGAGCTGCACGACAGCGTGACCCAGTCTGTGCTGTCGATCGGCATGACCATCGAGCTGTGCCGGGCCGAGCTGGAGAGCATAGGCGGCCCGGCCCGGAAGATCGCCGACCGCCTGGTGTCGGCCAAGGACCTCACGCGGCACACGGCCGAGCAGCTGCGCGCCGCGATCTACGCGCTGCACCACCCCGCCGACGAGTCTCCTGGACCGCTGCCGGTGATGCTGCAGCGGCTATGCACGGTGCACCGGCCCGCCGGCATGCACGTGAAGGTGATGCTGGGCGGAAGCCCGATCCTGCTGCCTCCCGAAGTAGAGCAGTCCATGCTGCGGTGGACTGGCGAGGCGCTATTCAACGCCGCGGCGCACGGCATGGCCACGCGGGCCCTGGTCCGGTTGCGTTATCTGGCCGGCGCGGTGGCTATCAGCGTGTCCGACGACGGGTCCGGTGACCCGGCACAACTTCGCCGCGCCCTGCGGCTGTCCCGCGGGGCAGACCTGTCCGGACTGCACCGCGGACTGGCGAATATGCTCGAGATGGCGGATGAACTGGATGGCATTTTGTCCATCCGCCGCTCTCGGTTGGGTGGCGTACTTCTGCGGCTCGCCATCCCCCTGCCGTTGCCCGGGCGCAGGCCATCCGGCAGCCGGGAGAAAAGGGAGGGACGCGGTGGCGATGCGTGATATGCCGCCGAGCCAGCCGGAGCCTGCTGGCGAGATCCCGGTCAGGATCGTGCTTATCGACGATCACGCGGTTCTCCGGCAGGGCCTGCATTCGCTGCTGGAACGCGAGCTCGATCTGCAGGTCGTCGGCGAGGCCAGCTCGCCGGGCGAGGCACTGGCCGTCGTCGAGCGGACCCGGCCTACGATCGTGCTGCTGGACATGAAGCTGTCGCCTGCATCGGACAACGACGGGCTGGGCCTTTGCGCTCAGCTGACCGGGCAGTATCCCGGGCTCGGGGTGCTGGTGTTCTCTACGTACGTGGACGACGCGCTGGTAGTAAGCGCCATTAAGCACGGGGCGCGCGGCTACGTGGTCAAAGATGTCGACACCGGAGAGCTGGTCCGGGCAATCCGGCTGGTCGCCCGGCATGGTAGTGCGTTCGACTCCCGCTCGGCAGCGGCGATGATGCGGTCGATCCACGCCCCGCAGGCACGCTCACCGCTGACCGAACGCGAGCTGAGCGTGCTGCGGCTGGTCGCGAACGGCCTGAGCAACCGGGGCATCGGCGCGCAGCTGCATCTGTCGGAGACCACGGTGAAATTCCACGTCCGCAACATCATGCGCAAGCTTGACGCCACCAGCCGCGCCGAAGCGGTCTACAAGGCCACCAAGAACGGCACGGACCTGACGTCCTCCTGAGGGCAGCATCCCGTTCGGGCTATCCGGCGCTGAGCACCAGCCAGCCCCCGTGGTACTCGTGCACCGAATGGCGATGCCCAGCGTGGGCGCCCAGCTCACTGAGCTGGCGCAGATCAAAGGTAAGGATATGGCCGTAGGCGGCGGTGGGTTCCTCCTCGACAGGTACGGCGACCACTACCTGATGACGGGCGACACGCAGTGCCTCGCGAATCACGGCGCTGCCGTGGTCTGGGCTCAGGTGCTCCAGCAGGTGGATGATGCTGACACTGTCGGTCCAGTCATCGGGCACCGGGATCCGCGCCGCATCGCACACCAGGGCGCCGACTTGCAGCCCGCGCGCGGCGGCAACGGTCGTCAGCAGGCGCATGGTTCCGCTGGACAGGTCGGAGGCGGTCACCGAGTTTCCCGGCCGCTCGGCCAGCAGCAACGGGAGGAAGCCGAAGCAGGAGCCGACGTCGAGCACCTGGCCGTCCGGAATGAGCTGCAACGCATGCGCATAGACCGGGGCGAACTCGCTGATCGTGTGCCCGTGGCGGAACGCAGCGGCCGGCGTCCGCCAGCACTGGCGGATTCGGGCCAGGGTATTGCCGTAGAACGTATTCCATGCCAGCAGCGGGTCATCAATGCAGGACCGCACAACGCCCGTGAGTATCCGTTCGAAGATCTCTGGCCCGGACAGCCAGCCCGGCGCGAACAGCTCGTCGGCCAGCAGCCCGGCCACGTCGTTGTCGAGCTGGTCGGGGCGCTGCCAGTGGCTCACCTCGATCCGGCGGCCGCGCTCGGCGAGGCAAAAGTGCTCGGTGCGGACGACGGGACCGGGTTTCTCGGCACCACCGCGAGGTGGCTCGGCGCGGAGCACGCTGACGAGATGGTCGTCGTAGCGGCCGTGCGGGCATGGCGCGAACGGGTCGATGGCCTGCGGGAGAGACCGGATCAGGCTCGGCTCGCTCATTGTCCGGTCGCCTCCACGGATATCAGCTGGGCTGCGCGCTGCAGCCCGGTGAGATCGGCGACGACCTGGACGCGATCGCAGAACTCCGCATAGCGCGGCAGGTCGCATGCCCCGAGTCTCCAGGAGTACCGGGATTCCGGGGTCAGCCAGATCGTCTCCCGCACCCTGCGGGTGATCTCCTGGAAGGTATCCAGCTGGGCGTCGTTGCCGTTTCCGCGTCCGTCTCCGAGCACGATGAGCGTGGTGCGGCGATCGAGCGCGGCGGAGTGTTCCGATAGCAGCTGGGCGAACGTCGCGCCGTAATCCGAGGTGGCGTCCACGTCGAGCAGCCCGCCCGCGGGCAGCCCATCGAATACCAGCCCGAGCGCCCGTTCCAGCGGGTGCTCGGCAAACAGTTCCGTGATCTCCACTGGCGCGTCGACGAACGCGAACGAGCGAGCCTGCGTGAACAGCGACTGCATGCCGTACACCAGGTGCAGCGTGAACCGCGCGGTCGCGCGCACCGACAGCGACACGTCGGTCAGCAGCAGGAGCCGGGGCTTGTCCGCGGCACGGCTGGTGGTGACCGGCTGGAACGGGACGCCCTCGAAGCGCATGTTCTTGCGCATAGTGCGGCCTGGGTTCACCCGGCCGCGTGGCGTGCTGCGCTGACGGCTGGTCCGGGCGCCGCGCAGCTGGCGGGCGAGCCGGCGCAGCGCCTCCTCCAGCTCGGCTCGCTCCCGCTCATCGACGTACTCGGTCCGCGCGCGTTCGGTGATCCGCGCCTCCACGGCCGCGCCGGCGAGTTTGTCCAGGTAGCGTCTCAGCAGCTCGGGCAGATCATCGATGACGCCTGCCAGCAGCCGCCGCAGCATCGCCAGGGCCTGCTCATCGATATCCTCATCGGCTGCCCCCAGCCAGCTGAGCAGCACCTCCTGCTGGGCTACCGTCAGCGCGGTGTCGACCCGGTGCCCGGTGGCGGGGGCGAGCTGACCTGGCAGGCCAGGGTTGTGCAGCCGGTCGGTTTCCAGCTGCACGGACGCCCCGGCATCCTGCGTGCCGCTGGCGCTGTCGGAGGACAGCACGATCTCATCGGTCAGCGCCGCCAGGTCGATCTTGTTGGCCTCCTGGTGCAGGTTGTACTGCTGGGCGAGATCCTCCTGGCGGAAGTAGTCCCTGATGTCAGCCGGCTTACCGTGACTGTGCCCCTGCTGGGAGAGCTGCGAAGGCTCTTCGGACACCGTAAAAGACTCCAGCTCGCCTGTGTCGGCCAGGTCATCGTGCGCATGACTATGACCGCGGGTATCGGTCCGGCCGGCTACCGGACGCAACGAGAAGAACGCCGTGAAGAGCTCGTCGAACAGCTCGTCGTCGCGTCGGTCCTTGATCAATGTCACGCGCAGTGCCGCCCGCAGCGTGTCGGAATCAGCGAGGATGCCAGGCTGGGCGGCAGCCAGCATGGCGTCGGCAGCCTCAGCCACTGACACGCGCACACCGAACAGCCGCAGCAGGCGGACGAACCGGTGCAGGCTGCTTACCACATGCCGCTCCGCTCAGCCAGGCCGTCGCCGGGTGAACGCTGCGAATGAACGGCTGCCCTGGCCATCACTGGGGGCGGCGCGGCGGCTCGGGCCGGGACCCGGGGCTCCGTAGTAGCCCTCGTCGTGGCGGCCGGGCCGGTCCTTGGCCGCGCGGGCGGCCCGGCCGCCGCCCGGCTCTTGCCCGGCATGCCCGTGCCCGTGTTCATCAACATGACCGTGCTCATGCTCATCACCATGACCGTGGACATGGCTCGGGGCGGGCAGTTCGCGGTTCGGGTCGACCAGGCGAGGCAGCACCTCCACCGCGCGCTGCATGTCCCGCTCGTACTTCAGCACGATGTTGGCCGTCTCGGCGAGCACGCCCGCGTCGAGCTCGTCGACACCGAGGACGGTCAGGGTACGCGCCCAGTCGATCGTTTCAGAGATGCTGGGGCTCTTGCGCAGGGGCAGCTCCCTCAGCCCGCGCACCACCTGCACCAGCTGCCTGGCGGCCGCATCGGGCAGTCCGGTCTTCTTGGACCGCACAATCTCCAGCTCCCGTTCCGCGTCCGGGTAGTCCAGGAACAAGTGCAGGCAACGGCGTTTCAGCGCGGCTGAGAGGTCACGAGTGTTGTTCGAGGTGAGCACCACGTACGGTGGCGTCTTCGCCGTGTAGGTGCCGATCTCCGGAACGGAAACCTGATACTCGCCGAGGCATTCAAGGAACACCGCCTCCAGTGCCTCGTCGGCACGGTCTACCTCGTCGATCAGCAGAACGGCCGGCTGATCGCCGCGGATGGCATCCAGCAGGGGGCGGGCGACCAGGAAGTGGTCGGAGAAGAACACGCCATCATGGGCTTCGATCCGGGCGACCGCTGCGGGAATATCCGCGGCGTCGGCGATGATGTCATTGACTTTCTCGCGCAGCATCTGGGTGTACAGCAACTGCTTGCCGTAATCCCATTCATACAGCGCTCTGGTCTCGTCCTGTCCCTCATAGCATTGCAGCCGGAGCAGCCGGCGGCCGGTCACGGTCGCCAGTGTCTTGGCGAGTTCCGTCTTTCCGACGCCGGCCGGGCCTTCCAGCAGGACTGGCTTGTTCAACCGTGTTACCAGGAAAACTGTGGTGGCCAGCCGCCGGTCGGTGATGTACCCGGCCGCGGCGAACCGGCTGACGACGTCGTCGATCGACAGGAAGGGGCCGCGATCATCGGTCGACTGGGGCACGTGTCCTCCGGTTCGTCCGGGGCTTCATCGGCCGCCTGCCGCTGGCTTGAGCAGTTCACCGACCTGCATGGCGTACCGGCCCCTCTCCGTATGGATCGCGCGCCCGCGCGCCGTGGGTGCTGACTGCCTCGGCGCCGATTTCCGCGTTGGCGGTTACTTGCCGCGCGGAAATCGGCGCCAGCCGGCCTGCCGCTGGCGGTCAGCTGAGCAGGTCGTCCAGGTCACCGTTGAGGCAGTGCTCGACGACCGGGCGGACCGTTTCGAAGGTGCATTCCTTGGCGTTGCCCGGGGTGCAGGCGTCGCCGAGCACGTGGTTAGTGATCCGGTCGACGTCGGCGGTATCGCCGGTGACCGTCTTGGCATTCTCGTAGAACTTCGTCGGCCCCTGGCCGAGCCGGTTCTTGGAGTAGCTGGCCTGGGTCACATCGGTGAACTTCTCCGGGATGCCCACGTCCCGCAGCAGCCGGATGGCCGCGGCCAGTGCCGCGTCGGCGGCCTGCACGGCAGTCATCCCATGGGTGTCCACGCCCAGCTGATCGGCGATGTCGGCGAACCGCTGGTAGGCCACCGGCATGTTGAACGCCCAGACCCGCGGCAGCGCGATCGCGTTGTTCAGCCCGTGGTGGAGGTCGTAGAAAGCACTGACGGCATGCGAGATGGAGTGGATGATGCCCAGCCCGCCGGAGTTGAACGCTTGCGCGGCGATGTACTGGGCGTACATCATGCCCTCGCGACCGGGCAGGTCCTGGCCATTCCACACTGCGGCGCGCAGGCTCTGCGCGGTCAGCTTGATGGCGTAGAGCGCGTTACCCAGCGACGGGGGGAAGTTCAGCCGGGACACGTACGGCTCGGAGGCATGCGCGAGCACGTCGAAGCCGCACTGGGCGGTGTAGTCCAGCGGGCAGTCGTAGTACAGCACCGGGTCGTCGACGGCCAGGCTGGCGACGCAGGCGTCGTCGAACGCGACGTACTTGTGCGGCTGATCGGGGTCGGTGGTGGTGTCGGTGATGACATACGCCCACGAGGTCTCCGAGCCGGTACCTGCCGTCGTGGAGACGGCGATATGCGGCGGGTTCTTCGGGTTCTCCGACATGTTGAAGCCCTCGAACTCGTTGATGCTGCGGCCGTCATGCGCCACCGAGATCCGGGCGCCCTTGCACGCATCGTGCGACGAGCCGCCGCCGATCGAGACGAACGAGTCGCACTTGTCTTGCTGGTACATCGCCACGGCGTCCATGACGTTGTAGTCCTTGGGATTGGACTCGACCTTGTCGTAGACCACGACCTCCAGGCCGTGATACTTCAGCGACTCGACGATCTTGTGGACGGTGCCGCTGCCGCGCAGGCCGGAGGTCATCACCAGGATCTTCCGGAAGCCCAGGTTCTTCGCTTCCGGCCCGATCATCTCGTGCGCCCCCGGCCCCATCAGCGCCCGGGGGACCGGGTGGAACTCCTTGATCGGGAAGGGCATAAGCAGTTCATCGACCTGCATGGCGCACCGGCTCCTCTCCGTATATATCGCGCGCCCGCGCACCGTGGGTGATGACTGCCTCGGCGCCGATTTCCGCGTTGGCCGTTACTTGTTGCGTGGAAACCGGCGCTAGCCGGCCGTACCCGATCTGCGGGAGCACCGTTGCGGCGAGGCTAAGCAGCGGCGCTCCGATCCGGAACCCGCGCGCGCCGATTCCGCCCGACAGCGACCGCATTCGGCCCGGACGGGCAGGGACCGCACCTGCCCGATCGAACGGGCCGCGCCACGGCCAGTCACGGGCGGGCCAAGGCCGCTCGTGCGATGCCGGCCAGCCCGCAACGGCTAGGCACGGCCGTGCCGCCTTACTTGTGGCCGCCGGGTCGGGCCGAGACGATCCGGCGTGCCCGGGTACCTGCCCAACCGGACGGGGCGATGACGGCCGGAAGCATGGTGACAGGGCTCCCGCCACCCCATACCGTCACGAACATCGGACGCCACCGGCCGACGGAGCACCGAGGTGTCGTCGCAGCCCGCCGCTAGGAGGATTCCCATGCAGCAGGACACCCGAGCCGACAGGTCCCAGGCCGATACGGCATCGCGCAGCGCCGATACCACCGGCGACAGCGGTGTCGATGATGACCCGGGGATCACGGAGGAGCTGCTGGTCGAGGAAGTCTCGATCGATGGGATGTGCGGCGTCTACTAGAACCGGGGCCAGCGAGATGACCGCACCATTCGAGCCGGGCCGCGGCTACCAGCTCAACCCGGATGTCGCGCTGCGCCCTGAGCCGTTCGGGGCGCTCGCCTACCATTTCGGCACCCGGCGGCTGTCGTTCCTGAAGGCACCTGATCTCGTCGAGCTGGTGCGCGGGCTGGGCGCCCACCGCAGCGTGTCCGATGCCCTGGCCACCCTGCCCGGCGGCCGGCGCGAGGTCTATCTGCGGGCGCTGGCCGCGCTGGCCGCGGCTGACATGATCGTCCCCCAGCCGGGCTCAAGTGACGCGCCATGATGACGGCTAGCTGCGAGCCCGTGCGAAGTGAGCGCGTACCGGCCCTGGTGGAGCAGTTCAAGGGCGGCCTTGCCGCGCCGATCTGCCTGACCTGGGAGTGGACCTACGCCTGCAACCTGTCGTGCACGCACTGCCTGTCGTCTTCCGGCCGGCGCGACCCAGCCGAGCTGACCACCGCCGAGATGAGGTCGGTGATCGACGAGCTCCGGGCCATGCAGGTGTTCTACGTCAACGTCGGCGGCGGCGAGCCGACGGTACGGCCGGACTTCTGGGAGCTGCTGGATTACGCGGTGGCCAGCCAGGTCGGCGTGAAGTTCTCCACCAACGGGCTGCGGCTCGACGCTGAGCGCGCACAGCGCCTGGCCGCTACGGACTATGTGGACGTGCAGGTCTCGCTGGATGGCGCGAGCCGAGAGGTCAATGACGCGGTTCGCGGGCACGGCTCCTACGACATGGCGCTGCGCGCGATGGAGAACCTGGCGGAGGCGGGCTTCCGGGATTTCAAGATCTCCGTGGTGATGACCCGGCACAACGTTCCCCAGCTTGACGAGTTCGCGGCGATCGCCGGCCGATTCGGCGCCCAGCTGCGGATCACCCGGCTGCGTCCATCCGGCCGCGGAGCGGACGTCTGGAACGAGCTGCACCCGACGGACCAGCAGCAGCGAGAGATCTACTCGTGGCTGATCGACCACGGCGACCGGGTGCTGACCGGTGATTCCTTCTTCCACCTCAACGCGCTGGGTGCCACCCCGCTGCCAGGACTGAACCTCTGCGGCGCCGGCCGGGTAGTCTGCCTGATCGATCCGATCGGCGATGTCTACGCCTGCCCGTTCGCGATCCACGATGCATTCAAGGCCGGCACCGTGCGCTCACCCGGCGGCTTCGCCGAGGTGTGGCGCTCCGCGCCGCTGTTCGCCGAATTGCGTACCGGGACATCGAGCGGAGCGTGCCGCTCCTGCTCTGCCTTCAGCTCCTGCCAGGGCGGCTGCATGGCGGCGAAGTTCTTCACCGGCCTGCCGCTGGACGGGCCCGATCCGGAGTGCGTCAAGGGACATGGCGCCAGCGCACTTAGCGACTCCGGCCGCAGTGGACTGCCGCGGCCAGACAAGGACCATTCCCGCCGCCGCGCCGTATCTATGGGCATGCCGTCGGTGCGGGTCCCGGCGAAGCCATGCGACTCCAGCCCGCTGGCGGTAACGGAGTGAGCACGACCCTGACCGAGCCGGTCGATCTCGGGCCGCGCCGGGCGCCCTGCCGGGTGATGTTCGGGCCGCACGAGACCAACCTCGGCCAGCGCCGGGAGATCTCGGCGCGGCACGTCGCCTACTACGCGCGGCGGGCATCGGGGGGCAGCGGTGTCATCGTGACTGAGACGGCGAGCGTGCACCCGTCGGACTGGCCCTACGAGCGTGCGCCGCTGGCTGCGGAGTGCGGGCCGGGCTGGGCCCGGACCGTCGCGGCCAGCCGCCCGCACGGTGCGCTGGTGCTGGCCGGGCTCGGCCACGCCGGGATGCAGGGCTCCTCGGCGTTCTCCCAGTCCGCGCTGTGGGCACCGTCACGGGTACCGGACGCGGGATCGCGCGAACTGCCCATGGAGATGGCCGACGCCGAGATCGACGAGCTGGTCGACGGCTTCGCTGCGGCCGCCGTCCTGGCCGCCGGCGCCGACCTCGATGGCGTCGAGATCAACGCTGGCCAGCACTCGCTGCTGCGCCAGTTCCAGTCCGGGCTGACGAACCAGCGCGGCGACGAGTACGGCCAGGACCGGCTGCTGCTCACCGAGCGCGTGCTGCGCGCCGTGCGGGGCCCGCTCGGCGCCGGGCGGGTGCTCGGACTGCGGCTGTGCTGCGACGAGCTGGCGCCCTGGGCCGGCGTGACGCCGGAACTTGCCGCCGTGCAGGCTGCGCGGCTGGCCGCGCTGGTGGACTACCTCGTGGTGGTGCGCGGGTCGATCTACTCGGTGTCGGCCAGCCGGCCCGACCTGCACACGGAGCCGGGCTACTGCATGGAGCTGTGCCGGCAGGTCCGCGCTGCGGTCGACGGCGCGGTCCCGGTGGTGCTGCAGGGCAGCGTGGTGGATCCCGGCCAGGCACAGTGGGCGCTGGACGGCGGGGCGGCTGACCTGGTGGAGATGACCAGAGCGCAGATCACCGATCCCGACCTCGTCACCCTGTGCCGCAGCGGAGAACAGGATCGGATCCGCCCCTGCCTGCTGTGCAACCAGGCCTGCATGGTCCGGGACAACAGGAACCCGGTCATCACCTGCGTCATCGAGCCCGGCAGCGGCTATGAACTCGACAAGAATGGCGACGACGCCGGCGGCCGGGACCAGACTCAGTACTCGGTGCTGGTGGTCGGCGGCGGCCCGGCCGGGATGGAAGCCGCCCGCGTGCTGGCCGTGCACGGGCACCACGTGCGCCTTGCGGAGCGCGCGCCTGCACTGGGCGGCATGCTGGTGGCGGCGGCCCTTGTCCACGGACGGCAGCGACTGGGCGCGGCGGTGGACTGGTGGCGCCGGGAGCTGGGGCGACTGGACGTGGCGGTGTCGCTGGCGCACGAGGTCACCGCATCCGAAATGGACGACGCGCTGGCCAACGGCGTGCGCGTAGTGCTGGCCACGGGATCAGTTCCCGGCCCGCGCGACTACCGCACCGCCACGAGTGCGCGCGTGCTGGATGCCGCCGACCTGATCGGCCTGGTGAACTCCGCAGCGTTGCACCGGCTGCCGGCGGGACGGGCGGTGGTGTTCGACCCGGTCGGCGGGCCGATCGGGGTCGGCATCGCCGAGCTGCTCGCCGCGAGCGGCCGGCCGGCGTCGATCGTCACCCAGGACCAGATCGCCGGCACGCAGCTGGCCATCACTGGTGACCTCGCCGAGGCGAACTCGCGGCTGCAGCGGGCCGGCGTGGCTCGCGAGCTGCGCAGCCTGCTTCGATGCGTGGCCGACGACCATGTGCTGCTGGAGGACCGGTGGACCGGCGAGCAGCGCACGGTGGACTGCGCGTTCGTGGTGCATTGCGGGCATCGGCTGCCGGAGCAGACGCTGTACCTGCACCGGCCCGGCACCCCGCGGGCTGGCGACTGCGTAGCCCCCCGGAGTGTGCTTGAGGCGGTGCTGGAGGCCCGCCGGGTTGCGCTGGCGATCGGCGCGGCTGGCGAGCTGGCCGACCTGCCTCACGCCCGCCAGGTCCTTACTGAGACCGGAGGCGGCCGATGAGCGGGGGCAGCAGGTACCGGTACCTGTTCTCGCCGCTGCGGATCGGCCCGGTGGTGGTCCGCAACCGGATCGTGTTCTCCGCGCACCTGACCAACTACGCCGAGGACGGCCTGCCGAGCCAGCAGCATGCCGACTACTTCGCGGCTCGCGCGGCGGGCGGCGCGGGGCTGATCATCACGGAGGAGCACTCGACTCATCCCACCGACTGGCCCTACGAGAAGCTGATCCACGGCTTCCACCGGGCGGTCATCCCCGGCTATCGGAAGATGACCGCAGCGGTGCATGCGCACGACGTGCCGATCTTCGCCCAGCTGAACCACAACGGCGGCCAGGCCTCGTCGATGTTCTCCCGGCTGCCCGTGTGGGCGCCCAGCCCAGTGCCGGATCCGATGTTCCGCGAGGTGCCCAAGGCCGTGGAGCGGCACGAGATCGCCGAGATCGTGGCCGGCTACGCCACGGTGGCCGGGCACTGCGCGGAAGGCGGATTCGATGGCGTGGAACTGCAATGCTCGCATTCCTCCATCGTGCGCGGATTCCTGTCACCCGCGACGAACAAGCGCACCGACGCCTACGGCGGCTCGCTGCCGGCCCGGGCCCGGATCCTGCTGGAAATAGTCGATGCCGTGCGCGAGGCGATCGGGCCCGACCGCGCGCTCGGGGTGCGGATCTGCGGCGACGAGCTGATCGAGGGCGGGAGCACGCTCGACGAGGCGGTCGAGGTGGCCAGGATGGTGGAGGCGACCGGCCAGGTTGACTACATCAATACCTCGATCGGCGTGGCGACCGCGACGCTGTTCATGATCGAGGCGTCTATGAGCATCCCGCCCGGGTACGCGCTGTTCATCGCCAACGCCATCCGTCGGGCGGTCAGGCTGCCGGTGATCGGGGTGGGCCGGATCAAGGATCCGGTCCAGGCCGAGCGCGCGCTGGCTGAGGGACATTGCGACCTGGTCGGCGTGGTGCGCGGGCAGATCGCCGATCCCGACTTCGCCGCCAAGGCGCGCTCAGGGTACGCCACACAGATCCGCACCTGCCTGTCCTGCAACCAGGAATGCGTCGGCCGGATGGGCCTGAACCGCTGGCTGGGCTGCATCGAGAACCCCCGCACCGGCCGGGAGGCCGTCCTGCTGCCGCCGCCGCACCGCCGCGGCAGGCGGGTGATCGTGGTCGGCGGTGGCCCGGCCGGGCTGCAGGCGGCAGCCACCGCGGCCCAGCGCGGCCACCAGGTCACGCTGCTGGAGCGGCAGCCTCGCACTGGCGGCCAGGTGGCCGTAGCCGCCTCAGTCCCGTCCCGCGCAGAGTTCCTCGACGTAGTGCGCAACCTGGCGGCGGAATGCCAGCGCTCCGGGGTGGAGATCAGGACCGGCGTGGCTGCCACGGCGCCGTCGCTGCACGCCGAGGCGCCGGACGCCGTGGTGCTGGCCACCGGGGCGCGGCCGCAACCGCCGTACTGGGCCGCCGGTCATCCGCGGGTTGTGGACGTCCGCGACGTGCTCGAAGGCCGCGCCGCGCCCGCCGGGCAGGTGATTGTTGTCGACGACCTCGGCTTCCACCAGGCCACCAGCGTCGCCGAGCTGCTGGCAGATCGGGGCTGTGCGGTAGAGATCATCACCGCCGGCATGGTCGTCGGCCAGGATCTCGGCGTGACCCTGGACATGGAGACCTTTAACGTGCGGGCGCATGCCAAGGGCATCCGCCAGGCCACCGACCTGGTGGTGGTCGGCGCTGCTGGCGACGACGGGCAGGACGGCGGCTCCGGCGGGGTCGAGCTCTCGCTGCTGCACCATCCCACCGGCCAGCCCGCGCAACGGCGCTGCGACTGGGTGGTGTGCGCGGTCCATCAGGTGCCCGAGGACGAGCTGTGGCAGGAGCTGCAGGCCGCGTCGTTCGAGGTACACCGCGTCGGCGACTGCGTCACGCCACGCCGGGCGCACGCCGCCGTGATCGAAGGACACCGGGTGGCGGTGGCGCTATGACCATCCCCGCCGACATCAAGTTCCTCGCCGTCGTGGTGGTCCGGGACGGCCAGCTGCCGGCCGGCGCGGACGAGACGGTGGCCGAGGCCGGCGGCGCGGTGCTGGTGGCGGGGTCGGAGACCGGCGAGGCGGCCGGCCGGCTGGACTCGGCCAGCCGGGTCTGGCTGGCCGAGCGGTCCTCGGTCGCCCCGGCCGCACTGGCCAGCGCACTGGCCGAGGCGCTGCCTGGCGTGGACATGGTGCTGCTGCCCGAGTCACCGGACGGCCGTGATCTCGCGCCGAGGCTGGCCGTGGCCCTGGGCCGGCCGCTGCTGGCAGGCGCCGTCCGGTGCGCACCGGAGGAGGTGGAGGTGACCAGGCTCGACGACCGGCTGTCGGTGCGGGTGGGGGTGGACGGGCCGGTGGTGGTGACGCTGCGGCCCGGTAGCCGCGGCAAGCCCGAGCCGGTGGCCTCGGTTCAGGTGAGCACGCTGTCGCTGGCCGCAGCCGGGACCGGCTGCGATGCCGAGAGCATCGAGGTGCTGCAACCAGAGCCAAGTACGGCGGACCTGGCCGAGGCCCGCCGGATCGTTGGCGGCGGCGCCGGCCTGGTGCCGGCCGGTGCGGACGGCGCGGCCGTGATGCGGCTGCTGGCCGACGTGGGAGCAGCGCTGGAAGCGAGCGCGGGCGCCACCCGGGTCGTGACCGACGCGGGCTGGATGAGCTACGACCGGCAGATCGGCACCACCGGGGTGTCCGTCAGCCCGGAGCTGTACATCGCGTTCGGCATCTCCGGCGCCGCGCAGCACGCCGGCGGGCTCGGCGCGCCGGAGCACGTGGTGAGCGTAAATACCGACCCGTCCTGCCCGATGACGGCGATGGCCGATCTCGGTATCGTCGCCGACGCCCCGGCGGTGCTCAGGGAGTTGGCCGAACGGCTCGGCGTGACCGCGGTCCTGGCGGCCCTTTCGACGGGGGCGAGCCGTGCCGGATGACGTGCTGACTGTCGACGCAGTGGTCGTCGGCGCCGGGCCCGCGGGATCGGCCGCGGCACTGGAGCTTGCCAAGGCAGGCCGCGATGTGGTCATGGTGGAGCGCGGGGCCTTCCCCGGCGCCAAGAACGTCTACGGCGGTGTGGTGTACGGGCGGATCCTCGACGAGGTCGTGCCGCAGTGGTGGACCGAGGTGCCGGTGCAGCGGTGGGTAACCCGGCGCGCCACCATGCTCATGACGTCGACCCAGGCGCTGACCGTCGACTACCGCACCAGTGCCTGGGATCGGCCGCCCTACAACGGGATGACCACCTACCGTGCCGACTTCGACACCTGGCTGGCCGGCAAGGCGGTCACGGCCGGTGCCCGGCTGATCAGCTCGACAGTGGCCACCGGCCTGCTGCGGGACTCCGCCGGCCGGATCGCCGGCGTCCGCACCGACCGGCCCGATGGCGACATCCGCGCCAGGATCGTGATCGCCTGCGACGGCGTGAACTCGTTCCTGGCCAAGGAGGCCGGACTGCTGCCGCGCACCAGCCCGGCCCACACAACTCTGGGCGTCAAGGAGACGCTCGCGCTGCCGCGCGAGGTGATTGACAAGCGGTTCGGCCTAGTCGGCGACCAGGGCATGGACATCGAGATGGTCGGCTGCACCAGCGGGATTCCCGGCGGCGGCTTCCTCTACACCAACCTCGACACGGTCAACGTGGGCGTCGTGGTCGGACTCGAGGGCCTGGCCGAGGCTAAAATCCGGCCCGAGGAGCTCGTCGCCGGCGTCAAGGCGCACCCAGCGATCGCGCCGTACCTGCGGGGCGCGGAGCTGAAGGAGTATTCCGCCCACCTGATCCCCGAGGGCGGCTACCGGGCCATGCCGCGGCTGGCCATCGACGGCATGCTGGTGGCCGGCGACGCCGCGTCCATGTGCCTGGCTGCCGGTCTATGGCTGGAGGGCGTCAACTTCGCGATCGGCGCCGGCCTGGCAGCAGGCCGGACCGCCGCCGAAGCGATCGCGGCAGGCGACACATCCGCTCGCGGCCTGGCCGGCTACCGGCGGCGGCTGCAGTCGAGCTTCGTGCTCGCCGACCACAAACGGCTGCGCAACGCGGCCGATATCGTGCTCGCCGACCGGATGCAGCGGGACTACCCGGGACTGGCCTGCGACTTCGTCGAGCAGGTGTTCACGGTCACTAACCCGCATCCCAAGCTCGGTATGGCCAGGGAGTTCTTCCGGGCGGTCAGCCTCAACAAGGTCAGGCTGCGACATCTGGCGAGGGACGGCTGGCAGGCGCTCCGGGCATATCGATGAGGGGGCGAAACAGATGAGCTACGCCGAGATGTCCTTCGACGAGCGGATGGCGAGCGTCGAGTTCCGGGTCGGCGAACGGGCGCACATCACGGTCGACTCCGACGTATGCCGCTCCTGCACGACCAAGGAGTGCGTGCACGCCTGTCCGGCCAGCCTGTTCGTGCCGACAGCCGGCGGCGGCATCCTTTTCAGCTACGAGCAGTGCTTCGAATGCGGTACTTGCTATCAGGTCTGCAATCGCGAGGGAGCTATCTCCTGGAGTTACCCTGCGGGCGGCGACGGCGTTGTATTCCGGAGGGGGTGAGGGAGCATGACGGTGATCGTCGCGGCGCTTGGCTGGTCCTGGCGCGAGACCGAAGTCGACCCGCTGACCGGGGCGGTGCGCGCCGACCGGCGCGACCGCGGGCCGAACCAGTCGGAGCTCGCTGCCCTGGAGCACGCGCTGCGCTTGGCGGAGCGGTGGGATGCCCAGGTGGTCGCGGCCACCGTCGGCCCGGCCGAGGCCGATGCGATGCTGCGGGACGCGCTGGCGGCAGGCGCTGCGCAGGGGCTGCGCGTCGAGCCGGCCAGCTGGACGGCGGCCCCGCGCCCGGCCGGCCTGGTCGGCGGAGAGCAGGAATCCGCCGCCGCGCTCGCCGTGGCCCTGCGCCAGTACTACGGGGTGCCGGCTCTGGTGCTGTGCGGCGACCGGACGGCCGACCGGGCCACCGGCTCGTTTCCCGCGTTCCTGGCTGCGTCGCTAGGCGCGGCGCAGGCCCTGGGCTGCGTGCAGCTGGAGCCCGCGGACGATCGCGCATTGCGGGTGCACCGGCGCCTCGACGGCGGTCGCCGCGAGGTGCTGATAGTGCGGCCGCCGGCCGTGGTGTCGGTCGAGGCGGCCGGGGTACGGTTGCGGCGGGCCGGGCTACCCGCCACCCTGGCCAGCGAGAACGCTGCGATCACGGTGGCCGGCACGCCGGCCGCCGCCGCGCCGCGACGGATCCGGGTGCTGGGCGCACATCCGTACCGGCCCCGGCCGCGCGAGCTCGCGGGTCCGTCCGGTTCGGCCCTGCGCCGGACGCTGGAGCTAACCGGAGCGCTCGTAGAGCGCACCCCACCCACCGTGCTCGGTCCGCTGTCCCCCGGACCGGCCGCCGACGAACTGCTCGCGTACCTCGGTCGCCACGGCTATCTCGCCGTGGGTGACTAGATTGATCGCGAGGCTCGCCGACCGGAGCTGGCCGGACCTGGCCGGCCGGAAGCCGCTCGTCGTGCTGCCGCTGGGGTCCTGCGAGCAGCATGGTCCGCATCTACCGCTGGATACGGACCTGGCGGTCGCGCAGGACGTCGCCGAACGGACCGTCGCGCTGCTCTCCGATGACACGAGCATCCTCGTCGCGCCCGGCCAGCCATACGGGGCGAGCGGCGAGCACGAGGGCTTTCCCGGTACCGTGTCGATCGGGCACGAGGCACTATCGCTGCTGATCGTCGAGCTTGGCCGCTCGATGCTGCGCTGGGCCGGACGGCTGCTAGTCATCAACGGGCACGGCGGCAACCTGCCCAGCATGCCGGCCGCAGTCGCCACGCTGCGGCGCGAGGGCTGCGACGCCGCATGGTGGCCGTGCCTTCCGGCCGGCGGTGACCTGCACGCCGGGCAGGCCGAGACCTCCATGATGCTGGCGCTGCGCAGCGCGGCCGTGCATGCCGAGCGCGCCGTCGCCGGCCCGTGCGAGCCGATCGAGCGGCTGATGGACCGGCTGATGGCCAAGTCCGTCCGCGGGGTCAGCGAGTCCGGCGTGCTCGGGGACCCCGCCGGGGCCAGCGCCCAGCAGGGCGAGAAGCTGCTGGCCGGGATGGCGGCGCGGCTTGCCCGCGACATCAGGGCATGGCGGGTCAACGAGCAGGGCCGCCTGGCCGCCCGCCCGCCCGCGCCCGTGGGGTCGCCTGCCGCCGGACCCGCTTCCGCATCGGCGGCGGCCGGAGCCCAGGCATGATCGGCCAGCGGGTCGCGGTGGTCAGCGGTGCCGCGCGGGGCATCGGCGCCGCTGTGGTCCGCCGCCTGGCCGGAGACGGCTGGGCCGTGGTCGCGGTCGACTGCTGCGCCGACGACCCGGACGTGCCGTACCCGCTCGCCAGCCCGGACCAGCTTGCCGCCCTCGCCGCGGCTTTCCCGCAGGTGTGCCCAGTGCAAGCGGACGTGCGTGACGCCGCCGCCCTGACCGGTGCCGTAGCGGCGGCTGAACGCGAGTTCGGCCGGCTGGACGCCGCAGTGGCCGCGGCGGCGGTCATTCTCGGCGGCGGGCCGGCATGGGAGCTGTCGGATACGGGCTGGCGGACGCTCCTTGATGTGGACGTGACCGGGGTGCTGAACCTGGCGCGCGCCGCCGTGCCGGCGCTCTTGCGCAGTCCGCAGCCCCGGCACGGCCGCTTTGTCGCGCTAGCCTCGGCGGCAGCGCACCGCGGCCTGTGGCGGCTCGGCGGGTACTGTGCAGCCAAGCATGCCGTGCTGGGACTGGTCCGCGGCCTCGCCTGTGACCTGCAGGGAACAGGGGTGAATGCGGTCGCCATCTCTCCGGGGTCCACCAGGACCGACATGCTGCAGGCGACCGCGGACATTTACCAGCTCGCCGACGCCGAGCAACTCGCTGACCACCAGCTGGTGCGTCGGCTGCTTGAGCCGGAGGAGGTGGCGTCGGTGGTGGCGTGGGCCTGCTCGCCCGAGGCCAGCGCCGTCACAGGATCCGTGCTGCACGCCGACGGGGGATTCACGGGATGACGCGACCATACCCGCCCGATGCCAGCGCACTTGCCGAGCTGGCGGCCCCCCCGGATACCACGCTGCCCAACGGCTTTACCGTCGAGCTCGCCGACGACGTGCACCGCTCCCGTGATGGCCGGCTGATGCTCGGCGGCTCGCCCCCCAGGCTGCTGCGGCTTAGCAAGCCGGCGGCGCGAATTCTCGAACTCGGCAGGTTCACCGTGGCGGACGCGGCGACAGCGGCAATGGCCCGGCGGCTCGTGGATATCGCCGTCGTGCACCCGCGCCCCCCTGCTCAGCCCGTCCGCGACGTCACGATCGTGATCCCGGTACGGGATCGGGCGCACCGGCTGGACCAGCTGCTGACCGCCCTGTGCGCCGACCCAGAGACATCGGGTGTTCCGGCGCTGGTCGTCGACGACGGATCCGTGAACCGCGCTGCGGTGGCCGCGGTGACCCGCGTGCACGGCGCCACCCTGCTCGTTCATCCACACAACCAGGGGCCCGCTGCGGCGCGCAACACCGGGCTGCGGCAGGCCAGGACCGGATATGTCGCGTTCTGCGACTCCGACGTGCTGCCCGAGCCCGGCTGGCTGAGCCCGCTGCTGGCACAGTTCGCCGATCCGGCCCTGGCGCTGGCGGCGCCCCGGGTGGTTGGCATACCCCAGCGTCATCCAGATTGCCTCGACCAGTACGAGGACGTCCGGTCGCCGCTGGGGATGGGCGGGCGCGAGGCACCGATCGCGCCGCTGTCCGCGCTGGCATACGTCCCGGGCGCGGCATTGGTAGTCCGCAAGGCGGCCGTGGGCGGCGGATTCGCCCCGGAGCTCAGGTTCGGCGAAGACGTCGACCTGTGCCTGCGACTGCATCATGCCGGCTGGCGAATGCGCTACGTGCCCAGCGCCCGAGTGGGCCATTGCCACCGCGCCAATCTGCGTAGCTGGCTCGCACAGCGAGCCAGCTACGGGTCCGCAGCGGCCGACCTGGCCCTGCGGCACCCCGGCCAAGTGCCGCCGTTGAACGCCGCACCATGGTCGGTCGCGGCGTGCGCGCTCGCACTCCGCGGCCGGCCGGTCCCGCTCGGCGTCGCCGTGGCGCTAACCACGGGGGCAGCGATACGCCTGATCCGCCGAATACCCGACGCGGACACTCCCATCCGAGCCGGCGCGCTGCTGACGCTGGCTGCAGTGCGCGGCACAGCAGGACAGCTGACACGGTGCGCCACCAGGCACTACTGGCCGGCAGCCGTACTCGCCGCCGTGATGAACCGACGGGCACGACACGTGCTCATTGCCGGCGCCGCAATCGAGGGGCTGATCGACTACCGGCAGAGCGGCTCGAGCCTGAATCCCCTCGGTTACCTGCTGATCCGCCGGCTGGATGACATGGCCTACGGAGCGGGCCTGTGGGGCGGCGCCATCCGCCGCCGCACCACCGCACCCTTGATCCCGCGACTGGCCAGCGGACGGGGCACGCGCGGGCTCCGGCACGCGCTGCCTGCCGAGCGGGCAAGGACGGGCCCGGATGCCTGAGCGCGTACGCCAACGTTTCCGCAACAGGCGCGTCGCCACCCCGGTGCGGAGGCCTTGGCCTGCCCGTGAACAGGGCGGGCTCATTCCTGACGGTGCATGGCGGAGCTGATTGCCCCGAGCAGCGTGTCTGCGAGCGCGACCGGACAGATCAGGAGATCCGGCAGCCAGGGCTCAGCCTGGTTATAGGCCAGCTCTGAGCCGTCAATTCGCGAGGCATGCAGGCCTGCTGCCCGGGCGACCGCGACCGGCGCGGCAGAGTCCCACTCATGCAGCGTGCCGGTATGCACGTAAGCGTCCGCATCCCCGCAGATCACGGCGGCGGCCTTGGCCCCGGCCGAGCCAAGCGGCAGCAGGGCCGCGCCGATCTGCCCGGCGAGCCGCGGCGCGAAGTCGGGCGGCCTGGTGCGGCTGACCACGAGCCTGAGCTGGCGCTGGCCGAACTGAGCCGCCGAACCGACTCGAGCCGCCGAACCGAACTGAGCCGCCGAACCGAACTGAGCCGCCGAACCGACCGGAGACTGGATCTCCGGACCTGACCACGAGCCGACCGTGCTCAAAACCTTGCCCTGGGCCGGTAGCGCCACCGCTCCGGCAGTGAGCTCGCCCAGCTCCCATAGGGCAACGTGCACCGCCCAGTCCGTTCGCCCTGGCTCGCCGAATTCCCTAGTGCCGTCCAGCGGGTCCACGATCCAGACCCGGTCTGCTGACAGCCGGGCAAGGTCATCGACGCCCTCCTCGGACAGCACTGCGTCGTCAGGCCGCTGCCGGGCAAGTTCGCCAGCCAGAAACTCATGCGAAAGCCGGTCGCCGTCATCCCGCAGGGCCTCCGGATCGCCCCCGCCCGCCCGCAGCTTCAGCAGCAGCTGGCCGGCCGCCGCGGCGAGATCATGAGCCAAGCGGCCGCCATCGAAACAAGGCACACAAATCCCGCCCATCACGTCAAAGCTCACGCCTCTGCAAGTCGCAGCAGAGCTGAGCCGGTGATTACCGTGAGACCGGCCTGCGCTTCCCGCCGGCTGGTGATGTCGTGCCCGGAGAAGCCTTCCATCACCCGCACGCGCGCGCACTGTATGCGGGCAGGGTCCCGTCGTTGCGGATCGCCACGACCGGCGCACCTCCTAGGGGAGCCCATTGATCCCGCTGCGCGCCGTCCGGGCGTGTAATGGACGGACCCGATGTTGTATGGAGGCAGGCTCGATGATGTACCAGGTAGTGAACCCGGCCACCGGGAAGGTCGATAGTGAGTACCCGACGGCGACTGACGCAGAGGTCAGCGACGTGCTGGGGAGAGCCGAACGGGGCTACACCTCGTGGCGGCGAACTCCGATCGAAGAGCGCGCCGGGATCCTGCGCCGGGTCTCCCAGCTGTATCGCGACCGTTCCACCGAACTGGCCGCGATCATCACCCGGGAGATGGGTAAGGTCACCAAGGCCGCCAAGGGAGAACTGCGCTTCGTTGCGGCCATCTACGAGTACTACGCCGACAACGGGGCGGAGCTCCTCCAGGACCAGCCGCTGGCCTCTGACCTCCCGGGCACGGCATGGGTGCGCAAGTCCCCGATCGGCGCGCTGCTGGGCATCATGCCGTGGAACTACCCGTATTACCAGGTCGCCCGGTTCGCCGCGCCGAACCTGATGATCGGCAACACCATCGTGCTCAAGCATGCGCCGCAGTGCCCGGAGTCAGCCCTGGCCATGGAGCAGTTGTTCCGCGATGCCGGGCTGCCAGAAGACGCCTACGTCAACATCTTCGCAAGCAACGAGCAGGTCGCCGGCATGGTCGCGGACCCCCGCATCGCCGGGGTGTCGGTGACCGGCAGCGAGCGGGCCGGGTCGGCCGTGGCCGCTGTGGCCGGGCAAAACTTGAAGAAGGTTGTGCTGGAGCTTGGCGGCTCGGACCCGTTCATCGTGCTGGACAGTGCCGATCTGCCAAAAGTGGCCAGGACGGCAGCAGCGGCCAGGATGGAGAACGGCGGTCAGGCCTGCAATGCATCCAAGCGGATGATCGTAGCCGATGCCATCTACGACGACTTCATTCGCGAGTTCACAGCTGCGATGTCCAGTTATGTGACCGGGGATCCGACCGACCCGGCGACGAGCTACGGGCCGCTGTCCTCGGAGCAGGCGGCGCGCAACCTGATGGCCCAGATCGACGACGCGGTCAGTAAGGGCGCAACGGTCCACCTCGGAGGGCATCGCATCGACGGACCGGGCGCATTCGTGGAGGCGACCGTGCTATCGGGTGTGACCCCCGACATGCGCGCTTACAGCGAGGAGCTGTTCGGCCCGGCCGCAGTGGTCTACCGAGTGGCCGACGCCGATGAAGCGGTGGAGCTGGCTAACAGCAGCGCGTTCGGGCTCGGCGGAGCCGTCTTCAGCAGCGACGAGAAGCTGGCCGTGGAGGTCGCCGACCGGCTCGACGTCGGGATGGCCTGGGTCAATACCGCCGAACTCGGCGGCCCGGACCTACCTTTTGGCGGCACCAAGCGATCCGGTGTCGGCCGCGAGCTCGGCCCGCTAGGCATCGACGAATTCGTCAACAAGAAACTCATCCACACGCCGCCCGCCGAGCGGTGATCGTCCCCGTGACCGCAGCCTCAGGCCGGGGCTGCGGTCGCGGGGGGCGTATCGCTCAGGCGCCGGGTGGCTTGGAAACCCACAGCCGCCGGCCCAGAAGTCTCAACGACAAAAACCGCCAGGTCGCCGATCAGCCGTGCACACGCGACGGGGTGCAGTGGGTAAGCGGCGAACGGCACGCGCTGCGGGGCTGGAGCGGCGGCACAGCCGGCCGGCGCCGGAATAAGTCCGTGAGGCTCCTCATTATGAGGAGTAACAACGTGATCTGCCTCATGATGAGGCAGGTCAGCGTCTGTGGATGTCAGAGGTGCAGCCATGGTCACGCCTGAGCAGGTAGGCGAGCGGTACATCGCGGTTCATCACCGGATGTTCCGCGCCGTCAATGACGAGATGAGCGGATGCGGCCTGTCGATGGCCCGGACCAAGGTGCTGCTGCGGCTCCGCGAGCAGGGACCCACCCGGCAGAGCGTGCTGGCCGCCGATTTCGGGCTTTCCCCGCATTCCATCACCGACGTCGTCGACGCGCTGGAGCGCCAGGGCCTGGCCGAGCGCCGGCCGGACGCCACCGACCGCCGGGCCAAGCTCGTCGCCATCACCGAGGCGGGCGAGGCCTGCCTGGGCGTGGCGTCGGCCGCCCGCGAGCGGCTTCTCAAGCAGATCTTCGGCGCCCTGAGCCAGGAGGACCGGGCAACCCTGCTCCGCCTCCTCGACATCCTCGATGACGCGGCCCGGCCGCTGATCACCTCGCCGGCTGTGCCCGGCATACCGATGGTCCGGGCATGATCGCCGGGCTCTGCACGACCTGCGCCACCCAGACCAGCCGCGCTTCTCACCCGGAGGTTTAGCTCTCCATGTCATCCGTGTCTTCTGCCGCTGGCGGCCACCGCCCCGCAGCCAGCGACCATCGCTGGCTCATCCTGGTGATTGTGGCCGTCGCCCAGCTGATGGTGGTGCTGGACGCCACCGTCGTGAACATCGCCCTGCCGTCGGCCCAGCACGCGCTGGGCTTTCCCAACAGCGACCGACAGTGGGTGGTGACCGCCTATGCCCTGGCCTTCGGCAGCTTGCTGCTGGTCGGCGGCCGGCTCGGCGACATGTTCAGCCGCAAGCGGGTGTTCATCACCGGCCTGGCCGGGTTCGCTCTCGCCTCGGCACTTGGCGGCGCCGCCGTCTCGTTCGAGATGCTCGTGATCGCCCGGACGCTCCAGGGCGCGTTCGGCGCCATCCTCGCGCCCGCCGCCCTGGGCACGCTGGTCAGCACGTTCCGTGAGCCGCGCGAGCGCGGCCGGGCGTTTGGCGTCTTTGGGTCAGTCGCTGTCGGCGGCGGCGCGGTGGGCCTGATCCTCGGCGGCGTCCTGACCGAGTATTTCTCCTGGCGTTGGTGCCTGTATGTCAACCTGATCTTCGCCGCGATCGCGATCGCCGGCGCCCTGGTTTACATGCGGGGCAACCGGCCGGACAGCCGCCCGCCGATGGACTGGGCGGGAGCCGTGCTCGCCTCGGCCGGGCTGTTCCTCATCGTGTTCGGGTTCTCGCACGCCGAGGTTGCCGGCTGGACCGCCGCCCTGACCATCGGCTCGCTGGTCGTCGGCGTGCTGCTGCTCGCGGCGTTCGCCCTCGCCGAGCGCCGGGTCAGCCACCCCCTGCTGCCGCTGCGGGTGATCCTGAACCGGGCCAGGGGCGGCTCCTACGTCGCGGTCGGGCTGACCGGGATCGCGATCTTCGGCGTGTTCCTGTTCCTCACCTACTACCTCCAGGTGGTCAAGGGCTACAGCCCGGTCGCCAGCGGGCTGGCCTTCCTGCCGATGATCGCCTGCATCCTGGTCAGCTCGAACACCTCCAGCATCGTGCTGCTGCCCCGGCTCGGGCCGCGGGCGCTGATCGCTGCCGGCATGCTGATCGGCGGCGGCGGGATGGCCTACCTCACCCAGCTCACCGTGACCTCCAGCTACGCGGGCAGCGTCCTGCCGGCGCTGCTGGCCATGGGCCTCGGCTTCGGCATGATCTTCTCGCCGGCCATCAACACCGCCACCACCGGCGTGGCCCGGCAGGACTCGGGCGTGGCCTCGGCGCTGGTCAACACGATGCAGCAGGTCGGCGGGTCGATCGGGACCGCGGCGCTGAGCACGGTGGCGCTGACGGCGACGGCGACCTACCTGGCCGCGCACCACGCGGGACCGCTGGCGCCGGCCACCGCCGCGGTGCACGGCTACACCATGGCGTTCACGGTGTCGGCGGCGCTGCTCGGCCTCGGCGCGCTGGTGACGGCCCTGCTGGTGCCGTCCAAGAGCCGGCTCGAGGAACTCAGGAACGCGACGCCGCCGGTCGATGTCGCCCCGGCACCCAGCCCGGCCCTGGCAGACGCCATGAGCAGCCAGTCCGCCGGCCCGTCCCAACTGCGGTGAGCTGATCGCCGGGCGGCGCAACCGGGGCCGTCTCCGGCGCATGTCGGCGGCAGTCCGCCACGTCCGCACTGGGCTGCTGGCCTGCCACCACCGCTTCGTCCCCGAAGGCCGACGAAGCTGGGGGGAAAGTCGGCCCGGTTCCTGCCGTTCAATCTGGGTCACAACCCGGGGAAGGGGAAGCCGCCGAACCCGGCCGGGCACAAGACCTCCCGTCTGCGGGAGCGTGTCTGGGCGCGGGATGCGTGGCTGGACGTCCTGCATCGGTTTATCCACGTAGACATGCCGGACAAGGGGTCGGTGGCAGTGCGGCGGGCCAGGCGGTCGTGATCTTCCCGCGTCTCCGCCAGTGGGACGCGGTGCTGAAGCTGGACGGCGACTTTCACGACAAGGCCGTGAGCCTGCGCGGCAAACTCGGCCCTGACCACGCCGTAGGCGTGCTTGAACCGCATTGACAGGGGTGAAAGTAACCGACCCGCCCGCTAGGTAAAATATTGACGATCCGCTATACTGAGGTGGTGGTTCCCGAAGCAGTCACA
This sequence comes from Streptosporangiaceae bacterium, assembly GCA_050011895.1. Taxonomy (GTDB): domain Bacteria; phylum Actinomycetota; class Actinomycetes; order Streptosporangiales; family Streptosporangiaceae; genus DATBGO01. The sequence goes on along the minus strand of JBEKIF010000027.1, from coordinate 54,335 downwards.
GCTGGGGCGTTGCTCCGCCAGGCGCGGAAGGAAGCCGGTATGTCGCAACAGGATCTGGCCGCCCGGGCTGGTGTCACGCAGAGTGTGATCAGCGCGTATGAGTCCGGGCGCCGCCAGCCTGCCGTCCCGACCCTTGCCGCGCTGGTCGATGCCACCGGCAGCGAACTGGTCATCGGCCTGCGGCGGCAGCCGCAGCGGCTAGGCAGGCTCTCGGGGCCGGTAGGACGCCGCGTTCGCCGCCGCCGCCGCGACGTGGTCGCGGCAGCGGCTGCCCACGGTGTCAGGAACCTGCGGGTCTTCGGGAGCGTTGCCCGCGGCCAGGACCGGCCTGACAGCGATGTGGATCTGCTCGTCGACCTGCCGCCCGGCCTGAGCCTGTTCGGGCTGGCGCGCGTGCAGGCCGAGCTAGAAGCCATCCTTGGCGCGCGGGTGGAACTAGTCCCGGCCCAGGACCTCAAGCCCGGTGTGCGGGAACGCGTCGAGCATGAGCTGGTGGCGCTGTGAGCTACCGGGAACGCCAGCGGCTGGCAGATATCCAGGCCGCGATCGACGCGATCCGATCGCACATGCTGCGGGGCGGCCTTTCGGATGGTCTGATATTTGACGCGGTCCGTATCCGGCTGCTGGAGATCGGCGAGGCAGTCAAGGCGCTGCCGGCCGAACTGCTCGACACTCAGCCGTCCATCCCCTGGCGGCAGATCGCTGGCATGCGGGACCACCTGGCCCACCGCTACTTCGACACCGCCCACGCGATCTTGCAGGCGACCGTCGACGACGACTTGCCCGAGCTCGAGCGCGCCATCCACGCCCTGGCCCAGTCCCTGCCAGAAGACTCTGCGACCACTCCTGATCCAGACTGATCCCGCAGTGCTTCTGCCGCCGCCAGCGGCCCCTCCAAGTGCCGTCCCGGGCCCCGGGTGCTCAGATGAAACGTGCCGAGAGCCGCCGCCAGCCTCCCGACCGCCGTCCTTGGCTGCGCCGCGTCGTCACCGAGGAGCGCATCGGCGACACTCGGCCCGGTTCCGGCATCGGTCATTACCACCACCGCCGGAGACGCGCCGGCCGCGCTCCCGCGGCCCCACCCCTCGCCGGTGTCCGGGAACACTTTCACGATCAGCATCTGCGGCCCGGACCAGCCCGGCAACCGTCCCCCGTCCACGCAGGCGATTAACGTGCGCAGCCGGGCCCGGCGACGCACCCAGCCTCCGGTGAGGCTGCGCCTGGGCTGGCGCCTGACCTGTCATGGCCATGAAACCTCCGGGCCCTGGGTCTGTCCAGCAGCCATCGGCTGCACCGAGTCTCCTTGGTGATCTTCTCGGTGCCGTCGAGGATGGCCTCCACCGCAGCCCCGCGGGTCAGGCGGGACCGGCTGCCGCTCATCTCGTCGGTCCGTTCATGCAGGTAGGAATCGAGGCGGACGAGCGGGCCGGGTCGGCTGTGCGGCAGCGAGATGCTGCTTGGCGCTCAGCGCAGTAGCCGTCATTGTTGCGGTGGCGGCGCTGGACGGGCCTCCCTAGTCCCGAATCGTGGGCGGGCTGCAAGCCGGGCCAATCCAAGACACCTATGGCATCCAATACATGCAGCTGCTTACGGACAAACCTGGCGCCCGGCGCTTTCATGAGAAGCAGCCGGGTCGAGTGCAAACTAGGTCACGTCAGCGGGGGTACGGCATGTCATACGGCGGCGGATCTGGCAGGCGGTGGCGGGCGTTCACCGCGTGGCGGCGGGCGGCGGCGGCCGGCGCAGCGGCGGTGCTCGCGGCGGCGGCTGCCCTGGCCAAGTAACGCTCCTTACCTAGCACGACACCCGCGAGGCGTGCTACCGCGAACAACCGGTCAGGCACGAAGCGTGACGGTACTGTGCAGCGCTGCCGGGTTGTCCGCGACGGGCTGCTCGCCTACCCGATGACGCAGTAGTCGACGAGCAGATAGCCAGTCGGTGAGGTCGTGCTTCGGATCGACTCGAGCCGAATCGCCGGCAAGCCGTCGAGGAGCCTCCGCCCGCTGCCCGCGATCGTCGGTGCGATCACCAGCCTGAGCTCGTCGACGACGCCCGCGGCAAGCAGTGCCTGGGCGACCGAGATGCTTGCATGCACGCCGATATCGGCTCCGGGTTGGTTCCTCAGATCCCGCACGAACTCGACCAGTTCGCCGTCGACCACAGTCGTATTGGCCCACTTCCGATCGAGCGGCGTGGAGGTGGCGACGTACTTCGCGACCCCGTTGATGAACGTCGCGAACGGCTCGATGTCGCTGCCCGGCCAGAACTCGGCCCACTCCTCGTAGCTGCGCCGGCCGAGGATGACCGAGTCCTGCGCCGCGATGACGGCGCCGAGGTTGGCCTCCATCGCGTCGTCCCAGTCGGCGAAGAACCCATCGGGCTCCTCCGCGACGCCGTCGAGGGACAACAGCTCGTACGCGACGACCTTGCGCACGTTCAACACCTCCGATTGACGTCGACCCTGCTGCGTGGACGGCTCGCGCGACCAGAACTCATCGGTGCGATCATCATGCGTCGCCTGTCAGACAGCCTCGGGATAGCTTGCCATTGGGTGGTTGGCACGCCGCCAGCCGCGTATCACCGTGAGAGGCTGCCTCATGCCGCAGAGTGCCGCTGTTCGCGCTGCACATGAAGACGATCTGCCGCTCCTGCGTCAAGAAGGCAACCCAAGGAGCGGGATCGTTTGCGCCACATGGCGGCGAGTACGCCGAGCTGGCTATCAACGTAGTCGTGGAGTTCGATGCTGGTCTTGCCGGGGTGGGTGCGCAGGATGCGGCCGACAAATTGGATCATGCTGCCTTTGCAGGAGACGGGGTGCGACCGCCGCGCCCGCGCGGCCCGACCCGGTCGCGTCGCTAGCCAGCTAGCGACTGACCAAGTCGGCCCGGTGCCACGTTGCGGTGCCGTGCCCAGTGTTGCGCGGCGGCGGCGAGGCGCTGTTTCCAGGGCTGGGGGCCCACGTGGGCGATCTCGGCGTACAGCCGCGCGCAGGCGATGGCGAAGGCGTCGATGGCCTTACCTGATGCCGCCGCCCAGGAATCGCACTGCGCGGCCCAGGCCTCGGCCTGGGCCGCGGTGTGGCCGCTGAGCATCAGCCGGAGCAGGAGGCAGGCCGGGTCGATGAACGCGGCGCCGCGGGTGGGCCAGGCCCAGTCGATGAGCCGGGCTGTCCCGGCGCCGATGAGCACGTTGAGCGGGTTGAAGTCGGTGTGCAGCAGCGTCTGGCCGGTGAGCAGTTCCCGGGCAGCAATGTTGTCGAGATAGGCCGCCCATCTATGTTCGGCCTGTTTCACCGGGAGATCGGGGCAGGGGATCCGCTGCAGCTGGTTGAGGACTTGGACGACGGCGGGCAGGTCCGCCGAGCCGGGTGTGTAGTCGGCATGCCGGGCGCCGGGGACGTAGTCGAAGGCGAGGAGGTTCCATCCGGCGCCTTCCGCTTCCCAGCGCAGTTTCGGGGCCAGCGGCAGCACGTAAGGGTTGATCATCGCTTCGCGGTGCTGGCGGACGACGCCGGGGTGATCGGTGCGCAGGCCTTTGACGAAGACCGGCCCGGCCGCTGTCTCCAGCACGGCCGCGAGCTGAGAGTTCAGCCCGGCGGTCATCGTCCGGGCGCTGCGGACCGACCCGGTTTGGGCCTGGATCAGGTCACGGACAGACTGGCCGAGGTCCTCCCAGTCGGTGTGCTGCACGGTCATCCTTGATGCTGGCGGCGGCCGGACCGGCTGCTGAGCCGGCCCGGCCCGCTCGGCTGGTTAGTAGGGGTTGTCGTCGCCGGCGTTGCACGAGCACATCGAGTGCTCGACGTAGGTGTCGAGGTCCGGGACGAACTCGATCTCATCATCGCCGGCGTCGGGGGCGCGGGGCTGGACCTCCACAGGGACAGGTGCCATCGTGTCTCACCTCCTTCCATGCTGGCAGTAGCTAGCCAGGGGTGCCTTCGCCTTGCGGTAGAGCGTGACCAGCGGCATACACGTGCCGCAGGTGCCGGACAGGCCGCAGCCAGAGCAGCCGCCCTGGCGCAGCAGCAGTCGGTCAGCGATTCTGCCGAGGCGAGCCAGTCCTTCGAGTCCTTCGTCGATCAGCGAGATCTGCGGGTCGCGGCCGACCTTGCAGATGCTGGCCATGCCGTGCGGATCGGCGTGAAAGAACGTGTGACCGGCATTGCAGCCGGTGAACGGCTTGCGCCGGCGCAGGTGCTCGACCGACTGGGCGGGCAGGGATTCTGGACCGCCGTAGATGGTGGGGGAGATGTTGGAGTAGACCATGTGCGGTACACCGAGGCCTTCGGCCAGGGCGGTCATCTGCTCGATCTCGTGGGCGTTCTGCTTCACGACGATGATGTTGAGGTTGAGCGGCAGCCCGGCCTCATGCGCGGCGGCCAGCCCCTTGGAGAAGGCGCGGAACGAGCCACGGCGGCGGGTGACCGCGTCGTAGGTCTGCCCGCTCGCCCCGTAGACGCTCACTGTCAGGCGGTACGGGCGGCTCGCGGAGAGCAGTTCGAGGATTTTCGGGTTGGATAGCCGTGAGCCGTTCGTGGAGACGGAGAGGATCATGCCGAGTTCGTAGGCCAGGCCGTAGACGTCGGGAAATAGCTTGTCGATCAGCGGCTCACCGCCGGTTAGCTGAAGCCATAAGACACCGGCGTCCCGCATGATGTGCAGCAACCGCGCCCGGTTTTCCCAGCTCAGGCCGCTGAACTTCTTTACCCCGAGGTAGCAGACCGGGCAGTCGTAGTTGCAGCCGAGGTTCAGCTCATACGAGGCGCGGGCGAAGCCGTACAACGTCCTGGGCCGGACCAGGACGTTCTGGCCTAACGGCCGTCCGGTGATGTCCAGGACGGGCCACGCGCGCCCGGCGGTTTCGATCAGCCAGGTCGGCGGTTCCTGGCCGCAGGCCGCGGCCGAGGCGAGCTGATCGTAGTGCCGTTGGGGAATCTCCACGCCGTTGCGGAAGCCTGGCCGTACGAGGAGGAAGTGGTTCATGTAGGGGCTGGCGATCAGGGCATGCATGATCCGGTCCTATCTGCGGGTCAGCTTTCAGGTGCTGTCAGTTCCTTGATCAGTACGTCGAACACGGGTGAGCCGGGCAGCGGGTTTCGTTTCTGCGCCACGGCGCGCCAGCCCCATTTCGCGTAGGCCTGCTGGGCAGGCAGGGCGGCGGGCAGCACAGTCAAGGTGGCCCGCTGCTCGGGCCGGCCGCGCAGGAGCATGTCGTGCATGGTCTGGGCGATATGCCGCCGCCGCCACGGCGGGCGCACCAGGAGCTCGACGACGGCCAAGGTCCGGCCTGGGTGTTCGGTGGTGACGTCTTCGGGCACCGGCGTGAGCAGGTGCTGCCACCATGGCGTTGACGGCTGGAGGGTGACACCGAAGCTATAGCCGACCAGATCGGCGCCATGGCGTGCTTCGGCGAGCGCGAAGCCGGGCTGACCGCGCTGAACCTCGAAGCGCTCGGCGAACAGGGTTGCGTGCTCGTCTCCCCATTCATACGGCGGGTCGGCGTATACCTCGCGGTACAGCGCGCGCAGTTCATCGAGGTGCGCGGTGGCTCGGTCGCCATTGAGCAAGCGGAAGACGACATCCGGCTCGGGCATTACAGTTCACCGGCTCGCATGGGGGCGGCCTTACGCAGGTATTCGCGGAGTTGCTCATGGAACTCGGTCACGTCAGCAACATCGGGGTACCTGTCAGTGAGCGCACGGTCGAAGCGCAGCAGCCAGTTGACCACCAGGGTCGAGCGGGTATCCGCAGCAAGGTGGAGGGCGTGCATGCCGACGGCGGCCGATTCGGCGGGCTCGCGCTGGCCGAGGCGGACTTTGGCCAGCCTGATCTCATCGAAGACGCGGCTGCGCACGTACCCTTCGCCTCTAGACTGGCGGGCTCGGAGCGAATGGGCTTCGGCCTTGGTCGCGTAATGTTGCCAGCGGGATGGCTGCGTGGCGTGCAGGGCCAGCTCGATATAGGTATTGGCGGCCAGACAGTCGGCCTCGGCCTGGTTCAGGTAGTGGATCCAGTCCGGTGGCGGTTCTGGTGGGGCTTCGTCATAGACGGCCACGCAGGTTTCGGCGGACCGGGCAGCATCAGCGGCATCCCGCTCCCCGAGCTGGGAGTAGGCCCGCGATTCCAGGCCGAGCAATTCGCAGCGAACAAACGAACTGGCATGACGCGGCAGGCCGCACAGCGCCGTGCGGGTTAGGGTCAGGCTGTCGTCGTAGTGGCCGAGCGCCGTGGACAACTGCGTCATGTCGCCGATGATTTTGGCGCCCAGGCTCGGGCACATGGCTTCGCGGCAGGCGTGCAGGGCCAACAGATAGTAGCGCTGGGCCATGCCAAACAGCCCTTGGTCGTAAGCCATCCAGCCTGCGAGCTGCGCCAATTCCGCGGTTACCTGAAACAGGCGCGTGGTGATCTCGGGCGGGTGCTTTTCGTCCAGGCTCTCGGCAACGGCATTGAGCTGTCCGGCCACGGCTTTGCGCCGCAGTCCTCCCGTGCCGGAGGCGTCCCAGCGGCGGAACAGCGTTACGGCGTGCTCAAGCTCGCTCACCTCGTCTGCTCCAACCCCTGGCGCGCCAGGCGTCAGCCAGGTCAGTGATGCTGCCCAGGCCCGCACAGGTCGCAGCAGAGCTGAGCCGGTGACCACCGTGAGACCGGCCAGGGCTTCCCGTCGGCTAGTGATGTCGTGCGCGGAGAAGCCTTCCATCACCCGCACTGTGCGGGCGGCCGAGAGCGAGAAATCGAGCGGCACCGACGAGAGCAGGATGAAGCCGTCCCGGCCGTCGGGTACATCGGTCACGTCCGTCAGCAGATCTCCTAACTCCTCGGCCGTGAGCCGCAGAAGCTGGGCAATCCTGGGCCGCAGCCACGGCTGCGGCTCCGTTTCGGCCCGTTCCCAGCGGATGATCGTGGTGCGCTCACAGCCGAGATGCGCGGCAAGATCTTCCTGGGTAAAACCTAGCGCCTTGCGGCGCTGAATGAGCCGCAGCCGTTTGAGCGCCACCCGCTGACCTCCTTTGCCTACTGACAAGGTAACCGGCTTCCAGTCGCCGCTGACAGGCCGCACGAGCTAGTGCAACATCTCTGCCACATATCCGCCGCGTCCGCGCGCTGTTATCCCGGGCCGTCCTTGGGTTGGCTCGTGCGAGGAAACCTGGCGTGAAGAAAGAGGCCTATGAGTAACGGCGGTCCGCGAGCCGGCATCTACCAAAAGCGGGGAGAACTGCGGCAACGCGTGGGAGTCGCGACGTATCGAGGGCTTGTCCTGGCCCGCGAGTGGCCGCTTGAGAGCTTCCTCGAACTTGGGGCGCTGCCCGGCGCTGTGCCCTGCGCGCGCCTGCACGCCCGCCTCCTGATGGCCGAATGGCACTTGACCAGGCTGAGCGAGAATGTCGAAATCCTCGTTTCAGAGTTAGTCACCAATGCCGTGACCGCGTCCCGGTCCCTGGACCAGGCATTCCCGGTACGGCTTTGGCTCCGCTCAGACAACGAACGGGTCCTCATCCTGGTCTGGGATGCGAGCCCGCACATGCCCACGTGCCTGGACACCGCCGATGATGCCGAAAACGGCCGGGGGCTGCTGCTCGTGGAAGCTCTCAGCGACCGCTGGGACTGGTACGTCACACCGGAGCCAGGCGGCAAAGTCGTCTGGGCAGCAGTAGCACCGGCATGAGTGCGAGGCTGGGGGCACAATTCAGCGGAGGTGTCCGTACCTCAGCCGACGAGGAGCAGGACGGGAAGCTATGTGGGATCAGATCAGTGACCTGCACGCCTGCCACGCGGACGTCCCGGTCGAGATACAGCTGCTTAAGGTGACCGAGGAGGCCGGCGAGGCGGCGGAGGCGTTCATCGGGATGCACGGCCTGAACTCGCGCAAGGGCGTCTGCCGTAGCCGCGATGACCTGCTCGCTGAACTAGCGGATGTAATCATCACTGCTGCCGTGGCGATGAGCGGTGTCACCGGCGGAGACGTCGACGAGGCCCGCAGCCACCTCGAACGGCGCCTCGCGGTCGTGACCGAACGCGCCAGACGCTGACCGCGAAACAGACCCAACGGCCATGGGTTACGGGCGGCCGATTCTAGAAGCAGAAACTATTTTTTCTGCGACCCTCACCGGCACGAAGCGAACTCCGCCGAACCATTCGTCCGGCCTGTGTGGGCGCCATCCCGCTGAACTCGCTGAGCACCGAGGAGGTCACCAGATGGGAGAACGGCCTCCCAGTCCGGGCCGGCGTCTCCCGGCGCACTGCCCGGGACGCACGGAGCCTGCTGTGCACCATCTTGGGGTGCCGCCGCCGCCGCGAGACCGCCGCTGATTCCGTACAACCCGGCTCTGCGGCCCCGCAACCGCGGCCGGAGGACCGGCCGCAAGCTCGACCGCGCTCCGCAGCGGGTCTGGGCCACGCCGTTGCAGGCGCTGCTGATCGCTGAACGGGCCGCCCTGCTGTCGGGCCGGGACGACGACTTCACCATGATTGTGATGATCGGCTATACCGGCTCCGCTGGGGCGAGGCCATCGGGCTGGAATGCGACTTCGTCCGTGCGGCCGAGATCCACGTCGGGTGGCAGCTCCGCGAGATCAACGGCCGGTTCCACCGGCTCCCGCCCAAGGACGACTCCTACCGCAGCCCACGCAGGGAACCGTGCCTCCCGGTCGACATGCCCGAGTTCCTGGCCGGCTTGCTCGGCCGCCAGGCCGCGGCCCAGTCCGGCCAGCGCTGCCCGTGTGCCGGCCAGCATGGCGGCAGCGGGCAGTATGTCTTCCTCGGTCCCGAGGGTGGGCACTACCGGCGCAGCAACTACGCGCGGCGCGTGTTCCGCCCAGCCTGCGACGGACGACATGAATCAGCATCGGGCCGTCCGGGTCGGCTGATTATCACCGACAACATGGCCTGGCCGGGCCTCCCGGTCGCCGCCTGGCCGCCCGCCGATCCGGGCATCGCCCTCATGCCGCCGAGTGGCCGGGGCATTCAGGCCATCCCGGCAGGCACGCCGCTCGCCGGCTGGCTCCCGCTGAAGCCCGGGCTGACACCCCACGGGCTCAGGCACAGCCACAAGACCTGGTTCCGAAGACAGCATCCCCGAAATCCTCGCCGAGCAGCGGCTCGGCCACGAGGTGCCCGGCATGCGCGGCCTCTACGCCCATGCCTCCGAACGGATGCGGGACGACCTCAAGGCCGCTCTCCAGGCCCGCTGGTTGGACTCGCTACGCGCCAGGGCGGCCATCGCCCCGCACTCCCCGGTCCCGCCGCTCGACGAGCTGTTGGGGCCGATCCGCGCACAAGCCGGGCCGCAAACCAGGGGCCGAGCGGATCAGATGAGACCGTCTGTGACCCGCAGGGACCCGGCGAAACCGGGGGACAGGGAGAAGATGATCTCCCAAATTCCTCCCAGAACAGCAGCAGACCCCACCCCAGGAACTGGGATGGGGTCCAGCCAACGTGCCTCTGACCTGGCTAAACACCAGAATCGGCGGGTGGAGCTGAGGGGATTTGAACCCCTGACCCCCTCGATGCGAACGAGGTGCGCTACCGGACTGCGCTACAGCCCCAGGACCGCCAGTCAGCGTAGCAAATCTATCCGGCTGGCGGAGCAGCGGTCAGTCGCCGACGGCCCGGATGGCCGCGTCGGCGTACTGATCGTAGAGCTGGTCGGTGAACCGGGCCGAGATGTCGATGATCTCTGCGGTGCGCTGCGCCTCGCCGGCTTCCCGGGCCTGGCGCGCGCGCAGCCGGGCCGCCTCGGCCTGCGCCGCCTCCGCCTGGGCTGCCCGTTCCGCCGCCCGCCATTGCTCTCGTTCCGCTGCCCGCCATTGCTCCCGTTCCGCGTCGGCCACCGCGGCCTCGCGTAGCAGCAGGAGATAAAGGCCGAGCATGCTGACTGGCGCCACCAGGATCCACGACGGGGCGAGCTTGGCGGCCGTACCGGCCAGCGCTGTGATCATGAGCGCGACCAGCGTGGTCAGCAATCGGCGGCGGGCCTGGAGGATGCGGGACCGGCCGGGGACGGGATACGGCTGATGTTCCGGATGCTCGATATGGACACTGCGTCGCTGGGCGAATCGGTGCCACGCGACGCCCTGCTCGGCGCTCGGCGGCAGCCCCGCCGCAGCGTCTGCGCTCTCGTCCCAGGCGTCTTGCGCCGCGCTTTCCTGGCCGGTAATCGGGGCGCCGGCCGGGTCGGGAACCAGGCCGGCAGCGGAGTGACCAGCCTGGGCCGAATACTGCGTGCCGGTAAGGTCATCTTGCCCGGGCAGGACCCGGTGCGGCTGATGTATCCACCGTGGAACGAGCACGCAGGCCCAGATGGCGATGATCGCGAGATAGAGGATTGCGCTGCTCAAAACGTCACCCCACGATCACGCCAGGGCCGGGCGGGCAGCATCAATCGCTGCGGCGCGGCGGGGGCGGCGGGTGTGCTCACGTCACGCACGGTAAAGCCCCTGGTCCGCGTTGACGAGCATTCGGCCCGGTGTGTCGCGAGATCACTCATCTGGCGCCGTCTCGGGCGGCCTGATTCCGACAGTCAAGCGGGGCCCCGATTACGTTATAGCTTGTCTTTGTGAGCAGCTCATCATTCTCCCGTGACGAGATCCGCGCGGCCGCCGAGACGCACCGCGAACTCGGGCCCGATTACCAGGAAGCGGTCATCGAATCCTTCCTCGACAAGGTCGGGAGAGAGATCGATGCGCGCGTTGACGCCCGCCTTCGCCAGGAACGCCGTGGCTGGAGCGCGCCGGCCGAAGCGCCCAGGCGCCATGGGAGCCCTGGGGGTATCGCTCTCGCGATCGTCTCGATGGCGCTCGGCATCCCGCTCACCGCGATCACGCTGGCCGTGGGCTCACCTCGGTCGGGGATCGCGGGGCTGCTCGTCGTCTGGATAGCTATTGTGGCGATCAACTTCGCCTACGCGCTGAGGTTCCGCGAACCGCCCCGTCGCTGATCACCGAGCCGTCTCGCCGTAGACCGGGCCGTCCGGCTGTTACCGCCCCGCCGCTTACCGCCTCGCCGTTCACCAGCCAGTCTCACCGCGCCGCTTAACCAGCCCGGGACCGGGTCACCGACACCGTGCTCCGCCAGCGGGCCAGCAGCCCATTCTGCACGTCTTCGGCGGTCAGCGCGTAACACAGATGGTCGCGCCACGAGCCATCGATATGCAGGCTCCTGCTGCGCAGGCCCTCATCGCGGAAGCCGAGCTTCTCGACCACCCGGCGGCTTGCGTGGTTCTCCGGCCGGATGGTCGCCTCTACCCGATGCAGCCCCACGACAAAGAAACAATGGTCCAGTGCCATCGCCAGCGCCGTCGGAGTCACCCCGCGGCCGGCGTAGGCCTCATCGATCCAGTACCCGACCTGCCCGGACCTGGCCGAGCCCCAGACGATGCTGCCCACGGTCAGCTGCCCCGCGAACTCCCCGCCGTAGGTCACTACCCACGGCAGCGTCAAACCTTGCCTGGCCTCCTTGCGCATCGTGCGCGCCATCGCGACATATGGCCCCAGGCTGGACCGGTATAGCGGAGTCTCCGGGTTGGTCGGCTCCCATGGCCGCAGCCAGGCGGAATTCCGAACCCGGGATTCGCGCCAGATCGAGGCGTCCTTTACCCGGACTGGGCGCAGCCCCACGGGCGCGTCCAGAAGGCCTGGTTCGGTCAGGGTGGTCGGCCATCCCCGCATGCGTCCCACGCCACCATCATTCCCCGGTAACCGGCCGCCGCGCTATTCGGTCGGATTATGAATGTGGATCAAATACTCCGGTTGCTTCCCCTGGCCTCCGATGGTCGCCCCCCGCGGCCTGATCGACGGCGTGCGGCAGCACCGCGGACAGCACCGTCATGCCGTCCCTGACCCCGCCCGTTGAGCCCGGCAGGTTGACGATGAGCGTGCGGTCGGCCAGCCCGGCTAGCCCCCGCGACAACATCGCCGCCGGGACCCCGGCCGCCGTACCTGCCGCCCTGATCGCCTCGGCGATCCCGGGGATCTCCCTGCCGATCACCCTCCTGGTCATCTCCGGGGTGACGTCGCCGGGCGTCAGCCCGGTCCCGCCGGTGGTCACCACGACGTCGTAGCCGGCAGCGACCGCGTCCCGCAGCGCGGTCTCGACGGCATCGCCGTCCGGGATCACCGCCGGTCCGTCGACCTCGCAGCCGGCGTCGCGCAGCAACCCGGCGAGCACCGGGCCGGACCGGTCGGCGTAGACACCGGCGGCGGCCCGGTTGGAGATGGTGACGGCCAGCGCCTTGATCACGGTCTCGTCCAGGTCCCTGTCCGGCCGCCGGACTTCTCCTCGACCCGGATGTCGCTGATCACTGCCGCCGGGTCGATCGCCTTGATCATGTCGACCAGCGCGAGCGCGCCGACGGCGACCGCGGTCAGCGCCTCCATCTCGACGCCGGTCCGGTCCGCGGTGCGGGTGGTGGCCACGATGCGGACCCCGTCGTCATGCACCTCCGCCTCGACGATCACCGCGTGCAGCCCGATCGGGTGGCAGAGCGGCACCAGGTCCGGGGTCCGCTTGGCGCCCTGGATACCGGCGATCCGCGCGACCGCGAGCGCGTCGCCCTTGGGCACGGTGCCGTCCCGCAGCGCGGCCACCGCCGCGGGGGACAAGAGCACCCGCCCCGACGCCCGCGCCTGGCGGCTGGTCACGTCCTTGCTCGTGACATCGACCATCAGGGCCCGGCCCGCGGCATCCAGGTGGGTCAGCTGGCGGGGCTGGTCAGCGGCCTCGTTCATGGCAGCTCCAGCACATCAGCGATCTCGCCCTCGGCCATCTCGGTAGACCGCTCCTTAACGATGATAAGGGCGTTAGCCTTCGCCAGGGAGGCAAGCTGATGCGAGGCCTGGCCGAGGACCGGTCGCACCGTCCCGCTCTCAGGATCGAGAATCCCGCGCAGGAAGGAACGCTTTCCTGCCGGGGAGCGGACCGGCGCCGTGAGAACGGCACGGGCGCCAGGCAACCGTTTAGGCTCCACGTCTTGCAGGGCATCAACCGCGGGCCTGACAAACAGCTGAAACGAGACAAACGCACTGACCGGGTTTCCGGGCAGCGTGAACAGCGGGATGGCGTGCTCGCCGACCACGCCGAAGCCCTGCGGCATCCCCGGCTGCATCGCCACCTTCGTGAACCGGACCGTGCCCAGTCGCCGCAGCGCCGCCTTGACCACGTCGTGCTCACCGCCCATGCTGACGCCCCCGCTGGTCACCAGCAGGTCGGCGGCCGCCATGGCGTCCTCGATCGCGGCCAGCAGCGCGTCGGTGTCGTCCGGCACGATCGGATAGCGACGGGCCGGGCAGCCGAGCTGGCGGGCGGCGGCCGCCAGCATGACGCTGTTGGACTCCCAGATCTGGCCGGGCACGACCGGGGTGCCCGGCTCCGCTAGCTCGTTTCCCGTCGAGATCACGGTGATCCGCGGCCGCGGGCGGGCCAGGACGGTGCCGTGGCCAGCCGCGGCGAGCAGCCCGATCGCGGCCGGGCCGAGCCGCGTCCCGGCGGGCAGCAGCACGTCGCCGGGGACCGCGTCGTCGCCGGCCCGCTTGATCGCGTTGCCCGCGGCGGCCGGCTGGCGGATCGCCACCTGGTCGGTGCCGCCGTCGGTCCATTCCACCGGCACTATCGCGTCGGCGCCGGCGGGCAGCAGCGCGCCGGTCATGATCCGCAGGCAGCTGCCAGGGACCAGCCGGTGCGCCCTGGTGTCACCGGCCGGCACCGCATCCCGGACCGGCAGCGTAACCGGGGCATCCTGGCTGGCCGTGGCCACCTCGGCGGCGAGCACCGCGTACCCGTCCATCGCCGAGTTGTCGAACGGCGGCAGCGGCCACTCGGCGGCGACGTCGCTGGTGAGCACGGCTCCGTCGGCCTCGGCGAGGCTGAGCTCGCGCGCGGCGAGCGGGCGGATCGCCGACAGCACGGCCCCGAGGTAGGTGTCGACGGGTTCCAAGGCGGCCTGGCCACTGGGTGCTGCGGTCGTCATCGGAGGCTGATCGCTCACTCGCCGGGGCTGGCCGGGCGCGTGACGGCCGGGCTCACTGCAGGGAGTCCAGGTAGTTGCGGAGCCACGGCACGAACTCGTCGGCGACGTCCTTCCTGTGGCACGCAAACTGGACGAGGGTACGCAGGTAGTCAAGCATGTTGCCGGTGTCGTAGCGGCGGCCGCGGAAGAGCACGCCGTGCACGCCGCCACCGTCGATGCTGGACCCCTGGTCCGCCTTGGCCAGCGTCCGCAGCGCGTCGGTGAGCTGAATCTCGCCCCCCTTGCCTGGCGGGGTGTCCGCCAGCACGCCGAAGATAGCCGGGTCGCAGACGTAGCGTCCGATGACGATCCAGTTGGACGGTGCCTCGCCGGGGTCGGGTTTCTCGACCATATCGGTCACGACGACGACGTCGGCCGCGTCGGTGGGCTTCATCGCCACGCAGCCGTAATGTGAGGTCTGGTCGGGCTCGACCTCCATCAGCGCGACAATGCTGCCCCCGCAGCGCTGCCTGACCTCGATCATGCGCTGCAGCAGCGGGTCACGGGCGTCGATGAGATCGTCGCCGAGCAGCACGGCGAACGGCGAGTCGCCGACATGCTCGGCCGCGCACAGCACCGCGTGGCCGAGCCCCTTGGGCGCACCCTGGCGCACGTAGTGCATGGACGCCAGCTCGCTGGAGGCCTGCACTTCGGCGAGGGCGTCGTTGTTGCCCTTGGCGGTGAGGGCGTCCTCGAGCTCATAATTGCGGTCGAAATGATCCTCGATCTGGCGCTTGCCCCTGCCGGTGATCAGCAGCACATCGCGCAGCCCGGCGGCCACTGCCTCCTCGACGACGTACTGAATCGCCGGCGTGTCGAGGATCGGCAGCATTTCCTTGGGAGTCGCCTTGGTCGCGGGCAGGAACCTGGTACCCAGGCCCGCGGCGGGGATTACGGCCTTAGTAACCGCCTTCGTGTCCTTGGAGTTAGCCATGCCGAAGAGTCCACCTGCCTGGATAAATGTCGGTGATCTGCTCATTCCACCCTTGTTCGGCCGGTGCGATCAACCCGGCGAAACCTTGAGTATGCCATCCAGCCGGACACGGTCGGTCCACTGGCTGCGTCTCAGCTAACGCCACGGCAGGCCCACGGCGCACGGCTCACGGCCGGCCGGCGGCTCACGGCCCACGGCCCACGGCCGGCTATTTCCCGGCATCCAGCTACGGCCTTGCCGCCGGTTGCCGGCCTTGGCCGCCGGCTACGGTTCCCTGCCGTCGGCTACCCTCCCTCGCCAGAAGTTACGGCCCTGGCAGGCAGCTACCCAGGCTCGGAGCAGTTACGCGCGCACGGCCGCGGCGCTAGTCTCTGCCGGGGAGGTGCACGCTGCCCATGCCCGGTGACGTTCCCGGTGACGGCCGAGCCGACGCCGATCTGCGGTCGGCGAAGGCGGCGCTGCGCGCGAGCCTTTCCGCCGGGCGCGCGGCGTTGCGCGATGATGAGCGGTCCGAGGCCGGCCGGCTGCTGCGCGACGCCGTGCTGTCTCTTCCCGAGACGCAGATGGCCGGCACGGTCGCGGCATACCTCTCGATCGGGACCGAACCGGAAACCCGCAGGCTCGTGTACGCGCTCTGGAAGCGCGGCGCATATGTGCTGCTGCCGCTGCTGCGCCCGGACAATGACCTGGACTGGGCGTCGTATGAGGGCCCGGACTCGGTCGCAGCCGGGCCCCGCGGTCTGCTCGAGCCTGCCGAACCGCCGCGCGGCGCGGCCGCGATCGCCAGCGCTGACCTGGTGATCGTCCCGGCGCTAGCCGCAGACCGGCGAGGTTACCGGCTCGGCAGGGGCGGCGGTTCCTACGATCGCGCGCTGGCACGCGTTGGCGGCGCGGTACCGACGATCGCGCTGCTCTACGATGGCGAGTTGCTCGATGAGATCCCGGCAGGCGAGCATGACCAGCCAGTTCGGCTTGTCGCGCAGCCGGCCCAAGGAATCATCAGGCTGCCGTAGCGGTTGCTACCATTTAGCAGTTGACGGTGGCGAGTGCTAACGCCGCGAGGAGGAACAGTGCCGACCTACCAGTACGCCTGCACCGATTGCGCAGAGCGGCTCGAGGTGGTGCAGAGCTTCACCGATGAGCCGTTGTCGGTTTGCTCGTCTTGCGGCGGCAGGCTCCGAAAGGTCTTCTCGGCGGTAGGCATCGTCTTCAAGGGCTCGGGCTTCTACCGAACGGACAGCCGCAAGGGCCACAACGGCGCCGAGGTCAGCCGGGCTGCCGCTAACGGCTCCGGCGGGTCGAAGTCGGAGGCGGACGGCTCCGGCGGATCAGGCTCCGGCGGATCAGGCTCCGGCGGATCAGGCTCCGGCGGATCAGGCTCCGGCGACGGCGGGTCGTCGTCGGGGGACAAGACCGGCAGCAAGTCTGCTGGCGCGGGCTCGTCCGGCTCGTCCTCGTCTGGCTCGTCCTCGTCTGGCTCGTCGTCTTCCTCAGGGTCCTCGTCGTCCGCCCGCTCGTCGTCTGGTTCGAAGGTCGCCTGAGCTACCGTGGCCGACCTGGCCAGCATCGGTGTCATCGGCGGGTCGGGCCTCTATGAGTTCCTTGACTCCGCCGACGAGCTGACGGTCGAGACGCCGTTCGGGCCGCCGAGCGACCCGCTGGTGATCGGCGAAGTGGCCGGGCGGCGGGTGGCGTTCCTGCCGCGGCACGGCCGTGATCACCGTTTCCCGCCGCATCGCATCCCGTATCGCGCGAACCTGTGGGCGCTTCGCTCCGTCGGCGTCCGCCAGGTGCTCGCGCCTAGCGCGGTCGGCTCCCTGACCTCCGCCTACGGGCCGGGCACGCTGGCCATCCCCGATCAGCTTGTGGACCGGACCGGCGGCCGGGCACAGACCTACTACGACGAGGGCGCGGCGGTGCATGTCCAGTTCGCTGACCCCTACTGCCCGGTCGGCCGTTCGGTGGCGATAGCGACAGCGCGGGCGGCGGGCTGGCAGCCGGCCGAGTCAGGAACGCTGGTGGTCATCGGCGGCCCGCGGTTCTCCACCAGGGCCGAGTCGCACTGGTATGCCTTGCAGGGCTGGACCCTGGTGGGCATGACCGGTCACCCTGAAGCGGTGCTCGCGCGTGAGCTTGCGCTTTGCTATACGACCATCGCGCTGGTGACGGACACCGATGCGGGCGTCGAGGCGGGGGAGGGGGTAACGCACGCAGAAGTGTTCCGCGCGTTCGCCGGAAACCTGCCGCGGCTGCGGGACCTGCTCATGAAGATCATCGAGGGCCTGCCCGGGGAACGCGCCTGTCCGTGCCCGCAGGCTCTAGATGACCTGCCACTGCCGATAGATCTGCCCTGACCCATCCTCGTCGGCCTAGCACGTCGGCCTTTGCCGCGCTCGCCTTGCCGCGTCGACCTGCCGCGCTGGCGTTGCCGCGCTGGCGTTGCCCCGTCGGCCTGCCGCGCTCGCCGTGCCGCGCTCGCCGTGCCGCGCTCGCCGTGCCGCGCTGGGTTTGCCGCGTCGGCCTGCCAAGCGCACGCCTGAATGCGACATAATTCGTAAACAGGCATTAAACGATCGATACATTCCAGCTTTCTGACAAGATCATCTAGCTTGTACCGGATTTGGTGGGTATATTTCGGACATTCGTCACCGTTTTCCCCACCAAATCCGGTACAAGATGGTCTCGGAAGATCACTTCGGGCCGCTGCCGACGGCTCTTGGCTCGTCCCCCGGTACGCTCGCGGCTAGTCGAGGTCGCCGTGCTCGATCCTGGCAAGACGGCGCTTTCGCACTAGCTGGTCGAACTCGTGCTCCACGCTTACCCTGCCCGGCGACAGCGCGGCGAAGATCCCCGTCACATCACGCATGCTGACCACGCCGAGCACTTGGCCGTCCTGCACCACAGGCAGGTGCCGGATCCATCGCGCTGCCATTTCCCTGGCAGCATCCTGAAGCGGCATGTCGGGCCGTACCGTGAATACCTCGGCGGTCATGACCTCGTCCACCGAGCTGCGGTCCGGATCGGCGCCGAATGCCACCGCCCTGAGCACGTCCCGTTCCGTGATGATGCCGATGAGCTGGCCGCCGTCGGTGACGAGCAGCGAGCCCGTCTGCTGGCGCCACATGCGCTCCGCCGCGCTGCGGAGGCTGTCTGCGGCGGACTCCGTGACAGTCGCCTGGGTCATGACATCCTGAACCTGCACCGCACTGCTCCTGACTGTGCTGTGAGCTGTCGAGCTAGTCTCACGATAGGCCTGGCCATGCCGACGAGTTCGTCAGCTGACGACCCGGGGACCTACCCTCTCGCTGGCACCCGCGATTCGCTGACGACCGGCTAGGCTTGATGCCGCTGGTTGGCGTCAGCTTGGCTGTACGCCCAGGTGCCGTCAGCCCCGATAGCTCAGTGGATAGAGCGACTGCCTCCTAAGCAGTAGGTCCCGCGTTCGAGTCGCGGTCGGGGCGCCCAGGTGAAATCCCAGGTCAGCAAGCCTCTTCCCGGGGCTGGTTCGTGCGGTCATGAGGCCTCCGGTATTCACGCATAGCTATGCGCGTCGTCCGGGTAGCGGCCAGCAGCGACATCGGACACATAACGATGGGCCGCGCTGAACAGCACGTCGTCCAGGTCGGCATACCGCTGGACGAACCGCGGAACGCGGCCAACAGTCAGCCCAGCCATGTCCTGCCAGACCATGATCTGCGCGTCGCAGCCCGGGCCCGCGCCGATGCCGACGGTCGGTATCCGCAATGCCCGGGAAACCCGCCGTCCCAGGCCTGCTGGCACCGATTCCAGCACAACGGCGAAGGCGCCCGCACTTTCCAAAGCGCGCGCGTCGGCGAGCAGGTCATCCCCGGCATCACCCCGGCCCTGGACCCGGCGCGTCCCGCCTAGCACATTGACGCTTTGCGGTGTGAGCCCCAGATGGCCCATGACCGGGATGCCCGCGCGCACCAGCGCCCTGACCTGCGGGACGACCCGGCGCCCTCCTTCCAGTTTGACGGCTTGGGCGCCGCCTTCCTTCAGATGCCGCACCGCGTTGGCCAGCGCCACCTCCGGACCTGCCTGATAGCTGCCGAACGGCAGGTCCGCTACCACCAGCGCCCGCCGCGTCCCGCGCACCACCGCCGCGACCATCGGGATCAGCTCATCCATGGTCACCGGCAACGTCTCATGATGGCCGAAGACCATCTCCGCACTGGTATCCCCGACCAGCAGTGCGCGCACGCCGGCCCGCTCGAACACCGCGGCGGTCAGCGTGTCATAGCTCGTCAGCATCGACCAGCGCTCACCCCGGTCAGTGGCCGCCTGCAAGTCAACGACCGTGATCCGCCGGTCAGCAGGCCACTCGCTCACACTGGACATCCCACATCCTCCCTGGTGGCGCCACCTTGGTTGGCGCCGTCGTCCATCTTGGCGCCTGGCACAGCCAGGACGGAAGTACGCGTAGCAACCGTTGACCGAGGAGATCAGCAACCGTTTCGATGATCACCACCCAGTCCCGGATGACCGCTGAGGCTCGCCGCCTGGTTTCGGACGGACTGGCCAGTCGGGACCAATTGCCAGCAACGTGATGGCCCGCCAATGACCTGTATTGTTCGGCATCCGGCAAACTGCCCTGAACTAGACGTTGCCGTTACCGGCCCAGGGTCGAACGCCATTACTGATGGCGCGCGGCGGCCCGCGAGCGCCGCAGGAACAGGGCCTTGCGGGCCGCCTTGGCGACGGGCCTGACCGGGTGGTGGGCGCCGATCGCTTCCAGCACGGATCCGGCCGACGGCGCCGGCAACAGGCCGAGCTCAGTGGCCAGCCGGGCCTGCCGGTCGTCGTCGCCGGCCAGCGCCAGAGTCCCCAGCATCCCGGCTGGGTCAGTCATGACGAGCCGCTGGAACAGCACCTGGGCGAAGCTGTCCGGGTTCCCGGAGTCGTACAGCGCCTGCACCTCAAGCATCCCGTTGTCGGCGAGCCAGCACAGCGCGAAGCCGCGCGACGCCGGGTTCTCGGCGAGCTGCCGTACCTGCGGGACGGCCAGCTCGGGCCCGAGGTCGGTCAGCATCGCCAGCGCGAGGTACTGCAGTGATGGCTCAGCCAGCTCCGCCACGGCGGCGGCCAGCTCGGCCGCGGCCTGCTCAGGGGTTCGGCGGTCGAGCCAGGAATCGACCTCAGCGGTCAGCGTGCCGGAGTCCGCCGCATCAAGGCCGGCCACCAGCTCGGCGGCCGTGGCGCTGGCGAGCAGGCCGGACACCGGGACGTCATACCCGAGTGCGGGCAGCCGCTTCTGCACGGCCGCTACTCCGGCCGGGGTGAGCTCTACATCACCGCCTGGCCGGAGAGGCTGTCCCGCCTCGGGCTCCGGCTGGGCCGCGAAACTGCGGCGCAGCACGCCGGCCAGCTCGAGCGCGTCCGCGATTCTGGCCACGTCCCAGCCGATCCGCCCGGCGACGTGCTCGTCAGCGAGCCGGTCGAACACGAACGTGCCGAGCACTACATCGGTGGCCACTTCGGCCAGCTTCACGATAGGCACCGGCCGCCGGCCTGCGTACGGCGGAACGAGCAGGTGCAGCACCATGCTGTCCAGCAGCTCGTCGACCTCCGGCCAGTCCAGCCACGCTCCGGGAATGCGCCGTGCGGTCAGCGGCCCCGCAGCCAGCAGCGCATCCAGGACCCGGCCGAACTCCGCGGCCGGGTTCCCGGCCAGTGCCAGGCCGCGCTTGGTCGCGAGCACCTTGCCGTGCCGGACGCGCAGTATTCCGGCCTTTTTTGCCCAGGTGAAGACCAGATGCAGCATCGGCAGCTCAGCCGAGCTGCGCGTCCTGAACGTGCGGCCGCCAATGCGCTCGTCCAACACATCGCCGCTACCGAGCAGCGGAACCAGCGCCCGGGCGTCGGCCATAGTGAGGTTCCCCCGCTGCGTCAGCTGGCGACCGGCACCGGCGAACCTAGCCAGCTCCGCAAACATCCTCAGCACCGGCGCGACCGCCTCGGACGCCTGGACCGCCTCGGGCGGCGGCAGCGGCACCGGAGGCAGCGTCATTGAGGACGGCGCCCTCCCGTCCGCGGCACCGCCGGTCCAGAACGCGCTGTCGGGCAGGACTGCCTTTCGGTCTTCGTCGCTGAGCGAGTTGAACCTGGTCACCCAGCCATCCAGCTGTGCCGGATCGCTGGGGTCGGCTCCGTCCGCGAGCGCGCCCGAGAAGATGGACTTGGCCATCCCGAAGTTGGCCGGGTCTCCCATCGCCGTGACGAACTCGCCGGCCGCGCCGGTAGCAGTAGCGCGCAGCCGCGCCGGAGACGCCGATCCCGGCGCGAGGAGACGCTCGGCCGCCAGGTAGTCAGTAAAAGCGGCGATGCTGCCAGGGATGGTCACGCTGTCCGCCTGCGACACGCTGAGCTTGCGCGGGCACCAGCTGAGCAGGAACTCCGCAACGTTGGCGCTGGTCCAGCGGCCGAGGTGGCCGTCACCGTAACCGAACTTCCAGTCCAGCGCGATGCCTGCGTCGACGGTGGCATCGTGCGCCGCCGCTTCGTCGAGCCCGGGCCGCCCCTTCAGCCAGCCGCCGAACCCGTCCAGCAGCCGGACCCGGACCCGACCGAATCCAGCCTCGTCGTCCTGACTGAGCTCCAGCTGCATCGTTCCAGCATTCCACGCGAGCGGCGCGCGGGCTCCGGATCTGCCACCAGATGCCCGTAGGTTGACAGGGCGAAATGGCAGCCAGTCTGGGAGCCGGCACCAGGAGCGGCCGGGCGGCGCTCAGCGTCGTCAGGCGGTGTCGTCCCAGGTCAGCACCACGCTGCGCACGGTGAGTGCCCTGCTGAGGCCGGGCGCGCCGTGGCCGCTCTGGTTCGGGCGTGGCCCGTGGCCGGGTGGCGGTAGACATTCGCCGGCGGTCGGCATAGCGTGCGGGCAAACCAGGAGCAGCCGGAGGGCCCGATGCGACGGGACGAGGTGCTGGACCGCCAGCGGGTTGCCTACCATTTGCGCGCCCCGGACTGGGACGCATGGATCACCGGCTACATGGCGCCCGTGCGGCCCGAGCTCATCGCCCGGGTGGGCGATGGCACCTTCGACGGGAATGTGGTGGGGGAGTACGCGGCGGGCACCGGCTATTTCACCCAGCTCATCGCTGCCCGCGCCCGGCGGGTGGTTGCCACCGACGCATCGCCCGCCATGCTCGCCGAGTTGCGGCGCAAGCACCTGGCCAACGTCACCACGGCCGTGGTGGACGTGCTGGACGGCTGGAACCCTGTGCCGGCCCAGTACGAGGTGATCTTCTTCGGGCACTGGCTGTCCCATATCCCCGATTCCCTGCTCCCCGCCTTTCTCGCGGGGTGCGAGCAGGCGCTTCGCCCAGGCGGGCAGCTGGCGTTCCTCGATATGGATGCCCGCGAGATCCCCTGGCTCGGGCAGCCGGTCTGGCAGGAGCGGGTCGGAGGCGAGCAGGTCCCGCTCAGCGTGCGCCCGACCAGCGACGGAACCGGCCATGTCGTGGTGAAGTACTTCCGGGAGGCCCAGCAACTGCTTGCCGCGATGAGCGGCTGGGGGTGGGCCGGCACCAGCGTGCCGATCGGCGCCGCCAGCGGCCGGGGCTTCTACTGGTGCACCGCCAAGAGAGTTGCGTTACAGAGCTCAGGGGTGATCGATTTGGAGCCGGTGGCCTGTGGCGGCGGCGATTGACTGCAGGTCGTCGGGGTCAGAGCTGACGAGGAGGTCGCGCCGGCGCAGGGTTCCCTCAACCACGCATGCGTCCACGATGTCGGTGGTGGCGGCGCGCGCGGCTAAGGCACCGACCGAGCGCGCCTGGCCGTCATCGAGAGGCTCGACGTCGCAGCCGACTAGCAGCCGGGCGAGCTGGACTTGCCGGGCCGATCCGCGCCAGGACTGCGCCACTACCGGCGCGGGCACGGTCGGGACTTCGCGGCGGCCGAGCAGGGCGCGGTGGCGGGCCCACATGCGCCGCTCGCTGCGCTCGGCGGCGATAAGCGCGCCGGTGTCGTAGGTGACGCCCATCAGGCGCTCCGTCGCCCGGCGGTGGTCCGGGCCTGGCCGGACCGCTCGACTGCCCGGGCGGCCCAGGCGTCAGCATCGGCGATCTCCTCCGCGGTGAAGGCGCCGTGGTCCTGCTCGAACTGGCCGACTGCGGCCAGGCCCGCCCGGATGGTGAACTCCTTCCGGGCGGTATCTGCCAGCCACGCGCTGTAGCTGAGGCCCGCGTCGGCTGCTGCAGCGGCGATCTCAGCGTCCAGGTCGGGCGGCATAGAGATGGAACGCTTCTTGCGGACTGCCACGCCACAACGGTAGCACAGTGGTAGGACAGCGCCTCCAGTCCGTCGAAAGTTGGGCCATACAGACCGCGGCTCGTCAGTCATACAGTGCGCCGCCTGCAGGCTGACCAATGAAGCAGGCGCCGGGCGGCGCACCGACGGGCTCCGTGGTAGCTCGTCGTCGGGGATGTTGGCCTCGACGCGGGTTATCGGTGCGAGCGTCCCGGCTTTAGGATGGGCAGGCCGGTGGGCACCAGGCGGATAAGCGCCGCCAGCGGCGTCGACGCCCGATCGGCACCGTGAGCCGCATATGGGGCGGGTGAGCGGCCCGGGGCCCGGATAACTGGAGACCACGATGGCCGACACCTCGGGCCCCGCGGACGTTGCCGACCGGTTTCTGCTTCCGGACGGCACCCCAGCGCGGTTGCGGGCATTGGTGGCCGGGGACCGGCAGCTGTTGCGGGACATGTACGCGGCGTTGTCCCAGGCCTCGCGGTATCGCAGGTTCCTGGCAACCCTGCCCTGGTTGCCGGAGCCGACCCTCGACTACCTGCTCGGCACCGTCGACCAGATCAATCACGTTGCGGTCGTGCTGCTCGCTCCCGCAGGCCGGCCCGGCGAGCGCGCGGTAGGGATTGGGCGCATCGCCCGTAACCCCGACGACCCGACCACCGCGGACATCGGCATATCGGTCGCGGACGACTGGCAGGGCCGAGGTATCGGCTCCGCTCTCGCGCGGGCGCTGGTGACCCACCGCCCGGTCGGCGTCACCCGGCTGGTCTCGCTCGTCGCGGAGGACAATACCGCCACGTTCGCCATCCAGGCACGGTTGGGTGCCGTCACCCGGATCCCGGCCGGCAGCGGCGTCTACGAGGTCACCATCGCCCTGGCCGACTATCGGCCACCGTCCCCCTCGCCGGACTCCTAACCAGTGTCAGGCCGGGCGGCCCTTGCTGGGGTTCCTGTCGGCCGGGGGGCGGGCAGTACTGTGTGCCGCGGGCCGCGGGGCCCGGTGTTGGTCGTGGCGGGCGGCGGCGGCGGCGAGCTCGGCGCGGGCGGAGATGCCGAGCTTACGGAAAATGCTGGTCAGGTGCGTGGTCACGGTGCGCCTGGCGATGAACATCCTGGTCGCGATCTGGGGGTTGGAAAGGCCGTCGGCGACGGCGGCGGCGACCCTGAGCTCGGTCGGGGTGAGGCTGTCCCATCCCGCGTCTGGGCGGTGCCGTGCGCCGCGGCCGCGGCTGGCGTAGCCGACCGCATCAGTCAGGGTCATGGCTTCACCATCGGCCAGGGCACCAGCGCACAGGTCAGGGCCGAGCGCCGCCTGGCACGTCTGACGGGCGTGGTCCAGCAGGCCGGTGGCGGCCGGAAGCGCTGCCATCTCGATGCTGCGGGCGAAGCTGCGGGCCGCGCCGGCCAGCCGTGCCGCGCGCTGGTGATCGCCAAGGTCGGCGCTGATGGCGGCGGTAACGGCGAGGCAGGTCCAGATCGTGAGCCGGCCGAACGGGTCGCCGGGCGAGGCCAGCAAGGCGCGATGCGCCAGGTCGTGCGCGCCGTTCCGGTCGCCGTCGGCTCGGGCGATCAGGGCCCGGATCGCCAGCGGCAGGGCCGGGCTGGTCCGGGCCGCGTCGCTGGAGGCGAGGAACTCATCCACCCGCCGCCGGGCGCTATCCGGCTGGCCGGCGATTAGCTCGGCCCAGGCCAGGTGCCCCGTCCACATGCCGGCCAGTCCGACGGGGCCGGGATAGGTCAGCTGCTCGCGGAATGCACGGATCGCCTCGGGCCAGTCGCCGCGGCAGAACGCCGCCCAGCCGCGGGCATAGGCCGCGTAGTACAAGGAGGCCGGGCCGAGTTCCCCGGTGATCTCGTCCAGTTGCTGGCAGGCCGCCTGGGCTCCGGTGATCTCGCCGCGCAACGACAGGCACTGCGCCAGGCCGACCAGGGCAAGGGAGTGGAAGAACGCATCGCCGTGTGCCTGCAGCAGGGGGAGTGCCTGGTCCAGCAGGGGCAGGGCCTTGGCCGGGTCGCAGTCGAGTACGGACAGGATGCCGAGTTCTCCGAGCGCCGTTCCCTCCGTACGGCGGTCACCGCACTCCCGTGCCAGCTGGATGCTGCGGCGCAGGACGGCACGCGCCGCCTGCCGGTCAGCGGGCTGGTTGATCGCCGATCTGCCGATCAGGGCTAGCGCGTAGGCCTGCGCGGCCCGGTCGCCGAGTTGCTCGGCCAGTGCGGCCGCCTCGGTGAGGTAGGCCTGTCCCGAGTCGGGTTCGGCCAGCGGGGCCGCGATGAATCCCAGGCTGGTCAGCGCCTGCACGAGGCCGGGCTTGTCGCCGAGCTGGCGCAGAATGGCGAGGCTCTCCGTGCCGGCCGCCTGGGCGGTCGGGAAGTTGTAGGCCAGACCGGCGATCCTGGCCAGGCCGCCGAGCGCCTGCGCCCGCAGTGCCGGGTCAGCCGCATGGCTGCGGTCCAGGGCGGTCTGCAGCCACCGCTGGGCGTCGGCCAGGCGGGTGCTGACCGCCCAGTACGGCACCATGCGGGCGGCAAGCTCCAGCAGCCGCGGGTCATCGCGGTCGGCTGCCCACTCCAGCGCCCGGCGCAGGTTGGCGTCATCAGCCCGCAGCCGCTCCCGGTGCGCCTCATCCGGTTCGCCGGGCCGGCGGTGAGAGTAGCGGTAGAAGAAGGCGAAATGCCGCTGGCTGGCCTGCTTGGCCTGGCCGGAGGCCTCGAGCTGGCGGGCAGCGTATTCGCGGATGCTTTCGAGCATCCCGAACCGTGCCTCGTCGCTGTCGTCGGCAGAAGGTTGGATCAGCGACCTGTCCGCCAGCTGGGTCACCAGGTGGAGAACCTGGCTGGCGTCGATCCCGCCACCAGAGCAGACCGCCTCCGCGGCCTCCGTTGTGAACCCGCCGGCAAAGGCGGCCAGCCGCTGCAACAGCTGCCGTTCCTGATCTCTAAGCAGTCCGTAACTCCACTCGATGGATGCTTCGAGCGTCTGCTGGCGCGGCACCGCCGTCCGCGCCCCCCCGGTCAGCAGGCCAAGCCGGTGATCAAGCGCGGCCGCGATCTGCGCAACCGACAGCACCCGGACCCGCGCCGCCGCCAGCTCAATGGCGAGCGGGATGCCATCCAGCCGAGCGCAAATCTCGGCCACCGCGGCCGCGTTGCGCTCCGAAAGCGCGAATCCAGGCCGGGCGACGTTGGCCCTGTCGCCGAACAGTTGCACCGCCTCGAACCTCGCCAGCTCCGCGACAGAAACCGGGCTGATGCGATCGGGGAACGACAGCGACGGCACCCGCCAGGTGATCTCGCCGGGGATGGCCAGCGGCTCGCGGCTGGTGGCCAGGAGCCGCACCCCAGGGCAGCGGCGCAGCAGGCACTCGGCCACCTCGGCGCAGCCGGGCAGCAGATGCTCGCAGTTGTCGAGCAGCACGAGCAGATCCCGGTTGCCGACAGCCGCGGCGAGCGTGCCGGGGGTCTCGATCGATGCCTGGCGCCGGACCGGGAGGGCGGCGGCGACAGCTCCGGCTACCTGCCGGCTGTCGGTCAGCGACGCGAGCTCGGCCAGCCAGGCGCCGTGCCAGCGCTCCCCAGCGAGCGAAGCGGCGACTTCCAGGGCCAGCCGGCTCTTCCCGCAGCCGCCAGAGCCGGTCAGCATCACCAGCCGGCCTGCGCGTACCAGCGCCCGGACTTCCGCTAGCTCAGCGCCGCGGCCGACGAAGCTGGTCAGCTGCACCGGCAGGTTGCCGGCGCGGTGGCCCGCCCCATCGCGCGGTGAAGTCTGGGTCTTGGTGCTCATCCCGCTTGGCTTTCCTCGATGGCCTGCCCGGCCCGACACACACCAGTCTGACTCATCAAACCCGGCCCGAGGTGCCTGCCCGGCGGGCTGGCGTAGGCACCGGGCGCGGCGAGACTACGACACCGCGCGCGCCGATACCCGTCAACCGCACGATGTTCGCCCGCCGCGGCCGGCGCACGCTCGTGTCAGGGCCGAGGCCGTGGACTCGCCGACGGGAACATGCCACTCAGACCGCGAGGAGGCCATCCCATGAGGCGAGGCTCAAGCCCATGAGGCGAGGCTCAAGTCAGTCGGTCCTGCAGGCGGGCCGGACGGATGCGATCAGACAGCGAGGAGAGATGGGTACTGCCATCATCGAGGGTGACCTGGCGGCCGGCCATGCGCTGCAGCCTCCCGGCATTCCCGACCTGACGCTGCCGGAGTTCGTGCTGGCTCAGGCGGCCCGGCGCGGGAGCAAGCAAGCACTGGCCGATGCGGCCACCGGGCGTGGGCTCAGCTACGCAGAGCTGGCCGCCGCCGTGCAGGAGACCGGAGCGAGGCTGGCCGGCCGGGGCCTGCATCCGGGCGATGTGCTCGCCCTGTGCGCGCCGAACAGCATCGAGTTCGCCACGACCTGGTTCGCGGCGGCGTCGATTGGCGCGATCGTTACGACCGTGAACCCGGAGTGCACCGGTGCGGAGATCTGCCGCCAGCTCCAGCAGACGGGCGCGCGGTATCTGCTCACCACCTCCGCGCAGCTGGCCGGCAAGTTGCGCCCGGCCATACCCGAAGCCGGGATCGCTGAGCCCTTCGTGATCGGCGAGGCTGCGGCAGGCGCCACCGCGTTTCAGTTGCTCCGGATGAGCGCCGGCCCGGACGCCGCGCCCGTTTCTGCTTCCGGCGTCGCGTTCCTGCCAAGCTCAAGTGGGACCACCGGGCTGCCCAAGACCGTCGTGCTGACCCACCGGAACCTGGTGGCGAGCTTGTGCCAGATGCGGCTCGCGCACAAGGTCACCGAGGACGACGTGGTGATCGCGGCGCTGCCGCTGTTTCATATCTACGGCCTGCAGGTCACGCTGAACCTGGCGCTGCTGCAGGGCGCGACGGTGGTCATCCTGCCGCGCTTCGAGCCGGAGGCGTTCCTGCGAGCGGTGCAAGAACGGCACGTGACCAGAGCCGAGGTCGTCCCGCCGATAGTGCTCGGGCTGGCGAGAGCCGAGGTGGTCGGCCACTACGACCTGTCGAGCCTCCGATTGCTCACCTCGGCCGCGGCGCCGCTCGGCGCCGAACTCGCGCGGGCCTGCGCGCGGCGGATCGGCTGCCGGGTCAAGCAGGCCTACGGGATGACCGAGCTAGGTGGCGCGACGCACATCGCGCCCGATGACGGCCCGGACCGGCCCGAGTCCATCGGCCCCGCCCTGCCGCGCATCGAGTGCCGGGTCGTCAGCCCTGAGACAGGAACCAGCGCCGGCCCCGGCGAACCAGGTGAGCTGCTGATCCGCTCACCCGGCGCGATGCTCGGCTACCTGGGCAACCCGCTGGCAACCGCGGCCACCATCGACACCGGCGGATGGGTGCACACCGGAGATATCGTCACCGTCGACGCGGCTGGCTGGTACCGCGTCACCGACCGGGTCAAGGAACTGATCAAGTACAAGGGCCATCAGGTGGCGCCCGCCGAGCTCGAGGGTCTCTTGCTGACCCACCCTGCGGTGGCGGACGCGGCGGTCGTCCGGAGCCCTGATCAAGCGGCCGGAGAAGTACCCAAGGCATTCGTCGTGCTTCGCGCTCCGGCAACGGCGGCCGAGCTGATGGCGTGGGTCGCCGAGCGGGTCGCGCCGTACAAGCGCGTGCGCCAGATCGAGTTCACTGACCGCATCCCCACCTCGCCGTCGGGCAAGATCCTGCGGCGGCATCTCGTCGACCGCGAGCGCCGCGCGGTAGACCAGCCGCGTGCCCGCACGGTCACCGTGCGCCCTGCCGGGCGGCCGGCCACAGCAACGGCCGGCGGATACCCGGCCGATCACGGCTGCGACCTGGACGGGATGGTCGCGCTCGTGAGCGGCGGCGGGCGAGGCATCGGCAGGCTGCTTGCCGCCAGCCTGGCCGAGGCTGGGGCAGCGGTCGGGCTGATCGCCCGCTCACCAGCCGAACTCGCCACGGCCGTCGCGGAGATCCAGAGCACGGGCCGGACCGCGGCAGCCGCGACGGCGGATGTCACCGATTACCGCGCAACGGCCGCCGCTGTCGCGCAACTGCGCCAGCAGCTGGGCAGTGCCAACCTGCTCATCAACAACGCCGGCATCAGCGGGCCAGCCGGGCTGATGTGGGACGCCGACCCCGCCCAGTGGTGGCGCACGCTGGAGATCAACCTCGGCGGCGCGTTCGCCCTGACCCGCATCGCACTGCCGGACATGATCGCGGCGGGAGACGGCCGCATCATCAACATCACCAGCTACGCCGGCGCATACCGATGGCCACTGATGTCCGCCTACGCAGCATCCAAGGCCGCACTTGTGAAGCTAACCGAGACCCTCGCTGCGGAGACCCGCGCGCACGGCGTATCGGTGTTCAGTGTCGACCCCGGCCTGCTCCCGATCGGCCTGGGTGAGGTCGCGCTGAGCAGCACCGCCGACCGGCAAACGCCTGAAGGGCGCGTCTTCGGCTGGATTCGTGACCGGCTCGCCTCAGGGCACGGCACCGACCCGGAACGTGCCGCCCGCGTCATCCTCACGCTCGCGGGCGGCCGGGCAGATCGCCTCACCGGCCGCCATCTTACGGTCACCGACGATATTGATGCGCTGCTCGATCAGATCGAGTGCATCGAGCGTGACGACTTGCAAACACTGCGGCTACGCACCAGGCCATGACAAAACCATCGGCGCTGCAGATCAGTCACTCTGGACGTTCTCGCCGATAACCGAGGTATGTTCCCAGCGGCCGGTCGGTCCCCGCCGGGTGGCTGGGTCCGGGTCGGCGGCCAGGAACAGGCGGCACCAGGTGTCTGCAAGCCACCGGGCGAACCGCTCGGGTGCCCAGCCGCGGTCGCGCACGAGGAGGATGTAGTACTCAGCCGAATTCAGGCTCCACACCACGTCGGCCACCTCGCCGATACCCAGGCCGGGCCTCAGCTGGCCGGTGGCGGCCAGTTCCTGGGCGAACAGGCGCATGTTGCGGGCCCGCCGGCTCACGATCTCGGCCCAGATCTGCGCCAGTTCAGGAGCCTGCGCGGCGGCATCGCGCAGGACCAGGTGCAGCGGCGCGAGCCGGGAGTTCACCTCGGTTACCGCGCTGGCATAGATGCCGATCTTCTGCTCGGCCGCGTCCGCGGCCTTCACCTGCCGGACATAGTCACGCTGCTCGGCGGGGACGGCCCGGTCTGTGCCGGAGATCGCGGTTTCCACCAGCAGCCGCATGAGAACGGGCTTGGTTCCCACCGAGGCATAGACGGTGTCGACAGCGATGCCGGCGTCCGCGGCGATCTGCGCAATCGTGGTCGCGGCATAGCCCTGCTCGAGGAACAGGCGCCGGGCAGCCTGCAGGATCGCGAGCCGGGTCCGCCGGGCCTGCTCCTGGCGTACCGACGAGCGGTAGGGCCGGGACTTGACGGGCTCGGTCATGTGATCTAGGTTACCTTGTATTGATCCGATTTGGCTTCGGATGAATTTTCCTGGAAGGCGGGAGCACATCGTGAATGCTCAGGCGAAGACCGCCGTCCTGGCTCGAGGGCCAGGGGAAGGCCCGGCTACATGGGCGCTCGGATCCCTGTTCGAGCGACTGGCATCGCCCGCCGAGACCGCCGGGTCTTTCGGGTTGTCACTGGTCACGCAGCCCGCCGGGACTGCTCCTCCGCTGCACGTCCACACCCGCGAGGACGAGGCCTTCTACCTGCTGGACGGGAACCTGACATACAGCGCAGACGGGCAGCCCTACAGGCTGAGCGCCGGATCGTTCATCTACCTGCCGCGCGGCATCCCGCACACCTTCCGGGTGACCGGCAGCCGCCCGGCCAGGTTCCTGGCCCTGGTCACCCCTGGCTCGTTGCTGACCCTCTACGACGAGGTCGGGCGGCCAGCCGAGCAACGTGAGCTACCGGAACCCGACGAGCAGCTGCTCGCTGCAGATATCGGGCGGTGGATCGAGACCAGCCCGCGCTACGGGCTGGAGGTCCTCGGCCCGCCGCTATCTCCCGAGAACTGAGACGCACCATAAGCACAGGCTCCGCACTCGGAGGACAGGCACTGCACTGTCCTCGCCGGCACTGAGGCTAGATTCGGCTCATGATGTCAATAGGGCCCAGACCGCAGGGCCGGTGGGTGGGTAACACGCCGGCCGATTTCGAGCGAGACCTCGCTGACAACCTGTGTTACGAGCGCGGGACGACGGTGGAGTCGGCGAGCTTTCACGACGCCTACTGGACGCTCGCCGTCACCATCCGCGACCGGCTGGCAGACCGCCGGGCCAGGACGGCCGAGGCGCACTATGCGACTAACCCGAAATTCGTCTACTACCTGTCGGCGGAGTACATGCTGGGGCGCCAGCTCGGCCAGAACGCGATATACACCGGCACCGCCGATCTCGCTCGCCAGGCGTTTGCCAGCGTCGGCGTTTCCGTCGAAGAGCTCGAGGCCCTGGACGTGGAGCCGGGACTGGGAACCGGGGGCCTCGGCCGGCTGGCCGCCTGCCTGCTCGACTCGCTGGCCACCCTTGACATACCGGCTGTGGGCTATGGCATCCGATACGAGTTCGGCATCTTCAAGCAGGCCTTCGAGGATGGCTCCCAGATCGAGCAGCCCGACGACTGGGCCTTCTACGGCAACCCGTGGGAGTTCCCGGCCCCCGACGACCGCCAGGTCGTCGGCTTCTACGGCCACACCGAGGCGGTGGACGACGATCAGGGCGGGCTGCGGGCCCGCTGGGTGCCGGGGGAGACAGTGCGCGGCGAACCCAGCCACATGCTGGTCCCTGGCTATGGCACCGAGGCGGTCAACATCATCCGCCTGTGGCAGGCCCGCGCCGGCCGGAACTCATTCGACCTGGCCCTGTTTAACGCCGGCCAGTACGCGGAGGCCGTCGACGCGCGGATGCGCTCGGAGAACCTCACCAAGGTGCTGTACCCAAGTGACAGCACCGAGGCCGGCCGGGAGCTGCGGCTCAAGCAGCAGTACTTCCTGGTCTCTTGCTCGCTGCGGGACATCATCCGCCGGTTCCGGTTCCGCAACAGCGACTGGGAGGTCTTTCCCGATAAGGTCGTCATCCAGCTCAACGACACCCACCCGGTGCTGGCCGTACCCGAGCTGATGCGCCTGCTCGTTGACGAAAACGGGGTCGGCTGGGACCAGGCATGGTCCATCACCCGCCGTACCTTCGCCTACACCTGTCACACCCTGCTGCCCGAAGCTCTCGAGACATGGTCGGTCCCGTTGTTCGAGCGGCTCCTACCCCGCCACATGGAGATCATCTACGCGCTCAATCAGTTGTTCCTTGACGACGTTCGTGCCCGCCACCCTGGCGACGACGAGCGCATCGCCAGGGTGTCGCTGATCCAGGAGGTCCCCGAGCGCCGGGTGCGGATGGCCAACCTGGCGGTCATTGGCAGCTTCGCTGTCAACGGCGTGGCGGAGCTGCAGTCGCGGCTGCTCGCCCAGACGACGTTGCGGGACTTCGCGGACCTGTGGCCCGGAAAGTTCCTGAACGAGACCAACGGCGTCAGTCCGCGCCGGTTCCTCCGTCTCGCCAACCCGCGTCTGTGCAGCCTGATCACGGCCCGGCTGGCGGACGAACGATGGCTGACCGACCTGGAGCGGTTGCGGGAACTCGAGGCTTTCGCCGACGATGCCGGGTTCCGGGAGCAGTGGCGCGAGGTGAAGCGGCTGAACAAGCTCGACCTGGCTGCCCATGCCCTCGCCGCTACCGGCGTCACCGTCGATCCCAGCTCGGTCTTTGACGTGATGGTCAAGCGGCTGCACGAGTACAAGCGCCAGCTCCTCAAACTGCTCCACGTCGTTACCGTGTACAACCGGATCAAGGCGAATCCGGCCGCTGCCGTGACGCCTTACACCGTCATCTTCGGCGCGAAGGCGGCGCCCAACTATCAGCTGGCCAAGCGCATCATCAAGCTGATCAACTCCATCGCATCGGTGGTCAACGCGGACCCCGACGTCGGTGACCGGATCAAGGTCGTCTTCCTCCCCGACTACAACGTCTCGATCAGCGAACTTGTCGTGCCTGCCGGCAATATCTCGGAGCAGATCTCGCTCGCCGGTAAGGAGGCATCCGGCACGGGCAATATGAAACTGGCCCTCAACGGGGCCCTAACCGTCGGCACACTCGACGGCGCCAACATCGAGATCCGTGACCAGGTCGGAGAAGACAACTTTTTCCTCTTCGGCCTCACGGCCGACGAGGTCACCGGCCTCAGGCAAGGCGGGTACTCCCCATACACCTATTACCGTGACGACGCCGAGCTCAAGGCAGCCGTCGATGCCCTTGCCTCAGGTGCCTTCTCCGGCGGGGACCGCGAGGCCGTCGAGCCGGTCATCGCCTCGCTCCTCCACTCGGACGAGTACATGGTCCTTGCCGACTACCGGTCCTACGTCGACTGCCAGGACCGGGCCGGGTCAGCCTGGGCCGATCAGGACCGGTGGAGCCGGATGTCGATCTTGAATACGGCGCGCTCTGGTTTTTTCTCATCCGACCGGACGGTCCGCGGCTACTGCCGCGACATCTGGCACGCCGGGCCGGTGCCCGTACCTCCGCACGGCGTGGCGGGCTCATAGGTTCCCCGCCCGAGTTAACGCTCCACATTCACCGGGAGAAGTTCGGTGGTGTCCTCAACGGCATCGACCACAATGTCTGGAAACCCGGAGATCGATATGGCATGTAAAACAATGGAGCCGGAGCAATGGCTGAGCTTCCTGAATACATCGATGGCCTTCCCAACATCTGCGGCTCGGAGCACCGCATCGAGGAGGCGATCCGGGCCAGGGGCACTGATCCCGTCTTCCTGCCGCCGGGGGCCACCGGGTTCGCCGACACGGACAGTGCTTTCGCTATCGCCTTGCACATGCACCAGCCGCTCATCCCGGCAGGCGGGACTGATCTGCGCACGGCGCCGATCATCAGCAACTTGCAGTGGATGATGGACAACCCCGGCATCGGTGACAACCACAACGCCCCGGTTTTCCTGAGCTGTTATAAACGGATGGGCGAGTTCGTTCCCCGGCTGCTCGGCGAGGGGCTCGCGCCGCGGGTCATGCTCGAATACTCGGGTACGTTGCTGCACGGCCTGCGCCAGATGGGCGCCGGCGACGTGCTCGACGCCCTGGCCGGCATCACGACCGACGCGCGCAACCGGCAGGCGGTGGAGTGGCTGGGCTGTCCGTGGGGGCACGCCGTGGCGCCCTCCACCCCGGTCCAGGACTACCGGCTGCACGTGCGAGCCTGGCAGCACCATTTCGCGGCTCTTTTCGGGCTGGACGCCCTCAGCCGGGTCCGCGGCTTCTCCCCAGCCGAGATGGCCCTGCCCAACCACCCGGATGTCGCCTACGAGTTCGTAAAGACCCTTACCGACTGCGGCTACCAGTGGGTCCTGGTCCAGGAACACACGGTCGAGGAACCCGATGGGCGCGGGCTCCAG
This sequence comes from Streptosporangiaceae bacterium, assembly GCA_050011895.1. Lineage (GTDB taxonomy): Bacteria > Actinomycetota > Actinomycetes > Streptosporangiales > Streptosporangiaceae > DATBGO01. The sequence continues at coordinate 19,730 of JBEKIF010000027.1, read as the reverse complement.
CAGCCGCACCTGCCTCGCCGGCTGGTCTGCGCCAGCTCCCGGGGGGACGTCGCCAGCATCACCGCTGTGGTCAAGACCCAGGGCAGCGACACCAAGCTGGTCGCCCAGCTACAGCCCTATTACGAGGCCAAGGGCCTTGCGCGCAGGGAACTCGGCGGCAGCCGCGTGCCGCCGCTAGTTACCCAGATCGCCGACGGGGAAAACGGGGGGGTGATGATGAACGAGTTCCCGCCCAAGTATTTCGATGTTATCCGGGAGTGCTCGGGTACCCGGACTCCGGCCATGAACGTCACCGAATACCTTGAACGACTCCGCTCGGCCGGCCTCAGCCCTGACGATCTGCCCGAGGTCCAGCCCCTCTTCCAGTCCAGGATCTGGGGCCAGATGGCCCCCGGTGACGGGCCGGACCGGCTGGCCGCGGTGATCGAGCAGCTGCGAGGCGAGGATGGGCGGTTCAGCATGGAAGGCGGCAGCTGGACCAGCAACATCTCCTGGGTACGCGGCTACGACAGGGTGCTGGCGCCAATGGACGAAGCCAGCTCGCTGTTCCACGAGCGAGTCCTGGCCAGGCCCGTCCCGGCCGGCGACCCGCGCTACCGCAACGCCCTGTTCCACCTGCTCACCGCCGAGACCAGCTGCTACCGCTACTGGGGCGAGGGCATCTGGACCGACTACGGCGTCGAGCTGGCCCGGCGCACCATCGACATCGTGACCCACGACCTGTAACCGCCAAGGAGCCCCGATGGCTGACGTGGCCGTCGCCCTGGTCCTCAACCTGCATCAGCCCGCTTACAACCTTGAGGACCTCCTCGGGCGGCACGAGTGGGAGGCCAGCGAGATCCTGTGGGCCATGGACCGTATCCCCCGATCGCTGTGGGCTACCGCTACGTTGGCCGGCGGTCCATCACATCGGGTCGAACTAACCGCCTGCCGCCGCCGCCCGGGCGCGGTCGCGGAGGTGGGCGCTGCCGTGAGGGTGGGCGCTGCCGCTGATGCGGGCGCAAGGGCGGGCGCTGGCGCAAGAGCGGGCGGGGGCGCAAGAGCGGGCGGGGGCGCAAGGGCGGGCGGGGGCGCAAGGTCGGCCGCGGGGACGGCGGCCCAGCTGGCCGCCAGCACGCCGCAGCAGACCAGCGCGGCCCCCGCCAGCTGGACGGCGCTGGGCATCTCCCCGAGTATGACGGCCGCCAGCAGCATCGCAGCGGCCGGCTGCAGGAGCAGCGTGAGCGAGGAGATCGCGGCTGGCAGCTTGGGCAGCGAGGAGGTGATCAGCAGCCAGCCGACCGTCTGGCTGGTCACCGAGAGCAGCAGCAGCCATCCGAAGGTCGGCCACGGAATTGCCAGCTGCAGGCCGCCGAAGGCCAGGCCCAGCAGCAAGGCGCCGGCGGCAGCGCCCGACGTCACGTCCGCGAGCGGTCCCGCGATGTGCGGCGTGCTGGTCGAGGTCCGGCGCAGGATGAGCAGGAAGCCCGCGTAAGCGACCGACGTGGCCAGCCCGTAGCCGATCCCCGCCAGCGCGTGGGTGCCGCGCACCGAGCCCCCGGCCAGGCCGGATACCAGGACGACGCCAGTCAGGACGACCGGCAGGGCGACCACGAACCTTCGTCCGGGACGCTCGCGGAACAGCGCCCACGCCGCAGCCGCGACAAAAAGCACCTGCAGGTTCCCGAGTACCGTCGCGATGCCGGCACCGACCTCGGCGATCGCGTGATTCCACAGCACCAGGTCGACGGCAAGGAACAGCCCGGCCAGGACCGCGTCGCGGCGGGCGGCCAGCCGGCGCGGTCCATGCCGCCGCTGCTCCATGACGGCGAGGCCAGCAAGCACCGGTATGGCGAGCAAGCAGCGGTAGAACGCGGCAGTGGCGGTACCTGTGTCGGCAAGCTTGATCAGGACAGCCGAGGCGGAGATGCACGCCGCGCCCAGGCCCGCGAGCAGCACCGGCCGGCGATCGCCCACCGAGCTGTAGGCCGCACCCAGGGCGGCAGGTAAGGCCCGCCGGCCAACGGCGGCATCGCCGTCATTGTTGGTAATGACCGTCCCGGCAGATGGTGCTGACATGTCAGCCACAGTAGGCCGCGGGCCGCACCCTGCGGTAACAGGCTGCGTGTTGCCGCCTACCGAGCTCGCCAGGCGGGCGGCCTGCTAGCGGCCGGTATCGCCGCGCCCGCTGCCGCGCCGCCGGTCGGGCGTGTCAGGGCGACCTGATCGGCCAGCGCGATCGCGAGCTGCCCGAGTGCGGTCGGGTGAAAGGGCGCCTGGTCGCCAGGTCCTTGCACGTAGGGCTGCGGTGAGCACAGCTGATGCCCCGCGAAGCTCGGCTGCACCGACGAGTAGCCGAACTCCGCCGCTCCGGTCGACAGGACCGTGTTCATGGTTGCCAGCCGCGAGCTCAGGGTGCCGACTTTGGCGGCGGTAAGCCCGCGCCCCGCGATGCAGCTGAGGTCATTGCCGAACGGATCGTAATAGCTGTTGATGATCACGCGCGGGCTGCCGCGCAAGGCGGTCAGCTGGCTGAGCAGCTGGAAGTAGTTCCTGCTGAAAGCGGCGAGCTCCTGCTGGAAGTAGGCGGCCGACGCGCGGTCATCGCAGTGCGGCGCGGCCGCGCAGTACCCGACGAGCGCTGACCATCGCAGATCATCCGCGCCCACGCTCACGATGACGACGGTTGCGCGCTGTGCCCGCATCGTGGCGTCCAGCTGCGCCGGAACGGTCAGCCCGTACCCGTAGTGGTGCTGCGGGCCAAGCAGGCCGTGCAGGATGGTCGCCCCGCTGCACGCGAGGTTCATGACCTTCCAGTCATCGGCCCTGGCGAGGTCCTCGGCGTAGGACTCGGAGCTGCGACCGCAGGCGCGGTCGACAGGAGACGGGCCGGTGATGAGCGGCAGGCCTGCCCCGGCCGCCGTGGAATCTCCTATCACCACCGCCTGGATTCCTGGCAGCGGCGGTCCGTCCGCGCTGGCCGCTGGCGGGGCCGGCTCGCTGCCCACGAGCTGGCTCAGCGACCGCACCTGGCGCAGTGCCTGCTGCGCCCCATGGGCGGCGAGCACGATCGCTCCGAGGTTGACGAGCTGGGTGATGAGAAGGCCGGCCACCAGCAGCCGTACCGTCGGGCCGGCCGCGAGCCTGCGCCAGCCTGCGACGGCACCGGTGATGGCCAGCGCGGTCAGCCCCGCTATCGCGGCCTCCCAGCCGAAATAACGCGTCCACCCGTCACTGAGCCGTGCGCCAAGCAGGTGCGTGTCGCTGTGCGGGCTGGCGCCTTGCGCGAAGTTGGCCAGCTCGCTGTCGATGGTGATCTGGGCCAGCTCGAGCCTGGGCCGGACCGGGCCAGTGAAGCGCATGACCGTCGGGAGGCTCTGGCCGAACAGGTCGACCTCGCCCGGGCCCGCCGTGCTCAGCCTGGGCGCCGTCGTGCCCAGCCTGATGACCTGGCCGGCTACCGTCACGGTCTGCATCGGGGTGACGAGGAGCGCTATCACGATCGCGACCGCCGCCACGGCGGCCAGCCCGGCGACGCTAGCCAGCAGCAATGACAGCTGGCGCGGCAAACGCCGCATCACCCGAGCACCCGGCCATCGCAATGCCCGGCGACCGGGCCGCCTCGCCCGGCGCCCGCGACGGCATGCCTTCCGCAGAACATCCCCATAGCCGTTTTCACCTGTACCCGATGCGGGCAGGAGCATGCCCGAGTACCTGCGCAACGGGAGCCGGGCTAGGAACAGCGTCATCTTTCGGCCGCTTATCGGACCACCTCGAGGCTCGGGCACGCTAGTTTCGCCATATGAAGGCCCTGGTACTGGCCGGGGGTGCGGGGACTCGGCTTCGGCCGATCACGTACACCTCGGCTAAGCAGCTTCTCCCCGTCGCCAACAAGCCCGTGCTGTTCTACGGTCTTGAGGCGCTCAGGGACGCTGGTATCACCGATGTCGGCCTGGTCGTGGGAGACACCGCCGCAGCGATCCAGTCGGCAGTCGGCGATGGCTCGGCGTTCGGGCTGGAGGCTAGCTACATCAGCCAGGAGGCCCCGCTTGGACTGGCCCACGCGGTGATGGTGGCCCGCGACTTCCTCGGCGATGACGACTTCGTCATGTACCTGGGCGACAACTTCATCGTCGGCGGCATCACGCCGCTGGTCCAGCAGTTCCGCTCGGCGCGGCCGGCCGCGCAGATCATGCTGACCCGGGTGCCTGACCCGCGGGAGTTCGGCGTGGCGGAGCTGGACGGTTCCGGGCATGTTGTCGGCCTCGAGGAGAAGCCAGAGCACCCAAAGAGCGACCTGGCGCTGGTCGGCGTCTACATGTTCACCCCGGCGGTGCATGAGGCGGTCGGTCACCTCAAACCCTCCTGGCGGGGTGAGCTGGAGATCACCGAGGCGATCCAGTGGCTGATCGACGCGGGACATCCGGTTCGTTCCACGGTGATCTCCGGGTACTGGAAGGACACCGGAAACGTCGCGGACATGCTCGAGGTCAACAGGCTGGTGCTGGAGAGCGTGGAGCCAGTGCAGCGCGGAATTGTCGATGCTGCCAGCGAGCTGATCGGCCGTGTCGTGATCGAGGATGGCGCGCAGGTCGAAGGGTCGCGCATCGTCGGGCCCGTTATCATAGGCGCGGGCGCCCGGGTGATCGACTCCTACGTCGGCCCGTTCACCTCCGTCGCCCCGGCCTGCAGCATCGTCGGCAGCGAGATCGAGTACTCCATAATGCTGCGCGGCGCTTCTATTCACGGGGTGCGGCGGATCGAGGCGTCGCTGATCGGCCACGAGGTGGAGGTCACCGCGGCGCCCAAGGTCCCGAAGGCCCACCGGCTGGTCCTTGGTGATCACAGTAAGGTCCAGATCAGCTCGTGACGGCGCAGGCCTGGGCAGCTGGCCGTGGTGATGGCAGCGGGGCATGGCGCGATCTCGAAGACAGGGGGCAAGAGCCGCGATGAGGATCCTGGTAACCGGCGGTGCCGGATTCATCGGCTCGCACTACGTCCGAACGATGCTGGCCGGCGGCTATCGCGGTTTCGAAGATGCCCGCGTGACCGTCCTGGACAAGCTGACATACGCAGGAAACCTGGCAAACCTCGCACCGGTCTCGGGCAGCCCTCGCCTTGAGTTCGTGCACGGTGACATCTGCGACGCGGCGCTGCTCGAGACGGTCGTTCCCGGGCATGACCTGGTTGTCAACTTCGCCGCCGAGACGCATGTGGACAGGTCGATCGCCGGGGCGGCGGCCTTCGTGGCGACAAACGTCGCGGGCACCCAGGTCCTCCTGCAGTCCTGCCTGGAAGCGGGCACGCCGCGCGTAATCCAGGTCTCCACGGACGAGGTCTACGGAAGCGTGGCGGACGGGTCGTGGGCGGAGGATGCGCCGCTGTCGCCGAACTCGCCGTACGCGGCCGCGAAGGCGGGCGGCGACCTGATCGCGCTGGCCTACGCCCGGACCCACGGGCTGAACGTGAGCATCACGCGCTGCTGCAACAACTACGGCCCGTATCAGTTCCCGGAGAAAGTGATCCCGCTGTTCGTCACCAACCTCCTCGACGGGCTGAAGGTGCCGCTGTACGGCGACGGCGGCAACGTCAGGGGCTGGGTGCACGTCGATGATCACTGCCGCGGTATCCAGCTGGTAGCAGAACGCGGCCAGCGCGGCCTCGTCTATCACATCAACGGAGATGTCGAGCTGACCAACCGCGAGCTGACCCGGGCGCTGCTCGATGCCTGCGGGGCAGGCTGGGACATGGTCACCTACGTCGAGGACCGGAAGGGTCACGACCGCCGCTATGCGCTGGACGACTCCGCATTGCGCGGCATGGGCTACGCGCCCGCCAGCCCGTTCGGGGAGGGGCTCAAGGCGACGGTCCGCTGGTACGAGCAGAACCGCGGCTGGTGGGAGCCGCTGAGGGCGCGTCACCCGGTACCCGGCCCAGTCGCGGCGGCGTCACCCGGTACCGGGCAGGCGCAGGCCAATGCCGGTCACGCGTCGTAAGCCGCTGGCTAACCACCGGAGCCGGCGGCATTCTCGGCCAGGACCTCGTATCGCGACTCAGGCCCGGCGGCTCGCAGGTAACCGGCCAGGGAGCCGGTCGCCTCGGGCGGCCCCGCTCGCTCGCGAACCAGTGACTTTCCATCCCCCGCCGGTCAGCCGGACGGATCGGCCGCCTGGAGGGGAGCTGGAGTTGTGGCAGACCGCCGCCGCCCATCCGCGGCGGGCTCGCGGAGCCGGGCCGCGAAGGCCACGCAGTCCGCGTAATCCGGGAGCAGCCCGGCGCGTCGCGCCTCGTCGAGGGCCGGGGCGGCCGCGTCCTTCTCGGACAGGATGGCCTGCACGTCCTGCGGCCAGGCAATGCCGATCTCGGGGTCGAGCGGGTGTACGCCGTGCTCGATGCCGGGAGCGTAGGGGGTCGAGCACAGGTACATCACGGTGGCCTCCGGGCTCAGCGCCATGAAGGCATGCCCCAGTCCCTCTGATATGAACACCGCGCGCCGCGTCTCGTCATCCAGCTGCACGCCCTCCCAGCGCCCGTATGTGGGAGAGCCGGTTCTCAGGTCGACGACGACATCGAGGACCGCGCCGCTGCCGCACACCACATATTTCGCCTGGCCTGGCGGCACCTCTGTGAAATGTACGCCGCGGATCACGCCGCGATGAGACACCGAGCAGTTCGCCTGAGCGACCTCGAAGCGATAGCCAAGATCGTCGAGGAACTCGGTACCGCGGAACAATTCATGAAAATAACCTCGGTTGTCCGGGTAGATGCGCGGCGTGAAGATCCACGCGCCGCCGACGCCGAGCGACTCCATATGAGGCCCCTGCCTAGTTGTATCTAGACGCCCAGTTCGTGACTCTTGGCATTCAGATTGCTTACTGTACGTGACAGGATGACGTGTTACTCGTCATGCGCTGGCGCCGGGATCGCCGATTTCACGGAGGCCAGGCGCTGGGACATCAGCACGAGTCGGCCCGCTGCACGCGCCGTGGTCATCCCGGCGATGCCCCGATGCTCGTCTTCCGGATGCGCGTGCGCTGGGCTAGCCGGCCGAAATGATCCACGACGAATGCAGTAGCGATGACCGATCCGATGCCGACTGCGGCGCCTGCGACCGTATCTGTGAAGTAGTGGAAATCCAGCGCGATGACCCCGACGGCGACTGCCGCCGCGACCAGCAGAGCTATCAGCGCGAACAAGGCTCGACCAGCCGGCCGCAGCCTGACCTGGTCCGGATCGGCCAGCAGTACCGTGATGGCCGCGGCCACGGCGAATGCGCTGGTGGTGTGGCCGCTGGGAAAGGTTAGAGCGTCGTGGTACTTGCGCCCGACCGCGTGCTTCAGCGCCAGCTCGCTGAGCGCGATGGCGCCAGGCACCGCTACAACCAGGAGCACGCAGGCATTCAACTTACGCCTGATCAGGCAGGCGACGAGGAGGGCTACGGTCAACGCGGTCACCGGGACTGGCTCGCCGGGGTAGGCCAGCATCTCCGCCGCTCGAGGATGCGCGGCTAGGCTGGCTGCTATCGGGAGGTCGACCGCCCGGTCGAGCCATGTCGGGTGCGTCTGATGCGCGAACAAGGCTCCGAGGACTGCCGTCACGGCCACGCAGCAGGTGAGCAGCGCGCCAGCCACGGGACGGGCCGTTGGCGGAATCAGCGGACGCCGTGCCCACTGCGACGCGCGGTCGGTGTCGCGCGGAATGCGATCCTTGCTCATGTCAGCAACCTCGTCGCGGCAGCGAGTGGCGGAACGAGCCGACCCCGCGCGACGTCCCGACAGCGGAACCGGCCACGAGATGGCCGGTTCCGGGGTCATCCCGCAACCTACGAGACCCGCCCCAGCCCGCCCTGATACAAACCAGGCCTAACCTCTTCAGGCGAGGCTGCCTCGTTCGTTACGTTTAGAAGTCTTCTCGTTACCATGTGTAATGGTATCAATGGTCTTGCCGAGATTCCCGCCTTAGAAGGCATTTGCCGTATCACGGCGACCCGCTCGGCGTTCATATGCCCACGGGTTCTCTGACCGTGGCGGGTCAGGCAGCGAATCTAGTCGGGTGGTGAAATGAAGGTTGCGGTGATCGGCCTTGGCTATGTCGGCACGGTGACGGCGGCCTGTATGGCCGCCAACGGCCATGACGTCTGGGGAGTCGACGTCGACGCGGCCAAGGTGACTGAGATCCGGGCGGGCCGCAGCCCGGTAGCCGAGCCGGGCTTGGATGCGCTCGTCGCGCAGATGGTGACCGGCGGCACCCTGAACGCGACGACCGCGTGCCTCGACGCTCTCGATGGGGCTGACGTGTCGCTTGTGTGTGTCGGGACGCCGTCCACGGCACGGGGCGGCACGGACCTGACACATATCGGGAGCGCCGTGGACGACATCGTGGCGGCGATCCGCGTCGCGAGGCCGCCGGCGTCGGGGCACCACAGCGTGGTCATCCGTAGCACCGTGCCCCCGGGGACGGTCGAGGACATGGTGGCGCCGGCGCTCGCCGACGGCCTGGCCGGCACAGACATTGCCGTCGGCGCCGCGATGTGCCCGGAGTTCCTCCGGGAGGGCAGCGGGATCGCGGACTTCTACGCGTCGCCCTTCGTTGTCGTTGGGACCACCGACCGCCGCGTCGCGGAGACGGTCACCAGCCTGCTCAGCTTCCTCGACGAGCCGGTGCGGATCGTTGACGTCCGCGTCGCCGAGGCGCTCAAGTACGCGTGTAACGCATTCCACGCGACCAAGGTCTCCTTCGCCAACGAGGTGTCACGGCTGTTCCGGCTGCTGCGCGTCGATTCCCGCGAGGTCATGTCCTTGTTCTGCGAGGACCGGGTCTTGAACGTCTCGCCGGCCTATCTGCGCCCCGGCTTCGCGTTCGGCGGCTCCTGCCTGCCCAAGGACCTCAGGTCCCTGCTGCACCTGGCCCGGATGAACGGCGCGGACCTGCCGCTGCTCGCCGGCGCGCTGGCCACCAACGAGCTGGTGATCAACCAGGCCGTGGACCGCGTCGTCGAGTGCGACGCCCGCACGGTGGCCCTGCTCGGCCTGAGCTTCAAGATGAACACTGATGACCTGCGGGAGAGCCCGAACGTGGAGCTTGCCGAGCGGCTGCTCGGCAAGGGGTTCGATGTCCGCATCTACGACCCGATCGTTAACCCGGCTCGCCTCATCGGCGCCAACCGCCGCCACGTCGAGGCGAAGCTGCCGCACCTGGGGCGGCTGCTCGCGCACGGGCCAGCCGAAGCGCTGCGTGGCGCCGACATCGCGATCGTCTCCTCAACCGACGAGGCGGTCCTGGACGCGCTGCTCAAGAGCCCGCCGCGGCACCTGATCGACCTGACCGGGCGGCTTGGCAGCGAAGTTGAGTCGATCCATGGCTACGAGGGGATCGGCTGGTGACCCGCGTCCTCATCATCGTCCAGAACCTTCCGGTGCCATTCGACCGGCGGGTATGGCTGGAGTGCCAGGCGCTGGTCTCAGCCGGCCATCAGGTTTCCGTCGTATGCCCTAAGGGCGAGGGTGACCCGGCGTATGAGGTTGTGGACACGGTCGAGTTGTACAAGTACCGGCCCTATGCGCCTGGCGGCAGCAAGCTCGGCTTCGTCACCGAATACGGGCACTCCTTCGTCGCGACGGCATGGCTGACGTTCAAGGCACGACGGTCCGGCCGGTTCGGGGTGATTCAGGCCTGCAACCCGCCGGACATCTTCTGGCCGATCGCCCTGGTGCTTCGCGCCCTTGATCGCACCTGGTTCGTGTTCGACCACCACGACCTGTGCCCCGAGCTGTATGAGTCTCGTTTCCCTGACGGCCCGAGGTTGCCCTACAAGGCGCTGCGGGCCCTGGAGCGCAAGACTCACCGCACGGCGAACCACGTGATCTCCACCAACGACTCCTATCGGGATGTCGCCGTAACGCGAAGTGGCAAGTCGAACTCAGACGTCACCGTCGTCCGCACTGGCCCGGACCCGCAGCTATTGCAGCGCGGCCAGGCGCACCCCGAGCTGCGCCGGAGCCGTCGGTTCCTCGCCGCGTACATCGGCGTTATGGGGCCGCAGGACGGCGTCGACATCATTCTGCGAGCCGCTGACGTCGTGGTGCATAGGCTCGGCCGCGATGACATCGCCTTCACGCTGATTGGCTCGGGAGACTGCTTCGACGATCTGCTGGCCCTGCGGGACGAGCTGGACCTCGCTGGCCACGTGGAGTTCACTGGCCGGGCGCCGGATCAGCTGGTCGCGCGCATCCTCTCCACGGCGGACGTGGGCCTGTCACCAGACCCCAAGAACCCGCTGAACGACGTGTCCACGATGAACAAGTCGATGGAGTACATGGCCTTCGAGCTGCCCGTGGTCGCTTTCGACCTGCGCGAGACCCGCGTTTCCCTCGCCGACGCCGCGGTGTACGTCCGGCCAAACGATGTCACCGAATATGCCGCGGCCATCGTGGAGCTCATGGACGACGAGCCCAGGCGCGCCCGGCTCGGGAAACTAGGCCGGGCCCGGGTGGAGCAGAAGCTGGCCTGGAGCCACCAGGAGCGCGCCTATCTCGACGTCTACCGGCGGCTGCTCCGTGACGGCAAGGTCCTCGAACGGGCCGGGGGCTGAGGTGTGCGGGATCGCTGGGTGCTACCAGCAGACGGACGGCCAGAAGCTGGTTCACATCATGGTCGACCGGATCGCGCATCGCGGGCCGGACGCGACCGGGACCTGGAGCCATGAGGACGACCGGGTGGCCGTGCAGCTTGGCCACCGGCGCCTGTCGATCATCGACCTGAGTGCCGCTGCTGATCAGCCGCTGTCCAAGGACGGGCTGACGCTCGTCTACAACGGCGAGCTGTACAACTACCGGGAGCTGCGGGCGGAGCTGAAGGCCCGCGGCACCAGGTTCACCACCAGCTCCGACACCGAGGTCGTGCTCGAGGCCTGGCGGTCGTGGGGACCCGCGGCGCTGCGCCGGTTCCGTGGCATGTTCGCGCTCGCCCTGCTGGATGAGTGCACCGGCGATCTGGTCCTGGCGCGTGATCCGCTGGGCATCAAGCCGCTGTACTATCTCCCGCGCGGCGACGGTGTGGTCTTCGCATCCGAGTTGAAGGCGCTGGTGGCCGCTGCGGGCTCCGAGCTGCGGATCGAGCCGGGCGCCCTGGTGGCGTCGATGCTCTATTACTGGCTGCCCGAGCAGCGGTGCGCGATCGACGGCGTACGCAAGCTTCCGGGCGGCTCGTGGGCCCGGTTTCGTCCCGACGGCACTTGCTCGGTGCAGCACTACTGGCGTATCGCAGACGTGGCAGCCGAGGCCGCGGCCGGGCCGGACGCCGACCTGGGCCAGGTGATCGAGGAGTCGGTCGCCGCCCACATGGTGTCCGACGTGCCGGTGTCGAGCTTCCTGTCCGGCGGCCTTGACTCGAGCATCGTCACCGTCCTGGCCCACCAGGCCGACTCCGGGATTGACGCCTACACGATCGCTTTCCGCCCCGAGGACCAGCGGCTCGAGGCGATGCCCGACGACGCCGTCTACGCACGGAAGGTCGCGGCGCGTTACGGGATCGACCTGCACGAGATCGAGATCTCACCCGACATCGTCGGCCTGCTGCCCCGCATCGTCGACGTGCTTGATGAGCCGATCGGTGACCCGGCCGCGATCAACACGTTGCTCATGTGCGAGGCGGCCCGCGAGCGCGGCGTCAAGGTGATCCTTTCCGGGATGGGCGCCGATGAGCTTTTCGGCGGCTACCGCAAGCATCTCGCGTGCCTCCTCGCGGGCAGGTACGGCAAGCTGCCCGCCGTTCCCCGCGCGCTCGTGGGGTCGACGGTGGATCGGCTGCCGGTCAGCGTGGGAGGCCGCGGCCTGCGTTACGCCCGGTGGGCGAAGCGCTTCCTGACCTTCGCCGAGCTGCCGGAGGAGCCGCGGTTCCGCCGCAGTTACACGCTGTATGACCCCGGGGAGCTGGCCGCCCTGCTCAGCCCTGACCTGGCCGGCCACGTCGACCAGGTGGTCGGCGAGCACCGCGACATCTATAACGACAACGCGTTGCAGGACGAGATCAACCGGATGTGCCTGGCCGACGCGCGCATGTTCCTGCCGGGCCTGAATCTCGCCTATACGGACCGGGCGAGCATGGCGGCCTCCGTCGAGGTGCGCGTCCCCTTCGTGGACCCCGTCGTGGCGCAGGCGGCGTTCTCCTTCGCGGGCAGCGCGAAGATCCGGCGGCGCCAGGGCAAGGTCGCGCTGAAGCGGGCGGCGGAGAGCTGGCTGCCGCGCGAGATCGTGTACCGGCCCAAGGCCTCCTTCAGCGTCCCGCTCCGCGCCTGGGTCCGTGGTGACCTGCGGGAGGTTATCCAGGACGTGCTGGTCGGCGGGGAGCTCGTGGAGTCAGGGATGATCCGCCGCAAGCCGCTGTTGAGCCTCATCGCCGACGAGCAGGCCGGGCGCGAGGACCGTTCCAAGCAGATATGGCAGTTGCTGACGATGGAGCTGTGGTACCGCCACGCACAGTCCATGGGCGTGGCGGCAGTGTGACGACACCGACGCCGCCGAACGTCCGACCCCCCGTCGACCAGGGAACCCGATGAAGCAGATAGCGCAGAACTACAAGTCCGGTGAGCTCACCGTCCTCGACGTGCCGGCTCCGGTGGGCCGGCCCGGCGGCGTCCTCGTGCAGTCGCTGTTCTCGCTCATCTCCACCGGCACGGAGATGATGAAGCTGACCGAGGCCAAGCTGTCGATGGTCGGCAAGGCACGCGCGCGGCCGGACCAGGTGCGCAAGGTCATGGACTCGGTTGCGCAGCAGGGTGCGGTCACGACCTATAAGAAGGTCATCAACCGGCTCGATTCGTACACGCCGCTTGGCTACTCGCTCTGCGGCGTGGTGACCGAGGTGGGGCAGGGCGCCGAGGAGTTCGCCGTGGGCCAGGTCGTCGCGGCAGCCGGCAATGAGTACGCCCTGCACGCCGAGTACAACTGGATCCCTTCCAACCTGTGCGTGCCTGTTCCCCGGGGAGTCTCGCCCGAGCATGCCGCCTTCGCCACCGTCGGGGCGATCGCCATGCACGGCGTGCGGCGGGCCGAGGTCCAGCTGGGCGACACCGCCTGCGTCATCGGCCTCGGACTCGTCGGTCAGCTGGTGGTCAGGCTCCTGATCGCCTCCGGTGTCCGCGTCATCGGGCTCGACGTGATCGCCGACCGCTGTCGGCTGGCCGAGCAGGCCGGCGCAGTGCTGTGCACGGCGCCCACCGATGAGGGCATGGAGGCGCTCCAGCATGCGCTCGCCGAGATCTCGGGCGGCCGCGGGGCAGACCACGTGCTCCTCGCCGCCGGCGGATCTTCCAACGGGCCCGTTGAGGCTGCCGCAAAGCTGGCCAGGGACCGCGCGCGGATCGTCGACATCGGCAAGATGCCGCTCGATCTGCCCTGGAACGCCTACTACGACAAGGAACTCGAAGTCCGCTTCTCGCGCTCCTACGGTCCTGGCCGGTACGACGACCGCTATGAGCTCGAGGGCATCGACTACCCGGCGGGCTACGTCCGCTGGACCGAGCGGCGCAACCTCGAGTGCTTCCTCGACCTGCTGGCCGGCAAGGAGATCGAGGTGGAGTCGCTCGTCTCGGGCGTCTTCCCGATGGAGCGCGCGAGCACCGTCTACAGCGATCTGGCCTCGGGCACGATGGCCGCGGTCGGGGTCCTGCTCGCCTACCCCGAGCGCCTCTCCGGCAGCCAGCCGCCCGCGGCGAGCCAGCTCATCGTCTCGAGCGGCCGTCCGGCCACGGCCCGCGGCACCGGCGGCAAGCAGCTGGCGATCGGGTTCATCGGAGCGGGCAGCTACGCCTCGTCCATGCTGCTTCCCCACCTGGCCAAGCTCGCCGCCGTCCGGCTGGCTCACGTCGCGACCAACCGGTCGCTGTCGGCGGTGAACGCCCAGCGGCGGTTCGGCTTCACGAGCGCCTCGACCAGCGCCGCCGCGGTGCTCGACGACGAGTCGCTGGACGCGATCTTCATCGTGACCCGCCATCACACGCATGCCGACCTGGTCTGCCGGGCGCTTGAGACCGGGAAAGCAGTCTTCGTCGAGAAACCGCTCGCGCTGACTCGCGATCAGCTTCAGCAGATCATCGACGCGGTCGCCAGTACCGGCAACGACCGGCTCATGGTGGGATTCAACCGCCGCTTCGCCCCTCTGCTGGTGCAAATGAGGGCGCAGTTCGGTCAGCCGAGCGGCGGCTCAATGTCCCGTTACCTGGTCAACGCGGGAGGGCTGCAGCCCGATAGCTGGTACCTCAACGAAGAGCTTGAAGGATCGCGGTTCACCGGGGAAGGCGGCCATTTCATCGACACGCTCAGCTGGTGGGCCGACAGCCTTCCTGAGGAGGTCTACGCCACGCCCGGCCCTGAGCACGACGACCTGCAGGCTACCGTGCGGTTCCAGAACGGCTCGAACGGCACCATCACCTACCTCACGACCGGCAACCGCCGCTATCCGAAGGAGACCCTCGACGTCGCGGCGGGCGGCCGGAGCGCGCGGCTCGACAACTTCAAGCAAGCCGCGGTCTGGGCCGGCCGGCGCCGCAAGACCACCCGGTCGCGTGGCGGCCAGGACAAGGGACAGCGAGTTGAGCTGGCGGATTTCGTCACGGCCGTCAGGACAGGCGCTCCCATGCCCATCTCCCTGGCGTCCCTGGTCGCCACCACCAAGACGACGATCGCGGTGGCCGAGAGCCTGTCAAGCGGCCTTCCGGAGCGGGTGTGAAGACGACCGAGAACTCGCGGCTGGAGTGGTACGCGCGACGCGCGGCCAGGATGTCGCCCGCTGAGGTCGCCTGGCGCGGCCGTGACCAGGCCATGCAGGCCGCCTGGGCCCGGCGGCAGGTGCGACGCGAGCAGGTCACCTCGGCCGCGCCGCCGGCCGCCGCGCCGCCGCCCGCCCGCCCGCGCAGGTTCACGAGCACGCTCGCGGCGGATACCGCCGCGCGGGTGCCCGCGGCGGCCAGGGCGGCCGTCCTGGAGGCGGCGGACCGGCTCATGCACGGCGAGTGGGAGGTGCTGGGCGTCGTCCGCACCGACCTGGTGCGGCCCGACTGGTTTTATGACCCGGTCACCGGCCGCCGGTCCCCATCCGATCGCTACGCCTTCCGGATCGATCACCGCTCGCAGGAGCAGACCGGCAACATTAAGCAGGTCTGGGAGATCTCCCGGCTGCAGCACCTCACGCTCCTGGCGACGGCCTGGTTCCTCAGCAGCGACGAGCGGTACGCGGACCGGGTGGCCGAGCAGCTGCGCTCCTGGTGGCGGGAGAACCCCTTCCTGTCAGGCGTGCACTGGACAAGCGGCATCGAGGTCGGCATCCGCCTGATCAGCCTGGCCTGGATCCGGCGGCTCCTCGACCTCTGGCCGCCAGTCACGGACCTGTTCGAGCACGACGAGCTGGCGGTGCGGCAGATCCACTGGCACCAGCAGTACCTCGACGCGTTCCGGAGCCGCGGCTCGTCGGCCAACAACCATGTCATCGCGGAGGCCGCCGGGCAGCTCGTGGCCAGCTGCGCATTCCCGTGGTTCCCCGACAGCGACCGCTGGCGGCGCACGTCCGCGCGGCTCCTCGAGCGCGAGCTGGTCCGCAATACCTTCCCGTCGGGCATCGGCCGTGAGCTCGCATCGGACTACCATCGCTTCGTCGCTGAGCTCGCGTTGCTGGCCGCGGTCGAGGCCGAGGCCTGCGGCTGCCCGCTGAGCGAAGCGGCCTGGCAGCGGCTGTGCGCGATGGTCGACAGCGGTGCCGCGCTGCTCGACGAACGGTCGCAGCCGCCCCGGCAAGGCGACGGCGACGAGGGACGCGCCCTGCTTCTCGACGCCCCGGCGGCCAACCGCTGGCCATCCTTGCTGGCGCTGGGGGAGGCGGTCTTCGCTCGGCTCGACTGGTGGCCGCGCACGGTACCGGACGCCGCCAGCTCGATTATTGCCGCGCTTCCTGGAACGCCTCGCAAGGCAGCGGGCCGGCCCGCGCGGCGGCCATGGCATTTCGCCGACGCCGGCACGACCATACTGCGCGCGGTCCGTGACCGGGAGCCGGAGATCTGGTGCCGCTGCGACGGGGGGCCGCATGGGTACCTCAGCATCGCCGCGCACGCCCATGCCGACGCGCTGTCCGTGGAGGTCCGCTACGGCGGCGTCGACGTGCTCGCCGATCCGGGTACCTACTGCTACCACGGCGAGCCTGAGTGGCGTTCGTACTTCCGCTCCACGATCGCCCACAACACCGTCGAACTCGGGGGCCGGAGCCAATCCAGCGAAGGCGGCCCCTTCCTCTGGCTGCGTCACGCGAACGCCAGGCAGATCGACGTCCAAGACATGGGCGATGCCGCCGAGTGGACCGCGGAGCACGACGGCTACCTGTCGCTGAAGCCGTCGGCTTGGCACCGCCGGTGTGTTCTGCTCGACCGGGCCTCGCGCGCCGTAGACATCATCGACCAGGTCGGCGGCAGCCACGAGCTGCGCCTTGCCTTCCACCTTGGCCCGGACGTTCACGCGCAGCTCGACGGGGCGTGCGCCATGCTGAGCTGGCCCGGCGTGTCCGCACCCGGAGGAGCACGCCTGGAACTACCGCAGTCGCTGCGGTGGAGCCTTCACCGAGGCGAGACTGACCCCATCCTCGGCTGGTACTCCAGCGGCCTGGGACGGCGCACTCCCGCCTTCACCCTCATCGGCCGCGGGCGCTGCGCCCCCGATGAACCCCTCGCCACGAGGCTGGAGTTTCGCCAAGCCAGCATGGCGCCAGAAGCTGCTTTTGCCGGGCCAGCCATATGATGCGCGCATCCAGGGTCCTAGCGCGAGAAACGACAGGTAGTCAGGCGGGGACGGAATGAGCGAGCAGTCGCTGGACCTGAGAAGGTCCGCGCAGATCGTGCGGCGGCACAAGATCGTCGTAGCCATTTTCGCTGCGCTGGGCCTGCTGGCGGGCATCGGCTGGACGCTGCACCGTCCGCCGATGCTGTCAAGCCAGGCACTCGTAGATGTCGTGCTTCCGCTATCCGAGCAGGCCGCGGCACCGGCCCAAGCTGGGGCGACGGATGTCAACCCCGACCTCGCCACCCAGATTGTGATCGCGGGCAGCACACCCGTCCTCGAAAACGCGCTGCGAACTGTTGGCCCGACCATGTCGCTGCAAACGCTGCGAAGCAGGTTCCAGATCACTAGCGTGGCGAGTTCCGACATCCTCTCGATCAGTGCCGAGGGCAAGACGGCCGCCCAGGCCGAGGACACCGCGAATGCGATCGCCAACAGCTATGTCGCGATCATCAACTCCCGGAACGCCCCGGGGGGGCAAGTTCAGGTGCGGGTCCTGGAGGCTGCGACAACCGCCCCGGGGCCGTCGCTGTCCTCTCGTCTAGTCGTTACCGGAGGCGTCGGCGCCCTCCTTGGCGCGCTCGCCGGAGCCATCGTCGCGCTCGCGTTTAACCGCAGGGACCGGCGCCTGCGGAAACGCGACGACATAGCGGATTCCATTGGGGTTCCGGTCCTCGCGTCGATCCGTGCCGTTCACCCATCTGGCGCCGCGGGCTGGACCAGGCTCTTGGCGGACTACGAACCCGGAGCCGTAGACGCGTGGCGCCTGCGCAAGGCCTTCCAGTTCTTGGGCCTGGCTGACGTGAATCTGAATGGTTCCCAGCCTGGCGGCGATTCGTCCCTCGAGGTCCTCTCTTTTGGCTTCGACTCTGGAGCGCTGGCCCTCGGACCTCAACTGGCCGTCTTCGCCGCCTCCCGGGGGATCCCGACGGCGCTGGTCGTCGGCCCGCAGCAGGACGTGAACGCCGCGGCCACGTTGCGGGCCGCGTGCGCCGCGCCCGCGCCATCGAGCCAGCTGCAGGTCATCGTTAAAGATCATGACAGCGGCGCCCGGCCGCCAGACGCCGCGCTGGCCGTCGTCGTTGCGGTCGTCGACGGCCAGAATCCCCAGGTCGCGGACACCACACGCACTACCACAACGGTCCTTGGGGTCTCGGCAGGCGCGGTAACGGCCGAACAGATAGCCCGCGTCGCGGCCAGCGCCGCCGCCGCCGGCCGCGATATCACGGGAATTCTCGTTGCGGATCCAGACCCGGACGACCACACGACGGGCCGTCTTCCGCAGCTGGCACGGCCAGCGCACCGGAAAGGGCCGACACGGATGACCGGCACAACAGCGGAGACCAGATGATGAGCCTACCTCCGGGTACACGCGAGGACGGGCGCGAGCGCCCGTGGCTTGACGACGATTTCACCGCCGCCGAGGATCGGCCCGCCGATTCCGCCGCGAGCCTGGTGAGCCTGGGATTCTTGACGGCAGCACTGCGGCGCAGCGCCTGGTTCTGGCGCGTCGCTGCCGTGGTCGGGCTGCTGGTCGGCGCCGGCTTGTACCTGGAAGGCCCTCATCCTTACCAGGCCTCGACAACGCTCCTGCTCACGGTGGGTGCCGAGCCGCAGCCCGGCACGGCGATACTAGAGGATCAGGCCCTTGCGCAAAGCCGTACAGTGGCGGGGCTCACCCTGCACAAGTTGGGGCTGCAGGAAAGCGTCGGCAGCTTCGTCGGGTCGTACAACGCCACCCCCCTCACCGACCGGGTTCTTCAGATAATGGCCAGTGCGCCATCGAGCAACGAAGCGGTGCGCCGAGCGAATGCGCTGGACACAGAGTTCCTCACGTTCCGCGCCGACCAGCTGCAAGCAGAGCAGCAACTCGAGTTCACCACGTTCGACCAGGAGATCACCAGGGACAAGCAGGGGGTCGCCTCGATCAGCAAGCAAATCAGCCAGCTGTCGGCACAGCCCGCATCACCCTCGCAGCGGGCCAGGCTCAGCGCCCTGCGGGACCAGGGCACCCGCGCGAGCAATGACTTGGCCTTGCTCGAGCAGGCCGTCGGCACTACTAAGGCGGCCACCAAGGTGACCACGGCCACCATGATCGGGGGAAGCAACGTGCTCGACGCCGCGAGCCCGGTCCCGCCGCCCTCGCGCTTGAAGCACCTCCTCCTGTACGCCGGTGGCGGGTTCCTCATCGGCCTCATACTGAGCATGGGCATTATCATCATCCGGGCTCTGCTGTCCGACCGCCTGCGACGGCGTGACGACGTCTCGCAGGCGCTCGGCGCTCCCGTCAGAAGCGTCTCAGCCATGGGGGCAGGTCGCTGGCTGCCGGGTGCACGCCGGCGAGATTCGGGCCGTTACTCGCAGCGCGTCGTCGCGTACCTGCACGACGCTGTGCCGTCAGGCCCCCGCGGCGTCTCGGCCCTGGCTGTCGTCCCGGTAGACGAGCCGCGGGTAGCAGCGCAGTCCGTGGTGTCACTGGCTGTGTCCAGCGCGCAGGAGGGCAGAAGGGTCGTCGTGGCCGACCTGTCTGCCGGTGCCCCCGCCGCGGCACTTTTGGGCGCCAAGGGCCCCGGAGTCCACAAGGTGAGCGTGGACGGCGCACACCTTGTCGCCGCAATCCCTGATCCTGCCGAGTTCGCGCCCATCGGCCCGCTCAGGCCCACATCACCGCAGGTCCAGCCCGCCGAGGCCGGTGAACTGGCTGCTGCCTGTGCCTCGGCGGACCTCCTGCTCACCCTGATCACCCTTGATCCCTCGGTCGGCGGGGAGCACCTCGCAACCTGGGCAGCTGATGCCATCGTCGTGGTGACGGCCGGACGGTCATCGTGGACGAAGATCCATGCCGTCGGCGAGATGATACGGCTCGCGGGCACGCGCCTGGTCTGCGCCGTGCTCGTCGGGGCCGACAAGACCGACGAGAGCCTCGGCGTGACA
>JBEKIF010000026.1:0-59931 GCA_050011895.1 Streptosporangiaceae bacterium | reverse complement strand
CTGCGGGCCTACCAGGCCGCGCACCCCGGCTGGGCCACCCAGCCGCTATGGGAGGCAGCCCAGGGCGTGCAGAACTCCGGTTTCCCCTACGCCTACGCCCAATGGGAGGACCAGGCTGCGCAGATCGTCGCAGCCGCCGCCCGCCACCTCCTGTAACCTCATGCCCGCGCCCGGCCCCGCCCTTAGGCCCGGCCGGGCCGCGGTACCACCCCGGGGCCACGACGAGCCCAGCGCACCCGGCGGGCCGCGGCACACCCGGCGGGCCCTGGCACACCCGGCGGGCCCTGGCACACCCGGCGGGCCCTGGCACACCCGGCGGGCCGCGGCACACCCGGCGGCCCCGGCACCGCTGCGCGTCCCGCCGCCACGTGCGGGCGGGACGCGCGGTCACGGGGGTCAGCCAGGGGAGAAGCGCGGCCTGATGGCCCGGCGCGCCGCGCGCGGGGCTGGCACACTTGCACTGGTCCGGGCGTGAGCCCGGCTATGCCCCGGGCCCGCATGCTGTACAACAGAGACCCATGGAGAGCTTTCTGAGTCATGCCCTGACTCATTCGGGCTACGGCGCCCTCATCGTCCTCGGATTCCTTGAGGCCTGCTGCGTCCCGATCTCCTCGGAGATCACCTTCGGCTTCGCCGGCGTCCTGGCCTATCAGGGCCACCTCAATCTGGTGCTGGTCATCGTCATCGGGTCGCTCGCCGAGCTCGGTGGTTCCTACCTTTCGTACGCGGTGGGCCGGATCGGCGGCAGGCCGCTGGTCGAGCGGCTGGCCCGGTACGTCCTGATCACCCGCGCGGACATCCAACGCGCTGAGCGTTTCTTTGCCGGCCGGGGCGCCTGGGCCGTTGCCGTCGGGCGGGCGCTGCCTTTCATTCGCGCCTTTACCTCGCTGGTCGCTGGGCTCATCGAGGTGCCAGCCGTCCAGTTCGGCGCGTTCAGCCTGCTGGGCACGGTCGTCTACGTCACCGTCTTCTCCCTGATCGGTTACGAGTTGGGCAGCGCCTGGGGCAGCCTGTCCCACTACCTTTCGATCGGCAGCTATGTGATCGTGGCTGTCCTGGTCCTCGCCGTCGTGGGTTTCGTGGTGTACAGGCTCCGCGAGTTCAGGAAGGAAGCAGCAGGCGACAAGGCCAGGCATGCGGCCGGCTCGCACAGCGGGCAGCCCCGGGCCTGAGGCCGGTCTAGTCGAGAACGCACTGGTAGACGAGCTGGCGCAGCTGCGAGCGGATCGGATGCGCGCTTGACGGAAGCAGCTGGGTGAAGAACATGGCGACCAGCCCCTCGGCGTTGTCGATCCAGAACACCGTGCTCGCTGCGCCCCCCCAGGACAGTTCGCCCGCCGAGGCAGGCGTCTTGCCGGCGACCGGATCGATCATCACCGCGAAACCGAGACCGAAGCCGACCCCGCGGAACGGCGTTTCCGCGTACAGCGGCCGCCCGTACTGCTCCAGGTCCGCGCCGCCCGGCAGGTGGTTGCGGGACATATAGCTGACCGTCCGCGGGCCGAGCAGCCGGGTGCCTTCGAGTTCCCCGGCCGGGCTGCCTGGCCGGTCAAGCATCAGCTGGGTGAACCGGTGATAGTCGGCCGCGGTGGAGATCAGGCCGCCGCCCCCGCTGAGGACGTCCGGCCGGCTGAGAGCGTGCTTGCCCAGGGCGTTCAGGCGCGCGGCGCGGCCATCGGGGCCCGGCGTGTACAGGGCGGCTAGCCGGCCGGCGTCCGCGGGCCCGACCTGGAATGCCGTCTCGGTCATGCCAAGAGGGCGAAGAATACGGCTGGCCAGGAAGTCATCGAGCTGCTGGCCCGACGCCACCTCGATCACCCGGCCGAGCACGTCGGTAGCCACCGAGTAATTCCATTCGGCGCCCGGCTGGA
The DNA here is from genome assembly GCA_050011895.1 of Streptosporangiaceae bacterium. Lineage (GTDB taxonomy): Bacteria > Actinomycetota > Actinomycetes > Streptosporangiales > Streptosporangiaceae > DATBGO01. The sequence goes on along the minus strand of JBEKIF010000026.1, from coordinate 58,060 downwards.
AGAGCAGCGGGATGGCCGCCCAGGCGTCACAGCACCGGGCGAGGTCGGCGCCCGGCGGCGTGCCCCACTCGAATCCGCTGGCCCGGTACACCGCATCGACCGGGTGTGCCCGGAGGAATCCGTAGGTCAGCCCGGCGGTATGGGTCAGCAGATGCCAGATGCGTACCGGCTCGGCGGCGGGCACGGTTACCTGCTTGAGGTCGGATCCGCCCGCGTAAACCCGGACATCAGCGAACGAAGGGATGAAGTCACTCACCCGGTCGGTCAGCTCGAAGGCGCCCTCTTCATAGAGCATCATCGCCGCGACCGAGGTGACCGGCTTGGTCATCGAGTAGATCCGCCACAGGGTGTCGGCCGTGACCGGGAACCGTGCCTCCGAATCCCGCGCGCCGTGCGCGGCGACATGTGCCAGGCGGCCGTGCCTGCTCACCGTGAGCAGCCAGCCAGGCAGCCGCCCATCGTCGACGTAACGCGCGAAATGCCTGCCGATCCTGCTCAGCCGTCCGGCATCTAGCCCGACCTCGGCCGGTTCCACTTCCGCTTCCAAGCCGGTCACCGCGGCCACCTTCCCGGCCACCCGGGCGGCGGCGCCTTCCCTGATCTTGCAGGCGCATGCCCGGTCCGGTCCAGTCAAGGCGCGGGTACCCGGAGGGCGCCGCCGGCGCATGACATAACAGGCATGTCACATTAATAATCCTAAATCTCTTTCATGATGAATTCGCCTAGCCCACTTTACCTTCCAGGCACTGTCACTTGACCTTAGCTTGACACAAGGCTGAATAGTTGTTTAACTGCTTCTAGTTGCTATGGCGCCGAATTATCCAAGGTCGCTACGGATCCGGGCCCTGATAAGCGTCAGATCGCATACTAGGAGCAGGGAGCAGGCAGGATGAGGGCAGGATTTGTTGCCCCCCGTTACCTGCGGGGCGGACTAATAGGAGCAGGCGGCGTCGGCGTGATACTCGCGCTCGCCGGAATTACTACCGTGGCCCGGGGGCCACTGGTGCTGCTATTTCTCGTGGCAGCGCCCGCACTGGCCGTGGCCGGCCTACTGCGCGGCCTCGACGCCGGCCCCAGGTACATCGTCGCCGTGACCGCGGCAATTGTCATCAACATGCTGGTCGCTGAGGCCATGCTGGCGGCCGGCCTATGGTCGCCGCGCGCAGGACTTGTCGTGATCGCGCTGGTCAGCGCCATCATGGGCGTGACCGGACAGTGGTCAGCACGCCGGCGTGCCGCGGTGCCCCGATGGGCAGGCGCCGCGCGCGGAACTGACGGCGGGCTACCGGACCGCACCTAGGCATGGCGGCCGCGGCGCATCCGCGCCACCCGGCTGGCTAAACCAGAATTCACCTACCGCTGCGCCGCATGTCTCGGCGTGACGACGGTTCATCTCTTCTATCGCACAACCAGGCGCACGGGGTTACCGGGCGCACGCGACTCAGTGCGGCTCGTTTACCTGACTTTGACACCATCTCGGGGGGGACTGTCATGTCTATTGCATCTCAACGCGATTCTGAGCCAGCCGTCCGGCAGCCAGAACAGCTTCACCGGACCGCCGAGAATAACGAGGATAACGAGGATAACGCGAGCACCCAGCCGGGTGCGGATAACTCCGCACCGCGCAACGGCAAGGCGCTTAGTTCACGGTCAGTCGCCGATCGCCCGGCCAGGCAGTACACGCTGCCCCGCTACCGTCCGGTGTCTGAGGCCATGGCGATCGCGCCGACCATCACGGTCGTGATCCCGGCCATGAACGAGGCGCGCAACCTGCCGGATGTCTTCGCCACGCTCCCGGAGTGGATCGATGAGGTCGTCCTCGTGGACGGCCGCTCCCGGGATGACACCATCGCGGTGGCGCGCCGTCACTGGCCGGATGTCAAGGTGGTGCACCAGGGCGGCGTCGGCAAGGGCGACGCGCTGGCCGCCGGGTTCGCGGCGGCCACCGGGGACATCATCGTGGCGATCGACGGTGACGGATCCACCGACGGGCGCGAGATCGTCAGGTTCGTCAGCACGCTGCTGGCCGGCGCCGACTTCGTGAAGGGCTCGCGGTTCGCCAGCGACGGCCGCAGCGACGACATCACGGCCATCAGGCGGTATGGCAACAGGATGCTGAACATCCTGGTCAACAAGCTGTTCCGGACCCAGTACACCGATTTGTGCTACGGCTACAACGCCTTCTGGGCGCGGCACCTGCACAAGCTCGCGCTGGACAGCCCGGGCTTCGAGGTCGAGGCGCTGATGGGCATTCGGGCCGCCAAGGCGCGGCTGCGGATACACGAGGTGCCAAGCCACGAGCGTCCGCGGCAGCACGGGACGAGCAACCTGAGCGCGGTCAGGGACGGCCTGCGGATCCTGCGGGTGATCGTGAACGAGAAGGCCAAGGCCGCCCGGCACCGCGGGCCGAAGCCGTTCATGGCGCCAGCGCGGGTCGCCGGCGACTCCAGGACGCAGCCATGAGCGGCGAGCCGGTGCTGGCGGCCGGACGGGCAGGCCGCCCGGAGGTTTCGGTGGTCATCTGCGCCTACACCGAGCGGCGCTGGGATGACACGCTCGCCGCCGTCGCCTCGGTTGCCGCACAGAGCCGCCCGGCCCTGGAGACCATCCTCGTCGTCGACTACAACCCGTCGCTCTACGAGCGGCTGAAGGCCGAACTGCCGGACGTCACCGTGGTCAGGAACCGTGCGGCGGCGGGGCTGTCGGGCGGCAAGAACACCGGCATCGCCGCCGCACGCGGCGAGATCGTCGCCTTCCTCGACGATGACGCGGTCGCCTCGGCCGACTGGCTGAAGTTCCTTGCCGACTCCTACACCGGCGCCGACGTGATGGGCGTCGGCGGGCTGACGCTGCCGCTGTGGGAAACGTCGCGGCCGTCGTGGTTTCCCGGCGAGTTCGACTGGGTCGTCGGATGCACCTACATCGGCATGTCCCCGTCGCCGGCCCCGGTGCGCAATCTGCTCGGCGGGAACGCATCCTTCCGGCGCGAGGCGTTCACGAAGGCCGGCGGGTTCCGCAGCGGCATCGGGCGGTCCGGCCGCGGGCTGCCGGGCGGCTGCGAGGAGACCGAGTTCTGTATCCGGCTGCGGCAGCGCTCGCCCAGCAGCGAGCTGCTGTTCGACAACCGTGCCGTGATCTGGCATCGGGTGCCCGACGCGCGCAGCACGTTCTCCTACTTCCTCACGAGGTGCTATGCAGAAGGTCTTTCCAAGGCCCAGGTGACCAGCAATGTCGGCATGGCCGAAGGGCTGTCGGCCGAACGTGCGCACGCGCTGCGGGCGCTGCCCAGCGGGGTCGGGCGCGGGCTCACCGAAGCCGTGCGCGGCGACGAATCCGGCCTGGGCCGGGCCGCCGCCATCGTCGCGGGCCTGGCTGCCGCGGTCGCCGGCTACTGCATCGGCAGCGCGCGGGACGCGGCACGGCGGCTGCCACGAGCGGGAGCCCGGCCAGCCGCAGAAGAATGCCGGGAGAGCCGATGAACGCGCCGCGGGGCGCGAGCCGTCCGATCACCGCGATGCCGTCCGCAGGTAGTGCACAGGGGCTTATTAACGGGATCCCCATCCTGATGTATCACCAGATCGCTGACCGGCCTGAGGCCGTGGACCGGCTTGCCGTCGGCCCGGGCGCCTTTGCCGCCCAGCTCGACCGCCTCCATGCGGGCGGCTTTACCACGCTCACCGCGTCGGCCCTGGCTGCCGCGCTGGCCGGCGGCGACGCCCTGCCGGAGCGGCCGGTCGTGCTCACCTTCGACGACGGGTTCGCCGACTTCCATTCCCGGGCGCTGCCGCTGCTGCGGCAGCACGGCTTCACCGCGACAGTGTTCGTGACAACCGGCTGGATCGCCGACGCCGCGGCCCGGTCCCCGGCCAGCCGCCGCCCGGGCCTGATGCTCAGCTGGAGCCAGATCGCGGAGGCGGCGAGCGCCGGGGTCGAGATCGGCGCGCACAGTCACACTCATCCCGAACTCGACCACCTCGCCGAAGACAGGCTCCAGTTCGAGCTGCGCCACGGCAAGGCACTGCTCGAGGACCGGCTCGGCCGGCCGGTGCCCGGCCTGGCCTACCCGTTCGGCTACTCCAATGCGGAGGTCAGGCGGGCAGCGCGGGACGCCGGGCATCAGTACGCCTGCGCTGTCGCCAACGCCACCGTCGGTTCGCGCTGGGACGTCATGGCGCTGCCGCGGCTCACCGTCAGGCAAGCGACCAGCCCGCGGGTCTTCGACCAGATCGCAGCCGGACGGGTGCCGCTCACCTTCGTCAAGGACCGGTCGCTCACCAAGGGCTGGTCAGTGGTGCGACGGGCCCGCGCCGCCCTGGGCGGTGCCAGCCTCAGTGGATAGGACGCCGACGGCGCCCGCTCGGACGGCGGGCCCTGAGCTGCCGCCGAGCGGGCTGCCCCGTCGGCTGGTCCGGATTGCCCCGGTGGCGGATCAGCCAGCCACGGCGGCCGGCCAGCCCGCGACCGCGGCCCGGCCTGCTGCAGCGGAGCAGTCCGCGACGGCGGCCGGCCAGCCCGCGACCGCGGCCCGGCCTGCCGCAGGCGAGCCTGCCGCGCCGGCGCCGCCGCCGGGCCAGCGTGGCTGGCTCCCGGTGCCCGGTGCCGCGGGCGCGGGCCTGCTCCGGCGCTCCATGCGGCTGCGTGAGCACCTGTCGGATCCGCTGTTCCGCAATGCCTACGCCCTGATGATCAACACCGGTACGACCGGCCTGCTCGGCCTGGTGTACTGGCTGCTGGCCGCACGGCACTACGCGGCGGCCGACGTTGGCCGGGCCTCGGCCGCCTACGCCGCCATGAACTTGCTGGCCGGTATCACCGCGCTGAGTCTGACGGGCGCCCTGGCCCGTTTCATCCCGCAGTCAGGCGGGACCACGCGGGCGCTGATCCTGCGCGCCTATGCCGTCAGCGCGGCGGCCTCGCTGGTGATCACTGTCCCGTTCCTGCTGACTGTCGGGCACTGGGGCTCCTCCTACTCCGAACTCGGCGGGGTGACCGCCGGGTTCGTGTTCACCGCCGCCGTCGTGGCCTGGGCCATCTTCACCCTGCAGGACGGCGTGCTCATCGGGATCAGGAGCGCGCCGTGGGTGGCCATCGAGAACGGCGTCTTCGGCGTCGCCAAGATCGCCCTGCTGCTCGGGTTCGCGGTGGCGCTGCCTCATCTCGGCATCTACATCTCCTGGATGCTGCCGGTGGTCATCTCGCTGCCGCTGGTCAACATGCTGATCTTCAGGCGGCTGATACCACGTCACGAGCGGCTGGTCGGTCACCGGGAGCCGCCGACCAACCGGCAGGTCGGCCGGTTCGTCGCCGGTGACTTCACCGGTGCCGTCTGCCTGCTGGCGACCGCGAACCTGGTCCCGATCGTGGTGGCCATGCTGGTCACTCCCGGCACTAACGCGTATTTCTATATCGCCTGGACGATCGGGACGACGGTCGACCTGCTCGCCATCAACATGGCCATGTCACTGACGGTCGAGAGCGCCTTCAACGCTGCCGCCCTGGCGGCCAATACCAGGACGGCGCTGCGCAGGACCTTGCTCATCCTGGTCCCGGTCGCTGGCCTGGTGGCGCTGCTCGCCCCCTGGGGGCTGAGCCTGTTCGGGCCCGGTTACGCGCAGTACGGCGCGCCGATCCTGCAGTTGCTGGCGGCCGCGACGGTGCCGAAGGCTCTCACCGAGCTGTACTTCGGTGCACTGCGGGCCCAGAGCCGCACCTCGCGGATCGCGATCTTCCAGGTGATCCGGGCTGTCCTGCTGCTTGGTCTGGCGCTGGTGCTGACCAAGGTGATGGGAACGGTCGGCGCGGGTGTCGCCGTGCTCGCCAGCCAGCTGATCACGATGATCCTGATCCTTCCGGGCCTGCGCGGCGTCCTGGCCGCCGGCCAGTGGCAGCCCGCACGTGCTACCGCGGAGGGTGAGCTGAGTTGAGCGTGAACCTCCGGACCGAAAGGGGCAGGCCGCCGGCCGCCGAGGCCGTTACGGTGCCCAGGCGGGCCGCAGCCAGGCTGCCTCGCTGGGCCGCGCTCAGGATGCCTGGGCGCACCGCGCTCCGGCGGCCAGGACCGGCCGGGCCCAGGCCACAGAGCCGGGCCGCGGCCAGGGTGCCTGGACAGCCGGCGGCCAGGCTGCCCGGGTGGGCGGCAGCTGCTGCCATCGCCGTCGTGAGCCTGATCGGCCTGCTGCTCTTCGCCGTTCCGCTTCGCCATGTCGACCTGGGCCGGATGAGCTCGATCGGGCTGGTCTCGGTGCTGCCCGCGACCAGCCTGGCCGGGATAGGCCTGCTGGTGCTCTCGTTCATACTGGCCCTCGGGCTCGGCAAGGCGCGACCGCTGTTGCTGGGCGGCATGCTGGTCGCGATTGTCCTGTGCCTGCACGGGGTCACCTCGATCATCGAGTCGGAGCCCCGGTTCGCCACCGGCTACCAGATCGCGGGATTCGCCGATTACATCAGCCGGACCGGGCATACCGCCCCCACCCTTTATGCCTACTTCAGCTGGCCAGGGTTCTTCGCGCTGGTGGCTTTCCTCAAGGCGGTCACCGGCGGCCAGAACCTCCTTCCCGTGCTGCGATTCTGGCCGGTCGTCATCGACCTGGCGTACCTGGTTCCGATCTGGCTCATCTTGCGGAACCTGCGCGCCAGCTGGCAGGCCAAGTGGTTCGCGGCCCTGCTCTTCACCATCGGCCTTTGGGTGGGCCAGGACTACTTCTCCCCGCAGTCCTTCGACTACCTGCTCTACCTGCTGTTCGTGGCGTTCGTGCTCACCTGGTTCCGGGCCAGCCCGGCCGCGCCCAGGCCGGGACGGGCCCGCGGCAGGCTGAGCGGGATCAGGTGGCGGCTGGCCGGCCGGTTCGCGCCTGGCGAGCTGCCCGCCCGTCCGGCGGGCAACGGCGAGCGGGCGGTGCTGCTCGGCGTGCTCATCGCGATCTTCACCGCCGCGACGGTCAGTCACCAGCTGACGCCGTTCCTCATGGTCGGCGTGTGCGCCGCGCTGGTCCTGGCCCGCCGCACCACGCTCACCGGGCTTCCGGTGCTGTTCGCCGTCATCCTGGTCGGCTGGCTCAGCTTCGCCGCCACCGGGTTCTGGTCCGGTCACCTGTCGGAGATCTTCGGCGGCGTCGGCCACCTGGGCGGCAACGTCTCCTCTGGCGTCACCGGGCGGCTGGCAGGCGCATCACCAGGCCACGAGCTTGTGCTGTACCTGCGGGTGGGCTTCGCCGGCGTGGTGCTCGCGATGGCCGGCGCTGGCCTGCTGCGGCGCCGCCGCGCGCTGATCGACGACCGCTTCGCCCTGGTGCTGACCTGCGTCCCGTTCCTGGCGCTTGGGCTGCAGAACTACGGCGGCGAGATCCTGCTGCGCGTCTACATGTTCGCGCTGCCCGCGGCGAGCGTGCTCGCCGCCTACCTCTTCTTTCCCAGTACTGATTCCGCTACGGCGGCCGCCCGGGCTGACGCGTCCGCCCAGGGTGACGCGTCCGCCCGGGCTGGCGCGCGCGCCACGGCCGGCGCCGCTGGCCTGCCCGCGGGATCGAAAGTCGCCAGGGCCGGCCGGGCCGTGCTACCTGCTCCGCCGGCCCGCCGGTCCTGGCCCAGGGTGCTCGCCGTGGCTGCCGCCGCGGTGTGCGCCATCGCGATGACCGGTGGCTTCTTCATCGCGAGGTACGGCAACGAGGCGTGGGAGCAGACGCCGCGCGGCGAACTGGCCGCCATGAACTACCTGTATGCCCATGACCGGAACGGCGAGCGGCTGCTCTGGCTGAGCCAGGAGCCGCCGGTCGACGTCACGCCCGAGATGCCGTGGCAGTACCGCGATATCGAGAAGATCCAGTACGCGGCGGCCCAGGCGCCGGTCAACCCGGCGAAGGTCGGCGCCCTGGTCGCGACGCTGCGCGCGGCGGGCCCGGGCAGCTACGTGATCACGACCAGCACCCAGGAGGCCTACCTCCAGCAGGTAGCGAGCTACCGGCCCGGCTGGGGCCCGGCGTTCCGCGCGCACCTGGGTGCGACGCCTGGAGTGCGGACTGTTTTCGCGAACCGCGACGCGGCCATCTACACGCTGCGCTGGCCCCGGGGCACCACCGCCCCGCGGCTGACCATGACCGCCGCGGGGCCGGCGACCAGCGCCACCATCTGGACCCCGATCGGCCTGGCGGTCCTCATGCTGTTGCTGCTCGTGCTATTGGCCCGGGAGTTCATCCGGGTGTCCAGGCCGGCTGCGGTCAGCGTCATCAGGCCGCTGACCTGGGCGTCCCTGCCGCTGCTCGTAGCGGTGCTGGCGATCGTCGCCGAGCGATTCGTCGTGCTGTCATGACCGCCAGCACTAGCCGCCTGGACCACCGGGCCAGTGAATATGAGGAGGAAACCGTGCGAACCATCCAGCCGCGCAGCCCGCGGAACCTGCGTGATGGCGCCGGCCGGCCTGCACCGGAGGCACCCGCGGCGCCGGTGCCCGCGGACCTGGAAGTGCCGGCGCTGATCGTGAAGATCGGGCGGTATCCGTTGCACCACGGCGGCGTCGGCGCGATCAGGACGCTCGGGCGCCTCGGCATCCCCGTCTACGCCATCACCGAGGACTCGTTTACCCCTGCGGCCGTGTCGAGGTACTGCCGGGGCTCGTTCGTGTGGCCGACAACCGGCCGTGAGGATCCGGACCGGCTGGTTGACGAGCTGATGGAAATCGGCAAGAAGATAGGCCGCCGCACGGTGGCGGTGCCCACCGACGAGGAGGCCGCGGTCCTGCTGGCCGAGCACGCCAGCCGGCTTTCGGCGCATTTCCTGCTCCCTGACGTGCAGCCAAGCCTGCCCCGGAAACTGGCCAGCAAGCAGGGGCTTTACGAACTGTGCCGCGAGCACGGAGTGCCCACGCCTGGCTCCGCTTTCCCTGCCACGCCGGCCGCGCTGGCCAGCTTCGCCAGCCAGGCCTCCTTCCCGGTGGTGGCGAAGAACCTCGAGGCCTGGGTGCGGCGGCAACGGCCGGCCGTCGCTGGCACCACAATTTTCGGCACCGAGCAGGAACTGCTAGCCGCTGCCGGTGACTGGGGCGCCGAGCCCAGCGTCATCCTTCAGGAATACATCCCGCGGGAGCAGGCGCAGGACTGGATCGTCCACCTGTACTGCGACGCCGACTCGAACTGCCTGGTGGAGTTCACCGGTATCAAGATGCGGTCCTGGCCGCCGCACGCCGGGATGACCGCGTGCGCCAGGACGGTGCCCAACCCGGCGCTGGCTCGTGCTGCGGCCCGGTTCTGCAAGCGGATCGGCTTCAGCGGCATCGCCGACCTTGACTGGCGTCTTGACCTGCGCGATGGCAAGTACAAGCTGCTCGATTTCAACCCCAGGGTGGGCGCGCAGTTCAGGTTGTTCGAGACCGAGGCCGGCCTCGATGTCGTCCGCGCCATGCATCTCGATCTCAGCGGGCGCCCGGTGCCTGCCAGCCCGCAGGTGAACGGGCGGAAGCTGGTCGTGGAGAACATCGACCCGCTGGCGCGGCTGGCCTATCGCGGCCAGGGTCGCCTGCCGGGCCTGCCGGTGCGGACCGAGCGGGGGCGGAAGGAGCTGGCCTGGATAGCGACTGACGATCCGCTGCCGTTCGTCGCGATGTCAGCCCGGCTGATCGGCCCGGCGATAGCACATCTGAGCCGGGCGTTGCGGTCACGCAAGCTACGCCGCCGGGCGGCCCGGGAGGCGCGGGCCGGAATCAGGACTCGTGACCAGGACTACGGCGCCGGGTCCAGGTTCCGCCGAGCCCGCGATGGCCGGCGAACAGCTCAGCCGGGTGGCCGCGACGGCCACCCCGCCGGTCAGGATCAGCGAGATTGCCCCGGCGCCCGTCACGACCGCCAGGCCGCCCACGCTGGCCGGGCAGCGAAAGGAAGATGAGTCATGACCACAACAAGCAGGCCCGCTGTCATCGTCGGAGCCGGGCCGTACGGGCTCTCGATAGCCTCGCACCTGCAGGCACGGGGCGTGCCGGTCCGGATCTTCGGCGAAGTGATGGGCAGCTGGCGAAACCAGATGCCGGCCGGGATGTGCCTGAAGTCGACGCCGTGGGCGTCCAGCCTGGGGGCGCCAGAGCCCGGATCCACGCTGGCCGACTTCCAGGCCGCCCACGGAATCCCGAAGCTCAGGGACGACGAGGTCGTACCGCTCGAGCAATTCATCCGGTACGGCGAGTGGTTCGCCGGGCGCCTGACGCCTGAGGTCGAGCCAAGCATGGTGCACTGGATCGAGAAGCGAGGCGACGGGTTCCTGGTGCGCCTGGACACCGGCGAGAATATAGCGGCCCGATCGGTGGTGCTCGCGAACGGCCTCGCCGGATTCGCCCATGTGCCCGCCGAGCTCGCTGCCATCGCCCCGGATGGCGCGTCTCCCTTCGGCCTGGTGTCGCACAGCTCGCACCATCACCAGCTGGCGGAATACGCCGGGCGGCAGGTCGCGGTGATCGGCGCGGGCCAGTCCGCGCTGGAAAGCGCCGCGCTGCTGCATGAGTCGGGCGCCGATGTTCAGCTGGTCGCCCGGGAGCCGATCCGGTTCGGTGACCCGCCCGCCGATCCTGACCGGCAGGCCCACAGCCTGCTGCCAGCGCCGCGGACGCCGCTCGGCCCCTCATGGGGGCTGTACCCCTTTAGCTACCTGGCAGGCGGGTTCAGGTACCTGCCCGAGCGCGCCAGGCTCCGCCTGGTGCGGAAGGTGCTCGGCCCGCTGGGCGCGTGGTGGCTGGCCGACCGGGTCAACGGCAAGTTCCCCGTGCATGAGGGATATCGCCTTGAGGAGGCGTACCTGGACGGCGCCAAGGCGGCGCTGCGGCTGGTGGCCGAAGACGGGCACCGGTTCACGGTCCGGACCGATCACGTTCTCGCCGCCACGGGCTACCGGCCCGATGTCAGCAAGATCGGTTTCCTCAGTCCGGGCCTGCGGGCGCGGCTGCAGACGCCTACTGGCTCGCCGCGGCTGTCGGCCAGCTTCGAGTCCGATGTGCCCGGTCTGTATGTCGTCAGCCTGGCCGCGGCCGCGACATTCGGTCCGCTGATGCGGTTCGTCTGCGGCACGCCGTTCACCGCCCGGCGGGTCAGTGCCGCCATATCGGCGAGGAGCCGGACGGGGAGCCGGACTGACCGGGCACCCCAGCCTGCCTGACCGGGCGGCCAAGCCCGGCCGGGTACCGCACGGCCTGCCTGACCGGGCGGCCAAGCCCGGCCGGGTACCGCACGGCCTGCCTGACCGGGCGGCCAAGCCCGGCCGGGTACCGCACGGCCTGCCTGACCGGGCGGCCAAGCCCGAGCGGGCGCTGGCGGGTGCCGGCCTAACCGGTCGCGGCGTTGACCGCGAGGCCGAACAGTCCCCGCCGGTCCGCCGACGGGCAGACGATCGTCCGGTACTCCGGATGCCGCCGGGCGAAGGTCGCGAAACCTTCGTGCGTGCTGATGTCGTCAACCAGCATGACGCCGCGTGGCGACATCGCCGAGGCGGCCTGGTCCATCTCGAATACGGTGTTCTTCGCGGTGTGCAGGCTGTCGTGGATGAACAGGTCCAAGTGGCCGACCCTGGTGACCAGCGGGGGCAGGCGCTGGCTGCTGGAGCCCTCCACGTATGACCAGCGGGCTCTGCAGGCATCGGTGACGGCCGCGCCGGTCTGCGCGTGCAGCTGGCGATCGAAGGGATGCGGCAGGTCGATGCTCCACAGGTGGCCGCGGTCGTTCTGCCGTAGTGCCTCAAGCACGATCCGGCTCGTGACGCCGCGCGCGACGCCGGTCTCGATGACCACCTCGGGCCGGGTGTGCAGCACCGAGCACCATGCGGCGCGGCCGAATGAATCGTCAGCATCGCTGTACCCGCCGTAGGTGTGGCGGCCGTACGCGAGTCCCCTGGCGGCCAGCTGCGCGCCGATCTCCGCTATCAGGTCTTCGAGGCGCTGCCGCTGCGGGCACGGCCAGGCGGCGCCGAGCAGGGAATGCAGATGCTCGTCCCATGCTTCGTCGACTTCGTAGCCAGGATTGCTTTTCAGCTGCATCCGGACATGCCCGGGCAGCGCGCGGACGACTCCGATCGGGTCGACGGCAAAGGTCCGCAACAGGCCCGCGATCATGCGCTGGCGCGACTGTCCCCCGGAAGCCACAGCAGCAGCCTAACCTGCAGCCAAGCACGGACAGTTACTGGGGATGGACGCAGAGCTACCTGGCCGTCAGGATAGGGCTAGGCTGCGCGGGCGGCGTCCCAGAGCGCTACGTGGCGGCCCAGTTACCAGGGTCGGGTGCCCCGAACGGCGCGGCTGCGGGCGCGGGCAGCGATGCCGGATCGACGAAGGTACTGCCGTTCGGGCCGGCCTGCACGGCCATGTGCAGCGCGCTGCCCTTCAGGTACTTGTTCCAGGTCAGGAACCATTCGGTCCAGCCGTTGTCCCACTCGCCCGCGCGCGGGCTGCCGGTGATCGTCACCGGATCCCCTGGCACGGCCATCTGGTAGTACACCTCGGCGTCGGCCGGCGGCATGTTGACGCAGCCGTGGCTGACGTTGGTGAAGCCCTGCTCGCCCGTCGACCAGTAGGCGTCATGCAGGTAGTCGCCGCTCCAGGTGAAGCGGACCGACCAGGGCACCTCGATCGAGTATCCGGGCCCCGTCATCAGCACCGGGTTGCCTTTCTCGATCGTCAGGTAGGTCCCGTTCGGCGTGTTGTCGCCCGGCCGCCCGGTGCTGATCGGCCAGCGGTCCAGCAGCTTCCCGTTCCGGTACAGCTTCATGTAGTGCGTTGAGGTGCTGGCCACCACGATCAGCGAGCTGCCGATATTGAACGACTGCGTGAGGGTGTGGTCGCCGTACACCCCGGGGGCCAACTCGACGCCGTTCAGGTGTCCGGTGAAGCTCACCTGCGTGTGGGCTGGCCAGTAGCTCTCCGGCCGGAAATCGAGCGTCTGGCTACCGTCCCAGTACCAGGCGCCGGCCACCGGCTTGGACGTGCGGAGCTGGAGGGACCTCTCGACCGCCGCCTTGTTGACGACCGGGTGGCTGAAGGTGAGGATGATCGGCATACCGACGCCATAGGTCTGCTGGTAGCCCTCGAAGATCATGGTCTGGGCCGTCTCCGCAGGCGTAAGCGTGCGGAACGAGCTCGTCTGGGTCACCTTCTGGCCGGTCGGCCCGGTACCCGCAGCGGTGACCGTGTAGCTCTGCGAAACCCCCAGTGCCCAGCTGCTGCTGTGCCAGACGGTGCCTGCGGAGTTGAGCGAGCCTGTGACGGTGCCGCCTGCCGTGCTGACCGTCACATTCGTGATCTTGCCGTGCGCTGCCGTGACGGTTATTCCCTGATCAGGCCGGGCCTGGGTGCTGCCATTGGCGGGGGTGATGGACAGCTGGCCGCCAGCTGCCCGGCTCGCGCTGGCGGCAGCAGAGGCTCCGCCAGGCGCCGCGCCCGATCCGCCGGACGCGCACGCCGTAAGGAGCAGGCCAGCTATCGCGCAGGTCGCCGCGATCGCAATCCGGCGATGCTGACGCGCCGGGACGGTTACCTTCGCGGGCAGGTTGGACCTCGCGATGCGGATCTGGCGGCTCACCCGTTGTCTCCTCGAAGAACCAGACTCAGTGGTCTGCGCGCGGCGCCCGGGGCGCGGCGCTGTCGCTATTCCCAGACCGGGTAACGGCAGTCGCCGGTTATGAAGTTCCCGCTGCAGAGCCGGACCGGTCGTGCTGGCTGCGCTCCCACACTATGCGGGCCCGGTCGCGGCGACGAATCCGAAGCCGGCCCGCCCGGCCGGTACGGATCAGCGCGATGACCGCCGCGAGAGCAGCGATTCCCACTGCGCTCCAGGGGACGTAGTCACCCAGCTGGTCGTAGAGCGTCCGGGCCGAGGCCGGCGGAAGGCCGAGCCGCACGTGGGCCACCCCGCGGAACGAACCGCCCGCCCAGGCCAGCAGCCTGCCGCGGGCGTCGAACGCGGCGGAATCACCAGTCAGGGCAGCCTGGACCACCGGGCGCCCGGTCTCGGCGGCGCGCACCGCGCCAAGCGCGGCGTGCTGCGCCAGGGCCCATTCCCAGCTTGCCTGCCAGGTAGAGTCCGAGGTCTGGTAGATGATCAGCTGGGCTCCGTGATCGGCGTCCACCCGCGCCATGTCAGGGAACGCGGACTCGAAGCAGATCAGCACCCCGATAGACAGCGGCCTGCCACCGGCCGGGGTGACCCGCATGACGTGCGCCCCGGTCCCGGGGATCATGTTCTGCGGCGCTGCCTTGCTGATCTTGGCAAGCCAGCCGAGCTGCTGCCGGAAGGGAATGTACTCGCCGAACGGCACCAGCCTGGTCTTGACGTATCTGCCGTCGATGCCGTTGCTGCCGATCAGCACCGCCACCTTGGATTTCGCACCGTTCGGCGCGAACGAGTCTTGGTTCACCAGCAGCTGCGCACCGTCCGCGGCCGAGAGTCGCTCGAGCTGGCGGAGCAGCGAGGCATGGGTGTCGAGGTCGTAGCCGACGCTGCTCTCGCCCCAGACGATCAGATCAGCGTGTTCGCTGCCCAGGCCTGCTGATAGCCGTTGGCTGGCGTCGACCCGCAGCGCCGGATTGTGCACAACTCCCGGCTGGACCAGCGCGACCTTGAACTCGCGCACGGTCGGCGCCGCGGGCGTGAGGGCGAATGCCACCGGGCCGGCCGCGACGGCGGCTAGGGCGGCTGCAGCGCCCAATAGCCGCACCTGGATACGGCGGGCCACCAGGATGATGAGGATCCCGGTATTGGCCGCGACCAGGGCGAAGCTGACCAGCCACACGCCGCCGACTGCGGCCAGGGCCAGGATCGCAGGATGCTGCCACTGGCTGACACCGAATACCGCCCACGGTCCGCCGAAGCCCTGCCATGAGCGGACCCAGTCGACGGCTACCCAGCAGCTCGGCACGACCAGGAGGGCGGCCACTGCCCGCCACGGGCTGACCGGCGGGCGCAGCAGCCCCCAGGTCGCCGCCCCCACGCTGGCCCACAGCGCGCCGAGCACGGCGACGACAAGCAGCAGCCCCGGGCCCAGATCCGGCAGCAGCCAGTAGAGCGCGGCAAGCAGGAAACCTGCGCCGAACCACCAGCCACGGACTGCGGCCGCCCGCTGCGTTGGTGCCGCATGCATCAGCAGCAGGCCGGGGACTAGCCCGAACCAGGCGATGAACTCCAGGTTCGGGGCCGGGAAGGCAAGTACCGGCAGCGCGCCCGAGATCAGCGCGGCATAGTGAACCGGCTGAGCGAAGCCGCGCCAGAATGCCACGTACCCATTGTGCGGCCACGGCCGGGTGCCTGGTTGCGGGTGGTGGCGGCCGGTGGCCTGGCGGGTGGTGGCGGCCGGTGGCCTGGCGGGTGCTAGCGGCCGGTGGCCTGGCGGGTGCTGGCCTGGCGGGCTGGCGTGGCCGGCCACCGGGTGCCGGGTATGCTATGGCCGGGCGCCCCGGTACCGGGTAGCGATCCCGCCGCCCAGCACCATGGCCAGCGCGGCGAGGGTCAGGCCGCTGATCACGATCTCGGGCCAGCCACCGAGGCGCTCGGCCAGCGTCCGGTCGCTGCGCAGCTGCACCCGTGCTTCGAGGACGGCCCGCCGCCAGGTGGTGCTGTGGGCGAGAAGCGAACCGTCCGGGGCGATCACCGCGCTCACGCCGGTGGTGGACGCGACCACCACGGCCCGGTCGTACTCGATGGCGCGGATCCGCGCCATCGCGAGCTGCTGCAGGGTCTCGCCGAGCTGGCCGTCCAGCTCGAAGTCCGCATCGTTGGTCTGCACGGTGAGCAGGTTGGCGCCGCCCGTTACCTCGGAGGAGACCAGGTTGTCGAAGCCGACCTCGTAACAGATCACGTCGCCGAGCCTGATCTTGCCGATCCGGAAGACGACGGCACGGTGGCCTGGCGTGAAGTTGGTCGGCACGAGCGAGGGCAGCGAGGTGAACTCCGACAGGAACCCGCGGAACGGGATGACCTCCCCGAACGGGACGAGCTGGCGCTTGACGTAGATCGCGACGGGGCCACGGCCCGGCAGCCAGAGCTGGCCGACGTTACGCTTCGGATCCTGCAGCACGGCGCCGACAAGCACCGGCCTGCCGATCGCGGCGACGGCGCTGGCGATGCTGGCGTAGGTGGCCGGGTCCAGGCCGGGGTCGATGTCCGTGGAGTTCTCCGGCCAGATCACCACCGCGGGACTCGCTCGCAAGCCCGCCCTGACCTGCGCGGCGAGGGAATCCGTGGCAGCAGCGTGGTTCTGCGTCACGGTCGTCTCCTGCAACTGTTTCTGCAGCGTTCCTTTATGCGGGACGTTGCCCTGCACAGCGGCCACCTCGCTGGTCGGCGCGCCTGCTCCGCCCTGGTCGACCGGCAATGCCCGGCCAGCCAGGGCAACGCCCGCCGCCAAGACGAAGGCGGCCGCGGGAACGAGCCGCCTGTGGCGTTGCCTGGATGCCGCGGACCGTGCCGCAGGCTGAGCATCCGGCCTGGCCTCCCGGCTAGCCGGGCCGGCCGCCGGCCCGATGGTCGGACGGGTCAGGAGCAGCCAGGCGAGTGCCGCCCCGGTCAGTGCCACCAGGAAGGTCAGCAGCGGCGGCCCGCCGATCGCCACCCACCGGGCGGTCGGCGCCTCGGCCTGGCTCATGGCGAGCCTGCCCCAGGGAAACGCCCACGGCCAGCGGTCGCGGACGGCCTCAGCGGCGACCCACCAGCCGGCGACCGCCAGCGGCCAGGCCCGCAGCCGCAGCAGCAGGCGCTGGCCCACCGCGAGCACCGCGAAGACGATGGCCTCGGCGACGGCCAGCGCTGCCCACGCGTACCAGGCGACGTTGACCAGCCAGGACAGCAGCGGCACGAAGAAGGAGAGGCCGAACACCAGGCCGATCAGCGCTGCACCGCGCAGGCTCCGGCGCCATAGCGCTACGGCGAGCAGGGCGGGCCCGGCGGCTGCCAACGGCCATGCGCCTACCGGCGGGAAGGCTGCGGCCAAGGCCAGGCCTCCGACGATCGCGAGGAGAACGGCTACCCGGGTCCGGACGCCGGAGTCGCCCGGCCGTCCGGGACCAGGCGCGGCGCGGACCCCAGCTGACCTGTCGGAGGCAGCGGTGTGGCCGGCTGCGGCCGGGCGGGCCTCCGCGGCGCTGCCGGATCCGGCCAGGCGCCGGTGGTCAGTGTGGCCGGCTGCGGCCGGGCGGGCCTGCCCACCGTCGATGCCGGTCTCGGCGGATCCGCCCGCCTCGCCGCTCGTGCCGCTCAGCCGCACTGGTCCTACCGCCTCCCGCCGCAAGCCCTGATCATGCGAGCGTAGCCGGGGCCAGGACCACACCAACAGCAGCGATGGCACAGCGCTGCTGCTGTTGGCTTCACCCCGACGCGTCATTGGCCGGATGTTGTAACATCTTGATATGACAACCACGACGATGGGTGTGCGGGAAGTTACCCGCAATACCTCCGAGGTATTCGAGCGGACGAGCAACGGCGACACCATCATCGTGACCAACCGCGGCAGGGTGGTCGGGATCATTACGCCTCCCCAGGCGTACTCCCCGGAGCTGGCCGAGCTGATCGCCGCGGGCGCGGTGCTGCCGCCCGCCGTTCCCGGCGGTACGTCCGCGCTGCTATCGATGCCTCTCCCATCGGGCGAGACAAAGAACTCCTCGGCCGACCTCGATGCGATCCGAGCGGATCGCATGTGATCTACATTGACACCTCTGCAGTGCTCAAGCTCGTCCATCCCGAGTCTGAGAGCGCGCCGCTGCGGACCTGGCTGGCCGACCATCCCGACGACCTGGTGAGTTCAGCCCTAGTCCGCACAGAGACGCGACGTGCACTGTTGCGCAATGACCCAGCTGCGCTGCCAAACCTGCCAGCAGTCTTGTCGGTGATAGCCCAGATCCCGGTCAGCGAGGCGATCCTGGATTCGGCCGCGATGCTCCCGGACCCCATGCTGCGCTCACTGGACGCTATTCACCTGGCCAGCGCACAGGCAATCGCCGGCGTGACCGCTCTGCTCGGCTATGACAGACGGCTGGCCGAGGCCGCACGTCTGACGGGCATCACCGTGGTCAGCCCGGCCTGACGGCCTGACCGCTCCCGCTCACCTTCCGGCAGGCGGTTCCCCCAGCCCCAGACCCGCGTGGCGCATAGACCGCTGCATAGGGCCCGGTCCCGGCCAGTTCCGAAGGTTTCGTGAGATTGCAGCTATCTAACGTGATACTCTCGTCACTGCCTGTGGATCACCCATCGGGTTAATACCCCCTTTAAGGAACAATAACGAGGTCCGGGCCGTGATCAAGATCCGATACTCAGACCTACCGGCCGGGTTACACGTCCGGACTGCGGTCCAGGGACGGCGCACGATTCTTTACCTGCTTCCCGGGCTTACCGCCGCGCAGCGGCGGGCCGCACTGCGCCGGGCCCGGAGCAACGCGAGGGTGGGATACGGTCCCCGGTTGCCGGCGGCGGAAATTGCCCTCGCGCTGTCCGCGGACCGGATCCGGACGACGGCCAGGAACAGCCTTGCGGCCGCGCGCATCCACCCGGCGCTGTTTGTGCCCGCCACGATCGGCGTCGCATCAGTGGCCGTCACCTATGTGCTCCTCTCGACGGTTTCCATCCAGTTCCGGCCGCCGGCGCCCGGCGCGCCCGGCGCGCCCGGCGGGCAGATCGGCATCCAGTTCGGAACGACCACCGGAAACTCGCAGACCGGCGCTCCGGCTCTCGGCAGTCAGCGTGCCAGCGCCGCGTCCCCCGGCCGGCTGGCTGCCGAAGGCCCGGACGGTGTCGAACCGAAGCGCGGCGGCGGGCCGCACCCGGGGACGGGTTCCCGTGCGCACCCGTCTCCGTCCTCGTCGGCATCGCCCGCACCGACCGTGCCCGGCCTCTCGGCAGGTCCGTTACCCGGTCGGTCCGGCGGGCCCTCTCCGGTGCCCTCATCGTCACCATCACCGGCCCTCAGCGGGCTGTGCGTCGATGTGGGGTGCCGGCCCGGCGGGTAGTCGATGTGGGTGCCGGCCCGGCGGTAGTCGATGCGGGTGCCGGCCCGGCGGTAGTCGATGCGGGTGCCGGCCCGGCGGGTAGCTGCCGCGTCGCCTGGCACGGAATATTCGCCGTCCCCGACGGGTCACACTAATGGGCACCGCGCCTGCTGGAAGGAGGCCAACCGTGAGCCGCCGGGGCTGGGCGCTTTTCGCGGCGATGAGCGTGATCTGGGGCATCCCGTACCTGCTGATCAAGATCGCGGTAGCCGGTGTGCCCGTTCCCGTGCTCGTCCTGGCCAGGGTGGCCATCGGGGCCGCGCTGCTGCTGCCGGTCGCGCTGCGCAGCCGCCAGCTTGGCGCGCTCCGCCCGTACTGGGGCTGGCTCGCGATCTTCGCCGTGGTAGAGATCATCACGCCATGGCTGCTGCTGTCCGAGGCTGAACGCAAGCTCACCAGCTCGATGAGCGGCCTGCTGGTCGCCTCGGTGCCGATCATCGGAGCGGTCCTCGCCAGGCTGACCGGTGATACGGATCGGCTGACGCCGCTACGGTGGACCGGGCTGCTGGCCGGCCTGGCTGGCGTCGCGCTGCTGGCCGGCCCCGGCGCCGCTGGCGGCGACGCCCTGTCGATCGCCGAGGTGCTGCTCGTCGCGGTCTGCTACGCAACCGGCCCGCTGGTCGCCAGCCGGAAGCTCAGCGACGTCCCGCCGCTGGCCATGACCGCGGTGTGCCTGGGCATGGCGGCCGTCGTCTACGCTCCGGCCGCCGCGCTGACCTGGCCCGCCACCATGCCGTCGGCGCGCGTGCTCGTCGCGCTCGGCACTCTCGCCGTGCTGTGCACGGCGGTGGCCTTCCTGCTCTTCTTCCGGCTGATCGCTGAGATCGGCCCGGCCCGGGCGACCGTGATCACCTACGTCAATCCCGCAGTCGCGGTGACCCTGGGCGTCCTGATCCTCGGCGAGCGGCTGACGCCTGCGATGGCCGGAGCATTCGCGCTGATCCTGGCCGGCTCGGTGCTCGCGGCGCGGTCCGGCGTCCGCCGGGATCCGCCCGGCCGGCCTGCACCCGTGCCTGTACTGGCCCGCCCGGCGGCCGACCCGGACGTGCAGGCGCCCGCATCGCGTGCCGCACCGCTAGACTCGCCCGGGTGATTGACCTCAAGGCCGCGCGGCAGGAGCCCGACCGGTACCGGGCCGCGCTGGCACGCCGCGGTGCCGACGCCGATTTCGACGCGCTGCTGGCAGCCGATGCCAGCTGGCGCGGGCACACCGAGCGCGCGGAGGCGCTGCGGGCCGCGCAGCGGAGGTCATCGAAGAGCAAGCCGCCCGGACCTGAGGAGATGGCCGGGCTACGGCAGCTCAAGGAGGAACTGTCGCAGGCCGAGGCGGAGCAGGCGCAAGCTGGCCGGGAACGCGATGAGCTACTGGCCCGGATACCGAACCTGCCCGACCCGGCCGCCGCCGACGGGATGGATGAAGAGGACGCGGAGCTTGTCCGCGTCTGGGGCGCGCCGCCCGCGTTCACCTTCGAGCCCCGGGATCCGCTGGATCTGGGCTCGGCGGCCGGCTGGATCGACATGGCCAGGGGAGCGCGGCTGTCCGGGTCCAGGTTCGCCTACCGGATCGGTGACGTCGCGCTGGCCGAGCTGGCGCTGTACCGTTTCGTCCTCGACAAGCTGGCGGTGCAGGGATTCCTGCCAGTGCTGCCGCCGATCCTGGTCGGTGAGCGGGCTATGTACGGGACCGGTTTCCTGCCGACCGAGGAATCCAACCTGTACCACCTGGAGCGGGACGACCTTTACCTGACCGGAACGTCCGAGGTGGCGCTGGCCGGGATCCATGCCGACGAGCGGCTCGACGAGAGCGACCTGCCCGCCAAGTACGCGGCGTTCACGACCAACTTCCGGCGCGAGGCCGGTGCGGCAGGCAAAGACACCAAAGGCATGTTCCGGGTGCATCAGTTCGACAAGGTCGAGATGTACGTCTACTGCGTTCCCGAGCAGTCGGCCGATATCCATGAGCAACTGCTGGCCAACGAAGAGGAAATCGTTCAGGCCCTCGGTCTTCCCTACCGCGTGATGAACATCGCTGTCGGCGACCTCGGCGCGCCCGCCGCAAAGAAGTACGACATCGAGGCGTGGTTCCCGACGCAGCAGCGGTACCGGGAAATCACCTCGTGCTCCAACACCACTGACTATCAGGCCAGGCGGCTGAACATCAGGTTCAGGCGCGAGGGCAGGCTCGAGTTCGCGCACACGCTCAACGGCACCGGGGCAACGGCCCGCGCCCTGCTGTCGGTCATGGAGAACTTCCAGGACGAGCATGGCGTCATCGCCGTCCCCGAGGCGCTGCGGCGCTACGGCGCGCCCGCTACTTTGGGCGCCGCGCGCTAATCGCTACGGCAATGCCGGTGATCACCCGGAATGGGTGACGACCCATTGCCGCCGAACTGCGCAGTATCGGTGAATGATCAATCGCGCGAGTACCAGGATTCCTCTTCCGTGCCTGGCCGGCGGCCTGGCGCTGGCGGCCCTGATCGCCGGCTGCGGCAGCAGCACTAGCACCGGCGCGAGCGGTAGCGGCAGCAGTAAGCCGTCGTACTGCGCGGCTGGACAGCAGCTGAAGACCTCTGTGCAGGACCTCGGGAAGGGCAGTGTGGCGGCCGGCGGCGTGAGCTCGGTCCAGACGGCCCTGAAGAGCGTCGATACCAGTGCGAAAAAGTTCGAAAGCACGGCGAATGGTGCGTTCCCGTCGCAGACGACGGCCTTCCGCAACGCGCTGACCGGCCTTCAGTCAGCCGTTACGTCGCTGCACGGGCAGTCACCCACGGCCGCGGTCAAGGCCCTTTCGGCCCAGGGCGCGAAGCTCAAGACCGCTGCCGCCAACCTGCAGAGCGCCTGGTCCGCCAAGTGCGGTTAACGGCCAGCGAGTGGCTGACGGCCACCTGCGTTTAACGGGCCGCTGGCGTGCCCCGGTCCCAGGCGGCGGCTCAGCCGGGCAGCGCGACCTCCAGGCAGGTGATCCCGCGCAGGTCGAGCCAGGCCCGGCCGGGGGAGCGGACCAGCCGGAGCACCACCTGCCCGCAGGCCGGGCACCGCGCGACCAGGCCAGGAGCGTCGGCATACACGCGCGCCTGCCCGATCGCCCCGGACGTGCCGCACGAGACGCACTGCCCGGTCGCGCTGGTGATGTCGATGGTGAACAGCTCGCTCAGCGCTCCGGCGAGCACGTTCCCGTCCAGGCAGGCGTTCATTACTGGCCTCCGGAAGGTCCGAATCGTTCGGTCTTGATCTTTCCCGGCTGATGGCCGGCGCCGACGAGCAGGTCAGCCACGGTCTCCACGAACCCGGTGGGGCCGCAGACGAACACCGATGGCATCTTCTCCGGCGGCCAGCCGGCGGCGGCGAGCAGATCGCTGGTAACCCGCCCGGCCGGCCACGGCCAGCCAGCAGGCGTCGTCCTGGTGTAGACGTGGGTCACCTCGAGCCCGGGGCCGGCGTGCTCGAGGCCGGCCAGTTCGCTGGTGTAGAGGGCAGTCTGGTCGCTGCGCGCGGAGTAAACCAGCCGGAACGGCGCCCGGCTCCCGGTCGCCGCGCGCGTCCTGACCATCGCCATCAGCGGCACCACCCCGCTGCCGCCGCCGGCCAGCAGCACCGGCCCGGTGTCATCCGGATCCCAGACGAACCAGCCGCCGATCGGGCCGCGCAGTTCGACCGGATCACCGACCGACAGGACCTGCGCCAGGTACGGCGAGACCTCTCCGTCGGCCAGCCGCTGCACGGTCAGCTCGACCCGGGTGCCGCCCGGCGCCGACGCGATGGAGTAGGACCGCTGGGCCGAGTAACCATCCGGCGCGGTCAGCCGCACGTCGACGTGCTGTCCGGCGAGGTGGCCCGGCCACTGCGGAACATCCAGGGAGATGGTCCGGGCGGTCGGCGTCTCGTCGCGGACCGCCGCTACCGTTCCCACCTGCCAGGTCAGTCTCCCCAGTACCGCTGCTCGCGCCATGGGTCTCCGTAGTTGTGGTAGCCGAGGGTCTCCCAGAAACCGGGCTCGTCAGAGTCGGAGAGCCGGATGCTCTGCAGCCACTTCGCTGACTTCCATAGATACAGGTGCGGCACGAGCAGCCGGGCCGGGCCGCCGTGCTCAGGGGCCAGGTCATCGCCGTCGTAACCGAAGGCGATCCACGCCTTCCCGTCGAGCAGATCCGCCAGCGGCAGGTTCGTGGTGTACCCGCCGTAGGAGCCCACCAGGGCGTACCCGGCGCTGGTCGCAACGTCCGCGAGCAGGGTATCCAGGGAGACGCCGCGCCAGCCGGTGCCGAGTTTCGACCATTTGGTCACGCAGTGCAGGTCGACCGTGATGTCGTCGGCGGGCAGCGCGCGGAACGCGGCCCAGTCCCAGCGGTGCGCCTCGCCGGTCTCGGTGGTGAGGCTGAATTGCCACTTGCCGGTGTCCACTCGCGGGGTCGGCCCGGCCGACAGCACGGGAAAGTCGGTGACCAGGTACTGGCCGGGCGGAAGCTTTTCGCTGGCGGCTCGCCTGCGGCCGAAGAATCCGGGCGACACTGCTGCCATCGCGCACCTCCTCCGTCAGTGCAGGTGGTCTTGCCAGTCTGCAGGAACGCGGCCCGCCGGTCCAGGCGTGGGCTGACCGACCGGGTGGTGCTCGGGCGGCGCCAGCTCCGGGCCGTCGTAGAACTTGCGGGTCTGATAGCTCCAGAACCACGATTCGCCAGGCTCGAAGCTCGCGATGATCGGGTGCCCGGTGCCTGCGGCGTGCGCGCTCGCGTGCTGCGCGGGCGAGCTATCGCAGCAGCCGATGTGCCCGCACTCAGCGCAGCGGCGCAGGTGGAACCACCACCCGCCGCTCGCGTCGCACTCGGCGCAGCCGGGCCCGCTCGGCGCTGCAGTCGGGTCAATTCCCTGTATTTCGGTCATACAAGCCTGCCTCTCTTGCCGGCGCCTTTAGCCCGGCTTACCCAACGGTGCCCGGTCATGCACCTGGACCGGTCAGGCTTCGGGGGCTGCTCGCGACCCTGGACGCCGACACCCGGCTGGCCGGTCAGCACCGGCTGCACGCTGTCCGCGCGCACCTGCGCGGTCGCGGGCCGCACCGGCCCGGATTCACGGGACGGCAGGCAGCGCGGCGGTCAGTGGCAGCCGCACCTGGAACCGGGTATCGCCGGGCACCGACTTGACCCGGAGATCGCCGTGGTGCTTGTTGACGACGATGCGCCAGGAGATGTCCAGGCCGAGCCCGGTGCCCTCGCCGACTGGCTTGGTCGTGAAAAACGGCTCGAAGATCCGCTCCCGGATTTCTGCTGGCACGCCCGGCCCGGTGTCACCGAACTCCACCAGCAGGAAGTCACGATCCACGGCGGTCCGCACGGTCAGCGTGCCAGTCCCGGCCATCGCGGCCGCCGCGTTGTCGATCAGGTTGGTCCAGACCTGGTTGAGCTCGGCCGGGTAGCCGGGGATCGGGGGCAGGCCGCGGTCGTAGTCCCTGACCACGGTGATGCCCGGGCCGAGCTTGCCGCTCAGCATCAGCAGCGTGCTGTCGAGCAGTTCGTGCACGTCGACGACCTGATACGGGGCCCGGTCCAGCTGTGAGTACTGCTTGGCGGCCGTGACGAGATTCGAGATCCGGGTGATCGAGTCCTCGATCTCGCCCATCAGCAGCTCGGTCTCGACGCTGTACCGGAGCCAGCGCACCGCGCCCTCGAACGTCTGCTCGTCGACCGCCTCGGCCGCCCGCTCCAGCCAGGCAGTATCCAGCCCCGCCTGGACGAAGGTGGGCGCAAGATCCCAGCCGTCCGCGATGCCGTGGTCATCCAGCCAGTCGGCGATGGCGTCCTCGGCGTCGGACGCCTCGATCGGGTCGAGCGCCACCGCCTTGGGGACCCGCTCCACGGCCTCTTCCTGCAGCCGGATCAGCGTCTCCAGGGCCACCCGGTCATACGGCCCGGCCGCGATGGTGCCCAGCTTGTGCCGCATGGCGGCGACCCGCTCGCGCAGCGCCGCCGTGGCGCGCACGGCGGCGGCCGCCGGGTTGTTGAGCTCATGGGTCAGGCCGGCCGACAGCGAGCCAAGCGCGAGCAGCCGCTCGCGCTGGCCGACGGCCCGCTGGGTGTTCCTGACGCCGAAGAACAGTCCCTCCAGCAGGTGCACGGGCATCGGGAACCAGTCCCGCATCAGCTGCGCGAAGGCCGCGGCGGCGAGCACGAAGAACCTGGACGGCTCGGTCACCCGCATCGAGCTGTTGTAGACCTGCGGCACCCCTTCGATGTACGCGTTGAAGGCGCCGGAGTAGGTGCCGCGATTGGAGGTCCTGGTCACCTCGATGTCGTCGGCACCGACCCGGCGGGACAGCACCACGGTGCCCTCAAGCAGCACGTAGAGACGGGCCGCCGGATCACCTTCGGCGTATACCTGCCCCGGCTCCGCGTGCTCGATGTGCCCTTCGCGGCACAGCCAGGCCAGCTGCTCATCGGTGAGCTTCTCGAACAGGAACAGCGTGCGCAGCTCATCGGCGCTGCACGGGAGCTGGGCCGGGGGGTCGGCCCCGGTGCCGTCAGCCAAGCCGGTCATAGCTTCTCCAGGTACCTGTGCACGAGCATGACGGCCATGGCGCCCTCGCCGACGGCCGAGGCGACCCGCTTGGCCGACTCGGACCGCGCGTCGCCAGCGACGAAGACCCCGGGCACGCTGGTCTCCAGGTGGTAGGGAGCCCGGTCCAGCGGCCAGCCCGGAGGCCTGCCACCGTCGGGAGCCAGGTCGGGGCCTGCCAGCACGAAGCCGCGGTCGTCCCTGGCGACCACGCCGTCGAGCCAGCCAGTGAGCGGCGCGGCGCCGATGAAGAGGAACAGCCATTGCGCATCGACGGTCTCGGTGACGCCGGAGGAGTTGTCGCGGAGCGTGAGCCGTTCCAGATGGTCACTCCCGTGCGCCGCGGCGACCTCGGTACAGCCGCGGGCCGAGATGCTGGGAATCTTCTCGATCTGCTGGATGAGGTAGTACGACATCGACGCGTGCAGCGATGCGCCGCGGACCAGGATCGTCACCGACCGCGCGGCCCTGGACAGGTAGACCGCCGCCTGCCCGGCCGAGTTGGCGCCGCCGACGATGTAAACGTCCTGATCGGTGCAGCCGACCGCCCCGGTGAGCGCGGACCCGTAGAAGATGCCGCGCCCGGTCAGCTCGGCGAGGCCGGGAGCGGCCAGCTGCCGGTAGGTGACCCCGGTGGCCAGGATCACCGTGTGCGCGCTGATCGCCGCGCCGTCCGCGAACCGGACGCTGCGGCCCGACCCGTTGACCTCCAGGCCGACGACGTCGCGGGTGGTGAGCACCTCGGCCCCGAACTTGTGGGCCTGGCGCCGGGCCCGGTCGGTCAGCTGCGCGCCCGACACGCCGTCGGGAAAGCCCAGGTAGTTCTCGATCCGTGAGCTCTGGCCCGCCTGGCCGCCGGTCGCGGTGCGCTCGACGAGCACGGTGCGAAGCCCCTCGGACGCGCCGTAGACGGCGGCGCCGAGGCCGGCCGGGCCGCCGCCGATCACGATCAGGTCGTAGAAGTCGGTGGACGGAGTAGTGCTGAGCCCGGCCTTGCCGGCCAGCTCCGCGTCGGTCGGCGCCACCAGCACCTCGCCGTCGGCCGTGATCACGACCGGAAGCGTCAGCCCGTCGGCCGCCGCCGCCTTGAGGAGCCGCTCTCCTTCCGGCTCGTCCGAGGCGTACCAGCGGTAAGGCACCTGGTTGCGGGCGAGGAACTCGCGTACCTCGTTGGAGCGGGCCGACCACCGGTGCCCGATCACCTTGATCTGGCTGACCGGCCGGTTGTCCGTGGTCAGCCAGGCCTCAAGCAGCGCGTCGACCACCGGGTAGAGCTTCTCCTCCGGCGGATCCCAGGGCTTGAGCAGATAGTGATCGAGATCGACGACGTTGATCGCGTCGATGGCCGCGTTGGTGTCCGCGTAGGCGGTCAGCAGCACCCGCCGCGCCGCCGGGTACACATCCATCGCCAGCTCGAGGAACTCGATGCCGTTCATCTGCGGCATCCGGTAGTCGGCTAGCAGCACCGCGACCAGCTCGCCGCGCAGCTTCATCTGGCGCAGCGCGTCCAGGGCCGTGTCGCCAGATTCGGCGCGCACGATCCGGTAGCGCTCGCCGTAGCGGCGCCGGAGGTCGCGGGCGACCGCGCGGGACACGCCCGGGTCGTCGTCGACGGTCAGGATAGCGGCGCGCGGCGCGCCTGCTGGGCCCGTCACTGGCGCAAGGCTCGGACGTCGTTGCCGGGCTCGGAACCGGAGACCTGCATTGCCCCATGCTAAGCGCGATGTCAGGTCGTCCGGGCCGGAGCCTGCCCCGTCGATTCAGGAGAAGTGCCCGAGGTGGCCGAATGCCCGCCTCCCCGCGGTGCCCGGCCCGGTCCGGCAGGCGTCAAGAGCCGAGGAAGTAGTCGTTAATGTACTTCTCGCCCTCATCGCAGAAGAACGTCACGACGTGCCTGAGGTCCGGGTGGCGGGCTCGGAGTTCGCGGGCTGCGACGAGATTCGCGCCGGAACTCGGCCCCACGAACAGCCCGCACTCGCGGGCCAGGCGCCGCATCTCGCTGATCGCCGCGTCGCTGTCCACGGCTACTATCTCGTCGATCATGTGACGGTGCCTGGCGTAGATGCCGGGAACGAAGCCGTCGGCGATGCCCTCAATGAGGTGCTGACCGACCTCTCCGCACATCAGGGTGCACGACTCGTTGGGCTCGATGGCAACGACGCGGCACGATGGGTTGCGCGCGCGGAAGCACTGGCCGACGCCGACGATGGTCCCTCCGGTGCCGACTCCGTTGACCACGGCGTCCGGTACGACGCCGGGCGGCAGCTGGGCGAGGGTCTCCGGGCCGAGCCAGGTGCGGTTCTCCTCGACGTTCCATTCTGAATCGAATTGCCGTGGCGCGAAGTGTCCGGGTTCCGCGCCGAGTTCGCTGGCCTTGGCCAGCGCGTCATTGACGTGAAAGTCACCGAGCTTCACTACCTGCGCGCCGAAGGCCCGCGAGATCGCCACCCGCTCGCCGGTCATCCCGTTCGGCATGACGACGAGCATCCGGTAACCCTTAACGGCGGCGACCATGCTCATCGCGTTCCCGGTATTGCCGCTGCTCGCCTCGACGATGGTGTCCCCGGGCCGCAGCAGCCCCTCCCGCTCCGCGCGCTCGATCATGAACTTGGCGATCCGTGCCTTGATGGATCCGGACGGGTTGAGCTGCTCGAGCTTGACCCATATCCCGTCGATCATGACCAAGGGCGTATTGCCGATCGCGTCGAGGATCGTGCCGCCGCCTGGCCGGAGCGCGTCAGCCGCCGGTGCCTGGCCCGCTGCCGGGTCCCCTACCGCGCCGGCCGCAGGCTCCGGCGTGCGATGCGCCATCGCGGCCTCCTTCGATGCGCGAGGACAACCAATGCCCGGAGGGTAGACCGCGGCGAGCCGGCGCGGCAAGGGCCATCGCCGCACCGGTCAGGTCGGCTTGCCAGGCACGGCCGGCTGGTCGTGGCGACCGGTGAGCAGGTCCTGGACCCGGATCTTCGCGCGTACCACCGGCAGCCGCAGCCGCTGCTCGCGGCGGCCGGCCCTGGCGAGCTTCCCCGGCCGGTCCCGGTAGCGCCAGCGGGCCCACGGGGAGCCCGGCCTGGCCAGCCTGACCGCGCCCGCGATGAAGATCGGCGGCAGGAAGAGGCCGACCAGTCCGGTCCAGACCTTGCCCTTCAGCAGCGTGATCGCGGCGAGCACGAAGAGCACCGCCACGGCCACGGTGAACGTCATCACTGCGCCGAGGCTTCCAGGCAGCCATTCGTGGTCGGCCACGCTCTTCACCCCGGCCGGGCTGACGCCGACCGGGCTGATCCCGATCAGCAGCAGCGCGGTCACCCCGGCGGCGACGAAAACGGCGTCGATCGACAGCCGTCCCTCATTGCTCCAGTACACATCGCGCAGGTGCAGCAAGAGCGCGAACTCATCGAGCACCAGCGCGGTGCCGAGACCGAACAAGGCGGCAGGTCCCGCTCGCCAGCCGATCGAGTAAAGCGGCGCGGCCAGCTCGGCAACGCCGCCAACGGCCATGAACACCACGCCGAAGACCATGTGGTGGATGTGCACCGCACCGGCGATGACATTGCCCGGCCACCACCGGACCTGCGCGCGGATCAGCCGTACCGACAGCCGGATGAAACCGAAGCCGACCACGAACGCAACAAAGAAGCAGAACAGCGGCAGCCGCCCGGTGTGCACGATTTGCGCTTCGAACCAGCCGGACATGTCAACCCCTACCAGCGGCCGCCCCCGGGCTCGGGTAACGGCGGACGGCACCCCCGCCAAGTCTCCCGCACCGGGGGAACCGCCCGCCAGCACTACCAGGGGCGAGAATGTTCTGATGAACTTGTCCCGCGCGATCGCGATCGGCCGCCGCGAGCGATTCCTCGTGGTGGTGTCGACGGTCCGGTCCGATAGCACCGTGCAGTCCTCTGTTGTCAACGCTGGCATGCTGCAGCACCCGGGCACCGGCGGCGAGGTGCTCGGATTCGTGACCTACGGTCAGGCAAAGCTGCGCAACCTGCGGGCCCGGCCCCAGGTCACCGTCACGTTCCGCTCGGGTGGTGACTGGGCCAGCGTCGAGGGCAGGGCGCAGATCATCGGGCCCGATGATCCGCAGCCCGGTTTCGATCACGAGCGGCTCCGGTTGCTGCGCCGCGAGGTCTTCACCGCCGCCGGCGGCACGCATGACGACTGGGCGGCCTACGACGAGGTCATGGACTCGCAGCGGCGCGCCGTCGTGCTGATCGAGCCGACCAGGATCTACAGCAACTGACGGCCACCGGGGCGGCGGAAGAAACCGGTCCGGGCCTGAGTTGGCCTCTTAAGTGACTGACGTTCCGCTTTCCGTTCTTGACCTATCGCCGGTAGCCGCAGGCACGACGGCCGGCCAGGCGCTCCGCCAGACTACTGAGCTGGCCAGGCGCACCGAGGAGCTTGGCTACCAGCGGTTCTGGGTGGCC
This sequence comes from Streptosporangiaceae bacterium, assembly GCA_050011895.1. Classification (GTDB taxonomy): domain Bacteria; phylum Actinomycetota; class Actinomycetes; order Streptosporangiales; family Streptosporangiaceae; genus DATBGO01. Next base: position 28,087 of record JBEKIF010000026.1, on the reverse strand, counting down.
GAGCATCACAACATGCCGGCGATCGCCAGCTCGGCACCTGCGGTCCTGATCGCGCACCTGGCGGCGGCCACGTCCAGGATCCGGGTCGGATCCGGCGGGGTGATGCTGCCCAACCACGCTCCGCTGGTAGTCGCCGAGCAGTTCGGCACCCTGGAAGCGCTGCATCCGGGCCGGATCGATCTGGGCATCGGCCGGGCCCCCGGCACTGATCAGCTCACCGCCCTGGCGCTGCGCCGCACCATGGAAGGCTTGTCGGCCGAGGCATTCCCGGAGGAGCTCGACGACCTGATCCGGCTGTTCACCGGCGACGATCCGCGGGCGCGGATCACCGCAACACCCGGCCGGGGCGACATGCCCGCGATATGGCTGCTCGGCTCCAGCGGATTCAGCGCGCAGCTGGCCGGGCTGCTTGGACTGCCGTTCTCCTTCGCCCACCATTTCAGCGCCGCCAATACGGTGCCCGCGCTGGCCTTGTACCGGCAGCAGTTCCGGCCGTCGCGCTGGCTGCAGCGGCCTCGTGCGATGGTGGCGGTCAGCGCGATCTGCGCGGACACCGATGAGCGGGCCCGCTGGCTGTCCGGCCCGGCTGCGCTGTCGTTCCTGCAGCTGCGCGCCGGGCGGCCGCAGCCCCTGGCCACCCCCGGTGAGGCCGCCGCCTACCCGTACTCGGAGCGTGAGCTGGAGTTCGCCGCGGAGCGTTTTGCTGGCCAGGCGGTCGGCTCGCCGGACACCGTCGGCCGGCAGCTGGCCGCGCTGCTCGACCGATCCGGTGCCGATGAGCTGATGCTCACCGCGATGGTGTACGACATCGGGGACCGGATTCGTTCCTTCGAGCTGATCGCCGAGAAGGTCGCGCCCGGGCTGCGCGCACCGCGCTAGGCTGCGGCCCGGCGGCCCGCACCGGCTGACGGTGTATTGTGCAGCAATGTCCTCCGCTCCAGAGCCCGGACTCCCGCGCGGCACTCCCGATGAGCGTGAGCTGTTCCTGCGCTGGCTCGGGTTCCTCCGGGGCGCGGTGATCCGCAAGGTCGAGGGTCTCAGCGATGAGCAGGCCCGCTGGCGGCCGGGTAATGCCCTGATCTCGCTGCTGGGCATCATCAACCATCTCACCCACGTCGAGTGGCGGTGGATCGACGGCGGGATGCTCGGGCAGGAAGTCAGCAGGAATGAGACGGAGTTCAGCCCGGGACCGGAGCTCACGGTGAGCACCGCGGTCGCCGCCTACCGGGAACGGGCGGCTGCCACCGATGCGGTCGTCATGTCGATGCCGCTCACCGCACCGTGCGGCCGGGCTGCCGACGCGGACCTTCGCTGGGTGCTGCTGCACCTCATCAACGAGACCGCGCGGCACGCGGGACATGCCGACGCGACACGCGAACTGCTAGACGGTTTCACCGGCGAGTGAGCGGCAGCCCCGGGGGCGCCGCGGCTCAGCCGGTCTGGGACACCTCGGCGGCCTGCGCGCGGGATGATCCGGTCCGCCCGTCCCTGGCCGCCAGGACCACGGGGCGTACCGTGTCGAACGGGGTGCTCGCCGCGTCCCCGATGTGACAGGGTTCTTACCTTGTGGGCCGGAGCAGGAGAGTGACATGACAGGTCAACCGATCGACCACGCGGGGCTTGAGCCGTTGCCGTTCGACACTTGCCTGGAGCTGCTCGGCTCGGTGCCGCTGGGGAGGGTCGGCTTCAATGCCGATGGGGAGATGGTGATCCTGCCGGTTAACCATGTGATGGACGGGCAGGACGTGGTCTTCCGCACGTCCCGCGGGTCGAAGCTCGCGGCAGCGGGCGAGCAGGGCCTGGTCGCCTTCGAGGCCGACACCTATGACCAGGAGAGCCGGACCGGCTGGAGCGTCCTGGTGACAGGCCGGGCCACGGTGGTGTACGAGGCGCCTGAAATCGACCGGCTTGGCCACCTCGGCCTGGACCGGTGGGCAGCCAACGTGGAACACCCGTTCTGGGTGCGGATCCGGCCAACCTCGGTGACCGGGCGGCGGATACCTTAAGCGCCGGGCCGGACCGGGCCGGCCTGCTGCCGGGCCGGGCCGGCCTGCTGCCGGGCCGGGTCGCCAGTCGGCGGCCGGCCCGGCGCGGGCAACGGCGGCTATCCGACCACGCAGCCGCTACTGCGGCCGTCTTGCGGGAACGCCTTGGCCAGGGCGTCGGCGATCATCTTGGAGCGGGCGGCGTAACCGGCTGAGGTGTAATGAATCCCGTCCGAGATGAACCACTTATTCTTCACCACCGAGGCCCAGTCGAAGATCCGCATGTTCGGGTACCTGGCGCAGGCATGAACGAGGGTCTTGTCCCACTTCAGCATGTTCGGCTCGGCGTAGGGACCGCTGACGAGCAGTGATTTTACGTTGACCCACATGACAGGCTCGCCGTGGGCCACGGACATCATCCGCTCGATCCGGGTCATCAGCCCGATCTCGGAGCCGACGGCCACGTCAGCGGTGTCGTTGGTGCCGAGGGCGAGCACCCAGCAGCCCTGGAATCCCTCCGCCACCATCGCCCGTGCCGCGTCGTAGCCGTTGACCTGACCGGGCAGTACCTCGACCACCGACCGCGCTCCCGAGATGTCCGTGCGGACGGTCTGCACCCCGACGTCCTCATACCGCTCGGGGATCCGTTTCGCCGGGTCGGGCAGGTAGTCGGGCGAGACCAGGCCATCGGAGGTCGAGTCGCCAATGTGCGCGACGGCACGGCAGGAGGTCCGGAGCGGACCGCCAGGCGGTGCGTCCGCCGGGGACGACCGAGGCGACCCGGCTGCCGCCGGGTGCGCCCTGGCGGTCGAGACCGACTTGATCGCGGGCTGCGAGGCGCTGGCGGCCAGGGACGCCGGGCTGTCCGCGGCCGGGGCCGGAGCCGGGAAGGCGCCGGCGAGGCCACCGCAGGCGACTATTAACACCCCGGATCCGGCCACCGCAGCAGCTACGCCGCCCAGCCTGACGGGCCGGGCGCGCCAGCCTGAGGCGCGGACCCGCGCCGCCAGCCGCTCGATGGCGCCATGTCGCACGGGCTCCTCGACGAACTGCCAGGACAGGGCGGCCAGGGCCACGCTGGCCGTCACCTGGAGGGCGGCCCTGGGCAGGTCCTCCGTGGCGTTCGCTGGCGTCGTCAGCACGATGACCGGATAGTGCCAGAGGTAGATGCCGTAGGAGCGGACGCCGATCCACCGCAAGGGCCGCCAGCCCAGCGCAGCGCCCACCAGGCTGCCCGGGCAGGCCGCCGCGGCCACGACGGCGACCGTCGCTATCGAAAGCAGGGCCAGCCCGCCCCGGTAAGTAAACGGCGAGTACTGGCCGACCCGCCAGATCATCACTGCGATCACCGCCAGGCCCGCGATCCCGGCGCCGTCGAGCGGCAGCCGGGCCCAGATCCCCGGCCGTGCCCGGTTCCTGCTGGGCCAGACCATCGCCAGTGCCGCGCCCGCGAGCAGGCCGAAGGCACGCGTGTCCGTCCCCTCATAGACCCTCGTCGGATCCAGGCCCGGGTGATAGAGCCGGAGCATGGCGACCGCTGACGCGCAGGCCAGCACGAGCGTGGGCAGGGCCAGCCACCGGATCGCGCTAACCCGGCGGGTCCGCAGGCAGCACACGCCCAGCAGGAGCAGCCAGGGCCAGACGATGTAGAACTGTTCCTCCACGGCGAGCGACCACAGGTGGTCGAGCGGGGCGGGCGGCGCGAACCTGGCGAAGTAGGACTGGTTGGCCGCGATCAGGTACCAGTTGCTTGAGTAGGTGGCGGCGGCAGCCACCGCGCCGCGCAGGCCGGCCAGCCGGACCCGGTCAGCGATCGTCACCCAGGCGGTCACGACCGCCAGCATCACGAACAGCGCGGGCAGCAGCCGGCGTGCCCGCCTGAGCCAGAAGTCGCCAAGGCGGAGCCTGCCGTAAGCGGACCATTGCCCGAGCAGCAGATCGGTGATGAGGTAGCCGCTGAGGGTGAAGAACACCCCGACTCCGAGCATCCCTCCGGGCGCCCATCCGAGTTGCTCGTGAAAGGCGATGACAGCGAGCACCGCCAGCGCACGCAGCCCGTCCAGGCCCGGCATATAACGCTGACCGGTGCGTACCGGTTCCGGCATGGTAGTTCCCCCTTGCCGCGGGCCGGTCCGCCGGAATCCTTACTGTCCGGCGCGTGTCGGTCCGCGCGGCAAGGTGGTCACTACCCAGAGTAACCTAATGATTACGTATTGTAGTTGGCAAGTTACGGAACCTGGCGGTACGGCCGGGCGATATGACCAGCCGGTGGCGGTTAGCGCACAACGCAGCTATTGCTGTGCCCGCCGCGGGGGAACGCTCTGGCCAGCCCGTCAGCGATGGCCTGGGCGCGATCCGCGAAACCGGCCGAGGTGTAGTGAATCCCGTCCGAGCTGAACCAGCCAGGATTCGCCAGCGAGGCCCAGTCGAGTATCCGCATGTTCGGGTACCTCGGGCAGGCCTGAAGCAGGGTGTTGTTCCAGGTCTGCATGTTGGCTTCAGACCAGGGGCCGCTGGCGAGCATGGTCCGCACGTTGACCCACATGACCGGCTCGCCGTGCGCCACCGACATCATCTGCTCGATCCTGCCCATCAGCCCGACGGACGAGCCAACGGACACATTGGCGGTGTCGTTGGTGCCCAGGGCGTATACCCAGCAGCCCTGGTATCCCTCGCCCCGCCAGCCGCTGGCCACGCCGTAACCGTTGACCTGGCCGGGCATCTCCTCGACGATCGAGCGGCCGCCTGAGGCAGCCACGCGAAGGTGCCTGACGCCGACATCCGCGTACCGGGCGGCCAGTCGCTGGGCCGGGTCGGGCAGGTAGTCAGGCGAGATCATGCCGACTGAAGTCGAGTCGCCGATATGCGCCACCGAGCGGCAGGAGGTGACGAGTGCCCTCGTGCGGGCCTGGGCCCTGGCCGGTGAGCGTGCCGGAGCCGCGGTCTTTGCCGTGCCGTCCGCCGCCTTGCGGACGGGCGCCCCGGGCGGGCTGGAGGCAGGCCCGCTACTGGCATGGCCGCCGGAGGTGGCAGCCGGCGGGTGTCCGGCCGCGCTGGAGGCATGAGCACCAGCTGCCTGAGTGCCGGTCCCCGTGCCTGCGAAGACGCCAGCCACGGCTACGCCGACCAGGCTCAGCACGAGTGCGGCGGCCACGCTGGCGACTGCGATCACGCGGCGCGGCCGGGTCAGGCTCTGGGGCCAGTGGGGGGAGCGGAGGCGTGCGTAGAGGTGGTCGAGGCCAGAGCGACGCATTATCGTTCCCATTCGGCATGAGAAGAGGCGTGGCAGCGCACAGAGTCAATAGCCCGGGCGATCAACTCGATGACCAGGCCTTGGGCGGAATCCGGTGGCCAGGTCCAGTGCGGCCGCGCCTCACTCGGGGGCTTGACACGCCGAGCGCGCCGGGCAAGATCGTTATGTCCGGCACTTAGGTAGCGTTTATCCGGTTGTGGTTACCTCGGTCCCGCTACTGGCGGTGAGATGCGGACCGCCACGCGTAGCGCCGGCCGGAGTCCGGCCAGGCTGGCCAGGCACGCAAACCGGCGACGACGGCCGCGCTCGGTAGCCGTCGCATTACGAAGAACGCGATACCGGGTCGCCCTGATTCCATCGGCGCCGAATTACTGCTGGTCTTCGCCCAGCTCAGCGGCACCTCCGCCGGCCTGTCGCAGCACCCGGTGACCGGTTAGGCCGCCGCCACCCGCCGGCTGGCGCCACGGACGCGGTAGTAGGCGGTGGGCTGCCAGTAGACGTTGAACCGCACCCAGCCGATCCGGCTGCCGGTGTCGTGCGCCCCGAAGGTGAGGTCGCCGCGGACGAAGAGCTCCACGTGCCCGGTGCCGTAGAAGGCCAGATCGCCTGGCTGCGCCTGGGCATGGCTGATGCGAACCAGCCGGCCGCTGTGGAGCATGTCGTAGGTAGTCCGGCCCAGCCAGATGTGGGCGTGCTTGTAGGCGGCGGAGACGAGACCTGAGCAGTCAAAACAGGACGGCCCTGCGCCGCCCCAGCAATACCACTTGCCGCGCTGCGCGGTCGCGTACTTGTACGCGATCCAGCGCTCCTGATGGCGGACCACGCGGGTCGCGGCATGGGCGGGCCCGGTGCTGAAGGCAACGGCAAAGGCCAGCGCTGCCAGGGCCACGGACATCATAATCACGAACTTCCGGTGGAACATCTGTTCTCCTTTGTTGCGTGTGAATGATCTCGGTGGTCCAGGGGCAGTCGCCGTCCTTTCCGCGCTCGACGGAACCGGGCAGGGCCGGCGCGGGCCGAGGGCCCGCGGTCACTTGCTGGCCGGTTTGGTTGGTGATCGCGGGCCCAGCTTGGCCGCGCGTGGCTTGAGTTACGGGCGTTTCCTACCCGGCTGCCGGCATCAACCGTGCGTGGTGCAGGCACGTCTTGTCCTGGTTTTGGCAAAAGACCCAGGTCATGGGCTCACGGTCACGACTAGGTCGCGGCCTGCTCAGGCCCGCCTGCGGGTCCGGGGCCACTCACGCCCGGCTGATCGGGGCCGGCTGTTACCCGCTTACCCGAGTTCGGCGAATTACCCGAGTTCGGCGAATGCGTCCGCGATCGCGCTTGCCGAGCGATACCGACTCGACAAGAAGACGGCCTCCTCGAGCGTGTCCGCGCCCCGGCTCCATCCGGACATCCGGGCTACGGGATGAGGACGATCTTGCCCGTGGTGTGACCGGTCATGATGGCGCGGTGGGCGGCGGCGGTATCGGCCAGCGGGTAGGTCCGGGCCACGAAGACTCGCAGTGTCCCGTCCTGGGCCAGTCGCGCGAGTTCCAGGCGCGCGGCAGCACGGATCTGGGTGCCCGGGTCCGCGCCGGGCGCGCCGCCGAGAACCTTGAGGCCGGCCTCTATGCCTCGTGCGAACGCGGCAATGGTGGCGATCCGCGCCCGGTCAGCGACCAGTTCGAGCGAGACGTCGATGGCCTCATCGGTGCCGACCAGGTCAAGCGCGGCATCGATGCCGCCTGGCGCAGCGGTCCGGACCCGCTCAGCCAGGCCGGCGCCGTAGGCGACAGGGATGGCACCCAGCCCGCGGAGGAAGTCATGCCGGGGCGGGCTGGCGGTTGCCACGACCGCCGCCCCGCGGGCGGCGGCAAGCTGTACCGCCATGAGGCCCACGCCGCCGGCGGCGCCGTGGATCAGCACCGTGTCGCCGTCGTGCACGTTGGTGGCGGCCAGGGCGTGCCACGCGGTCACGCCCGTGAGCATCAGGCCGCCTGCCTCCGGCCAGCCCAGGGCAGCCGGCTTAGGAACCAGTGCCTGGGCCGGTACCACCAGCTCGGCGGCGTAGGCCCCGGACGCGCGGAACGCGATCACCTCGTCGCCGATCGCGATCGGCCCGGCCGGGCCAACCGCGTCAGGCCCCACCGCCGTCACCACGCCCGCGGCCTCCGAGCCGAGCCGGATTGGCAGCTGCGCAGGATCGGTACCGAACGCCCCGCTATAGACCTTTACATCGACCGGGTTCACGCCTGCGGCGCGGACCTCGATGCGAGCCTCGCCGGGCCCGGGCTCCGGAGCCTGCTGGTCGGCGATAGCCAGTACCTCTGGGCCGCCGAAGGCGGTGGCAATCACAACGAAGGGCATGGCAGCCGGAACGCCAGCTGGATCACCGCCATTCCCCGCGTCGCGATCACGAGCCACGGAACCAAGGACCAGCCGCCCCGGCCGGAGTGGCAGATCACCGGGTGCGGGCCCGCTGCGGTATTTTTCCTGAGTTCCTGGTTCCGGCGGGTTGGGGAAGGCCTGGCCGGCCGCCCGGTGTGGCCGCTCTCCCCGGCCCGGCGGCTGACCGTGGAGGAGGGTAACCGGTGCGGAGCAGGCAGTACGGCCCGGACGTGCTCGCGGCGGGACGCCGCCGCCCGGGGCAAACTCAGCTTCCGCGGGTGGCGGCTGATTACGGGCTGGTCGTCGAGGATGCCGCGGGGGAGTTCTGCGGGGCCGTGGTCTGCTGCGAGAAGGACGCTGTCACCCTGGAGGACGCCCGCGGCAGGCAGCGCGTGTTCCCGCTCAGCCCGGCTGCCTTCCTGCTCGAGGGCCAGCCGGTCATGCTGGTCAGGCCGGACCGGGCCGCCGCGCCGGGTTCGCAAGCCCGGGCCGCCAGGCCCGCCGCCCGCACCGCCTCAGGCTCGATCGCCGCTCCGCATAGCCGGGCCAAGGTCGCCCGGGCCAGCCGGATCTATGTCGAGGGGCGCCACGACGCCGAGCTCGTGGAGAAGATCTGGGGCGACGACCTTCGCGATGTCGGCGTGGTCGTCGAGTACCTCGGCGGAATCGATGACCTGCCCGCGATCGTCGCTGGTTTCGCCCCCGGGCCCGGGCGCAGGCTGGGCGTCCTTGTCGATCACCTCGTCACCGGGTCGAAGGAGAGCCGGATCGCCGCGCAGGTGCGATCACCGCACGTCCTGATCGTCGGGCACCCCTTCATCGACGTCTGGGCGGCGGTCAAGCCGACCGCGGTGGGAATCGGCGGCTGGCCGCAGATTCCTCCCGGCACGCCCTGGAAGGAAGGCGTTCTGCAGGCCATCGGGTGGCGGGCGGACACAGCCGCGGGCTGGCAGCGCATCTTGCGCTCCGTGACGTGTTTCGCGGACCTTGAACCTGAGTTCCTTGGCCGGGTAGAGGAACTCATCGACTTCGTCACGGCAGCTGGCAGTGCCTAGCAGCACATCGTGCCCGCCTTCGCCCCGGCGACCAGCGCCCCGTCCAACGGAGTCTGCCGCTCCGTCGGCTTCAGGCTCGCGGACGAACGGGACGTGACCTATGCCGGCCAGCTCCTGGGGGTCAACCACTGGGTTATAGACCCCCGCGCCGACCTGCCCTGACCTTAGCTCGGCGGACGGATCCACGCCGGATCCGACTTTCCCAGCACAAAGGTCGTAGCCGCGCCAAGCGTAATCGCGATGAGCGCGATCACGAGCGGGTAATAGAGCTGCGAATGAATGACCAGGGCCGCGCCGATGAGCGCGCCGCACAGCATGGTGGCTATCGCGACAAGCCGCCGCCCCGCCTTGGATCCGGTTCCACCCGCCAGGGCGCTGTCGGCGGCGATCCCGGTGATGGTCAGGGTGAGAACGGTGGTGGTGAGGTCGGGCACGGCGATCTTGCGGGCAGCGGCGTTCTGGATTCCCATGGAGGCGCCCAGCACCACTATGAGGGCGTAGCGGTACCCGCCGGCCACCGGGCTGCCGCAGAGGACGGCGAGGATGACCGAAGCCGCAAGGAACACGGCCTGGATGGCGGCGGCAGAACTGTGGAGCCGGCCTCGATGATCGCGGTACCGGGCGCCGAGTCTGCCGCCGGCCAGTGCACCGAGCGCGAATGCCGCCAGAGCCACCAGAGAGGCAGCAATCGAAAATCCTGGAGCGCCGGCCAGAGCGAAACCCAAGAACACTACATTGCCCGTCATGTTAGCGACAAAAACGTGGCCGAGGATAAGATAACTGAAGGCATCGACCAATCCTGTTACCAGCGTCATGCTGATCAGAATCGGCGGCAGCGGACCATGCTTGCCGTTTTGATCCGGCACGATAATGTCACGGATCTCAGTGATAAAGGTATTCATCTGAGAACTCCCGAAATCGCGGTGCGCGGGCTGTCCAGCATATTGGCCGTAACGCCGACCGGCTCGTCCGACCGGTCTTCGGGCAGGAAATCGGGTTCGTGCGGCTCTAGCTGGAACTGGCGGCCGGTGGCGTCATTTGAGCTTCCAGCCCTGATTGATGCTCACTGCGGCCGTCAGCGTGACCCGGCTGGGGCAGCGTGACGAGGTGATCCTGGCCTGCGAGGAGGGCCAGGACTTCCCCGACCGTGCGGCTCCGGGCGGTGTCTTCGGGCAGCGGCAGGTGCGCCTGGATCTGGTAGCGGTTACGGCGGCCGTCCTTTTGCTTGACGACGTAGCCGGCTGCGGTGAGGTCGGTAACGATGCCGTAGGCGCTGCGCTCGGTGATGCCCAGGCTCGCCGCGATATCGCGCAGCCGCACTCCCGGGTCGTGGGCTATGCAGAGCAGTACCCGGGCGTGGTTGGTCAGGAAACTCCAGCTCGCCACGCTAGTGAAGTTACCACAGTGTCTCCAGAAACAGTTTGCTTGTTACCCGCCCTCGACCAGCGCCTGAACAAGCCGGGCACGTGGATCCGGTCCCGCTGCGGCCCCCGCCGCCTGGTCTGGCCGCCGGGTCTGGCCACCGCCCCCGCGGGTTACCTGGTGGTCCGCTGCACTTCGAGGGTCTGCCCCGCCGACCTGAGCCGGTCGGCGAGGGCGGTCCCCATCGCCGTCGCTGGCGTGAGGACGCCGGCGAGGTCGGGCAGGCGGTCACGGTCCAGCGCGAGGCAGAGCGCGCTCTCGCCGAGCATCACCGATGTGGCGGCGTAGCCCGGGTCGCCCCTGGCCTCGATCTTGCCGACGTAGCGCGCGCCCGCCGAGGTAGCGGCGTGGATCTGGATCCGGAAGAAGCCCGTGCGGCGGGTCCGTTCGCTGGGGCCCTTGCCGAGCACGGGCAGGACCTGGCCGAGCAGCGCCCTGGACGGCCCGAACCCGAGCCCTGCCGCCATCGCCTTGCCCGCCGCGGCGACCGCGGCGGCCTCCATGGCGGCGGCCGGGCCGGCGCCGAAGCCGGTGACCTCCCGGTAACGGAACCGGCGGCCATAGGCCCAGCCCTGCAGCGCGTTGCTGCGGCGCACGACGCGCGTATTGAGCCCCGCCATGAGGAACGGCCCGATCCAGCTCCCCAGGACCGAGTCGTAGCCGGCACAGTGCAGGTCCCGCTCGTCGCCGAGGTCCGGCTCGGCCGCGCGCTCAGGGCTCAGCGCATACGGGTCCTCGATGACTGTGCGCCGCTCGGCGCTGGCCGCCGCCTCGCTCCACTGCCCGAGCCCTGACGCCAGCGTCCCGCCGCTGACACCGCCCCTCAGGCCCGTCAGGACCAGCGTCGTGTCCGCCAGATCCCCGGCGCCATCCGCGAGGGCTGCCTGGTGCAACATCAGCACGCCCAGGTCAGAGGGGACGGAGTCGAACCCGCAGCAATGCACGATGCGCGCGCCCGTTCCCGCCGCCACGGCATGGCATTGGTCGATGCTTTCCCTGATGAAAAGCAGTTCACCGGACAGGTCCGCGTAGTCGGTGCCCGCGCTGGCGCAGGCCGCGGCCAGCGTGAGCCCCTGCCGGCGGTAAGGCCCCACCGTGGTCGCCACCACGCGGGCCGAGTGCGCCAGAGCCGCGACCGATGCCGGATCCGCCGAATCGGCCGTCAGCAGCGGCCACCCTGACGCAGCAGCGCCGAGCCCCGCCCGGAGGTCAGCCAGCCGCTGCAACGACCGTCCCGCCAGGCCGATCCGGACACCGCGCAATGCGCGCCGGGCCAGATAGCCGGCCACGAGCCGTCCCACGAAACCGGTCGCGCCGAACACCACCACGTCCAGCTCACGGTCTCCGCTCATCAGCTCATCTTAAGGACAATCGCCCGCAACGGGCCGGCCCTGCGGCAGCCGCGAGCCGCGTCCTTGCCGATGAGAGCAAGAACGCAGCCGCGTAGCAGCTGGCGGATGACCCCGGTCGAGCTTGCCTACGGCAGCGCGGGCGAGGGTCCCGTCGTCGTGCTGATCCACGGCCTTCCCTGCAACCGGAGCAGGTGGGCTCCCCAGCTGCAGGCGCTGGGCGAGCACTTCCGCGTCATCGCCCCCGACCTGCGCGATTACGGAGACCACGCCGCCCCCCTTCAGAGCCTTTAGGTCGGCAGCGCTGCTGCGGGGATGGTGTCGATCCGGGTGGTGCCTTGGATCGTGAAGGCGAAGCCGGCGCCGAACGCCGCGGCGGGGCTGAACGCTCCGCGCATTGGTCTCGTGAAGGTTTCCTCTACGGCGCGAATGCTGGCGGCGACGGTGAAGGCGTAGGACTCACCGGTTTGCAGCCACGCTTGGGCGGTGGCGCCGTCCGCGCCAGTGGCCCGCGCCCACCCGAATGACCGGTAGGTCGGGGGTCCGGCAGCCTCGCTATCTGAGGCTGGGGGATTGAGGGCCGCGGGGTCGAGTTCGGCGGAGTACGCGACGATGTCAGGGGCGCCTGTGGCTCGGAAGGCTGCTTCTAGATCACCTGTGGGGACGGGCCTTACGCGGCAGGGCCCGTCGGGGAAGGTGATCGTTGTGGCACCTGAGCCGAACGGATGAGGGTGCAGCTGGCCCGCCCGGCGGATCCAGCCTCCGTAGGGGAGGTTCGCTCGCATGGATGCTGCGCCGCCGGGGCCCGGCTGGGCGGTGGCGGCTCGGGTGGCGACTTCGAGTTGCTGCGCGCCGCCGACTGCGTCGCTGACGTAACGGGCTAGGCAGTTGGTGGCGACGACGCCGAACCCGGCACCGGGGATGATCGCGACGTCCGCTCGCTGGGCGCGCTGGTGCAGGTCGTAGAGGGTACTGAACACTTGCAGCTCGTTGCCGATGTCGATGTAGTGCACTCCGGCGTTGAGGCAGGCTTCCGCGAGCGGGGCCGCGGTGTGCAGGAACGGTCCGGCGGCGTTAAGTACCAGATCCACGTCGGCCAGCGCGGCGTTCAGCGCGGCTGGATCGTCCAAGGCCAGAGCCTGGTGCGGCAAGTCGAATTGCCCGGCCAGGGAGGTGATGGCTGCCGCGCTCCGGCCTGCGAGCAGGGGCCGGTGACCGCAGTCGTGTGCGTGCTGTGCGATCAAGGCGCCGGTGTAGCCAGCGGCGCCGTAGAGCATCCAGGAGCGTGCCCCGCTCATGGCCGGCGCTGCTCGGTGTTGTCGTCTGGCTGGTACGGCCAGCCCGGGCCGGGTGTTCCCGCGCCGTCGACGGCGACGTCCTCTCGCATCCTTAGCTCCTTCTGGTCAGGGTTTGATGATGTTGGCTCTGGCAGCCGCCGTGAGCGCGGGGCTCGGGATCCGGCGTAGCGTCAGGTACTCGCGAGCTTGCTGGCCCGGACTCCGATGAGGAGGTCACGGAACTTGCCGGGCTCCTCGAGATGTGGAGTGTGCGCTGAGTTCTCGAACCACACCAGGGTCTTGCTCGGTGCCGTCAGGGAGCTGGCGTACAGCTGTGCTGCTCCGCCAGGCGCCACCTGGTCATGGCGGCCCTGCACCATGACAACAGGCACGTCGATGCGGGGCAGCGTACGAGTCAGGTCCATGTTCGCCATCTCTGGCAGCAATGCGGCCTGCGTTGCGCTGATACCGCGAACGGTTCGTATGACGTCCCCGGCCGAATAGTCAGGCGAGCGCACCAGGCTGCCGAGCAGCGTGCGCGCCAGGGTCCCATAGGTTTCGTTGCGCGTGACCCCGCCGAAGTTGGAAGCCCAGCGGACCCGGGTGGCGAACTGTTTCGAGCTCAGGTGCGGGGGTGGCCCGATGGCCTCTAGCTGCCGCGTCGCGCGCCGGTTGCCGCCTTGGCGGGCTGCGGCAAGCGCGAAGTCGTAGGCACCTTTGCCGGCCGCGGGCCCGTCGATATCCATTCCCACTGCCACCAGCGTGGCAACGAGGTCCGGGCGCTGTGCAGCGGCGCAGGCACCGAGCGTCGCTCCGAAAGAGAATCCGGCGACATATGTCTTTCCGCCGAATCGGTCTCGGAGGAAGTCGAGGAGCGACACGGTGTCGCCGACCATCCGCTCCAGGCTGATGCCGGCCTGGTCCTTCCTGCTGCGCAGCGAGCGGCCGCAGCCGCGCTGATCCCAGTAGACGACCGTGAAGGCACGTTCCAGCCCGAGGATGTGCCCGAATCGCCGCGCTTCGTTGATCATCGGCAGGCCGGGACCTTGCTGGATCAGCAGGAGCACCGGGTTGACAGCGTCCGCCCCGCGAACGCGGATCCACTGCGTAGTGCCGTCGGCTTGGATTGCCTCGAGCGTGTCGATAGCCATCTCTTCTCTCAACGTGACTGCCATGCGATGTGTCCCGCAGCAGCTACGCTGTCGCCAGCGTCGGAGCCTGGCCGGTGGCCTTGGCGCGCAGGATCGTGACCCGGGCGCTCCCTCACTTGGTGCCGGCCGGCTCGGGGACAGGTCCGGGCTCGGGGACAGGTCCTTCGACTGCATCGGGTTCCGGGCCGTCGTCCTCGCGGATGCCGTGCCTGGCATAGAAGCGGCGCAGCGGCGCGGGCGCCCACCAGTTCGCGTCGCCGACCAGCCGCATGGTGGCGGGCACGAGGAGCATCCGCACGAGGGTGGCGTCGAGGATCAGGGCGACGATCATGCCGACGCCCAGCAGCTTGATGAAGGTGATGCCGGAGAGGGAGAACATGCCGATCACGACGACCAGCAGCAGCGCCGCGCTGGTGATCACGCCGCCGGTGCGCTGCAGGCCGCTGGCGATCGCGCCGCGGTTGTCACCGGTCACGTCATAGCGCTCGCGGATCCTGGAGAGCAGGAATACCTGGTAGTCCATCGACAGCCCGAACATGATCGCGAACATCAGGACCGGGATGGTGGGGCTGATCGTCCCGTTCGGGGTGAAGCCAAGCAGGCCGGACAGGTGCCCGTCCTGGAAAATCCACACCACGACCCCGTACATCGCCGACAGCGACAGGATGTTCATCACGATCGCCTCGACCGGCAGGACCAGCGAGCCGAACGCGAGGAACAGCAGCACGAACGTCGCGATGACCACGGCCAGTGCCATGAACGGCAGGATCTGCCCGATGCTGGACAGCTGGTCGGCCAGCGCGGCGGTCTGCCCGCCGACCAGCGCTGTAGCGCCGGCCGGCGGGGCCACGTCCCGGACCTGCCCGACGATGGCCCGTGCCTGCGGCGAATTAGGACCAGGGCCATAACGCAGGTCCACCCGCCCGACGTCGCCGCGGACGCCGGTCACCTGCGCGCCGCTGATACCGGGCACGCGGCCGAGGCGGCTGGCGTAGGAGGCCAGTTCGGCAGCCCGGGACGGCGAGCCCGTCACCGGGCCGGGGAACTGGACGATGGCCTCGATCGGGGCGGTCGGGTTGCCGGGGAAGTCCCGGTTCAGCGCCTCGGTCACCAGCCGCGGCGCGGCATTGGCCGGCAGCACTGTCGCGTCGACCCCGCCCCACACGACCTTCAGGAACGGCGAGCCGAGCGCGAGCAGCACCACCACGATCGGGACGGCATACAGCACTGGGCGGCGCATCACGCTGTGCGCCAGCCGGTACCACCCGCCGCTGGCCTCGGCGGCCGGCGGCCGCTGCACGGACCGGCGGATCCGCAGCGAGTTCACCTTCGGGCCCAGCACGGCCAGCAGCGCGGGCAGCACCGTCAGCGCGGCGAGCATATCCACCAGCACGGTGGCGACACCGCCGTAGCCGATGGACCGCAGAATCGTCTCAGGGAACAGCATCAGGCTGGCCAGTACGATGGCGACAGTGATCCCGGACACCAGGACGGTGCGGCCCGCGGTGGCGACCGTGCGGGCGACCGCATCCTGCACCGTGGCCTGCTTGTGCAGTTCCTCGCGGAACCGGGTGACCAGGAACAGCCCATAGTCGATGCCCAGCCCCAGGCCCAGGATCGTGGTGATGTTCAGGGAGAACACCGATACCCCGGTGACCAGGGTCAGCAGCCGCAGCGCGGTGAACGACCCGAGGATCCCCAGCGCGCCGATCACCAGCGGCAGGCACGCCGCGGTCAGGCTCCCGAAGATCACCAGCAGCAAGATCAGCAGCACCGGGAACGACAGGCCCTCGGCCCTGGTGATATTGGCGGTTACCTGCTTGTCGATCGTCTCGTCGGTCGGGACCGCCCCGCCGATCTGAGCCTGCACGCCGGGCGGACTCAGCTGGGCCTTGATCGCGTCGTAGCTGTCCTGCCGTGCGGTGTCGCTGGCCCCGGCCAGCTCGAGCACCGCGTAGGTCTGATGGCCGCTGGCGCTGACGAACTGCCGAGACCCGGTCGACCAGTACGTCGCGTACGAGATGACTCTGGAGCGCGGCAGCGCGCCCAGCGTGCTGATCACCGCGGACCGAAAGGCGGGTGCTGCCGTGGTGAGGGTCTTGCTGGAGTACAGAACCACCACGTCACCGGCGTCCCGGCCGAACGCCTGCGTGGCCAGGTTTGCTTCGTGCTGGCTCTGGCTGTGCGGGGCGTCGAACCCGCCAGCCGTCTGCACCTTGGCGAAGATGCTGGTCCCCCACACACCGCCGACCACCGCGAACAGCAGGGCAATCACCAGGACCAGCCGCCTGCGCCGGTAGACAGCGCGTCCCCAGGTCTCGAAGATGGAATGGCTTACGGGCTTCGGATGGTTCGCTGCGGTGCTCATGGCGGTAGTTGCCTTCGGGCTAGTCAGGGCGTGCTAGTCAGGGCGTGCGGCCCGGGTTCGGTACCAGGCGACGGTCGCGGCGACGGCGTCGGGGAGAGGCGTGCCGGCGAGCCCGAATGTGGTCTCGTACTTGCTGGTGTCGAGGATGAAGGGCTCGTCGAACTCATAGGCCATCTCCGCCAGTGCCCGCATCATCGGATTGATCATTCCGAGGGCGCGCACGGCCAGCCTGGGCAGCGAGCGGACGCCGACCGGATGCCCGGAATCCGCGGCGACGAGATCGAGGATCTGCCGGGTGCTGACCGTTTCCGGGCCGGGCAGGTGCCAGATCTGCCCGATCGCGCGCCCGTCGGTGCCGAGAGTGGCCAGCCCGGCCGCGATATCCGGAACGTAGCTGTAGGTGTGGGGCAGCTCAGGGTTGCCGAGGAAGTCAGCGCTCCGGCCGGCCAGTGCCCTGCCGAAGAAGCGCTCGCCCAGCACTGATTGCGTGGTGACGCCCGGGCCGAAGAAGTCCGCGGCCCGGCCGATCGCTATCCGGGCCCGGCCGGCTTCGGCGGCTGCCAGCAGCTGCTGGGTCATCGCGGCCCTGGCCTGGCCCTTCACCGTTGTGGCGGCCAGCGGGAGGTCCTCGGTCATCGGCTTGCCCCCGGTCGGGCCGTAGCCGTAGACGTTCTCCATGCTCACCAGGATCGCGCCGGCGCGCTCGGCGGCGGCCAGCGCGCCCTGCTGCAGCGGCGGGAAGAGTTCCGGCCACTGCGTGTACGGCGCGTTCAGGCACTGGTAGATGACCGCGGCGCCCTCGGCGGCGGCACTGACCGCATCAGGGTCGGTCGCGTCCGCCCCGCGCCAGTCGATCCCCTCCGGCAGGCCAGCTGGCCGGTGCCGCGACACCGCCCGCACAGGCAGGCCCAGCCCGGCCAGGCGGCCCGCGAGGGCGCGCCCGACCTGCCCGGTCCCCAGGACCACCTGCGGCCGGATGTCATCCACCGCTGGCTCCGGCGGCTGGCGAGGGAACTTCGGCCGGGGTCACGTCAGCGGGACTGTCAGGCATCGCTAGGTTGCGCGCTTCTTGCTCACGATGTCCTCGGCGATCGAGCTCTGCTGGCCGTCATCGGGGATGAGGACCCATGCCACCAGGTAGGCCAGAATGCCCGCGCCCCCTGTGATGACCGAGACGATGGCCCAGATCACCCGGACCACGGTCACATCGAGGCCGAAGTAACCGGCGACTCCCGCGCACACTCCGGCCAGCATCCGGTCGTCCCGGCTGCGCACCAGGACCTTGCTGCCGTTTCCGTCTCTCATGTGAACCTCTCCTGCTGTCACCACCGGCAGCTAGCCGCCATCGGCGACTGATCCCGGTCCCTGGGCAACCGTACATCCGAATGATGAAACTAGCAATATTTTTCAGTAATAAGTGCTTGGTTATCAGGCTGGTGAGCTGGGCTCCTGACTAATCCACGCCCCGGGACACGGTGGCCCGCCGCGCCGCCTAGTCTCCCGGCTCACTTGTCCCTCCAGCGGCATGGGGCGTAGCGTCCGCACCAGGTAGGCGTGCTCGTTTAACGGTGTGTAGAAGAGGCTGAGATTCCTTCTGGCGCTGCCGAGAACCCGGGGCGGCGCCTGGTGCGCAGTCGAGCGGGGGTGGCATATGACCGGCTTCCGTCCCTTCTTCAATCCGGCCACCGGCGAGTGGATCGAGTACACGGCCGTGGCCGAGGACACCGGCGGGGATCTCGTTCGCTTCAACTGGCGCAGCGTGCCCGGTGGCGTGATCACCGAGCACGTCCATCCGCACCAGGAAGAGCGGTTCATCGTCCTGGCTGGCGAAGCCCGGTTCACCCTCGGCGGCGAGGAGCGCGTGGCCGGAGCGGGCGAGACCATAGTTATCCCGGCCGGCGTCCGCCACTCCGAGGGAAATCCCGGGCGGGCCGAGATCGAAGGCATTGTCGAACTCCGGCCGGCGCTGAATACCAAGCAGTGGCATGAGGCCCTGGCTGGCCTGGTCGCGGACGGAAGAACCACGCCCAGGGGCGCGCCGAGGAACCCGCTCCAGCTCGGTGCCACCTTCTGGCATTTCCGCCACGAAAGCCGCGTTACCTCGCCGCCCATAGCGCTGCAGAACGTCATTTTCCCGCCGCTGTGGGCGCTGGCGAAGGTCTTCGGGGTGCGCCCCTACTACGACCGCTGGGACAGCCAGCTCAGTGAGCCTGACTGACCCCGAGATGGAGTGGCGCAGGTTCTCAGATGGCGTTCTTGGCGCGGACCGCCGACAGGAACGACGCATAGCTCCAGGACAGGTTGCTGACGCTCTTCTCGTAACCGGATGTGGCGTCGAACTGCTCGCTGAGCTCGAGATTATCGCTGTGAAACATGAGCGCCTGCAGCATCTGGTCTCCGGCGCTTTGCAGCGCCGCCGCGGCCGCGGCCGGCGTGGTCGACGCGTCGACTCCGACCTGGCTGAAGAAGCTGGTTGAGAGACTGTCGAGCGGAACCGTTCCGGCAGTGGTGATCTGCTCGGCCAGCAGGTAGTAGAGCTCGGCGAAATTGGCGGTGCACACCGCCCAGGGGTGGTCACCCACCTGGGCATCGGTGTCACCGTCGTACACGTCCCCCGGATAGCGCCCGAGCAGGGGACCGATGCCGCGTTGCTGATCGGCGCCGTTGATCGGGTAGAAGTACCCGGAGGTCGGGTCGGCCCACTGGCTGCGCAGCAGCGCGGCAGTCGCGAGCAGCTTCGTGTCGGTGACCGCGACGGCGCCGTAGACCGCCGCCATGACGATGTCGATGTTGGCGTCGTATGGGGCTCTGTAGTCGGTCGGGACAGGCAGCACCGACTGGTAGTACTGGCCGTTCCAGTGATTTTGGAGGGCGTTCTCGAGCCACGGTATGGCGGTGCTCAGCCAGCCCGGAGCCGGGATCCCGAGGGTGTTGGCCGTGATCGCCTGAAGACACTTCAGCTGCACGGAGCGCGCGAAGAACGAGGCGCCGTACTCCTCCTCCCAGAGGTTGTACGTCTCGCCTTGATAGGCGTTTTGCAGGAAGTTCAGGTTCGCTGCGATCACGGCGTTCGCGACGGTCTGCGTCGGCGCGTCGAGCTGGGCGAACAGCGCCAGGATCGCCAGCGTCTGCAGGGCCGGCCCGTCGGTCTGGTCGGTCCAGCTCCGCGGGGTGCCATTGATCAAGAACGACCCACTATCGAAGTCGCCGCCCGAGTTCTGGCAGAGCTGGGCGAACTGCACGTAGTCGATCAACGGCTGGCTGGTCGGGAGCGGGCCGGCTGCCAGCTCGATCGCGACGATCGCGGCGTCGCGGGTCCAGTTGTAGACGTAGTCCTGTGTCACGTTCGTGGCGCTGTTCTCCCACGTGGGTGAGGCGAGCACGCACCCCGGCCGGGACAGGACGCCGGCGTTCACCGGGTCCTCGAACACGAACCCGTCCGACGCGACGTTGCGGAACATCAGCCAGAACATGTACGGCGCGACCGCCGTCAGATTCGACTGCGCCAGCGCGGGCTGGACAAGGCTGTATTGTAATGCGCCCATCTCGGGGACCACCCTTCCGCTGGCGCGAGCCTAACGCGGGGAGGCACCACCCTCGCCACGCTGGTCCTGCGGGCCCTCGCCGTCGGGCCCGCGTCAGCCGCCCGGCTTCCGCAGCTGAGCGCGGGGAACTGTGGGATCAGTCCAACGTCATCGTGGACGACCTTTCGAGCCGGGTACTAGTCCTCAACATCGCGGCCGAGGGCACCGGCCTGGCTGAGTGGCTGACCGACGCGGCGCGCTATGGCACCCCATTCCAGGTGGCCGCGCACTGCCCGCACCGTCAGGCTGGCGCGAAACGGAGGTTCAGCCCGAGCCGACGCAGCACAGACAGGAACCAGAGGGTGGACGCGCCAGTTCCGATGACGACGAGCGCGGCGGTTGCGACTGTCGAGAGCATCAGGAATATGCCGGTCGGCTCGGTCATCATCAGCACCGAGAGGCTGGCCGTGAGCAGCAGGAAGATGCCCGCCCACAGCCAGGTCGCCCCTTGGAAGAAACGGTGCAGGCCCGGGTGACGGGTGGAGGGCTGCCGCAGGGCGACCATCTCAGCGGCCAGCCGGGCAACGATCGGGTTCGGGCCGCGGGCGGTCCGGGCGAACAGGACGCACATGCAGAGGTTCGCGAGCGGGAACTGCAGTAGGAAGATCCAGAGTTCGCCGGTGGCGATGGCCATACCGGTCTGGAGCGTAAGCACGATCGCCGAGATGGCCAGCAGGCTGGGTACGGACCCCGTGACGATCTTGCGGATAGCGGCGGTTACCCAGATCGCCGCAAGGCCCGCCAGCAGGCCGGCATCGCGTCCGCTCAGCCAGGCGGCGGCAGCATACGCGGCGATCGGGAGCCCGGCAGACTCAGTCAGGCTCCAGGTGATGGTGCGCAGCAGCCGCAGCGGCCGGGGGAGCTCCAGGTGCTCGGCCAGGCGGCCGCTGGCAGCCGGGAGACACTCCATACCGTCATTGCGCGCTTTCATCATGGCTGCGGTCATGAGTCTCACCTCGCGGGGCTAGGAAATGCAGCGAGGCGATCTCGAGACTGGCGTGCGGTCTAGGCCGGGCCGGGAACTCGTTCAGGCTGCCTGGGCAAGGGCTACCACAATGATACCCCGGCACCCGAAACCCGCCCCGGGGCCGCGGATCCTTCCGTTCGCTCCAGGCTGGCAGAACGCCGGTCTGAGTCGCTTCGGCGAGCGGTCTGCCGGCTGGCCCGCCCGGCGTCGGCGGCGAACGCCCGCAGCCAGGCCCGCACCGCCGAGGTGGCCTGCCGCCGGCCGTGATCGGCCGGTGCCCTGTCCCGCAGCCGGTTCCCGGCGCGTCAAGACGGTGCTGGCGGCGCGGGGCAGGCGGCGTCGGGCTGCCCGGCGGACTGGGAGCGTGGTGAGAACAGCTCGTGTATTGGCCGCCGCTGCCCTTCATCTCGAAGCCCGCGCAATCAGGCGGATCTAGCGCGCATTGCGATGTCGATCGCGGACTACGGAGTGCGAATCAGCTATTGCTGCAGCACAACCTGGTGATGGTCTGAGCCGGTGCCGATAGCCGTCACCCTTTTACCAGCCTCACGCCTGCCGTCGGCCGGGGCCGTGCTGCCGTGCTGCCGGGCCTGGCGCCGTACTGCTCAAATCCGGCTTCATCTGCGATACTGGTGCAATGCCCCAGCCAGTTATCCCCATGTCAACCACAGATACGCTCCCTCAGGCCCCGCAACAAGATCACGCGGTAAATCGTGCAACGATATTGACTAGTCGTGGACATCCAAATCCTGGGTCAGCCAGGGATGCCCTGGCCGAGTGGGCGCAAAGAAGCAATTTCGATGCGGTTGTAGGTGTCCGTCTCGTCGCAATCCCGGAAGTAATTTCGGAAGAGGATCCAACAACCGTAGTTAAATGGGCGGCCTATGGAACGGCGATCGGCTGGTGAGGGGCGGCGCTTCCCGCGTTTCGCGCATCTGCCCGTGACAAGCAAGCCGCGCCGGAGGGGCGCCTGGCGAGACGCAGCAGTGTTCCCGATTGCCGCCTCGGGGCACAACCGCTGATGTGATCGGGGTGCCTTCGCCGGTCCCCGGCAAGGCCGCCGTGGCCTCGGCGCGCTATGTCGTCCATGCCCGCTAGCTGGCGAGTACGTACCTCATGGAAGGCTGGTCGGGTGGCTGACTTCGCCAGCGAGAACCTGACCGGCTCGCGGTTCGAGGACGTTTACCTGACCGGCGCCCGGTTCCACGACGTCGACCTCACCAACGCGCGCTTCCACCTCGTCGACCTGACGGGGGTCATGATCCGTGGCGCTGCCCTGGTGAACGTGGATATGAGCGGCGAGATCAAGAACCTGCGGGTCAACGGCGTCGACGTCGTGCCCCTGGTGGAGGCGGAGCTCAACCGGCGCTACCCGGACCGCGTGAAGATGCGCCCGGCCGGTGCCGACGGGTTCCGTGACGCATGGGACATCCTCGAGCGGCTGTGGCAGCGGACGGTCGAGCGGGCTTGCGGGATGGCCCCGGAGCTGCTCCACGAGCGGGTCGAGGGAGAGTGGTCCTTCATCGAGACGCTGCGCCATCTCGTCTTCGCCACCGACGCCTGGGTGAAGCGCGCAATCTTGGGGGAGCCGTCGCCCTGGGACCCACTGGACCTGCCCTGCGACGAGATGCCCGCCGGACCCGGCGTCCCGCGCGACCGCGGCGCGCGGCCGTCGCTGGGCGAGGTGCTCGCCCTGCGCGCGGACCGCATGGCCACCGTGCGCCAGGTGATCGCCGATCTCACCGACGGGAAGCTGGCCGGCATGACCGAACCAGTCAGGGAGCCGGGCTACCCGGAGCCGGAGAGCTTCGCCGTACGCCGATGCCTGCAGGCCATTCTCAACGAGGAGTGGGAGCACCGGCTGTATGCCGAACGGGACCTTGACGTGATCGAGTCCCGGTCGTCCTGACCCGCGAGGACGCGAGTCGCAGACGCATGCCTCACCGCCCGGATGGGAGGCGACCAGGGACATCAGGCGCAGCCGTACCGGATCGGCCAGTGCCTTCAGCGGCGGTGCGACCTGGCCGGCCGGCTCGGGGACAGCGGCTCGCGCGGTAGCGGTGGGCAGCACGCCGCCGGGCCGGCTGGGCTGAGCAGCGTGAGAGACTTCGGCATACGTCTATATTGACGGAATCCGATGTTCTGTGCCAAGCTCGGCACGGAGCCAGACATAGATAGTCATCGAAGTTTTCCCTCAGGAGGTCCTCATGTCCAGCCGCGTGCAACTCGCCCTTAACGTCAACGACATCGACGAGGCCATCGAGTTCTACTCCAGGCTGTTCGCCGCTGAGCCCGCTAAACGCCGGCCCGGGTACGCCAACTTCGCGATCACCGAGCCGCCGCTGAAGCTCGTCCTGCTGGAGAACCCCGGCCGGGGCGGGACCCTGAACCACCTCGGCATCGAGGTCAGTGACATCGAGACCGTCGACGCCGAGCAGGCCCGGCTCGCCGTTGCGGGGCTCGCCTCGGTGGATGAGCGGGCGACGACCTGCTGCTACGCCAATCAGGACAAGTTCTGGGTTCAGGGCCCGTCCGACGGCGAGCGCTGGGAGGTCTACGCGGTCCTGGCCGACAGCCAGACCTTCTACGGCCCGGACCACGACGGCCCTGACTGCTGCTCCGGCGGCGACCAGGCATCGGGCGATCAAGCCGCTGCTGTCGCCAGTCGTTGAATGCGCAGTGCCCGCGCAAGCTGGCACCAGTTGCCTAGACGCCTATCAATGGAAAGGGCCGATGACCGATCAGGCACATACGGCAGGCAGGCCGCGCGACCGGGCACCCCGCATGAGCGGGACCGCGGACGGGTCCCAGCGGTGAACGACGTCGCGCTGTGGCGACGGCTGCTCGCTGAGCTGCTGGGCAGCGCGTTCCTGGCCGCCGTGGTGATCGGCTCGGGCATCGCCGCCCAGCGGTTGTCCCCCGGCGCCGTCGGCCTGGAGCTGCTGGAGAACGCGGCCGCGACCGCGGCCGGGCTGTTCGCCATCATCTTGATGTTCGGGCCAGTCTCCGGCGGCCACTTCAACCCGGTGGTGTCCTTCGTCGACGCCGCCTTCGGCGGGCTGCGCTGCCGAGAGGCCGCGGCCTACCTGCCCTTTCAGGTGATCGGCTGCATCGGCGGTGCCGTGCTCGCGAACCTGATGTTCGCCCAGGCGGCGGTCAGCTTCTCCGCGAAGCACCGCGCCTCGCCTGCGCACTTCCTGTCCGAGATCGTCGCCACCCTTGGGCTCATACTGGTGATCTTCGCGCTGGCCCGGTCGGGCCGCAGCCGGGCCGCCCCGGCGGCCTTCGGTGCCTATCTCGGGGCTGCTTATTTCTTCACGTCATCGACAAGCTTTGCCAACCCGGCGATCGCGGTCGGCCGGATGTTCTCTGACACCTTCGCCGGCATCGCTCCGTCGTCAGTGCCTGCCTTCGTGACGGCCGAGATCATCGGCGGCGCCCTGGCCATCGTGGTGATCAGGGCGCTGTATCCCGGCGTCACCCCCGCCGAAGCCGCCGACATCATCGTCCCCCACCAGGGCGACTGGCCGGACGCCGACACCCAGACCAGCCCGGTCCGGTCCAGTACGGGCGACGAGGCCGCCGCCGACGGGAACCGCCCGTTCCCGGGCCAGGCCACCGGCCGTCGCGGGCTTCAGTAACAACCAGCTGACGGGAGAGCCATGCACCTTATTGCGATCGGGGGCAGCGACGCTGGGATCAGCGCCGCGCTGCGGGCCCGCGAACTCGACCCCGGCGCGGAGGTCAGCGTGGTCGTCGCGGACGCCTACCCGAACTTCTCGATTTGCGGCATCCCCTACTACGTCTCCGGCGAGGTGACCCACTGGCGCAACCTCGCCCACCGGACCGTCGCCGACCTCGAAGCGACCGGGATGAACCTGCGGCTGGACACTACTGCACGCCGGATCGAAGCCGGCGCCCACAAGCTCCTTGTCACCGCCGCCGACGGCGGCGAGGAACTGCTCGGCTACGACAAGCTGATTGTCGGCACCGGAGCGGTCCCGGTCCGCCCGCCGATCAGCGGCCTGACCGGGCCGGACGCTCTGGGCGCCAGCGATGGCGTGCACCTGCTGCGCTCGATGGGCGACACCTTCGCGCTGATGCGCACCCTCGAGCAGACCGCGCCAGCCACCGCGGTCATCGTCGGCGCCGGCTACATCGGCCTGGAGATGGCCGACGCGCTGATTACCCGCGGGATGTCCGTCATCCAGATGGAGCAGCTGCCCGAGGTGCTGCCCACCGTGGACCCGGCACTCGGCCAGCTCGTCCACGGCCAGCTCGCCGCCCGCGGCGTCGAGGTCCTGACCGGTACCACCGTCCGGCAGATCACCCGTGCCAGCGCCGGCGAGAGGAGGCGGCTGCGGGTCGAGGCGACCTCAGCCGGCGGCGGGACCGTGGCGCGCCCGGCCGACATGGTCGTGGTGGTGGTCGGCGTCCGCCCCGACACCGAGCTAGCCGCGGCGTCCGGGGCGGCACTGGGCAGCAGCGGCGCGATCGCCGTAGACCGGGGCATGCGGACCAGCCTCCCCGACGTGCTGGCCGCAGGGGACTGCGTCATCACCCATCACCGGCTGCTCGGCGAGAGCTACCTGCCGCTCGGCACCACCGCTCACAAGCAGGGCAGGGTGGCCGGCGAGAACGCGCTCGGCGGCAACCGGGAGTTCGCCGGCAGCCTCGGCACCCAGGTCGTGAAGATCTTCGATCAGGCCGCCGCCCGCACCGGCCTGCGCGGCCACGAAGCGGCCGCGGCCGGGTTCGACCCGGTCACCGTCGGATCCGAGGCCGACGACCACAAGGCCTACTACCCCGGCAGCCACCGCATCACGATGCGGTTCACCGGCGACCGCGCAACCGGGCGGCTCCTCGGCGTCCAGCTCTTCGGGCACCGCCACGCCGAAATCGCCAAGCGCATCGACATCGCCGCCACCGCGATCTTCCACAACATGACCGTCGACGCCGTCAGTGACCTCGACCTGTCCTACACGCCCCCCCTCGGCAGCCCCTGGGAAGCCATCCAGCTGGGCACCCAGGCCTGGCTCCGGCAAGCCAGCCAGCACTAAGCCGCTTCATCCGGGAGTTCGGCGAGGCCCGCTGGCCGGCTGTCGCCTTCAGCGGACCAGCCAGCGGGCACTGACAGCGAGGGCGGCGAAGGCGACGATGCCGAAGATCATGACCCAGATGCCGCCCGGCACCGGCGTGAGGCGGGCCAGCCGGTCCGCGTCCGAGCCCCGGGTGCGGCCCCGCTGTCGCTCGCGCTGCAGCTCGATCACCGGCCGCACGCCGCCGGCAAGCAGGAACCAGGTCATCGCGTAGCCGAACCCGGCCCGGACCGCGGCCGGGGCGTACAGGCAGACCGCGGCGATCGCGCCTGCGGTGACCAGCACGGCCAGCATGCCGTAGGCGTTGCGGACCGCGACCGCGAGCCCGGCCAGCAGCACCAGGCTGAGCAGCAGCATCCCGGTCAGGCGCCCGGCGGCCAGCAGTGCCGCCGCGCCGAGGCCCAGCAGCGACGGTGCCGGGTAGCCGGCTGCGGCGGTGAGCGCGATGCCGGGACCGTCCGTCCGGCCCGTCGAGAAGGTCTCGCCGGCGGTATTGCGGTACAGCCGGACTCCGGCCAGGCGGCGGCCCGCGGCCAGCGCCACCAGCGCGTGACCGCCCTCGTGCACGATCGTCACCACGGTCCGCGCGACCGGCCAGGCCCGGGGCGAGGCCACGATGGCGAGCGCGAGCGCGGCGCTGCCCAGGACCAGCCATCGCGGCGGCAGCGGCTGGGCGGTGAACGCGTGGTGCCACAGACCGTCTGCGTGCTGCCGCAGGTTGCCGAGGACTCCGGGCAGGCTGTGCGGCTGGCCGGCGATGCGCCGCGGTGCCGCCTCAAGTCGCGCTGCGCCCGTTCGTGTCCCTGCCATCCGCCCCGCCCTGAGCTTCGCGGCGGGCCGGTGGTCCCGGCGCCTGGTGCCGCCCAGCCAGGGTAGGCGAGCGCCGCCGCCCGCCAGACATGTACCGCGCCTGCCGCGCGGGGCCGACGCAAGGTCAGGAACGCCGGAGGCGGAGTCGGCGGCCGTCCCGGCGTAAGCAAAGGTGAAGGCCGGGACGTGACGTGACAGAGGACCACAGCCCCGGCCGCCGCTGCCCTGATCGCGGCCGGGCTGTTCCTCAGCCTGAAACCGCATCGAAGCTGTCACTGCCCGCCACCAGGCTTCTCAGGCGATCTGCTGAGATTCGTGGATTTCGGCATGTGTAGCGTGAGGGTGGATGTGGGCACCGGCCCCGGTGGCACCGGAGCCGCAGGCATTGACGCGGGCAGCGGGCATCAAAGGGAGAGGAGCCGGCAACGTGGACATCAAGCTCGAGGTGGTCATCATCCCTGTCCTGGATGTCGACCGCGCGAAGGAGTTCTACGGGAGACTCGGGTGGAGACTCGACGCCGACTTCCCCTTCGACAACGGCTTCCGGGTTGTCCAGTTCACGCCGCCAGGCTCGGGGTGCTCGATCCAATTCGGCACGAAAATCACGTCGGCCGCGCCCGGCTCGGCCCAGGGCCTGTACCTGATCGCCTCCGACATCGAGGCTGCGCGCGACGAGCTCGCCGCCCGCGGTGCCGAGGTCAGCGAGGTATTCCACGCCGGGACGCCGGGCGCTCAGTTCCAGCCCGACAGCACGAGCGGTCGCGTGCGCGGCCCCGCGCCCGATAACGCCAGTTACAGCTCCTTCGCCACGTTCAGCGACCCGGACGGCAACGGCTGGCTACTGCAGGGGGTCACGACGCGGCTGCCCGGCCGGATCGGCGCCGCTGAGACGGCATTCGCATCCGCGGCGGACCTGGCGAGCGCGATGCGGCGCGCGTCGGCCGCGCACGGCGAGCACGAGAAGCGCATCGGCAAGGCAGACGCGAACTGGCCCGACTGGTACGCCAAGTACATGGTGGCGGAGCAGGCCGGCACGGAGCTGCCGACGTAAGCGACTATGACGTGATCGTTCCCGGCGGCGGGACGTGCCGGTGGAAATCGCTTGCTCAAGCTGACCTCGCGGGCGGGCCGTAGTGTTCCTCCTTGTGCTAGTGCGCCGTGGTATTCGCCTCGGAGAGCTGCGCAGCAGAACTATCGGAGAACGCAGGCCATGCCCGCATAACCCTCAGCGTGCTTCGTCTGCGTCACAGCAGGGTGGTGACGGCCTTCACTTCGGTGTAGTTGTTGAGCACCTCGTGGCCCATCTCGCGGCCCCAGCCGGACTGCTTGTAGCCGCCGAACGGCAGCGCCGCATCGAACACGTTGTAGCAGTTGATCCAGACGCTGCCGGCCTT